>JAKSRD010000019.1 GCA_024403795.1 Saccharofermentans sp.
CCTCATATTCTTATCCCAAACTCGCAAAATAACGCCGTTTGGGATAAATCAGCCTATTATCCTTATCCCAAACCTGCAAAAAAACGCCGTTTGGGATAAATAGGACTTGACCGAAAATCACGCAGAACATCACGCAGTAGCGTGAGGTTTAGCGTGAGATCTGGCCTGTGATGCGCAAAACACGGGAAGTCTTCGCTTAAGGATCACTTCTTCCCGAATGAGACGAGACGCTTCAGAAGATCTCTTACGCCTTTGTCCCTCCGAAGTATCAGGAAGAATACCGCATTCGGGACTACGGCGCAAAACAGTACTTTGAGCGCAAAACTTACATAGATGTTCGGAAGTCTTATCAGTTCGCACAACAAATAACTGACCAATGCAACGAGCGCGAAAACCACCACTTTAACAACATATTGCAGGTAGTATCTGCGTGCCGAACAACCGAAGTATTTATTGAACAGTATCATCGGTTCTCTCCACCAGGAGTAGATCATCCTTGCGATTATCGTCGCGATGAGAACGCCCGGCATGCCCCAGAAGAAGCCCATGATGATCGACAAAACAAGATTGATGACTGCAGTTACCGCGATGATGAACCTGATCTCGCGGAACATTCCGATGGTCTCACGGAAGGCCCAGATCGACTGCAGACTGTTGCTCGTATAGAAATTAAGGACTATCAGCACAACAGTAGAAAGCGGCACCTCATATTCAGCACCGAAGGAGATGTCGATGAAGCTCTGGAAGAGACAAAGAAAACTTATGGAGCAGAATGAAGTGAGCCAGAAGTTCATATTCTCGATGGTGCCGAATACTTCCAGTCTCTTCTCCGCCGTCGTATCTTTGCTCGCGATGAGATTGCCGAGGCTCGCTTTAACATTCGTGAAGATCACCGTGATGACAGACGTTACGGCAAAGATCATCATCTGGTAATTAGAGTAATATCCGACAACTACGGTGCCCGCAAAGAGCGAGATAAGAATGCTGTCCGTGTTACTCTGGACCACGCCGCATATGCGGTAGATAAAGAGGTCACGGACATTGTCTCTGATGGACTTCCGCTCATCGGAAGGAAGCGGTTCCGAAGGCTCCTTAAGATACGGATAGTATTTGAAGGCAGCCATATTCTGGACGATATTGCTTATCACGGCTACGAGGGTTGAGGTCGCCAGGTAGATGAAGTAATTCTTGAAGAGGAACAGAACAACAGACTGTGCGGCCACCGCGATAAGACGGAAGATGATGATGTAGTTCTGAAGAACATAACTCTTCTGATCAGCCGTAAACAACGTTGTCCTATAGTAGAAAAAGTAAGTGACGACCGTATTCAGAAGTATCAGGACATAGTATGCGGTCAGGTGCGGTATCTCCCGGTCGAGCTTAACGATGAGCGGAAGGACGGGAATGAGAAGAAGTCCTGCGGCAAATACCGCACATCCGATGACGAGGAAGATCTTCCTGAAGAATGTAACCATCGAAGCGATCTTCTTCGTATCCCCTTCTGCAAGAGGCTTGTAGAGTGCGTAGGTCATTGCCGTCGGGATGCCGAGATCTGCCACGGACAATATGCTGATAACATTAGTAAACAAACCGTTGATGCCGAGATATTCCTTGGACAGGACCATGACGAATATGATCCGTCCCGCCCAGACAAGCAAAAGATTCACGGCATACTGCATGAGTCCTGCCGCTATGTTCCTTCTGCTCTTTAACGTTCTCGATTCACTCACGATCCCTGTCTCCGCACTCCGTGATCAGTTGAACAGATCATGCAATCTCGAATTCCTGAACCGCTTGTATAAAGCCTTGTTGGCATCAGCGATGTCAAGATCAAGGAACCACTGATAGTCCCCGATGTCTTTGATCTTTGCCTTATTCTCATTCATGCGCTTCTGTACAGGCCGGAAATAATATTCCTCCATCGTGATCTTCCGGGTGAGATCTTTCCTGCATCTTGCGATCGCATCCTTATCCCATGTAAAACCGAACTCATTCGGATCGGCTCCTTCTGCGATAAGACCGAGTATCGTGTAATAGCATTTCTCACATCTGCAGCAGTTATTTCCGCCGCGCGATTCCCAGCAGACTCTGATGTGAACCGGACGTCCTGACTCCTTGCATTTATTAACGACAAATTCCGTCTTCTGCTGCCTGTTAAGCTCGAAAGCATCATGAACGACAGAGCAGCCCGCAAAGTGAATGTTGTTATCGATCAGGGGATCGCTTCCGCATGTATAATGACCGACCATGTCTGCTGAATAGGTCGATGCAAAATACACCTTATCCCAACCGAAGACATAAGCCATCGGTGCAGCATGAGTAATGACCGCGATCCCGTTCTGGAATCCGTGCCACCACCTGTCACCCGTCGCAAGAATGTATTGATCGAGTTCAGGTTCGCTGAATACTTCTCGAAAATCACTCTTTACCATATGCGACATGATCCCGAACTGTTCCGCCGTTTTACCGATGAAAGACCCGGATCTTGACCAGCCTTCCGGATCGTCATTCTTTACGTCGACACCCCATATCGATATCAGTGAAGGCTTCTCTTCAAGATGACGGAGCAGCGTCGTGTTCGCATCAAGACCGCCGCTGAAAAAGCAAGCCGCGCCGTTCCTGTCCCGATGCTCTGCAGATATGGTTTTCGATGCCTCAACGGCACCGCCGAGCTTCATCATGGGGAACATTCTCGAGAACCCTTCACGTATGGCGTCCACACTGTCGGCAAGATCTTTGTCCAGGCTTTCCGCTTCAATGACGGCATCACATACGAATGCGGCGGGAAGTGCATTTCCGACAAAAGGAACCGCAAGGACCGGCACGGGCACTTCGGAGATGTCGATATCATATTCGATGAATGACGTTCTCTGCGAAGTAAAACACTTCTCCCATTCGCCTGTTACGGTATAGCTGAACAGCAGTCTTGTGCCGTTCTCAACATGAATGTCATCGATCCTCAGCTTATTCATCACCGATACCCTTGCCTGTTAATATCTGCCTGAGCGGTTCCATGGCTGACACTATCTTATCACGGTCGTAATGCGTATCCGCGTTCATAACCTCAGGAATTGCCTTAAGTGCCTCGTCAACATCATTTGCCAGCCTGATGTAGCTCATCCCCTTGAACCATTCATAACAACCTTTGATCTTACCGGTACGGCTTAACAACGCTATGCACGGAGTGTTTGTTACGGCCGCTATGATCATGCCGTGAAGACGGTCCGTGACCACGAGTTCCTTGGAAGAGAACTGCTCGTATTTTTTCTTAAGGATGTCTCTGCGTTCTTCCGAAGCAATGAATCTTTCCGTACATGTATCCGTAACCGACACATCGTCAAAGAGCTTCTTGACGGAAGCCATCAGCCGCGCCTCCTCGGCATAATTCAAAGTCTTCTCTTTATCACGCCGCATGCACATGAGAATGCCTTTCCTTGCGGAACTTACCTCAGGCTCTGCGAGCATTACCATATCAGGAACAAGATACGTTCTTATCTCCGGCATGTGGTTCTTCATGAATTCCAGACTCTTTTTCTCACGGACAAACAGTGTCAGATCGGGATGCGAAGAATAGCATTTGCGCGATTCTTCAAAGCATCTTCTGCCCTCATCGGTGTCAAGATCCCAATATACCGTCTGCGGAAATATGACGATCCTGTTCTTCCTGAATTCCTTAATGATCTTTCTGATCTTCCGTTCCTCCTCGGGCCAGAGCTCACCGAGATTGCCTCCGCCCGTGATGAATACAGTCCGTTCACGCGGCGTGACTTTTGCATATCTGTGCATCAATCTGTCCGGACTTGCTTCCGTTACACACAGTCCGTTCGATTCACAGAATCTCACCTCTTCTATGAAGATCGCCTGATCACCCAGGTTGCCGTAATGCGGCGGATTCATAAAGACCGCATCGCAATTCTTAATATCACGGGCATAAGCATTCAGATTCTTCATACTGTCAAGATAGTGCCCTGCCCTGCGGTAAACTCTTGTAGCTCCGGTGTAATTTCCGGCGCCGAAGACACACAGGAACAGTGCCTTCATCTTTTGCTTAATGCCTTGAGCATAACGCAGGATCTTTCCTCTCGGAATGTCCTTCCTGCACGGAAATATGCCGAATTCATACGTAAAGATCTCGTAGAGATAAGTGTTTACCCAATCAGAGAGCAAGACCTTCAGCTGTTCTTCGGATGACACGTTCTCAAGATAGAACCCGGGCAGGAAATTCAATATGTGCACCATGTCAGTTGCGTGTCTCTCCTGTGCACCGGGCGATCTCATTATCGAGTCGGCTCTCAGTCTGTACCGGTAGACCGTCTCGGGGATATACCGGACACTTCCCGCATTCACCATTACCTGCGGTGTCCAGAGTTCATCCTCATGCGTTATTCCCTTCTCGAAAAGTATCCCCTTACCGATCAGGAAATCTCTCCTGCACGCCCGGAGCCAAGCGGTCATGGAATATTTCCCGTGATCTTTTATCTGCCTTACCATTGCGTCGGTTCCGGTCATGATCTCACCGTTATCCGGCAGACCGTTGTGCTTAAGGATCAGGTCAAGTAAAAGATCTCCGCCAAAAACATCCTTGTCGACCGACTCTCCGTTCCAAAGCAGTACATCCGCATCACTTTCTTCGGCAGCCTTTATGACCTCTCTCATTGCACCGGGTATGACCGCATCATCCGAATCCATGAAGAATACATACTTGCCTGTTGCTTTCTCAAGACCGTAATTCCTTGCGTCGGACAGACCGCCGTTAGCCTTGTGAAAACACTCAATGAATCCGTATTCCGACGAGAAATCATCGGTGATCTTTCCCGAAGCGTCCGTCGAACCGTCATCAACAAGGATTATCTGCGTGTTCTCAATGCCTTCTGTCTTGATAAGCGACTGAAGGCATCTGTCGAGATAATTCTCAACGTTATATACCGGGATCACGATCGACAGTGCGGGAATATCTCTCATGACATCAGTCCTTCCCATTTCCTTTTTTACAAACGAACAAACGGTTGATGTCGTATGCGCCGGGAGCCGTGATGGGAACGATCTCATCCGGATAATCACTGCCTTCTATCGTGCTGACTTCAAAACCAGCATCAGACATAAACCTGCCTGCACCGATTCCGAAGAGTCTCACGTGATCACTCTGTCCGTACCTGACGAGGCGCTCTTCTGCGGTGACAACGGAAGGGTCTTCATCCACGAGTTCCACATCAGGCGAGATCGGAACAGAACATATCAATATGCCGCCGGGACGAAGGATCCTTCTGACTTCCTTAAGAGCGGTCATGTAATTGTCTACATGTTCCAGAACATGGTTGCAGATAACTACATCATATGAATCATCAGGAAGTCCCGTCGCCTGAATATCCAGCCTGAGATCCGTGAATTCATCGAAGAGATCTGCCGTTGTATAATTGATCTTTTGAGCGTTAAGCCATCTGACCATGCCGGGCTCCGGTGCGAAATACAGAATATCTTTACCGGCTAATGCATCCCTGTGTGATAAGCACCACGAAGCAAGGATCCTGTGCCTCGGAAGCGAAGTACAGGAAGGACAGAGGACATCCTGCCTTGCATTCTCATAAAGCTTCCGGTCGTAGAACTCGTCCTCTGCCAGATAATCACCTGTGACAAAGTTCTTCAGTCTCAGATCGCAGCAGGGACAGTAGTACTTCTTGTTCTCCGGTGCCAAAACCGTAAGAGTCTTATACTTCACCCTGACCAGCTTACGGTAACAATTGACAGACACCCTCCAAAGACGGCGCGGGAATCTTCTTTTCAGTACAAGTTTTGTCTTTGTCTTCATAATCTCCCGATCCGTTCACCTAATGAACAACTATGTAAAGGCCTAACGCCAGGACTTTGTTTTTCAGTCCTCTTGAAGTATTTAAGAGTCTTTTCTTATCTATCTTTTTACCATATCCGTATCTCCAAATGCGATACTTGTAGATCATGCGGAGATATCTTTTCGCGAGGTTCGCTTCGATCAACTCCTGAAGAGGTTCGCCTTCCAGTGCACCGTCATAGTATTTGAACAACTCCGGATAGACATACATCAGCGCTTCGGAGCTTCTTGAACGGTCATTGTCCTCCGGATTCATTATGGAACCGGGGCGGATCCTGTATATATAGATCTTCTCCGGAATATAATGAACGCTCTTTGCGGTTATGAATATCTTCGGAAGCAAGAGTTCATCTTCATGAATGAGATCCTTCTCGAAAAACAGCTCATTTGACATGAGGAATTCTCTCCGGTATGCACCAAGCCAGATCGTAGCGACAAAATCTCCCGTGTTTCTGAGTTGGGTCTCAAGGATACCCTTGCCGGTATACGTCCTCTCGACCTTCTCAAGGCCTGAATGTGCAAAGTAATCCCTGTGCTTCGGTACGAGCAGATTGTATGTCTCGTAGGAGAGCTCGCTGTCCCAGAGGAGCATGTCATCAGAAGCAGACTTAGTCAATTCGATCACCTTGGAGAATAATTCCGGAACGACCATATCATCAGAATCAAAAAAGAATACATAAGTACCGGAAGCCTCAACGAGACCGGCATTCCTTGCTGCCGAAGGTCCCTCGTTCTCTTTATGGATAACACGGATATTGCGATGATCACTTGCATACTTATCGGCTATCTCACCCGTATTATCGGAAGAACCGTCATTGATAATGATTATCTCTGTCTCATCGATCCCTTCTGAAGCCAGAAGCGAATCCAGACCTTCAGCCAGATATTTCTCCACATTGAAAGCAGGGATTATAACTGATAATGTCGTTCTCTCAGGCATACAGTCCGTCCCCTTTATTCGAACATCTTATCCACGATCTTGATGAGCTCTTGAGTAAAAGCCTCATTGCATTGAGGTGTCGTATGATTCATGTCTTTTGTGATCTCATCATAATGCTCGATGGCATCCCCGAGCTTCTCTATGTCTTCGATAAGAATGATGTTATTGCGAAGTCTCTTCAGTTCACGGCTTATCTCGAGCTGATGATCATCGACATGCTCCTTGAATTCATGTCTTCTCGGAACCACTATGGGTACTTTGCCGTTCCTTAAGACCTCGATATAGCATCCCGGGCCGCCGTGAGTTACCACGATACGCGCATCTTTTACGAATTGATCCATCTCACTCTGAAGATAGAACTTCTGCCATTTGCAGTTCCCGGGTTCATACGGGGAATAACCCGTCTGGATCACCAATTCCTCATCATGGGTCTCGGCCCATCGGTCCATATATTCGACAAGCCGCGTAAATTGCTGTTCATGTGTTCCTACCGTTACAAGAATCATACTCAGAATATACTCCCGATATAGATTGCCTTGGGATAGATCTTCTTCATCCCTTCCCACTGGACGATGAAAACATCGGCGAATCTGTAACAGATCTTTCCCGTAAGCGAGGGCTTATTGAACCTGTCAAAAGTCTCAATGAATACCAGCTTAATGCCCATCATCTTGCCAAGCACATAGAACGGAACGGCGGGTGCGGCACCCGAAGAGATTATCATATCCGGCTTCTCCTTGCGAAGGATCTTTATCGCGCGATGATTATTGATGATCAATGCCTTAAGACTTCTGTTCGCGGGATAGTACAATGGGTAAAATGTCTCTCCCTCAAGGTGGCTTCTGGCATCCTGCTTGTCAAAACAAGCCCAAAATCTGTCCTCGTTCTCCCAGAACGACCTTAACAGATACAAATGATCCAAGTGCCCGCCGGACGAGCCGACAAGACCGACTTTCAGTCTTCTACCGCTCATTTTAAATACCCGTAATTTTTCAACTTATTCCATAAAATAGTATACTCCCTAACCGCGATACTTGCACCCACCCTATGTTAAAATAAAGATACATTTCGGAGGGGTTTTGATGGATTTATTCAAAGTTTTTATCTGTGAAGACGAGAGCATCGTTCGTGAAGGCCTTCGCGACATGATCCCATGGGAGAAATACGGCTTCGAGTTCGTCGGCGATGCTCCTGACGGCGAGATGGCCCTGCCCATGATCCGCAAATTAAAACCGGATGTCCTTATCACCGATATCACAATGCCCTTCATGGACGGTCTTTCCCTAAGCAAGACCGTCACCAAGGAACTTCCTGACATAAAGATCATCGTCATCTCAGGCTACAGTGATTTTGAATATGCACGTAAAGCCATCGAGATCGGCGTCGAACAGTACCTTCTGAAGCCCATCACCAAGACCGACATGATCAATTCACTCGAGGGCGTCAGAAAGAAGATCGTCGAAGAGAACGAGCAAAAGGATTACGTGAAGCTCTACGAACAGGAATTCAAGAAGTTCGAGAGAATGACTCACAGAGTTTTTTTCGAGAAGCTCGTCGAAGGCTCTTTATCCGTTGAAGAGATATATGAGGAAGCGGATAAGCTTCACCTGAACCTCTCGGCAGACGGCTATAACTTCGTCATATTCTCAATCAGGGACATAGATCAGAATGCTTATTCCGGCAATGCCTCCGGCGTTACCGAAGGACTTCTCAACCAGTTCCTTCAGTATCCGGATTACATCATCTTCAGATGCAACCTCTTCTCATACGCGGTGCTCATCAAGGGCGATGAGGACAGCCTGAATCGGATGGAGGACAAGTGCGTCAATATGATCCGTGAACACTGTGAGGAGAACTCGGCTTCTCTCGACTGGCATGTCGCAGTAGGTGATCAGACCAGAAGACTGAGCGGCCTCTCATCGTGCTATCAGGATGCGAACCGTGTCTTTGCTTACAGACACATCTTCCCGAACCAGCATATCTTCACATCAGAGCAGCTGAAGAACGAGCAGTATGCTCCCGACAAGATCGAGATCAATAAGATGGATGCCGGCAAGTTCGATCCCATGATCATACGGTACTTTGTTCAGACGGGCACCGTCAACGAGATCTCCACCTTTGTGGATGACTACCTCAAGAGCGTTGAGTCTGGCGTGAATTCCATCCTTTTCCGTTATTACCTGCTCGTCAGCATCAGAGTCAATGTCGAGCTCGCGCTGAAGGAAGCCGGAATAAATCAGGAACTTATCACGGATACACTCCCCTCCTTCGATACGAACGTCACGGCAGAGGAAGTCAGACCATATATGGATGAAGCACTGACGCTTGCGATCAGGATGCGCGATGCCGAAGCCCAGAAGCGCGGCAATGACATCATCAACAATGCCGTCGATTACATCAACGAACACTATGCCGACGAAGACATCTCACTCGATTCCGTTGCAGAAGAGATCAATATCAGCACCAATTATCTGAGTGCACTTTTCTCAAACAAGGTCGGACTGTCTTTCGTCGAGTACATCACCAAAAAGCGTATGGCGAAGGCCAAGATCCTTCTCCGCAACACGAGCAAAAGATCCGGTGAGATCGCAAATGAGATCGGCTACAAAGACCCGAGATATTTCTCTTTTGTCTTCAAGAAGAACCAGGGCTGCACACCCAGCCAGTATCGTAACGGAGAGATGCCTGAACAATGAGAACTCCTTCTGACAGGAGAGGATCACTTAACACGGTACAGCGGAAAATGTACCGCCTCATTCTTCAGATGTTCATCCCGATCTTCGGCATCCTCATCACGATCTTCGTAATGCTCTTAACCCGCAACATCATGTACGCTTCGGTATCGGGCAATATCGTAAAGGTATCCGGCTTCAACCAGAACTTCAAGGACGAAGTCGATCTTCAGATGTATCTGTACGTTACCGGAAGCAGCGACGAGATACCGAGAGAAGACGTCAATTCGGCCAGGACACTGGCGGAAGATCTCCTCAAGAACACCACCAATTCAGAGGGCCGCATGGCCATCAACAATGTTCTCTCCCTCTGTGACAAACTCAGCACCTACATGGACAATATCGAGAACACCAAGAGCTACGACGAGCGGATGGAACAGTTGGAGACCAACATCTACGGCATCACTTCACTCATCGAAGACTACATGTATTCTTATTCGTACTATGAGGCCGGCGAGATGGCCGAGATCCAGAGCCAGCTGGACTTCTGGCTTACCATCGAGATCGTGTTCGTCATTGTGGTAATGCTCGTCGTCATCCCTGCCGTCATGAGTCGTGCCGTCAAGCTCTCGAAAAGCATCACCGAACCGATCGTCGCCATGAACGACCGCGTTGACGCGATCGGCAGCGGCGACCTGAGTCCTCACACTCCCGTCGAGACCGAAGACAGCAATCTCGCAGCATTAAGTGCCGGCATCGAAGACATGGCGGCAAAACTCGACAAGCAGATCGAACTTAACCGTGAGGAGCAGATCAAGCTCCGCGACATCGAGCTGTCGCTCATTCAGGCACAGATCAATCCTCACTTCCTGTACAACACGTTGGATGCGATAGTGTGGCTGATCGAGATCGGCAAGAATGATCAGGCCGAACAGATGGTCACCAGCCTGTCGTCATATTTTCGAGCATTCCTGAGCGACGGAAAAGACATAGTTACGGTCGCCGACGAGAAACAGCATATCCGCAGTTATCTTGAGATCCAGCAGGTCAGATACCGCGACATCATGGAATATGACATCGACATAGATCCGTCGATCGAGACAACCAAACTTCCGAAGCTGACTCTTCAGCCTCTTGTCGAGAATGCGATCTATCACGGCTTGAAGCCCAAGCGCGGCAAAGGCAGGATCGTTGTCACCGGCATGCGTGAGAATGACAATATCGTTCTCAAGGTCTCCGACACCGGCCTCGGCATGAACGCCGAAGAACTCGAGAATCTGAAAACACGTGTACATAACGAAGATACGACAAGCTTCGGTCTGACCTCGGCATATAAGCGGTTAAAGCTGCTTTACGGCGACAACTGTTCCTTTAACATCGAGAGTAAGGAACAGGAAGGAACCTCCATCAGCATAACGATTCCCGGAAAGGCGGAAATAGAAAATGAGACGATTCTGTAGTGTTCTTTTGTGCCTGTCTTTTCTCCTCGGCATGGTCTCCTGTTCGACAACAAATGCATCAGAACCTTCGGTCGAAGATAAATACGTGATCGGCTTCTCTCAGGTCGGCTCAGAGTCCGACTGGCGCCTTGCAAATACAAAATCCATGACATCGACTTTCGCCGGTGACGACGAGTATGAACTCGTTATCGAGAATGCACGTCAGATCCAGGAGAACCAGTTCTCGGCAGTCCGCAAGTTCATTCTCGAAGGCGTCGATTTTATCATCATCGCACCGACCGTCGAAGAAGGCTGGCAGAATGTCCTCACCGAAGTCCGTGATGCCAATATTCCGGTCATACTCCTTGACCGTTCCGTCGCGGTCGACGACGACAGTCTTTACCTCACAAATATCGGTTCCGACTTCTCGAAGCAAGGAAAACTCGCCATCGACTGGCTTGAGAAAGAGAGCGAATTTCAGAAGAACCGCCATCCGGACGAAGACCACACGGTACAGATACTTCACCTTCAGGGAACCATCGGCGCCACCGCTCAGATCCAACGTACAAAGGCTCTTGAAGATGCGATCAACACTCACTCCGAATGGGAGATGGTAGGTCAGCTCTACGGCGACTTCACTGAAGCCAAAGCCTATGAGGTCATGACCGACTACCTTAAGACAAACAAGAACATTGATGTCATCTACAGCGAGAACGACAACATGACCTTCGGAGCCATGCGTGCGCTCGACGAAGCCGGCATCACCTACGGCACAAACGGTCAGGTCAAGATAATCACCTTCGATGCAACCAGGGAAGCTCTTCAGTACTGCCTGGATGGCAAAATAAGTCTGTGCGTCGAATGCAATCCGATGTTCGGGCCTTCCGTCAAGGAACTGATCGAGAAGTATCGCCGCGGCGAGAGCATCCCAAAGCATGTCTATGTTGACGAGACTGCCTACACGACTTACGAACTGACACAGGATATTGTGGACGGAAGAGAATACTGATCAGCATCAGTGTGAGTATCTCTCATCAATGATCAGCTGACGTTTGTCTTCTGCGATCACAAGCACGTCATCGAGCTCCTTCTGGTCAAGGAAATATGCAGGCATTTCCTCGGATAATATCAATGACACAGAAGGATCATCCACATAAACATCGGTTATTCCTTCAATAACAGAAACATATGACTCAACGGCATTATCGGGAACAACATAATCCATCAGTGCCAGATTATCCTTGCTTTCTTTTATTGCCTCAGCACACGCATTGCGATTAATGACATTACATCCCGAAGATGCGTAGAACTCTTGAGCTTCAAAAGACATAAGGATCTTCACAAACTCCTTACACTCTTCGGGATATGCAGTCTGAGAAGCAACTGATACCGAGTGAGTAATATCAGCCACTGCCCCGAGATTTCCATCTGCTGACGGAAGTCCGCATATGTTCATTCCTGCACCCGCATTCAGTATGTAGTCACCAAACCCGTATAACTGAACTATGCAAGGAACGTTCTCATGTTGAATCAATGCATCGGTATAATCCATATAACTCATTCCGTTATAGGGCATATTCTCTTTGCAAAACAAAGCAAGATCTCTGAAGCCGTCAGAATCAAGACTTTCATTCATCCTGCATCGATTGCATTCATATAGAATTATCAGATTTTGTGTCTGTCCGAGAAAAAGCGGATCAAGACCATTGCATGACTTCTTAACAAATTCAGCATATTCATCATAAGTAAAACCACGACCGGATACACCTACGTATTCTTCACTCGCCTGAATGCCGAATATATCAAATGCCAACGGCATCTGATATAAACCATTTTTCGTTTCAGCTGCCGAGATTATATTCTCGTAACAATCATCACCAAGCGTGTCAACAACATCTTTCATGTTAAGAAGCAATCCGGAACTGTCTGACAAAGATAACGAGACCGTATCCATCAGTATGTCAGGACCGGTTCCGTTAATCAGATCGATAGACAGTTCAGCAGAAATATCATTCTGTTCACGACATATATTCCAATCTGTTTTCTCGTAAGAACCTGAGGCTTCGTTTGTATCCGTCAATAAAGTGTGAGGATAACGCGTGCTCCTGACCAGGTAACAACTATGTTCTTCCGAATTGAATCTGCGAATTGCATAAGCTATGTCAGGACTCAATGTGTCAGAATTTGAATATAACTCGAGAATGCTTTTTCCTGCGTTGGGATTTTTCTCAACTCTCTTTAACTTGGCTGATACGAGCACCTCATCTTGATACCAGCTTCTGACATTTCTTGTAATTCCCAAAAACTCCACTGTTGATCCTGAGCAATCGATTACATCCAAATCTTTCAGATCGTATTCACCGGAACAACACCAGTCATAACTGAATATCAGCTCTTCCGACTTAGCCGCGGGATCAACAATGTATATTCCTGATCCATCAGTAACATAGCATTCTCCGTTTTTTACATTGATGAATGATGTGTCATCATAACGATCAAGCCATTTGTATTTTGAAGTGCGTTCTTCCAACTTGGAGGTATCAATGTCTAAAACAAAGTAGTGCTCTCCGTCGGTACATGAAGCCCGAATAAGCAGCTTTGATCCATCAATTGAGGTGATCATCGGTATGTCAAAAACATCTTCACCTGACACTCTGACTTCAACGGTACTTTGGGGCATATGATCCGTTCCGTAAATGTTAAGCACATAAAACGAGTTTTTGCCTTCATAGTTGAATACTGTGTCTATTCTCAATTCTCCCGGCTGATATACGTGATCCGTTTTTGAGTTCCCTGCCGGCAAAGTGCATAACAGATCATCTGCCTCTATCACTCTGTCTTTACAAGTACAATCCGAAAGATCCACGAATAACTCGGTAAAAGAATCCGGATCCTCCTTTGTAGCACCTTGGATCACAACACTGTCGTTTTCGACCGACAAATAAGATATACCGCTGATCTCGTCGAAATATTCATATAGATCAAACCTCTGTATTTCCTTCAAGTTTGAAGAATCAACTATGATCAGATCCTTCTCGGAATACTCAACAGGATGCGTGCCCGGGCATGCAAATTGCCCTTCCGATATAAGGATGTATTTCCCGCAAGACGCTCCTGCCAGATTCAATTCGTTAAATTCACACACGCATTCTTCAATCGGAAAATATGCATATTCGTTAATGTCAGATTCAAACCAGGGATCATCTTCTGAAATAATATCTCCCGAACACCGGGATACCGTCTTATTCTCCTGAATCTTGCCGCATGCATTCACCGGAAATAACATTACAATAAGCAAAGCCACACTGATAAGCATGCTTTTGACTTTTCGTAAGACCAAAGATAACATTTTCATCGAATATTCCTTTTAGCAGTTAATACTGATCAGATGACATCATGATAAGACTACTTTCCCGACTACATTGCAATAAGGCACTGTACCCTTACTTCTACTGTCGGTGCTGTTATATGAATTATCTCCCAACACATAGAACTCATTGTCTTTGACGACATATTCAACTACAACACTTGTCGAATATCCATATTTGCAAGCATTGTTAATATGTAGTTCTCCATGTTTTTGAGTAATTGAATCACCTGCTTTGGCAGCAACTCTTTTAATGCAAAAACCGTTTTCAGCTGAATTAAAAACAATAACATCACCTACATCGATATCTTCGTAGCCGACATCGCGCATTAATAAAACAACTTGACCATCAGTTAAACTCGGAGCCATAGAATCTCCGCTGACAAAATAGATCCTGAAAATACGCACAAATACTATTGATCCAAGTAATATCATGAATGGTATTACAAAAATATATTTCTTTGGGCGCATCTCTCAACCTCTTTGTCATGAGTAACCAGAACGATCGTCTTTCCTTCATTGTTCAGTCCGGTTAATTCTGAAAGAACATAGTCTCTGTTAACCGTATCCAGACTTCCGGTCGGTTCATCCGCCAAGATCAGATCGGGAGATTTTAAGATCACTTTACCTAAAGCTATTCTTTGTTGTTCTCCGCCTGAGAGAGTAAACACTTTTTTGTGCTCATATCCGCAAAGACCGATCCTGTTGAGCACTTCTTCAATTCTGATTTTCTTTTCCTTTTTCGAGTAATCAGAAAACATCATGGATAACATCAGGTTTTTTTCTACGGTCTCATTATCGATCAATCCGTAGTTTTGGAATAAATAACTGATCCGGCTTCTTCTCAGATTTCTGACTGCTGCAGATGTTAATACCGTGTTCTTTGTACCCAATACACAGACTTCACCTGAATCCTGCTTTTCAAGAAAACCGATAATATTCAGCAGTGTGGTTTTCCCTATTCCGCTGGCTCCGGAAATAGACAGGAATTCTCCCTCTTCAACGTCCAATGAAAAGTCCTTAAAAACAGTCTTGTCATCATATTTTTTATTGATGTTTTTCAACGATATTACCGTCATTATTTATCCCCTTTGATTATTTGATACAGGTTTTTATACGCCTGCTTCTGACATCTTACATATGTGATCATAAAATCAACTGCTATGGTTGCAGCAATCAGTATCAGCGGGAATCTCATATCATAATGCAGAAGTCCGGTACTGATCAATGCAATAACAAAATAGGAAACATATATCACAGTTTGCATAATCAGATGATTTCTCATGCTTGCCATAGTCGACATTCCCTCAACTTGTTCAATCGCAATCCGGAGGCTGTTATTTTTACAGTAAGAATCGGATGAGAAAACGGACGCCCAGATCAAAACTAATGTAGCCAGCACAATGCCTGCCGAACTATATATGACCGAATCACGTTTCATCCGGAGATATTCTTCTATCTGTTCATTAAGAGAACTTACCCGGTCTATTGTTTTCTCGAGATCATATTTCTTAATCAGCGGCATCAGCTCTTTTTCCGGATCATCCGTTTGTGTTCTTATATATAACTTGCCATACAGGATCTGTGATGTCTCCCACTGAACCGATTCAAATATATGATAGTCATACACATATATATCCGGTGCGGGCATCATCATTCCCATGTCAGCATCAATTCCATTCGTTCTATAGGAATACAACTCATAGTCTTCTGCGTCATATATCATAAGATTAGTTCTTTCAATGCCAAAAGCTCTTCTCATTGCCTCTGCATCTTCTATATCTTTTTCTGAAGCAGAGTTCGGTATGAGAACATTAAATGCTTCAGGATCCAAAGAATCACTGTTTATTCTGTTGCCTTCTAGGTCATATATATAGCTGGAATCCAAGTAGTTTTCATTAACGTCAATCCTTGGTTTATCCTGTTCTGCCATTTTCCATTCCGGTGTTCCGCTATTCATTGCATATTCTGAAGAATCGATATATATAGCATCGTGATTCTCACATACATCTTTATAGAATGGATACAGATTCTTGTTTTGATCATCAATTATCGTTTGCTCAATACTTCCATACTGATAGATGGAAACTCTGTTCCCGAATCTCTCCAAATACTTTTTACTTGCTTTATATTCATAATATGCCGGAAGGAAATGAGCATTTATCGTATATATACAGTACACGGTTATTCCGATCAACGATAATGATTTGATCAGATTACTTAAGACATATAGTTTTCTTAGGGGAACTGCGCCCTTTACGTACTTATGCTTATTTATTGATGCAGTAATCAGCAGTCTCAGTCCCACAGACAGTATCAGAATATATATTGCCGTTTTGTACAATGCTGCCGTTTCTCTTATATAACTCAGGAGCGGATATCCTATTATGACCTTAACAATCAATACTGTAGCAATGATCAATGATCCTATGAAACATACAGCAAATCTCAGCTCCGCAAATATCTCATCAGCGACTATATCAACACATGAGCAACCGTCCATCTTCATCAGCACTATTTTCTTTGCTTCAGAGACCGTGAATAGTATTACTGATGTCAGATACAGAGTTGCAAATATAAGTTCAACAAAAAGATTTTCATCATGTGAATATGTGGTGCCTGTATAACTTGTTACTTCAAAACCACATTTCTCAAGACTTGCAAACAATTCATTTGAAGTTTTCTCTTTACAGTAAAACAGACAATTATCTGCAACATATCCCTGTTCACTTAACTGCTCAAACGGAAAAATGGCTATGTTGGCATCCGCGGTCGTATTGAGTTTATGCTGAGTTAATTCAACCGTACTCAACTCCGCATTTGTAAAGCATTCATTTTCCTCTAACAGATCCGTTCCTTTTGATGTGCTGATATTAATAAACTCAGGTTCATTGCTTGTCTTAAAATAGTAGTGCCATTTTTCTCCGTCTTTGAAGAAACTGCTTTCTGCAATTATATCTTTTCCCGTTTGCTTGGATATGTCAGACAGAACACGGAATAAATCCTTCTCTCCGGCGGATTCTTCATTCACCAAAGAGAAGGATATAAAGTCATCATCTATGATCGATTCTATACTATATGATCTGTCACAATAGAAAGCCCATATGAACGTGAAAAATATGAAAGCACAAAAACATGTCTTTACGATTCTTTTCATAATGTCGGCTCAAAATTCATACAATTAACAAAGAAGATCATTCGCCCAGATTTCCACTGTACGTACCCGGATAGTTGTGGTACCAGCCTCTGTTAGTACCTGTTCCAAAAGCAGTGGCAATTGCTGTGCCGCTTGTACGATCTAGACTTCTCACAATCTCCCCGTCGCCTTTCTGAGCAGAACATCTATACATGCCATGATTGCCATTGATCCAGCAATATGTTGCAACACATGTCCCCAACATTCCATTTACCGTAAATTCATCTCCTCCATACGGACTTGATTTATATGCACTGGCAATTCCTGTACCTAAAGCAGTGATTATTATGGCTGCCGTAATCATCGTCATTGCAATGCTTCTTCTCATACCTTTTGTCTTCATCATTGAAAATCCTCCGTGACTTAAGATGCTGTGTCATTATATAAATGTTCTATTACCTTGTCAATAAAATTTTACATTATGAAATACTTCTCATTACTTGCTTTGTGCAAAGTTGCCATCACTGGATGGGATAATCCTAAAATCGTCCAAAATCGTCACATTTTCATACATAGATTTTGGCTCAAAATCCTATCTTCGTACACGAAAACGTAACGAATCAGGACGGATTTAGGATTCCGTCGTTTTTTCGCGACCATTCAACACGATGAATCGAGATTCCGCCGTTTTTCCGCGGTCATTCAACACGATGAATCGAGATTCCGTCGTTTTTTCGCGGCCATTCAACATGATGAATCGAGACTTCGCCGTTTCTCCACAATCATTCAACACGATAAACACTTCCGCTGCCAACAGATTCAGAATTCAACACTTTGGGACAAAGCGAATCCCATAGGTATAACCACGTCGGAAGCAGCTCCGCCTCGTGCCAAGGTGACGGCGGTGTTCGCAAGCTTCCTGCAAAGCAGATCATTGTCGTATTCAAGTGAGATCATGCGTGCGGAGAGATCATACGGATAGCTGCCGTCAAAGCATGCCACCGTGATATCATCAGGCGCTGACATCCCCTCTTTGGCGAGCAGTCCGGACAGCGTGTATGCAATGATGCCGTTCTGACAGATAACGGCATCGCAATCCTTAAGAGAGGAGACAATAAATTGTTGAAGTAATCTGCACTTCCCTGAAAGTATCTCCTTCTCATCTCTGTATGACAACAGAAGGCACCGTGATTCATCGAATCTCATTCCGGCATCGGCAAGTGCATCTATGTATCCCTGATAACCGTCTGTTCCTGATGATGAATCCATGCGAAAGATACAGGCGATGCGGCGGTGTCCTTCCTTGATCAGACAATTCGTGAGCATCCTTCCGGAAGAGACATTCTCGGGAGCAACATAAAGGCACCCGGAAGGAACGTGTGAAGAATTCAGATAGATGACCGGTATTCCTGACGCAATATTCTTCTCGATGAGTCTCTGATTCGGATCGGGAAGAAGATCATGTACGGGTTCTGTGATCATGGCGACGGGGTGTTCCTTCAAAGCAAGGTCAAGGACCTCCCTCTCAGATCCCGTGCATCCTCCCGTTGCGAATACCTTGAGCTTATATCCTGCTGCATCAAGCTCATCGCGAAGTCCGGCGATCAATGCGGGAGTGCGGTACCTGTCAGCATCCTCCGTAATGAAATATATCTGCTTATTACAAGAGACATCATCTGCCAGATAAGAACCGGAGCCGTTCTTTTTTACTATCAGCCCTCTTTCCACCAGCACGTCAAGAGCAGTGCGGACCGTCTGCCTGCTGCAGGAATATCCGGCAGCAAGTTCCTGCTCGGAAGGAAGCTTGTTCTTACCTTCCGCACGCATGCGGCGGAGCAGTAATTCAAGCTCATTTGTGATGGCTGTATATTTACTGGTCACGGATGATCCTGCACCTTTCTCAGATATATTCAGATTATAGTGGGAACGGCATGTACACGAATACGATAAATATTTGAGGTAATTTTTCCAACACTTCCGCGGTGGACAAATTTACCCTGTTTTGTACGGCCGGCATTAAATTTTCGCAGTGATACGGGCGCTTTTGTCAGATTGACAACTGACAGCTGTCAGCCCGGGTGCGGAGGCGGTCGTAAAATATCCGACAAGTGATAATAAATAATCGAACATAAGGCATCGAAAACTCCCCTTCCGCATCAGACCTGTCTGCATGAGCGTAAATTATCTGCAACCTGTATTTATGCAGATTTACCATTCTCATTCACATATACGAGATTCGTTGCCCGGTATCTCCGCCGGGTGTTTTATGGTGGCATAGTTCATCGGGCGTAAATGACAGCTCGAAAAATAACTTAAAAAGGAGACTAATTATGAAGAAATTACTGAAGATGCTTGCCTCTTCCGCAATCGTAGGCGCAATGGCATTAAGTCTTAGTGCTTGTGCCGGCACAACAGCAACATCTGCAACAACAGCTGCTCCTGCAGGCGGCGGCGAGACAACAACGGCAGCACCTGCACCTGATGACGGCGACCTTATTAAAGTAGGTATCATCAACAACGATCCTAACGAGTCCGGTTATCGTACGGCTAACGACAGAGACATGAAGAATACCTTCACACAGGAGAACGGTTATGATGCATCTTTCTTCTATTCTCTTAAGAATGAAGAGCAGATCGCAGCAGCTCAGAAGTTCGTTCAGGATGAAGTTGATTATCTCTTGATCTCTGCAGCAGGTACTTCAGGCTGGGACGGCGTTCTTGAGGAAGCTCAGAAGGCCGGGATCAAGGTTATCCTTTTCGACAGAACGATCGATGCAGACGAGAGCCTCTATGAAGCTTCAATCGTATCCGACATGGCTAAGGAAGGTGAGCAGGCAGTTGAATGGCTCGCTTCTCAGAACCTCTCCGAATACAAGGTCATCCACATTCAGGGCGTCATGGGTTCATCCGCTCAGATCGGCCGTTCAGGCGCTTTGGACGCAAAGGTAGCTGCAGAGTCTAACTGGAGCATCGTTACACAGCAGACAGCTGAATGGAGTGCAGAGACAGCTCAGCAGATCGTTCAGGCTGTTATCGATTCAGGCGAGTCTTTCAACGTTATCTATGCTGAGAACGACGATATGGCTAAGGGCGCAGTTGCTGCTCTCGATAAGGCTAACATCTCTCACGGCGTAGGCAAGGACGTTATCATCATCGGCTTCGACTGCAACTCTTGGGCACTTGAAGAACTCCTCGCAGGCAACTGGAACTATGACGGTCAGTGCAATCCTTTCCAGGCTGCTTACATCGACGACATCATCAAGAACGGTGCTAAGGAGAAGGTAGTCATCATGGATGAGAAGGGCTTCGACGCAGCAACCATCACAGAAGACGACGTTAAGAATTACGGTATCTGATCAGGCCTCCAAAACAATTAGGTAACCGCAGAAAGATGTGCGATGCGATGTAATTCCGTCGCATCGCACATTCTTATTTTCGAGATAAAAACATATAAGCAGACATATTAAGGAGGAGAACAATGGAACTATTGGAAATGCGCGGGATATGTAAATATTTCCCGGGTGTCCGCGCTCTTGAGAAGGTTGATTTCACATTGAGAGAAGGTGAGATCCACGCTCTGATGGGTGAGAACGGTGCGGGTAAATCAACGCTTATTAAGGTGTTGACCGGCGTATATCCTAAGGACGGAGGAACGGTTACTCTGGACGGAAAAGCGATCAATATCAGATCGCCTCAGGATGCACAAAACAGCGGCATCGCCACGGTATACCAGGAGATCACCCTCTGCCCTAACCTTACGGTCGCCGAGAACATGTATATCGGCAGAACCAATAAAGCATTTACAAACTGGAGTGCAATGAACAAGAGAGCAGGAAAGATCCTCGATGAGCTCGGGATCCCTGCAAAGCCGAAGCAACAGCTCGGCAACTGCTCCATTGCCGTTCAGCAGATGGTCGCGATCGCACGTGCGGTGGACATGGATTGTAAAGTCCTCATTCTCGACGAACCTACTTCTTCATTGGATGAACAGGAAGTTCAGAAGCTCTTTAAGCTGATGCGCGACCTCAAAAAGAAAGGCGTAGGGATCATCTTCGTTACTCACTTCCTTGAACAGGTATATGAGGTATGCGACCGCATTACGGTCCTCCGTGACGGTATGCTGGTCGGTGAATATGTCATTCAGGATCTTCCGAGAGTACAGCTTGTTTCAAAGATGCTCGGTAAAGACTTTGACGACATGGCTGACATCAAGAGTGATTCGGATGTCGGGGAGGTCGATTATAACAACACACCCGTCTATGAAGCGAGAGCACTTGCCGGAACAACAGGCATCCAGCCGTTCAACTTCAAGATCTACAAAGGCGAAGTCAACGGCTTCACGGGGCTTCTCGGTTCAGGACGTTCCGAGAGCGTCCGCGCGATCTTCGGTGCAGACAAAGTCATCGGCGGCACGGTTCTTATGAACGGCAGCCCTGTAAATATCAACAAGCCTCTTGACGCAATGAAGAACGGCATCTGCTACCTTCCCGAAGACAGAAAACTTGACGGCATCATAGGTGATCTCTCCGTAAGAGATAACATCATCCTGGCGCTTCAGGTATTGAAAGGATTCTTCAGGCCGATCTCCCGCGCTCAGGCAGAGAAATACGCTGATGAATTCATAGAACTTCTCAATATCAAGACCGCTTCATCGGATACTCCCATCAAGTCTTTGTCAGGCGGTAACCAACAGAAAGTAATCCTTGCAAGATGGCTCCTTGCGAATCCTACATATCTGATCCTCGACGAACCTACAAGAGGCATCGATGTCGGCACAAAAGTCGAGATCCAAAAGCTCGTATTGAGGCTCGCCTCCGAAGGAAAGAGCATAACCTTTATCTCATCTGAGATCGATGAGATGGTCCGCACCTGCTCACGACTTGTGGTAATGCGTGACGGAAAGGTCGTAGACGAACTTATGGGAGCAGATCTCAATCAGAATAAGATCATGGCAACCATTGCCGGAGGTGAATCCAAATGACATCTAACGAGAACAGATTAAAAACCAAAAGGTCTTTAATGAGCTTGATACAGATACTTGTTCCGATTGCGTTTCTGCTCATTCTTGTAGTGATCAATCTTATTCACGATCCTTCTTTCTTCAAGATCGGTCTTGAGCCGAGCAGCGCAGGTAATCTGCAGCTCTCAGGCAACATCATCTCCATAGTAGATTATGCTTCGGAGCTTGCGATACTTGCCATCGGCATGACACTCGTTACCGCGGCTTCAGGCGGTCAGGATATCTCAGTCGGTGCAACCATTGCCATTGCCGGTTCCGTAGTACTTAACATCGTCAAAAGATATTCTCCTGACATCTCCTCACAAAAATTCATCGGCATCATAATTCTGGCTTTCCTTTTAAGCATATTAGTGTCAGCTGCTTTCGGTGCCTTTAACGGATCGCTTGTAGCATTCTTCAAGATCCAACCGATGGTTGCAACACTCATACTCTTCACGGCAGGAAGATCAATCGCGGCATGGATCAACAATAATGAGAATATCTCGATCGCAGATCCGCGCTTCGGTTACTTCGGCGGTTTTATTCCCGGTATCGTGATCCCTACTCCGGTATTGATCAGCGTACTCTGCATGATAGTAATCGCCGTTGTTCTTAAGTTCACGAATCTGAGACTCTATGCGCAGGCAGTAGGTATCAATTCATCATCATCAAGACTTAACGGCATCAACCCTCAGATCATCAAGCTCTTATGCTTCATAATCCTCGGCGTTTGCGTTGCAGTATGCGGACTGATCAAGGTCTCCCGTACCGCTTCGATCACTTACTCCGTTATCGCCGCAAACATTGAACTCGATGCCATTCTGGCAGTTGCCTTAGGCGGAAATAATCTCGGCGGCGGTAAGTTCAACATTGCCTCATCGGTCGTCGGTGCTTATGTAATCCAGTTCCTGACAACAACTCTTTTGAATTTTAACGTCAGTTCAGATGCGATCTCTTTCTGGAAGGGAGTCGCAGTCCTGGCTCTTATCATTTCTTCTTCACCTTACATCCGCAGAACGTGGACTGATATCAAGAACAAGCGTGAAGCTGCAAGAGCACAGGAGCAGGTTCAACCCCAAAATACTGTAAAAGAGGAAGGTGTCTGATATGTCGACCAATTCTAATCTTCTCGGCGGCAATAAGCTCAAAAACCGCGTTATGCTCAGCGATACAAATCTGCTTCTCATCATCAACATAGTTGTATTTCTCGTGATGTACGTATGTGCAATTGTCTTCCTCAAATCAGGATTCACAAAACCGCAGACGTTCCTCAATATCCTTAATGAAAACGCGTCGTTGTTGATACTGTCCTGCGGCATGACCCTCGTTATGCTCACAGGCGGTATCGACATCTCCGTGGGACAGGTCACATGTCTTGTCTGCATGGCTTGCGCTGTTTTCCTTAATCGGGAGGGCGGTACTCCTTATGATCTTGAGATCTCAATGCTGATCGCTATCGGTATCGGTCTCGCCTTCGGTATCATTCAGGGTTACCTCGTTGCATATCTCGAGTTCCAGCCCTTCATCGTTACACTTATCGGAATGACTCTGGCCAAAGGTCTTACGACCATGATCTCACACGACCGTGTCGCTGTTACCCAGCCCAGATTTGAAGCTCTGTGTAAGCTTGAGATAAACATTCCTTGCGGCTTCACCAGAACTGAGACCGGAGAGATCGTTCCGCTCTATCTCGGCTCCGCGAACAAACTCGGTGAATGGGTCAATGCTCATGTTGAGATAGGCGTCATCATCGCACTTGCAGTTCTCATCCTTCTTTTCGTCATGTTGAGGTGGACGAAGCTCGGCCGCAGTTTCTATGCCGTAGGCGGCAACAACCAGAGTGCTAACATGCTCGGCATAAACGTAAAGCTTACAAAATTCCTTTCTCATGTTCTCTGCGGTCTTTGTGCCGGCATCGGCGGCTACGTCTTCTTCCTGCACTCACGTTCAGGTTCTACGCTTCACGCACAGGGTGCTGAAATGAATGCCATCGCTTCTGCCATTATCGGCGGCACGATGCTCTCGGGTGGTGTAGGTAACATTGTGGGAGCACTCTTCGGTGTTCTATCGCTCTCAACGATCAAGAGCATCGTTGCTTCGCTCGGTCTCCAGGATGCATGGTGGACTAATATCACGGTAGCCGGAATGCTTTGTATCTTCCTTATCCTTCAGAGTGTTATACTTTCTCGTAGGAATCAAAGCAAAAAGTAATTCCAAGGAGGCATACAGTGAATTTCAGCAAAGCAGCATTGGGAATCGAACTCGGTTCCACAAGGATCAAGGCAGTCCTCATCGACGAAGCTTATCTGCCTGTCGCACAGGGCGACTTCGAATGGGAGAATCAGTTCGAGAACGGCATCTGGACATATTCGTCCGATATGATCGTCAAAGGTATTCAGGCATGTTATGCAGCTCTCAAGGCTGACGTAAAAGCCAAGTTCGGCGTCACATTGACAGAGGTAGGCGGTATCGGCATCTCAGCCATGATGCACGGCTATCTTCCCTTTGATAAGGACGGAAAGCAGCTCGCTGAATTCCGCACATGGCGTAACACGATCACCGGCGAGGCTGCTGAGAAGCTTACTGAAGTTCTCGGCTTCAACATTCCTCAGCGTTGGAGCATTGCCCACTACTATCAGGCGATCCTCAACAACGAATCACATGTCGGTGATATTGATTATCTGACAACACTTGCAGGATACATTCACTGGCGTCTCACAGGTCTTAAGGTCATGGGGGTCGGCGAAGCTTCCGGCATGTTCCCCATCGACAGCAGCAAATGCGATTACGACCAGGCCATGGTAGAGAAATTCGACGCACTTACAGGCAAGAACTTAAGAGCCATTCTTCCTAAGGTCCTCACCGCCGGTGATAATGCAGGTAACCTTACGGAAGACGGTGCCAAGTTCCTTGATCCCGCAGGCGATCTCAAGGCAGGCATCCCCATCGCACCTTGTGAGGGTGACGCCGGTACGGGTATGGTAGCAACCAATTCCGTCCGCGTTTACACAGGCAACGTAAGTGCAGGTACATCAGACTTCGCAATGGTAGTCGTAGACCACGATCTCGGCGTTCACCGTGAGATCGACATGGTTACCACACCTGCAGGCGCTCCCGTCGCCATGGTCCACTGCAACAACTGCACATCGGATATTAATGCGTGGGTCAATCTTTTCGATGAGTTTGCAAGATTATTCGGTACAGACATCTCGAGAAACGACCTTTACACAAAGCTTTTCCAGGTAGCTCTCAAAGGCGATCCCGACTGCGGCGGTCTCCTCTCCTACAACTACTTCTCAGGCGAAGGCGTTACGGATCTTGATGAGGGCCGTCCGGTATTTGCAAGAACGACCAACTGCAACTTTACTCTCGCAAACTTCATGAGAACACATCTCCTCTCCGCTCTTGCCACACTCAAGATCGGAATGGACATTCTCCAGGAGAAAGAGAATGTCAGGATCGACAAACTCCTCGGCCACGGCGGATTCTTCAAGACTCCCGAAGTCGGCCAGCGCATGCTGAGTGCTGCCGTTAATGCACCCGTATCCGTCATGGAGACGGCAGGCGAAGGCGGACCTTACGGCATGGCACTTCTCGTCTCATACATGATCAACAAGTCTGAAGGTGAGACACTGGCAGATTATCTCGACAATAAGGTTTTCGCGAATGCAAAGAGCACAAGCGTAATGGCAGAGAAGGAAGACATCGACGGCTTCGCGGCATTCCTTGACAGATATAAGAATGCTCTTCCTATGGAAAGAAAGGCTACGGAGGTACTCTGATGTTAGAAGAACTTAAAGCAAAAGTACTGGAGGCTAACCTCCTTCTCCCCAAGTACGGACTCGTTACTTTCACATGGGGTAATGTAAGCGGAATAGACAGAGAATCGGGACTTGTCGTTATCAAGCCCTCCGGCGTCGAATACGACACCATGACCGCTGATGACATGGTTGTCGTAGACCTTGACGGAAAAGTCGTAGAAGGCAAATGGAAACCTTCGAGCGACACCCCCACGCACGTGGTCCTCTACAAGGCTTTCCCAAATATCGGCGGAGTAGTTCACACACATTCCCGCTGGGCAGTTACTTTCGCTCAGGCAGGTCTTGCCATCCCCGCTATGGGTACGACACAGGGCGATTACTTCTATGGTGATATCCCCTGCACACGTCCCATGACAGATGAAGAGATCAAGGGTGAATATGAGAAAGA
Source organism: Saccharofermentans sp. (assembly GCA_024403795.1). Classification (GTDB taxonomy): domain Bacteria; phylum Bacillota; class Clostridia; order Saccharofermentanales; family Saccharofermentanaceae; genus Saccharofermentans. Next base: position 26,608 of record JAKSRD010000019.1, read on the forward strand.
GACAGGCAACGTTATCGCCGAGACATTCAAAGATAAAGACCCCGATGCGATCCCGGCTGTCAATGTCTTCTCTCACGGTCCTTTCACATGGGGAACGGATCCTTTCAACGCAGTTCATAACGCTGTCGTAATGGAGGAAGTTGCCTTCATGGATTATCACGCAATGACGTTAAATCCTGAGGCAGGAAGAATGCAGCAAACGCTTCTCGATAAGCACTATCTGCGCAAGCACGGCGCCAACGCTTATTACGGTCAGAACTGACTGGCTTAAAGGCGCTGCGACAGCGGCGCACAGATCAATAAGATAAGAAGCTTCTTGTTAAATACGGAGAGGCGGTCTCATGAAAAGAGTAATTCTTAGAGGCCGTCTCTTTGTATTTCCCGGCCGGATATCAGTGTTGCTTTACCAAAGTTCCTATGGCAATAGCCTCACATAAGACACCGAATACTGCCAGGAAGACCAAGATATAAGTTTTGTGAAGTAACTGCGGTTCAGCAGGTGCTTCAGGCATAATATATATGTCAATCATGTCTCCGACTTCATTGGTTGAATCGTAAGTCAGAATCTGGATATCTTCATATATCTCGCCGTTATAACTGTAAGTAACCTCCGTTTTTCCGCTCTTGCCGCTCTTTGCCTTGGTACTCTTGGTAATAGTTCCTGTCACACAAGTGTAGTTATCGCGGATCTTCATATCAGAATTAAGCGTGAAGAAAAACAGTGCCAGTATACCCAGTCCTGCCAAGATAAAAACAATGCTTAAAACAACGCTAACAGATCTTTGTGAATTGCTCATAATTTGCCTCTTTCCCTTTTTGTATTCCATGTCTAATTCTATCACAGATAAGTTGCCGTTTCTGCGCTTCGCCGTTTATTCACACAGAACCTCCGTAAAAAAGCACGCGGGGCAGCCGAGAAAGCTTTGCTGATCCTGATGAAGACAGCTCCGTCCAAGGTATAAGCAAGGATGAACCGGGCAAGCTGTTAAAGTTACTCAAGAACAACTTGCAATTGTACATTGTATCCTGCTCAAAGATAAAACACATACTGCTCGGTATCCTGTATGTGAAGATCTGACATCAGAGATAAGATACGGTCTCAGAAAGCGGTTTCCTGTTGCCGTGATTTGCGAGCGGACCGGCACCCTCTGACCCGTATCCGAGATCCAGTATCATGAGAACATCCTCGTTATCGGGAAGAGCGAATTCCGCCTTGATCTTATCTATGTCGATACAGTTAAGCCAGCAGCTGTCGACACCTTCATCCGCAGCCGCAAGCATGAGATGCGTTGCAACGATGGTGGCATCCTCAACACCGGATTCTCTTGCCGAATTGGGATATGTATAGACATTGTTCTTGTCAAAAGCAACAAGAAGACATGTACCTGCATTGTATCTGCAAGGCGTAACCTTATCGATCTTCGCAAGGCCTTCTTCAGACTGAACAACATAAATGTGCTGCTCCTGAAGATTCTTGGCTGTAGGTGCGAGCCTTCCTGCCTCAAGGATCCTGTCGAGCTTGTCCTGCTCAACCTTGCGGCCGTCGTAACTCTTGCATGAATATCTGTTCTTTACCACGTCTTTGAATTCCATAATGTACTCCTCCGTATTTTAAAAATTCAGGCCAGGTCTTTAGTCCATACAAGGCAATAGAAAGCCAGCGATGTGACGGCAACCGCATACACGGATATTTTGGTAACAAGCCACAACATATGCGGGCTTATATCCTTCGATCTGCCGGTGTAATAAGCTGCAGCTACGATCGTCGGAACAATGTATCTGAAAGACATTGTGCATGTATAAGGATAGCTGAAGCAGAAATAGACATATGAAGCTAACTGCGTCACAAGAAGTATCGTCATAACGAGATTCATCAGATTGCGTTCCTTGACCCACGCCACGATAAAATTCGCCAATAACGTAACAGTAAATAATCCGAAAGCTATCAGCAGGAAATATCCGACCAAAGCAAGCTTAACGTGATCACGATAGTAATCGCCGTCGAAAACAGCCGCATCAAGTGTCTCAGTGATTATGTTGTAATCGACCCCGTCACCGAAGCCCAGGAATCTTCCCCATGCAGGTGCGTTGATCACAAGTCCGGGATTGATCTCCGTATCCGGGACCGCAACGTAAGTAAGCGGCACTTTCCACAAAATGTAAGATCTGATCTGGTACCATAATCCGAGCGGTGCGCAGATAACGATGAATGCCAGATACTCGGCAGCCGTTCTTGCTTTTCGAGAAGACTTAAAGAAAACCTTGAGCATCAGGAATCCTATCGGGAAAGCGATCATTCCGGCAGAGAGCTTTGCCATCATGCCGAGGCCAATGCAAAGGGCCATTCCGATAAGTAATACAAACTGTTTTGTCTCTGCTTTTTTGATGAGGCTGAGTCTCGGGAAGACCGAATTCTCCGAGAAGAGATCATGTGTCTCTCCCTGATACCAGATGCAGGTCAGATACAGCGCAGCGATAACGAACATCACTGAGAGCGGATCATTGTTTATTGCCCCCGCGAAAACTATCAGCTGCGGATGCAGCGCGACCGTCAGATACGATACGGACTTTGCTTCCGGCGACAATTTCCACAGGTCGGTAAACCCTCTCATAACGGCAAGGATAACAAGCGAATAGAAAAGCGACAAAGTCTGGATTGCATCCCAATTATGCGCAAATGAAGGAACGATCGCTCTGTAGATACCAAAGAAAACGGCACTCAAAATATGCTGGAGCGGCGGATGGTAGAACTGCCAGTGCTCCATTATGTTCTCGTTCAGCAGCTTGTGATTCTCAAGCAGATACTCAATATATTCGCCGTGATAGTTAAGACCCAGATCAACATCGAACTCACCCATGTCATGCTGCCTCTGCTCGGCGCCCGTGTAGATAACATAAAACGTTCTTATCGCTATGGCAACAATGGTTATAACGGCGAGCATTCTGCCCTTCTTATCCTTGTCCTCGCCCTTCAGGATCAGATAAGACAAACCGGCAAAACCCGCTATCAGGATCACGATCCTGACCGGATTCATCAGTGCGTAATTGCAGCCGCTGACAATGAGAACGAATAGCGACCAGGCAGCATACAAGGCAATGTCGGCCCCTATCTTCTTGCGCTTGAAGACCGTGGTTCCTGCAGCATCTTCCGCCTTCTTACGATCAATCTTCTTCGGCTTCTCATCCTTAATGTACATTACTTGCCTGCTCCGCTGAATTACTAGGAATTGTGATATCACAAGAATATATAAGCAAATAATAAAATGCAAATAGGCTTCCGATCGTTGCACCGATTTGGGGTTCTCGTGCAGCATCTAGTCGACACTTGATCCTGTTGAGAAGTCAGTCCACATCGGGCGTTTTTGTTGAGGTGTGGACTAAGGTCAGACAGAAGTCAGGAAAACATCAGGTGAAACATAAGGCAGGCACCTGAGGTTTTACCTGATTTTTGATCGAAAATGCCTGAATATCAGGTAAAACATGCGGCAGGAACCTGAGGTTTTACCTGACCTTGTGTTGCAAAAACATCATGCAAAACATGCTGCACCTGCATGACGTTTAGCATGAGATTTGGCCTAAAACCCCCGAAAATCATGCAAAACATGCTGCACCTGCATGATGTTTTGCATGAGAATCGCCCCCCAAAAGTACCGGAACACTCCATCCGGGACTTTTCAAGGTGAAAATCAGCCGATCTATGCAAAAAGCACCCGGACACTGTGCCCGGATGCTTTTCAACGGAGCGAAAATCCGTCCCCGCAAAACAAAAGGGATGCCTCTTGCGAGACATCCCTCCGATCATTACGTGTTACGTGATCAATAAGATCAGTTGACTGCTTCGATCTTGAGGTTATCGAGATAGTAAGGACTCATGTCTGAGCTCTCGATGTAGATCGTGAGCATTGTTGTGCCTTCTTCAACCTCGAAGTCGCCTTCTGCCAATACCCACTCGTCAGTACCTGTCTGAACTTCGCAGATGTGAGGCCATGTGCCGTCGATATCAGCTGTGCAGCAGCACTGGTCTGCCTTTGACTTGATGGCGAAACTTACGTGGATAACGTGACCTGCGTACTGAGTTACGTCAATCGAGTAACCGTCGTATTCAGCATATCCTTCGGAATTCTCGAGGCAGTATTCGCCTTCATAAGCGTCACCTACGATCTTCTGGACTGAGCTGTATCTCGGTCCGCCGACATATTCCTTGTTCTCGTAATCCTCGAAGAAAGGAGAGAGGTCGCTCTTGGGTTCTACGTAATCTGCAGGCTTTGCAACTTCTGCGCCGCTTAATGCACACATAACGCCTTCATATGCCGGCTTAGGTGTGAGGTTGCCGTAGAAGAGGAGCGGCTTGGAACTGGACTTCCAGCTCATGTCATCTGTAAGACCCCAGACGGTTACGCACTCGATCGGTACTCCGTCCTTGTCAGCTGCGACGATCGCTTCGAAGAACTTCTTCATGTAGACACCCTGGTCATACATGGGGTTAACAGACTTAGGAGCAGTAACATCAAGCTCTGTGATGTGAATGACTACGCCAAGCTCATCTGCATACTTCTTCATTGAAGCTACATAGTTGTCGACATTGAGACCGGAGCTGATGTGGCTCTGCATTCCCATACCGTCGATGTTGCCTGCTTCGGCAATAGGCTTAAGCATTGCAAGGATATCAGCCTGCTTGGAATCCTGATATTCGTTGTAATCGTTGTAGAAGAGCTGAACACCTGCAGGTGCATGCTTTCTTGCGAACTCGAATGCTCTCTCAACATAATCGTCACCGATGGTCTGCTTCCAGTAGCAGTCTCTCATTCCGCCGTCATCTGCAGCTGCTTCGTTTACAACGTCCCATGCATAGATGACTCCGGGATAGTTCTTCTCGCACCACTCCATGACGCCTGCAATGTAGTTCTCCATTCTCTTGAGCATGAGATCTCTGCTTGCGAGCTGTCCGTTGACATCGTAATTCTCATAGAAGAGCCATGACGGTGTCTGTGAATACCAGATAAGTGTGTGACCTCTCATCTGGATATCGTTCTTCTTGCAGAAGTCGAGGATCGGCTTTGCCGCATCGAACTTCAGCGCAGGGCTCTCGTTGTACTTGGAGACATTGCCGAGAGTTGTGTCGCGATCCAAAACATTCTCAGGCTTCAATTCGTTCTCAGGTGTAACGGAGTTGAACTGGGTGAGGATCATCTGTCTGAAGCCGTCATTCTTGTTCGTCATGACGGTTGCAGGAGAAGCAACACCGAACTTGAAGTAATCTGCATAAGCAGCGCTCAAAGAAGCAGTAGCAGTAGGATCTGCAAGCTGCTCTACGGGCTCGCCCGTGAGATTGTTGAGATCGCCTACGATGCTGAGTGAATAAGAAGATACCGTGTAATCTCTTACGTCACTTGCTTCGATATAGACCAATGCATTCTCAGCGTTTGCAGGTATCTCGATATTACCGGAGATCTCTGATTCGCTTGCTTCAGTAGTGGGAGCAGATGCAATGTTTACATATGAGATGTTTCCGAAAACTTCATACGTAAGTGTGATGGTAACGGAATCATTCGCACCGGAGACCGATGCAGTTGCATTAATGGTATTTCCTCTGTAGTCAGGGCAAGGAATAGCAACACCCGCATTGCTGGTCTTACGATCCGTGACAACAGCTTTTCCGTCCTGGGTCTTGATCTTACAATCACCGTATGTGACCCAGTTACCCTTCTTCTCCTTCTGTGTGAAATCCGCAGCGATCGTCATGGGGACGTCGTGAGGTTCGTTGTTCACATTATTGGTATTGCATCCCACAACACCAAAGAGGAGAACACCGGCCAGCGCGCCGGCAAGAAGTTTGCTTAACTTGTTCTTCATAATACCTCCGCGAAAAGAATTCTTGTTGTATTTTGCTTCTCGGCAAAAATATCATACAGCAAGAACAGTTGAACTAAAATGCAAGGAGTTAAGGCTCAATATATAAAAACAAGACAAAAATTCAGTTAATCTGACATTGGTTTTATACAGATATTGCTATCCGAGAGGCCGATTCGCAATTAATGTATTTTCGAAGAGACATACGAACATAAAGACTAAAATTTGGTCGCCACATATTTTCGCTATCTGTTATGATGATTCAAGGTGGGTGGATATGAAGTATGTTCTTTGGGTGATCTTATCGCTGACAGCGGTTCTGTTGTCATATGTGCTGCTCCTTTTTGTCAGCACATTATTTGTCAGCTCAAAAAAGATCTATATGAAGGACAGTAAGTATTTTCGCTGGCTTCTCTACAGTTCGACCGGCATCGCACTTTTCTTCGGACGCATCCACACACACATCAAAGGCATCGAGAAGATCCCCACCGATTCAAGATTCTTCCTGGTCTGCAACCACAAATCCAAGTTCGATCCGATCACCACTTGGTATATGCTGAGGAAGTACGATCTCGCTTTCGTCTCAAAGGATGCAAATTTCCACGTGCCGATCTGGGGAAAGATAATCAGAAAATGCTGCTTCCTCTCGATCGATCGCGAGAATACCAGAAAGGCTTTGGAGACCATCAACATCGCAGCGGACCTCATCAAGGAAGATGAAGTATCGGTTGCTTTGTATCCTGAAGGAACGAGGAACCGCGGTAATGAAGTGCTTCTTCCTTTCCGCAAGGGCGCATTCAAGGTCGCTCAGAAAGCACAAGTCCCGATCGTAATATGCGGCATCAGGGGAACCGCAGAGATCAAGCATAATTTCCCGCTTCACAGAAGCGATGTCTACCTTGAAGTCTTGGATGTTTTGTCTGCTGAGACCGTCAAGGAAAAGCACACGAACGAGATAAGCGATTACGCAAGAAAGCTTATGCTAGAATACATTGAGAATAACAAATAAGGAGAGAGATCAATGGCAACTTATGTACTGTTCAACCCGCGCTCAGGCAATGGCACCGGAAAAGAGAAAGCTGAAGAGATCTTCAATTTTCTGAACGGGAAAACTCCCATCTTCAGAGATGTCACCAAGATCACCGATTATCAGGCTTTCTTTGACGAACTGAATCCGGATGACGAAGTCTATCTGTCAGGCGGAGACGGTACTCTTAATCACTTCGTCAATGATGTTGACGGTGTTAACTTTAAGCAGGATCTTTTCTTCTATCCTACCGGAAGCGGCAATGACTTCTGGCGTGATCTCGCAAGAAAACCCGGTGACGCTCCCACGAGGATCAACGACTATATCGTAGATCTTCCCTGGGTCGAAGTTAACGGCATGAAGCGCCGTTTTATCAACGGCATCGGCTTCGGCATCGACGGTTACTGCTGTGAAGTCGGCGATCAGATGAGAGATAAGGGCAACAAAGACATCAATTATGCCGGCATCGCCATCAAGGGTCTTCTGTTCCACTATAAGCCGACAAATGCCACCATTGAGATCGACGGCGAAGTGTCCACTTATGAGAAGGTATGGCTTGCTCCTACGATGAACGGCCGTTACTACGGCGGCGGCATGATCGCCACACCCGGCCAGGACAGACTCGACCATGACAGACTTCTCTCCCTGCTCGTCTTCCACGGTAGCGGCAAGATCAGAACACTCATGATCTTCCCTTCGATCTTTAAGGGAAAGCACATCAATCACACAAAGGTCGTTACTGTCAGACCCGGTCACAGGATCAAGGTAACATTCGACAGACCGGTCGCACTTCAGATCGACGGCGAGACGGTACTCAACGTCAAGACTTACACGGCTTACAAGGAATAAAGATCACAGTTCTTGAATATAATGACACAGAGGTTATCTCAAATGAGACAACCTCTGTTTTTTATGCAGATATCTCGAAAACTGTTGCGGATGGAAAGAATTACCCTTCTATGCGCTGATAAAGACTGCATCCGGATCTTTCATCGGACATTATCAGCTCATAGTTCTCACACAAAGCAACGCTTTTGTTTAATTTGTCGCTGTAAACCACGGCACTGTCACCCACGAGAACATACTTGAAACGGTATTCATCAAAAAAGCTTTGGTATTCTTCCTGTGTACCGTTGGTCAAAAACAAAAGATCGTCCAATGCAGTGCAGTTAACCTCAGTGGCACCGTCTGCATAAGGGAATTGTCTGCTGTCAACAAATGCAGGGATCTTTTCCCATACAAGAAAGTTTCCCATGCTATATGAATGCACGATGGAGAAATCTTCATCTTCCGCAGAAGCTGTTTTTAAATAATCCATGATATCTTGCGATACAACATCCTGCAGCAACACTTCGTCCTTCTTTGTCTTGTCGACAAAAGCCGATGGAGCCAGACCGTGCTTGATGTAATCATCAAAAGTATTCAGTCTCATGCATAGCGGTAATGCTATAAGACAGGCGGTAACTGCCACAGTGACAAATGACAGCCATTCTTTTTTGAACTTAATGCTTCCATAAAAAGAAGTAACCGCCCTCTCTATTACCGTTCCGGAGATCAAAATGTCATCTATCATTATTTCAAGATACTTGTAGGCATATGTCATAAAGAACAGCAATCCGACGATGCCGCTCTTCTGAGACATTATTCCCAGACAGACAAACGCAGCAACAACGATCAAACGGCGGCATTCTTTCTCATCTTTCTTTCTGTACGCGGTAAGGAATCCATATCCGGTAACAAAGGTGACGGCGACAAGAATAAAAGCACCGAGAGCACCCGGTATGGTCAGTGGTCTCCATTCTGAAATATAGGCAGTTGTCGCAAGCGAAGACACCTTAAACATCTCGATATAACGCTTCGGACCTAAAGGATTTACCATATATCCGAGAAGGAAAACTGCAATGTCACCTAAAAGGAACAAGATGTTTTTCTTTTCGACGGCTTTCTTGAATTTGAAGTTGAAGAAAACATCAAACACGATATTCAAAGCCAGTAATACAAACATGACCACGATCATGCCTGCATGGAAATTAGCCGAGAACACGCCCAAAAGGAAATACAGAGCCAGCTTCCAAACCTTTGAAAGTCTCTCACTGTCGTACAGATACATTAACAGCAATACAAAATAGACACTGAACCACATTGGGCGGTTGATCGAGTTGACTTTGAAGTCTACAAACAGATAATAGAAAACCGCCAACGACAGGAACTTATACTTCCATTTGTTGCAAAAATACGGGATCGCATAGGAAGATCCGAAGACTAACATGCCGATAAACACAAACCCGAAGACACCGAAAAATCTGGAAACAATATAGATCAAAACATCAAACAGCCATTCCTGCTGAGTCCAGAGCGTTCCTTCGAGCCAGGAAAATGTATTTGCAAAGGAGATCGAATGATTCTGAACGATCTCTTCGCCTACGCGTATGTGCCACATCAGATCAACATCAAGGTACTTGAAGTTATCAAATCTGTCCAGGAATGCAAAAACGGCAACTACACAGAATACTGAATAGTATAAAAGCTTAGATATGGTTCCTCTGTTTCTCGCTAATGAAGACATATTGCCGTATCTTCCGTATTTATTCAAAATACTGATCGATCGCTCTGGCAAACTGATCTGCACAGGAAGTTCCCTTCATGTGGCAGTCATTGCCTCTCAAGATGTCGGCGATCTCTTTTGCATCCTTGCCTTCAACAAGCTTTCCGATGGCCTTAAGGTTGCCGTTGCATCCTCCGAGGAACTCGACATTATAAAGCTTGCCGTCCTCGACATCAAAATCGATCTGCATTGAACAAACACCCTTAGGGCTGTAACTTACATGTTCCATTCTCGCTCTCCTTCTCGAAAACCATAACCGATAATACACCGTAACAGCACATTTAACACTGTTACAATGCCGTATTTATCAGAATCCCATCACCTTTATCAGTAAGAGCCAGCTGACCCCGTAATAACAACCTACCGCAATGAGGTCGTTGATCGTAGTGATCAACGGTCCGGAAGCGACGGCCGGGTCGATCTTGAGCTTCTTAAAGAACAACGGTATAAGAGTACCGATAATGCTTGCAAAGATCATTGAGACAAGCAATGCAATTCCGATACATCCGCTTACCGAGAATGAGAATACCGCATCGCGCTGCTTGAAGATCATCAGATACAGACCGACAAGAACGATCGAAGCCATTCCGAGTATGATACCGACACTGAGTCCTACTCTGGATTCCTTGAAGACAAGTCTCAGCTTCTGCGAGAAGGTAAGATTCTCATCGGTCAATACTCTGATGGTGACAGCAAGGGACTGCGTTCCGACGTTACCTGCCATGTCCAGGATCAAAGACTGGAAAGCCATGATAACCGTAAGACGCGAGATGATACCCTCAAATACTCCTACAAATGTCGATACGACCATGCCAAGGCATAAAAGGACGAGAAGCCAAGGCATTCTTTTGCGGATACTCTGACCCAGCGGTTCCTGAAGGTCTTCTTCTGCAGTAAGTCCGGCGAGCTTAACGTAGTCTTCACCGAGCTCATCATCGACAACTTCGACGACACTCTGTGACGTGATAACGCCCAGGATCCTGTTGTTCTCATCAAGAACAGGGATCAAGTCCTCCGAATAATCCTTGAGTCTCTCGATACATTCATCGATCTGCTCCGTCGCATAGACATAAGGGAACGATGTAACTATCAAAGTATTGAGATCCGTCGTGCTTCTTGCCGTAATGAGATCCTTAAGAGTAAGAGCCCCGTAAAATTCTCCCTCATCATCTTCGACAAAAAGCGTCGAGATGTTGTCGTTCTCTTCGGCCTGCGTAACGAGTGCGCTCATCGCCTGCTTGACCGTGAGATCCAGACCTATCTTGATGAAGTTTGCGGTCATCTTACTGCCGATCTCTTCTTCGTCGTAGGATGCGATGATCGTGATCTCTTTCCGAACATCGGAGTCAAGAGCCTCGATAATGAGCGATCTTCTCTCCTTCTCAAGCTCTCGCAGAACATTAACCGCAGTATCGGTCTCGAGCTCTGCAACAACGGCAGCCGCGCGCCTGATATCCATTGAATTCAGGTACTGACCTACCTGCTCTTCTTCCAGACACTCGAAAACTTCCGCGAGCAAAGACTTACCGCAGACTCTGAAGAGCTTCTTGCGCTCCTGGTCTGTGATCTCATTCAATATCTGCGCAATGTCACTTGCGTGATAATCTTCCAGTTTGTAATGGACTACCCTTGGGGAATCGTTCCCCTTCATCAATGAGATTATCTCGTCCTGATAATCTCTTCTAATTTCCTTCTCTGACATTTGTCTCCTCCTAAAAAAGCAGACAAACGTAGAAAACAAAAAACCTCTGATATTGCTTGCGGCATCCAGAGGTCAACGTTATATCATTTAGTCCTTAAGGGCCAATACAGTTTCCGGCACCAGTCTCTTTAAGGAACAAAGGATATCTCGTCCGCGTTTCCCTCGTTTGTCGCAACTGTCGCCGCCGTCCACCGTATTCACCTCACTTTGTCATTGAATTCACGGGAAGTACTCCCGCCTCGAAATTCTATCACGCTAAAGTGCGTTTGTTAACCCTAAAAAGTACAGTTTTACATGTAATTTCTTCAGTCCGGCATCTCTCCGTCCAAAACAGCCTTTTTCTCCTCTTCCCGCTTCTTTAATATCCTCTTCCAGGTCCTGTCATTCAATATCCTGCCGATAGGAAAGACGGCTATGAAGATCCCGCTTGATAATTCAATATAACAACCTATAATGTTGAGACGTTGATTATAGATTTTTTTCCCTCTCTCCTGAACAATATGGGCCAAACCTTCGGCTGTATACCCTGAGATATGAATACAACTTCTTTTCTCCTTGTTAAATATGTCAGTTATGTCTTCGCAGGAAATATCATAACCGTCATTCATGACTGTCTCGCTTCCGGCTGCCTGATACAGTTGAGCGCTCGTATAATCAGTATAGAACCAGGTATCGTAATCTTCCGAACTAAAGCCTGTATTTCCGCCTTTAACTTCAATTATCTTCAGATCATCCGGAAGAGAAAAACCCAGAACCTCACTCAAGGCAGCTGTATATTGATCTCCCGGGTCCTTATCACGATACAGATTTGCTTTAGTGGTATTATCTGCCAACAAGTATATGAAGATGCATATTGCAGCGATAATGGTTATGGGTGCAAGGATCTTTCTTGCAGTGATCATACGACCATATCCCTCAAGCTTCTGTTCATCATTCCTTTCACGCATTACACGGGGCCTCCGTTGTTATTCGATATATTTGTCGATCTCCTGCAGAATCTTCCGCGTCCTGTTACGAAGTATGGTGGCGATCGGGAAGACCGCGATGAATATCGGAATGAACAATACTGACAGGATTATGAGCTGTCCCTTATCTCTGCTCATTACTTGTTCACCATTTGCCTTCAAAAATTCCATTGTCCGGTCACTAAGAAATGCCCCGAGAGTAAGTTTGTTTCCACTTTTGTCACAGTCAACATAATCCCAGTACTTATCCTCGACACCGATAGATTTCCACTGTTCTATGGTGTAGCTTGAAAATATATGTATCTCATACCCTCCGTCGTAAGCGTATAAGCCGCCCTCGAGTGCCGTGATCTCTAAGTCATCAGGAAGTGTGACACCGATGTCTTCTTCCAGTATCTGTCTATAAGCATCAGTCGGATCGTTATCAACATACTGTGTCATACTGCAACCTAATATCAATATTGAAGCCCAACAACAAGCTATCGCACCCACTGTTACAAACGGAATAAGTATTATCCTTATCTTTCTTAACCGACTGTACCTCTCATGTTTGCTTATGAGCTTGCTCTTCTTATCTGTTACGTTATCCATATATTCTGACCCCTGTAAATCAGTGCTTTTCCGCATTCGCCCGCAGACATTCAGATTTGTTCTCTAAGTGCTTGGCCTTCACTCATGCCCGGAACTGATCACTGTCTGTTCAGGGAAATCTCTTCTTCAGATAACGCAACGATCTTCTTCCAGGTCCTCTTGCGAAGTATGGTGACTATCGGGAAGACACCGATGAGGATGATGACGGCTGTTCCACTCCAACGCATAATGTTAAAAGTCTGAAGACTTCCGCGCGTTTTGCCGTTCTCTGTTAACAACTCCATCAATTCCTGACATTCGCTTACGTTGATCGACAGCTTGCTTCCCTTTGCTTTTCCGGACGCATCTTCGGTACTCTCGTTTCTGAAGGATCCGATACCCAAAGCATCCCACTGTTCCGGTGTGTAATTCACCTGCAGATATATGAGATTGTCGGAAGAACTGTATCCCATTGCACCTCCCCAGACCTTCTCTATCTCCAAGTCATCCGGAAGAACGGTCTCGAAGTTCTCTTCAATGCACTGTCTGTATTCATCACCGGGATTCTCATCTTTATATTGATACGCTCCCATTTTGAAGAACATGGAGCCGATATTGCAGTAAAAGAACGCAAACATAAGGACAAACGGCACAAGTATTATCCTGATCCTTCTCAATCTGCGGTACTTGTCGTACTTTGCGTAGAGCCTGCTCTTTTCATCTGTTCCGTTACTCATTTGATATGCCTCTCTTGTCAACAATCTTCCGAATTCCACTCGCGCAGGAATTCATCTACATATGCTCTCATGTATTCTTCTCTTCTCGCGGCGATCTTCATTGCCGTATCCGTGTTCATCATGTCCTTAAGAAGGAACAACTTCTCATAAAAGTGATTCAGTGAAGTCGAGACATGATTTCTGTATTCTTCCTTATTCATTCCGAGTTCAGGCAGAACATCCGGATCGTAAATGTCTCTGTTGTGATTCCCGCCGTATGCAAATGTTCTGGCAATACCGATGGCGCCCAGAGCATCCAATCTGTCGGCATCCTGAACACACTTGCCTTCGATGGTCGACGGCACCGCCGAATCAACACCGCAGAAAGACACCTGCTCAATGATCTCAACGATCTTGTCTATGTCTTCATCGGATACATGCTCCTTCTTGAGGAATGAAACCGCATTCACCTTGCCGGCATATGTGTCAGGGGAGATTTTCGCGTCGTCCACATCGTGAAGCAATGCCGCCAGCGATACGATCTCGATATCAGCACCCTCTTCTTCGGCGATCTTTCTTGCGAGCTCGAAAACACGTACCGTATGATAGTAATCGTGTCCGCTGTACTCGCCCTTGAAAAACTCTCTCACATATTCTTTTGTTCTGTCGATCGGGCAGTTCATGTTTACTCTCAGCTTTCGGTTTTCAGTTTTCTCGTACGGCAGCAAATCGCCTCACGCAAGTTATATTACCACCTATTTTATCAACTTACAAGATATATTTATTGTTATTCGATATATTTATATTGATTTCAGCAACTGTCTTCAGACAACTTCTAAGAGGGATCGTTTCCGTGACCAAATGTACCAAAAAGTGGTTCTTCACAACAAGCTTGGGAATTAAATAATTGATCTTTATAATCTGACCGCCTGTAGCAGCGGAATCCTAATAGGTTCGCGCCATGTTACAGCGGAATCCTTAATAGGTTCGGGCCATGTTACAGCGAAATCCGAAATTCGTCCTAAATAGTCAACACTGGGTCCTGGGACTTTCCCGGGACAAAAAACGTTTTTTACTACAGAAAAAGTCCCGGAGGAC
>JAKSRD010000002.1 GCA_024403795.1 Saccharofermentans sp.
GGAAATCCTTATTCACTTGATGAGGTCCTGAGTTCTGGGGACTGTGAATAGTAACGGAAAACGAACAAAATTTTGCTTGCGGATCAGTTGCCCAATCTGGAAGCTCCGATCCTGACGGCACCGTTAGAGATCATCTCCTGTGCGGCTTCTTCTGTTCTGATCCCGCCGGCAGCTTTGATCCTTACATCAGGGCTGATGTTGTTCTTCATGAGAACTATATCTTCTGTCTTGGCGCCTGCAGACGAGAAACCCGTGGATGTCTTGATGAAATCGGCATGAGCATCGCTTACCATCTTGCAGAGAAGGACCTTCTCTTCTTCGGTAAGGTCACATGTCTCGATGATGACCTTGAGTATCGCACCCTTTGCGTGAACGGCTTCCGCCAACAGCTTTATCTCTTCAAAAACCTCATCGTATCTGCCGGCTTTTACGAAGCAGATGTTGATGACCATGTCGATCTCAGATGCTCCGTTATCACATGCATCCTTTGCCTCGAAAAGCTTGGCCGCAGTGGTGTGATAGCCGTTGGGAAATCCGATCACGGTACATACTGCGACTCTGCCATTTGCATATCTGACAGCGTCTTTAACGTAACACGGCTGAATGCAGACGGAAGCAGTCTTAAGAGCGATCGCTCTGTCTATGAGGGCTTCAATGTCTTTCTCGGTAGCCGTAGTCTTAAGATTGGTAAGGTCGACATAGCTCATGATGTTGTTTGCATCCGGCTTGTTGGTGTCAGCGGCCGGACTGAAAGATCTTTTGTAATCGCGTGACATCAGAGCGGACAGAACAATGTTTGAGATGTTGTTGAAGCCTGTGAGCTCACCCAGATTGCAGGGTACATTATATCCGTCACCGTAGATCAGGAGAGGAATGCATTCTCTTGAATGATCCGTTGAAGGAGTCGAAGGATCACAACCGTGGTCTGCCGTAATGATGAGGAGATCGTCCTCTTTCAGTTTTGACAGTATTACGCCGAGTGCATCATCGAATTCATGCATTGCCGTGGCATAACCCTGAATATCATTCCTGTGACCGTAGGACATGTCAAAATCGACGAGGTTAACGAAGCACAGTCCGTTAAAGTCACGGTCCATCATAGCTATGGTCTTGTTGATGCCGTCGGTATTGCTCTTGGTAGGATTGGATTCGGTAAGTCCCTTTCCTGCAAAGAGGTCATAGATCTTGCCGACGGAGATAACATCGTAGCCTTCGCTCTTCAGAAGATCCAACATCGTGGAAGACGGAGCGGTAAGGGAGAAGTCGTGGCGGTTCGCAGTTCTTGTGAAGTTGCCCGGCTCGCCTATGAAAGGACGTGCGATGACTCTTCCGACAGCGTCATCACCGGACATGATCTCTCTGGCCTTTGCGCAGATGTCGTACAGTTCTTCAAGCGGAACGACTTCTTCGTGCGCTGCGATCTGGAGCACGCTGTCTGCAGAAGTGTATATGATGAGCTTGCCGGTCTTTACATGCTCTTCGCCGAAGTCTCTGATGGCATCGGTGCCGCTGTATGGCTTGTTGCAAAGAAAACCTCTGCCCGTGGCTTTCTCGAGCTTGGCAATGATCTCATCTGAAAATCCGTCCGGATATGTGGGCTGGGGCTTGTCGGAGATGATCCCCGCGATCTCCCAATGACCGATCGTAGAATCCTTGCCGGCAGAAATCTCTCTCACTCTTGCATAGGAACCGATAGGAGAGGGAAGTTCAGGCCTGGCGTTCTTGTAGCTGATGATACGCGGATCGTCTTCGCCGTCGATCGACAGGAGTCCCATTTTCGAGAGATTCGGATAAGGCTCATCGGAGAACGAGAGGACTGCTCCCAAAGTATTGCTGCCTGCATCTCCGAACTTGTCGGCATCAGGCGCGCCTCCTATTCCGAAACTGTCCAATACTATCAGAAAAACTCTTTTTGCCATAAGTTAACACCTCTGTTTAGTCTGTTATAGGAAATATGATAATACAAACGCTAAGCGATTATCTCGGCCTGTGAAAAGTAAGGTTGCGGGTGGCATACATGAACACTATAAACAAGATAAACATTCCCGTAACCGACATCGCTTATTGCGATCCGGGGCTCTGTGAGATGAACTTCGGCATATTTCCAGGAGTTTTCTTCCGCCTTTTTGATTCCGGGAATTATATAGAAAAAGTAGGAACAAACAGCGGTAATAACCGTAAAAACATATATCAGTACTGCTTTGAGTATCGTCAGTGAGTCTTTCTTCTTTCTAGTGTGATAGGCCATTTTTTCCTCCGTTATGTTAATAGGTATACCAAAGGGGAAGAGAAATTGCCATATAAGAAGTGTTGAATAGACTGACGAGCATTTATTATTCATCAGTTCCGGATACACTGAAATCTGACACTGCTCCAACTTCCTTGCAATTGACTATTGTGCATGTTAGTATTTGCCCGTCTGAAAATTCTTTGAGGAGTAAAAGAATATATGAGTTGTTCAAGAGGAGTTAAGACGGTGGCGGGTGTATTATGTGCCGGAATGGTACTAGCTGTTTTACCCCCCTTACCAAACAAGCATGAAATAGTCAATGCAGATGAGTTGATCTCATACGAGCCGGAATTGCCCGGTAAAGTGTTCAGAAGTGTTGAAAATCATGAGTATTCAGTTGCGAATAACTTATTAACACAGTGGTCCGAACACGCTAACATAGAATTCACATTCGAGAATACAGGAAGTGAGACAATTCACGACTGGAACTTTACTTTTGATTTCAATTACAGCATAGAGAATCCCTATAACTGCTATATCATTGAACATGAAGACAATCTATATACAATCGGGAATAATGATTGGAATCAGGACATTTGTCCGGGTAGTTCAGTAACAATCGGATTCACGGCAGCATCTGATGACGGCAATGATATTACAGATATGCCATCATTCTATCTGTTGAATACAGAGACAGAATCATCATCCGAGATCTCATACAGATATGAAGAGTACTCTAATTGGGGTTCAGGCTTCAGCGGAGCGATCATATTCACGAATGATTCAGACTCACAACTCAGAGATTGGAATGTTACTTTCAGTTCAAACAAATCAATAACTCAGGCTGATTCGTGTGTTTTCTCTATAAATGATGACGGTACGTATACTGTTGCTAATGATGGCAATAACCAAAACTTAGGAAGCAATCAAGAATATCGGATTGGAATACAGGGCGGAGAGAATGATCCTGAATCATCACTTGAACTATCAAGCATATCAGCTACTAGAACTGTGTTGGCAATCGAGCTTAATGAGGATAGCGATGACAATGGTGTATTGGATGTCCTTGAGACTGATTTTGAAGGAACGATAGAAGCTCCTGTTACACCTACGGCAACTCCTGAGGTAACGGATACTCCTACACCTACGGCTACAGAGACTCCTACTGCAACAGCAACACCTGAAGCAACGGATATGCCTACACCTACAGAGGTTCCTACAGTAACAGCAACACCTACGGCTACAGAGACTCCTACTGCAACAGCAACACCTGAAGCAACGGATATGCCTACACCTACAGAGGTTCCTACAGTAACAGCAACACCTACGGCAACAGCAACGCCTACACCGGTGATATCGGTTACTCCGACAAACACTGCAACTGTTACTCCTACAGCTATGCCTACTGACTATCCTGAAGATATCGATTGGGAGACAGATTCTGATTCAGACGGATTGCCTGATGATCTTGAAGATTACTATGGAACCGATAAGAATGATAAAGATTCTGACGATGATGGTGTTAGTGATCTATATGAAATAATGTTTGAAACAGATCCGCTTATACCTGACGATAACGGTAAAGCTGATTTGGATTCAGACGGTTTAACTAATGCCAAAGAATCTGAGCTTGGAACAAATCCTTTGTCTAAGGACTCTGATTTTGATGATCTTTCTGACGGTGAAGAAGTAAATGTCTATGGTACTGATCCCACGAAGTATGACACTGATGAGGATGGAATAAGTGATTACTATGAGTTGCAGTTAGGGAGCAATCCTATAATTGCTGATAGTGAAGAAAGAAGATATCAATCACTTGAATTGGTTCCTGATAGTGATTCAGATTTGTCCGGTGTAACCAAAGTCACCGTAAGCGGATACATAGATGGTTGTATGTCTGAGAATACCGAGATAACTGACATATATGGTAAAGATCTACACACCTCATCTATCGAAGCTCTTGTAGGAGATCCTATAAGTATCGAATCTACCGGTTCGTTCAGTTCGATGACGATCACCTTCTATTACTCTGATGATGTTAATGAAGATAAGTTGAGAATAATGTGGTATGACGAAGCAAATGGTTCATATGTAATTTTGAGTAACAGCAGAATCAACAAATCAAGCAATACCATAAGTGTTTCAACAACCCATTTCTCAAAGTATATGTTAATTGACGAAGAAGTATGGATACGCACATGGGCAAAAGGTATGAGTACCGCCCGTTTGAGTTGCTCTGAAACTAGATATGCATCAGATGAAATATATGTTAGTGCCTATAAAAGTAAGTATGCAAAAATGCCAGATAGAGATGAAGACGGACTGGCAGATGTGCTCGAGGAACAAGGAATGCTTGATAATATTGGTCATGTAGTCTTCACGGATCCGGATAATCCTGACACTGATGGCGATGGCATAAATGATGGTATCGAGATGGGTGAATTAGATGTTACTGCGAATGTTTTTTCGTACTATACGTTCATATCATATTATTCGATGTGGTATGCTGAATACGGTTGGGGACCGGATGAACGTATGTACTTCAAACCGAAAACGGATCCGACATTATTTAGCTCTGATTCCGATGAAGTCGGTGATGGTGAAGACGCAATTCCGAACGACGAGAACGGAGATATTAACTATATTTTGGTTGGCAAGGATAATCCAGATAACGATGCAATATCAGAATTAAAAGACATATATTTGAATGCGTTTAAGAAGTTGGGCGAAAAAGTAGTGGTTTTAGAGTGCTACGAGGGAACTGAATTCTTCAATAAAACAGTAGATTTACTAGAAAGAGTCGTTCCAGATGAATTGGGGCATACACCTGAGAATGTGGCAAGCGTATCATTTTCTATTTTGAATAGAGACTTAGAAGCAGAGACTATCGAAGATAAGCGAGCTTACTCTGGTGTTGACAAAATGATTATTCTTGCTCATGGGCGCTCAGGCTTTATTCAATTTGTGGATGAACCTGGTGGCTTTCTTTCCGTTGAACAAGTTATGGAAATAAATCCTTGCTGTCATATTAATATACTAGATATACAAGCATGCTATTGTGGCGGTTCTTACTCTTATTTAGGTACAGCTGATTATGGAAAGAAACAATGTATAGCTAGTGCTTTTGCTCTTAAATCGAATATTGAAAAAGTGTACGCCTATACTGGAAGTTCATGGAATGCTTTTGGGGTTAATTTGTGCCTTGATGGAGCTTATGTAGTATGGTGGTCAGAAGATGGAGAAAAAGCAAAGTGGAGATTCACATTGCATAGTAATCAGATTTTGCCTTTAGTATATTTGTAATCAGGAGAAATACAATGCAAAGAATTCAGCTCACACTATTTAAAGTTATAGCTACTATTACACTTGTGGCAATATGGGCTATCGCACTATTTTTCTCGTTCCTGAGACCGACTATAATTCAGTATAGGAATTGTTCTTATATCGGAGTGAAAGTTCAGCTTGAAGAAAGTTTGATAGGTCTAAATGGCATAAATTCATACGATACTGCTTCAAGTGAATTAGTCTGGAATGAAATTAATGAAGTAATGGTTAATTATTTGGAAGACGAGAATATTATCCTTGGCAACGAGTACCAAGCTTATGTTGTATTCGATAAGACCGAATTGAGAGATGTGTCTTCTGGCAGCGAACGATTATTATCTGAAGCTGAAGTAAAGAGTGTCTTAGAGGAGGTTTGTGTAGGCAAGGCATCTTATTTTGATACGGTAGAAGTACCAGAATTCGCGTTGGGAATTATTTCGGATGTTTTTTCTGTTGATGTTACAGGCAAATACGAGGGAAGTATTGCATTGGAGAGACATCCAGCATATCCTGTTGCAAAGACCAATCTAAATGAAGTTTGGAATCGGGATGAAATTATTCCTTGGATCAATGTGATAGAGTGTTTGATCTTTGTCGTGATTTATGGTGTGGTTGTCAGTATTGCTTTGTGGAAGACCAAGAATGTCAAAAGAACTGTGATTATCATGTTAGTCGTTTTGGCTTGTATGATTTGTCTGTCTACAGCCGTGTTGAACAGATTTCATTGATGTAATTGATATCTGCAAGTTAGGTTCATATACTGGATTGGAGTTATGCAAAGGTCATATGCTCCTTTATCGTATTCCTGATTTATATAAGCACATTGTAATGATAGAGGAAACATTTGATGTTTGTGTAATTCTGCTTGTTGGAATACCTCTTATTATTCTTGCAATATGCTATTTCATTGGGTAGAGACTATGGAGAATAACGGTTAATAGAAGCGTTGTATTTGTCGCTTGGTTTCATTCGTTTGTAATTCCTACAAAAATAGAAGTTTCTGTGGTATAGTTGGCGAGATAAATTGAAATGAGATAAGGATAATGAACGAAGAGATAACATTTGCAGATCTTGATCTGTCACCTGAGGTTATGGATGCCCTGAAGAAGATGGGCGTGAAGAGACCTACGACCATTCAGCAGAAAGCGATCCCGCTCATGATGGATAACATCAGCGTAATAGCGAAGGCGCCGACCGGAACGGGCAAGACATTTGCATTTGGCATCCCGATCCTTGAATACATCAATCTTGATGCCAAGTTTGTTCAGGCTCTCATCCTCTGTCCGACAAGAGAACTTGCTCTTCAGATAACGACAGAGATCAAAGGTCTTGCAAGATTTATCAAGGGCTTCAGGATAGCAGCGCTTATCGGCGGCCAGAGCATGCGTCTTCAGGCAGAGAAGGTCGAGAAGAAGCCGCAGGTCATCGTCGCCACACCGGGCCGTCTCATTGACATGGTCCAGCGTAAACTGGTCGATATCTCCAACATATATACGCTCGTTCTGGATGAAGCTGACGAGATGCTCAAGATGGGCTTCATTAACGATATCAGAAAAGTTATGGCACTGACTCCGAAGGATAAGCAGATAGCTTTGTTCTCCGCTACGATGCCCAGAGAGATCCAGGATATTACCTGGCAGTTCATGAAGGACAGCGCCGAGATCGATGTCATGCCGAAGGCGGAGGATCATCCTGACATAGAACAGTTCATTGTCGAATGCCCGGAGAAGGATAAGCTCAAGAACGTTGTTCAGATAATGGCGAAGGAAGATCTGAGGAAGACCATAGTTTTCTGTAATACAAAAGCACAGACCTCAAAGGTCGGACAGATGCTCGCAACGGCAGGCGTCTCCACGAGGGTGCTTCACGGTGATATCAGCCAGAGTCAGCGTAATAAGGTAATGGATCTGTACAGAGCTGACAAATTCGATGTCCTCGTAGCAACGGATGTTGTTGCCAGAGGAATCGATGTAGATGATATTGAAGCCGTTTTTAACTACGACATTCCTAAAGAGAATGAACTCTATCTTCACAGGATCGGCCGTACGGCAAGAGCTGGAAAGTCGGGAAAGGCGTTCTCGCTCGTGGCATATCTTGACCGTCCCAGAATGGAAGAGATAATCAGATATACCAAGATAGATCCCGCTCCGTACGAGGTCTGAATCGGTTCAGGTAAGCAGGAAATATCAGCTTCTTACGGACTTCTTTAAGATTCCTCTGTATGTGGTCGGTGTAAGGAATACGATTATCGGCAGCAATTCGAGTCTTCCTGCAAGCATATCGAAAATCATTACCCACTTGGACAGATTCGAGAAGAACCCGTAGTTGCAGGTAGGTCCGACGAGTGACAGACCCGGTCCGATATTATTAAGCGTAGCTGCAACGGAAGTGAATACCGTAACAAGATCGTGGCCCTCTATCGCGACGATGAACATCGAGACAACGAATATTACCAGGTAAATGAAGAAGTAGAGAGCAACCGAGTGTTCGACATCGGAACCTACGGCTTTGCCGTCAATGGTAATCGTCTTAACGGTTCTCGGATGAATGTAAGACTGGATCTCTCTCTTGATCGTCTTGAACATGATCTGGAATCTTGAGACCTTTATTCCGCCGCCCGTTGAACCGGCGCAGGCACCGACGAACATAAGAACAACAAGGATATACTTAGCGATTGTCGGCCAGAGGTCGAAGTCGGTCGTAGCGAATCCCGTTGTTGTTATGACTGTAGCTACCTGGAACAGTGAGTGTCTTAAGGATTCTTCAAGACCGCCGTAAATACTGTAGATCGAAGTGCAGATTATTCCGGTGGAAACGGCTACGATGATCCAATAACACTTAACCTCGCTGATCTTGAAGGCTTTGGACTTCTGCCTTGTTGTAAGGTAATAGTAGAAGTTGAAGTTAACTCCGAACAAAAGCATGAATACGGCTACTATCCACTGATGGATGGGCGCATAAGAAGCAAAGCTGTCATTCTTGATGCCGAAGCCTCCCGTGCCGGCAGTTCCGAATCCCGTACAGATACTGTCAAAGATCGGCATTCCGGTTACGGCCAGTATGACCATCTCAAGGACGGTTATTACAAGGTAGATGTAGTAGAGCAGTTTTGCCGTTGTTCTGACCTTAGGTACGATCTTGCCGACAGAAGGCCCGGGGCTCTCAGCCCTCATGAGATTCATGTTGGAGCCGCCCGCCATTGGGACAACTGCGAGTAGGAATACAAGTACTCCCATGCCGCCGATCCAGTGTGTTAATGAACGCCAGAGAATTGATGTATGTGATAAGCCTTCAACATTTGAAAGAATGCTCGCACCTGTCGTGGTAAAGCCTGAGACTGTCTCGAACATTGCATCCGTAAAAGAGGGAATCTCTTTAGTAAGGATAAAAGGGAGACATCCGCAGATACTTAACTGGATCCATGAGAGCGCAGTGGCAACACAACCGTCCTTAATGAAGATGGTCATGTTCTTCGGCTTCTTAAGCGAGATCAGGAATCCGGCAACAATATAGAGTGCTGCCATCAAAACATATACCACGACCTGACTCTCGGCATAGTAAAGTCCGCAGACAACGGGCAAAAGCATAAGAACGCCTTCTATAAGGAGGACTTTGCCCAGGATGTAGATAAGCATTTTCAGATTCATCTTATTATGTCAGTTAAAGCTGTAAAGCCTTTGTTCTTAGTTACGATCATGACTCTGTCGCCGACCTCGATGGTGTCGTTACCTTTAGGAATGATTATCTTTCCCGAACGATTGATAAATGAGACGAGTGTATTCGGCTTGAGTTTCAGATCCTTGAGTTGTTTGCCTGTGACGGAAGACTGTTCCATTACTTTGAATTCGACAGCCTCTGCTTTCTCGTCGAAGAGATGGTACATGATTTCAACATTGCTTCCGATCGAAGCTTGCTTTGCACGGGCATATGAGATTATTGCCTCGGAGGTAATCAGCTTGGGATAGATAACGCTTCCGAGATCCAGACGGTTGATAACATCGGTAAAGCCGATCTTATTGATCTTGGTAACGGATTTTATGCCGCGTGAGATCTCTCTGGCGAACAAAGAGAGCATTATGTTCTCTTCGTCGATCCCCGTGAGTGCGACAACGGAATCGACTTCTCTGATTCCGGTCTCTTCAAGAAGAGCTTCGTTAATGCCGTCACCGTTGATTATCTCGGCGCGCGGGAGAAGCTCGCTTAATTCGGAACATCTGTCGGCATCCTTCTCGATAACGGTTACGTCGATTCCGGATTTGATAAGCTGATCGGCAAGATAGTATGCCGATTTACCGCCGCCGATGATGATGGTGCTCTTTACGGAATTGGTCTTGAAGCCGATGGACTTAAGGAAGGAGTTGCATACTTTTCGAGTTGCCACGAAAGAGATGTTATCGCCTGACGAGAGCTCGAAAGAACCGTTAGGTATCGTAATCTCATCTCCTCGCTCAACACCTACGATGACAAGGTCATTCGTGTAATTGCTGCCAAGGTAAGCGACGGTCTTGCCGTCCAGCACATTGCCTTCAGGTATCTTTATCTTTACCAGCTCTGCAGTTCCGTGAGCAAAAGTGTTGATCATGATGGCTGCAGGCAAATACAGGATACGGGCAGCTTCGATCGCAGCCTCGTACTCCGGGTTAATGATCATCTCGAGACTGAGCTTGGAACGGAGATATGGAATCTCTTTGCCGTAGTCAGGATTTCTTACGCGTGCAATGGTAGAAAGCTCGTTGTTGAATTGCTTGGCAATGGTGCAGCACAGGAGATTGACTTCATCAGAGTCTGTTACGCAGATGAACAGGTCTGCTGAAGCTACATCAGCTTCTTCAAGTGCTTCGTGGCTGGCACCGTTGCCGATGACACCCATGCAGTCGTAAAGTGTGGCAAGTTCCGTCAGACGTTCTTCGTTCTTATCGATGATAACGATGTCATGTCCTTCTTCCGCAAGTCTCTCTACGAGTGTATAGCCGACTTTACCGGCACCTACTACGATTACTTTAAGTCCTTTTTTTGCCATAGATCAGATTCCGAACAATTCCTTGATAGCGTCTTTCTTAACTTCGGCACCGATAACAACGATCTTCCCGGTAACATCGGATGCGCCGGTTCTGACTTCGGATTCTTCAGGTACATAGTCGAAGTGGATCCATGTGCCGTCTTCTCCTGCAACGATTCCCTTGGAACGGAGGATCGTGCCGTACTTCTCGTTATCATCCAAAGCCTTGAGAGCTTCTTCGATCTGAGCTTTTGTGAAGCGCTTGGATGTCTCGAATCCGATGGAATCGAAAACTTCATCGGCATGATGATGGTGATGGTGGTGTTCATGATGATGCTCATCGTGGTCGTCATCATCGTCGTCATCGTGATGGTGGTGATGCTCATGCTCATCGTGGTCGTCATCATCGTCGTCGTCGTGATGGTGATGATGCTCATGCTCGTCGTGGTCGTCATCATCGTCGTCGTGATGGTGGTGATGATGCTCTGCTTCATGCTGCTCTCCTTCGAGAAGCGCTGCTGCCATGTCAGCTGCCGTAAGAGGCTCCTCGATGGCCTTAAGTATCTGTACACCTGAGAGGTCATCCCAAGGTGTTGTAATGATCTGTGAATGATCGTTGATCTCGCGGATGAGTGCGATAGCCTGATCGAGCTTCTCCTGAGAGATGTTGCCCGTACGACTGAGAATGATGGTGCCGGCATACTTGATCTGATTCTCATAGAATTCCTTGAAGTTCTTGAGATAGATCTTGCACTTGGAGGCATCGATAACCGTAACTGTTCCGCAGATCTCAGTGCCTTCAACGCGCTTAACGGCAGCTACTACATCTGAGAGCTTGCCTACGCCGGAAGGTTCGATGAGGATCCTCTCGGGTGAGAACTGATCGATAACGTCCTTGAGGGCTGAACCGAAGTCACCAACGAGGCTGCAGCAGATGCAGCCGGAATTCATCTCGGTAATCTCAATGCCGGACTCCTTGAGGAAACCGCCGTCGATACCGATCTGGCCGAATTCGTTCTCGATAAGTACGAGCTTAATGCCGTTGTAACCGTCAGCAATAAGCTTCTTGATAAGTGTTGTTTTGCCTGCTCCCAGAAATCCTGAGAAGATGTCAACTTTAGTCATGAAAATGCCTCTTTTCTGTATATGTCAGTTGAAATAGATAACTTCGTTTTCGGGTTTGCTCGTTAATGCATAAGTCTCGACCTGAATGCTCGGAACGTTGATCTTTCCGCCTTCGCCGTCATCATCTTCAAAATATCTGACGGTTCCCGTGGCCTTGATCCATTGACCGTTGGGGAAATTCGACTTGCATTCGTAGAAACAGAGCAATCCCATCGGCTGAAGGTCTGCCGCACAGCAGGTGTAAGCCTGTCTCTGAAGCACAAAAGCCTTACCGCGGAACTCTCGAAGGACTACGGCCTGACCGATGAGGCTTACGCGCTTTCCGTTATAACGGCCTTCGTTCTCGAAGGCGTCAGTGTAGAACAGACCGAAGTCTTCTGCTGCGATATTGCAGGGGTCCTGCTTGAGATCAAAGGGAAGATGGTCCTCGATCTTTACGACTTTGTTGTTACTGTCGAAGAAATGAACGCTTGCACCCGGATTAACGGCCTTAACGGAGGCTCTGAGCTTGGGAATGTTATCGTTCTCTTCGTCAACACGATTGAACAGTACCGTATCGCAGTATCTGAAGTAGTCGGCGAACATGGTCTGCATGTTCTTGAGATACATGCCGTATGTCGATGCGTCGACGGTTACGATCGCTGCAGCCAATGCCCAACGCTCCGGTACATCGACTTCATCAAAGAAGTCTGTGGGCTTTACGGAACCGTTCCACTCAATAAATACGACACCGGGCTTGTACTTCTCTTCGATATCGAAAGTCATCTCTTTGGTGACTTCGTCAGTCTCACAATTAATGATTACAGGGTTAGCACCCTCATAATTCTCCTGAACGTATTCCTTTTCACCTTCTTCGGTGTTGATGACTACGACCTTGCGATTTTTGAAATTCTCGCTGCCGAGCCAGTCACAGATGACCGAAGTCTTTCCGCTGTCCAGAAATCCGGTGAAAAAGTAAACCAGACAATCTTCCATAATTTTGCACCTCTTTAACAGATACTATTTTGTCTCGTAATTGTTATTATTTCAAGCAAAGAAAAGATATAAAATCTATTATCGGCTTTCTGCCGATTATTAGGAGTATTAATGAAAACGGTAAAAATAGGCGGTATTGAGATATCAAAACCTATCGTTTTAAGCCCCATGGCAGGGGTCAGTTGCCTGCCGTTCAGAATAATCTGCAATGAGATGGGTGCCGCTTACAGCCCCACGGAACTTGTCAGTGCGAGATCGATCCGTTATAACGGCGTCGAAAAGAGTATGTGTTACTTAAGGATCTCGCCGGAAGAAGAGGGAATAACCGCAATACAGCTTTTCGGGAGCGAACCTGAAGACTTCGAAGCGGCCATTGAGACGATAATGGAAACTCCCGTATTAAAAGAAGTTACTATCATAGATATAAATATGGGCTGTCCTGTTCCGAAGGTAATTAAAACGGGCGCGGGAAGCGCACTGATGGCCGATCCGACTAAGGCATCCGCAATTGTTAAGACCTGCAAGAGCACGTTGGAGCGGTTGGGAACAGATGTTCCGGTAACGGTTAAGACCAGGATCGGATTCAAAGCAGATGAGATGGGAAGACCTGATTTTGCAAGGGCTTTGGCAGACGGCGGCTGCGACATGATTTGTGTACACGGAAGGACCGGAGCCCAGATGTATCACGGCGAGAGTTCAAACGAAGCGATCGCCGTCATGAGAGAAGCTGTAAGAAGTTACAAGATCCCGTTTTTTGCAAACGGTGATATCTGCGATGCCGATTCAGCAAAGAAAGTGTTCGAACAGACCGGCTGTGACGGGATCATGATCGGCAGGGCCTCACGAGGTAATCCTTGGGTTTTCGAGCAGGTCCTTGCGGGCCTTGAAGGAAGAGCATTGCCGGAATGTCCTGATGAAGCAGCACGCAAGAAGATGCTGATCCGTGAACTTCAGGGGAGACTGAAATATCTTCCGGAGGATGTTGCAGTAAGAGAATTCAGAAGTGTAATGCCCTTTTATATTAAGGGCTTTCCGGGTTCGGCACAGACCAAGGTCAAACTCGTGAATGCGTCAACCTATAAAGAGGTAAAGGAGATTTTGGAAATTGGCTGAGATCATCATTACGATCCTGACGATAGTCGGCGGCAGTCTTTTGTGCTTTGAAGGATACAAGCTTTTCAGAATGTGCCTCGGGATCATCGGTGGAGTTGCAGGGTTTGCTTTGGGCAATGTGATCCTCTCTCTTATCGAATCCGGCGGCGCTGAGGTAAACGGAACTGTCAGAATGGTAGTGATCGCACTGTTTACGATCGGACTTGCCGTTACGGCTTTCTCATTATACATGAAGGCTTTGATCGCCATATCCACGGTTGTCTGCGGATACTGGTTCTACGAGGACTTTGATTTCCTTTATGAGCGGATGACCGACGAAGGACTTCGTATCGCCGTTACGATCGGATCGGGAATAATCGCAGGTTTTCTCATCGGTGTAATCGTTTACTATGCCCAAAGATGGACAATAAGTCTGTTTACGGCTTTTATCGGTGCCAGGATGATATCCGGAGTGCTCTCTCCGGTGCTCTGGTCTTGTGCATCTTCGAATGAATATGTGGGAATTTTGGGGCAAAAAGCACTCGGCGACAGTGTCGGCTTCAATTATCCTTCCGTTCAATTGCTTGTGGTTGTCGCATTCTGCGTTGCCGGTTATGTAATTCAACTAAAAACTAAACGAAAATAGCAACAAAATTTGTTTGACCTAAATCGTTAGTCTTGATAAAATCTACGTGAGCACATCGATAAGGGAATGTGCTTTGGAATATTTAATTAGTCATTTTTCTTAATCTATCCCTTATTCCATGTCGAGGGCATTCCGATTTAACGGGATGCCCTCGGCGTGTTTATGGGGATTTTTTCCCGCAGTGACCGTTAGCGTCAATAATACAAATTTCTCTAACAATTTTATTGCATGCTTTTTGTGCAAATGATAATTTTAAGCCTTAAAAATAAAATATATTTGAGAGGTAGCGCTGCCGGCTGTTTTATGGCTATAAAATATCAGTCGCATGCCGTAACGTAGTTTATGAGAAAATTGGCTTTGGTTTTGTCTTCGTTCCTTATTGTGGCATTCCTTGCACCCTGCGTTGTTTTTGCGGATGACATCAAGGTCTACCACATTTACAAAGAAACTGATATGCTCCATCCTGACGACGTCTCGTTGTATCTGCTGGAAAATGACATAACATTTGAATCCGCCTGGGCAGTCACTGGCAACATTACTATCGATCTGCAGGGACATAATATTCAGGGTGCAAGCGAAGGATATATGGAGTTGTTTGTGGTACGAGACGGAGGTTCGCTTACGATCAAAAATTCAACAGACAGAGATCGTGGAACCTTATATGTTACTAAGCTTTACGAATTCTATGAGCAACTTATCCGTGTTGAAAAAGGCGGCAGCTTTTTTTTGGAGGGCGGTACGCTTAAGGGAAACGCTGATGAGGATTGCCGTCTGGTTACGGTTAACGGCGGACACTTTGCCATGCACGGCGGAAAGCTCTGTCAAAATAAGTTCGACGGCAAGGGCGGTGCAGTTTACGTTACAGACAGCGGATCGTTCTCTATGCGCGGCGGTACGATCTCAGATATCGATGCTACAGACGGTAGAGGCGCAGTATACATCAACGGAAGCACTTTTAACCTGTATGACGGACGGATCACAAAGAATACTTCTGAAGGACCCGCGGCAGGCGTCGTCATCAACGACTCGAAAAGTAAATTTTATATGTCGGGCGGAGAGATCAGCCACAATACAAACACTTCGAGTTCAAACGATGGCATGCATGCAGGCGGTGTTGCCGTAGATGAAGGAGAATTCAAGATGACCGGCGGATCCATTACCGGGAATTCAACTAACGCCTATGGCGGCGGTGTGTATCTTGACGGATCTTCTGATTATCCGCTTGCTATGGATGATGGTCTCATTACGGATAACAAAGCCCGCAAGGGCGGCGGACTCTATCTGTCTGATGGTTATGCTTCGCTTAACGGAGGCGAGATCAGCGGAAATACTGCAGAAGAAGGCGGCGGTGTTTATGTTCAATCCGGTTTTTGGGGCGGCTTTGACGGCGGAACTTTCGGCGGCAATCTTGTCATTACGGCAAATAAAGCAAACAGTCTTGGCGGCGGAGTTTATCTCGATACTTCCGTCAGTATGTACGATATAAAATTGGGCGGAAGAGTGCGCATCAGCGATAACAGCGGGATGGACTGCTACTACAATACTGAACCGGGAGGAACATCCCAGGGCCTCTCCATACAGGATGACCTTGATACTTCAGCCGAAAATCACGCATGGATCGGAATCTGTTCGTTGCCGAGTAAATTTGAGGGTTCGTCAAAAGGAGCCACATTTATAAAGACTGATAAAGCGGAGAACTATTCCGTTTGTTTCTTCGGAACGAACGGATTCGAGATACCGGTCAGAACGGCGGATCACAATTTTGAACTCAGATATAAGCAAAATCTGACGTGCATGACTTTGAATACCGACGCCTTGAAGGATACGAAGGGCGAGATCCTCAGCGCAGATGATTACGAGTGTTCTTATGACAAACAGAATTATACTTATACTGTCAGGATCTCCCACGATAAAGACATTAATGTAGATGAGGATGGAATATATGTGAAAGCCGACAGCTCCCTGACGGCTGAAGCTAACGAGATAACTCTGAAAAAATCGACCTCATCACATAACGATGAAGACAAAGAGAAAATATACACCTTTGAATATGTTTGCAATAATGCTCGGAATATCAACGGAACCGATCTGACTCACAGAACAGTCTACACCGTGAATATTATAGTATCTGACCATGAGGTAGTATTCCACGTGAATGATCCGGCTTACAGTTCAAAGGAGATTCCGTCTCAGATCGTGCCCGATAAGGGGAAGATACAAAAACCCGAGTATCTTGAGGACGGAGAATGGATGATAGGTTGGTTTGATGCCGAAGACCCCATTGATGAGTTCGATTTTGAGACACCGATCATGAAAGATACTTTGCTTCTAGGTATATGGATCCCGAAAATAACATCGACCCCGACGGCAACACCAACAGTAACGGCTACTCCTACAGCTACTGCTACACCTACCGTAACAGCTGCTCCCACAGCAACTGCTACTCCTACGATAACGGTTACGCCCTCGGCAACTGCAACAACCACCCCGACTCCCGACACGGAGCCGACGGAACAGGTGACACCTACAGTAACACCCACTTCAACACCCGAACCGAGTGAGGACATTACGGAGGTGCCGGATAATGAACCGACATCAGTTCCTGAACCGACCGCGGCAGTAACAGAAGAACCTACATTGACACCTACATCCACGCCCGAGCCGGAAGAGGAGATAACGGATACACCTTCTTTGACACCGACTTCCGAACCGAAGCCGACGGTTGAAGTAACAGATACGCCGGCAATTAGTCCGACTGTTGTGCCGGATGATCCGGAGCCGACTGTGACGCCAACAGCGATACCTACGGAAAAAACGGGTTTTGGAATGACAGCAGTCCATCCGGGCAGACCGACTGCAACGCCTGTTCCTACGGAAGAGCCATCTGTCGATCCGGATTTTGTTCCCGATAAAACACCTGATCACGAGGAAGTTCCTGCGAATGGAGCGGATCTCGGATTGACTTCCGGACAAATGCTCTATATAGCTCCTGAACCTATTCAGTACAAGATGCTTGACGGAGAAAACTGTTCCTGGACAAAGGGAGATGCTGACCCGCTTGTGTTCAGATCGGAAGCATCTTATGACATATTCGTAAGCGTTAAGATCGACGGCGCCGAGATCGACAGCTCTGATTACACTTCTGAAGAGGGTTCAACTGTCATTAAGCTCTTGCCGTCTTATCTTGAGACTTTGGACATAGCTGAACATACCATTGAGATTCTCTCGAAAGACGGAAGTGCAAGGACTAGATTCTTGATCAAAGCGAAAACAGAACCCGCACCTGATAAGCCGAATACGCCTCAAACGGGTGATAACGGCAGGATCTTCCTGTGGTCCGGTGTCCTGATTATCAGTGCTGCAGCGATCGGCGGCCTAACGATTGGCAGTAAGAAGAAAAAGAGAAAAGACTAAAAGTGCGCCGTCACTTTGATACTACGTTTCTCTCTTCGCCGTTCATGAATGCTTTAAGATTCTCTGCAGCCATATCTATCAGCCTGATCCTTGTCTCAACGGGAGTCCAGGCGATGTGCGGCGTGATCACGCAGTTAGGCGCGCCGAGAAGAGGGTTGGTCTCGAGCATGGGTTCAACGCAGACAACGTCTGTGCCGTAGCCTCCGAGAAGGCCGCTGTCCAGAGCTTCTCTTACGGCTGTCTCATTTACGACGGGACCTCTTGCACAGTTTATAAGGAAGGTGCCCTTCTTGAAGTGCTTCAGAGTGTCTTCGTTGATGATCTCCTTTGTATCGTCCGTGAGCGGGCAGTGGAGTGAGACGACGTCGGCGTTTTCGATGCCTTCAAAAAGCGAAGTGCATCTTACGGTCGCTATTCCGGTCTCGATCGAAGTGCCGATAAGCGATGTGTCATGAGGCGTTGCGGTGATGTTCATACCAAAGGCTGAGGCCATCTGAGCCACGCGCTTGCCGATCTTGCCGAGACCGATTATGTGAAGTGTCTTGCCGCAGAGCTCTGTGAGCGGAGCCTTGAAATAGCAGAACTGCTTCGATCTGCACCAGTCGCCGTTCATGACGGAATCTGAGTGGAGTCCGACCAGATTAGTAAGTTCAAGAAGGAGAGCCATTGTATTCTGAGCCGTTGCAAAGGTGGCATATTCAGGAACATTGGTAACGGTGACGCCGTGCTTTTGGGCGGCCTTGATATCGACAACATTGTAGCCCGTCGCGAGAACGCCTATGTATTTGAGGTCAGGAAGCTTCTCGAAAACCTCTTCCGTAAATGCGGTCTTGTTAGTAATCGCACATTCTGCACCTTGAAGTCTCTCGATGAGCTGATCGGGTGAAGTGATGTCGTATGCCGTGACTTCGCCGAGTGCTTCAAGAGCGTCCCACGTGATGTCACCGGGATTGGCTGCAGAACCGTCAAGGATTACTATTCTCATATTGATCTCCTCCAAATAACTTTGAGAAGATTTTAACAAAAAAGTGGTAATGTTATATCAGATTTTGAGGCTCAAAAGGCGGTAAATAGATATGTATGTTGTTTGCTACGGTAAGTCATCCGACGCCATGACGATCGGAAAGAAACTGATCGAAGAGATCGGCGGAAGACATATTACGGGAACGGAACTCATTACGGGCAGTTTTGTGATCGCGGAAGGCGAGACGAATTGTGCGATCGTCATGATCCTGCCGTTGGAACTTGCGATCAAGTCAATGGAAGAGACCATAACCGATAAGACCCGTGATCTTCCGGTCATTGCAGTATCCCCTGAAGGAAGATACGCTGCGGTTATCAGATCCGGAGCAAAGCCTTACAGCCAAGGCATAAGCGCTGTTTATGCCGCTGTGGTAAGAGCACTCGGAGATTCCTGTTTCTCAGGCTTTGAGGATAAGACGGGGATCACTTGTGATCTTACGAGTCTTGTATCGCGCTACAACATGTCGGTTAACGACGAAGCACTTCTCGAGAAGGTGAACGGCAAGATCAGGAACGGTGAGAAGATCGATGTTTATACGGATCTTCCGATCGTATTTGCCGATCCGGTCATAGATCCGATGGTTTATTCGCTCCACGGTTATCCGTATGATCTCAGAGAAGAATTCATCAAGCAGTATAAGGCTGCCAAGTCCGGAAAGGTCGAGCCTGCAGTATTCATCACATGCACTTATCTTGGCGAGGAAGCTGACGACAGCAATCTGATCCTTGTGCCGAAGCTCCTTAATCTCGGAATAGAGATCAAGACTAAGACGGATCCGGGCTATTGCCGCCCTGCGATCAGGAAGTCTCTTATCAATCATCTTCTGAATCCGGAAGCTGTCTCCACGGTCGCGTCGTCTTATTCTGCGAGAGAAAGCGAGATCATGACGGGCATTGCCGAAGAACTGGGCGCAGAGGTGATGTCTTTTGATTCTGATGCCATCTCCAAGACTAAGGTTCCTTTGCAGATGACATTCTCTCCTGACCGTAAGAATGACACAGCAACGGCACTTTCCATTCTTGCGGGAAAGAACGGTACATTGATCGTGAGAAGATCAACTTCTACCAGAGGCCTGGTATTCTCGGTATCTGTAGACAGAGAAAGCATAATTCTGCCTGAATAATCACAAAGAATAAAAACAAAGTAGGTTATAATGGTAATGATGGCCTCATGTCATCGCAGATATGGGAATCAGAGTAAATTAAATATTGAATAAGGTTTGGAGGTAATTTGAGATGAGCAAGATCAAAGGAAACAAATTAGTTGCTTTATTGATTTCGGCAGGAATGACGACATCGATTCTGGCAGCTTGTTCTATTGATGCCGAAGGCTTCAGAGAAGGCATGAACGAACTCGGTGAAGCACTTACTACACAGACTGAAGCTGCAACGACAACGAATGTAGATACACCGGACGAGACTACGGAGGCATCTGCTGAGACAACAGAGCCTGAAGAGACGACACCGGCACCTACGGCTACGCCGACTCCCTCTCCGACGCCGGTTCCCGAGCGTGTTGATTTCTCCGATTATACGGAGGACAAGCTTCTTTCCGAATTTACCGTTACGGTAGAGACATTCGAGGAGAGCACACATTCCACGGATAAGGATGATGTTGTTCTTGCAACATTTGCCGGTGAGAGAATGATCATTACCAATGCTCCTTCAGAGAATATCAGAGATTCGATCAATCTCGTTGTTGACGGTTTCTATTCTGAAGCTGAGGGCATTTACAAGAGAGTTGCATCCGGAGCTCAGTATGAGTACAACATGAAGAAGTCGATCGAGAACCCTTATGCGGTTAATGTTGATTTCGATTATTCCACAAACGGCCGCGCTCTGAGCGTCATCATGATCTACAGCGTAACCGGTGATACGGAAGACGAAGCAACTGTCATCGACTATGCATGCTTTGATCTTTTGTCAGGTCAGTACATCACATTGAATTCCGTATCCAATGACCCTGCAGCATTTGAGCAGGCTCTCAGGAAAGACATCAAGGATCCTTTTGTAAAGGTCTATCCCGCAGAGGTAACACCTGAGGCAACAACTGCTCCGGAGGTTACGCCCACACCTGAAGCTACTCCTGCACCTTCCGGCATTCCGGCTGCCACAGGTACACCCGTTCCCACGGAGACACCGGCACCTACGGCAACACCTGAGCCGACTGTTGTTCCCGGACCTTCTGCTGATAAATATGAGCAGATCTTCCTGGTACCCGGTGCAGTTGAGGGCGACGTCTACTATGCAACCTTATACGGGATCAAGGACGGCGAGCTCTATGCGGCAAAGATCGCGATCGGCGATTATGCTCAGTATCTCAACCGTTACGGCAACACAGTATTCTTCTACAAGGTTGAAGAGGCTTAATATATGCTGAGAAGAAGACCGTTAGCTGTACTGATGTCATCTGCCATGATCCTCAGTGCAGTTACGGCTTGCAATGATACCGGTACTAAGACAAGTGAAGTCACGGATACTGTTGCCGTACCGACAGTTACGGCAACATCTGCCGGACCCGGTACCGACCGTGAGTCAGGCGCGGATGTTAAGGATGCTGAAGACGGCAAACTGATCATCTACGGTTTTAATTCAGAGTTCACGACACTTGCCGAGAAATATGCCGGGATCAGTGAAGACGACTATGAATTCGTGGAAGTCACGGATCTTGATGAATATCAGGAGAAGCTTGATGCAGCACTTGCTGACGGTGAAGATGCTCCTGATATCTTCATTTGTGATGCTTCTTTTGCGAAGAAATATCTGATGTCAGATGATACGATCCCTCTTAAGGACATCGGGATCACAGATGAAGAACTGGACGATATGTTCGATTATTATCTTCAGTTCGGAAGTTGTGACGGTTCCGTCAAAGGTCTTGCGTGGGCGGTTGCCCCCTGCGGAGTTTTTTATGAGAGAGAACTGGCGGAGAAATATCTCGGAACGTCCGATCCCGATGAGCTTGCGCTCTATTTCTCGAACTGGGATGCGGTAAAGGCTTCCTCCAGGAAGGTCAGCAGCGCTTCGGGTTCTACGGTCAAGCTCTTTGCGGGTTTTACGGAGACATACGATGCTTATCTTGCTGCGAGAAGCACCGGATGGGAAGTGAACGGTAAGATAAATTACGATGCTCAGGCGACAAGTTATTATGACTTCGCCAAGTCGCTCTGTTCTTCAGATCTGACTTTCCGTGCGGAACGCTGGTCGGCCTCCTGGAAAGAAAGAATGTCTGATAAGACGGTAGTGACTTATTGGGGTTCTCTGGATTTTGCAAAGTATCAGCTTGCTTTGGCGCCGGGCGAAGGCATGCCGGTCAATTCCACTACGGGTGATTGGGGCGTTACTTCAGCCCCCGTAGGATATTGTGACGGCGGCACTTACATAATGGTATCGAAGCATTGCGACATGAAGGCAACGGCAGCTGATATCATCAGAGCCGTTTGTGTCGATGAAGAGAATCTTGAGGAGATGATCGGTAACGGCGAATTCGTCAACAACGTAAAGCTCATGACTCAGGCTTCAGAGGACGATAAGTTTGCTTTTGAATGGCTCGGAGGTCAGAATCCGTATGCGGTCCTTTTGGACAGTTGTCTGAAGGCTGACGCTTCGATCGCCACGGCAGACGATAAGCTGTATAACCGAATGTTCCTTGCGACAGTCGGTGCATACAGTGAAGGGGCATTCGAGTCCGTGAAGGATGCGAAGAGTGCATTCGAGAAGAGCATCGAAGAAGAACGGACGAGCTGAATCCGATGTGATCTTGTAAGTGATACGGCTGCCTTGCGAATGCGAATGCAACGGCGGCCTTTTCTTTTTTCGGGAAAGCCCGCGAAAACAACACAAAAAATCTGACATAAGAGATAGATAAATCATATCCGCTTCGTTTCAAAGCAAATGGCGATAGTGTAAAATTAGTAGGTCTTTATTTATATGATTCGGAGGCTATCACCATGAAATTCGGATATTTCGATGATTCAAGAAAAGAGTATGTAATCAACACACCCAAGACTCCCTATCCCTGGATCAATTACCTCGGTAATCAGGGATTTTTCTCACTCATCTCAAATACAGCAGGCGGATATAGTTTTTATATGGACGCCAGACTCAGAAGAATCACTCGTTACCGTTACAACAACGTACCTCTCGACATGGGCGGTCGTTACTTCTACATTAACGACAACGGTACTATCTGGAATCCGGGTTGGTCTCCCGTAAAGACTGAACTTGATGAATACGAGTGCCGTCACGGCATGGGTTACACCATCATCAAAGGTAAGAAGAACGGCCTTAAGGCTGAAGTTACATTCTTCGTTCCTCAGAATTATGACGGAGAAGTTCAGCAGGTAGTCCTTACGAACGAAGGAACATCCGCAAAGGAATTCGCACTTTTCTCAATGGCTGAATGGTGCCTCTGGGATGCACAGGATGACTGCACAAACTTCCAGAGAAATTTCTCCACGGGTCGTGTCGAGATCGAAGGTTCTACGATCTACCACGTAACGGAATACAGAGACAGACGTAATCACTACGCTTTCTATACAGTAAACGATAAGATCGACGGCTACGACACAGACCGTGACGCTTTCCTCGGAAGCATCTACAACGGCTGGGAGAATCCCGAGACTGTTAAGGCAGGCAAGGCTTCCGATTCATTCGCAGACGGTTGGTCACCCATCGCTTCACACTACAAGAAGATCACTCTCGCACCCGGTGAGAGCAAGACTCTCATCTACATCTTAGGTTATGCAGAGAATCCCCAGGATAAGAAGTTCGCTTCAGAGAAGCCGGCAGATCTCCTCACAAGAGAGGAATGGGTCCTCAACAAGGAGAAGGCTTATGCGATGATCGACAAGTACAACACACCTGAGAAGGTTGCTGCCGGACTTGACGAACTCCGCAAGACATGGGAAGACCTCCTCAGCATCTATACCGTTGATACACCTGATGACAAGGTCAACCGCATGGTAAATATCTGGAACCAGTATCAGTGCATGGTTACATTCAACCTCTCACGTTCTGCTTCCTACTTTGAGTCCGGTATCGGCCGTGGTATGGGCTTCAGAGATTCCAACCAGGATATCCTCGGATTTGTTCACCAGATCCCTGACCGTGCAAGAGCAAGACTTATCGATATCGCTTCAACACAGCTTTCAGACGGCGGATGCTATCACCAGTATCAGCCTCTCACAAAGAAGGGTAATGCGGATATCGGCGGAGACTTCTCCGATGACCCGCTCTGGATGATCCTTTCCGTTGCAGCTTACATTAAGGAGACAGGTGACTGGGGAATCCTTGACGCCAACGTTCCGTTCGACGATGATCCGGAAGGCAAGCATACAATGCTCGAGCACCTGAACGTATCCTTCTATCACATCGTAAACAATCTCGGACCTCACGGTTTGCCTCTCGCAATGCGTGCTGACTGGAATGACTGTATTAACCTCTCATGCTTCTCAGACACACCCGGTGAGAGCTTCCAGACATATACGAACCCCAAGTTCAAGGCTGAGGGCGGCTATTCAAAGATCGCAGAATCCGTATTCGTTGCAGCACTCTTCACATACACAGGTCCTGCTTATGTCGGCATTCTCGAGCATCTCGGAAAGACAGACGAGGCAGCTAAGGCTCAGGCTGAGATCGACAAGATGAAGAAGAACACAATGGAATCCGCATTCGACGGCGAGTGGTTCCTCAGAGCTTACGATGCAAACGGTGAGAAGATGGGTTCTCACGAGTGTGCAGAAGGTAAGATCTTCATCGAACCTCAGGGCTTCGCTGTTATGTCAGAGATCGGTAAGGATGTCGGTGCTGACATTAAGACTTTGAATTCCATCGATAAGTATCTCAACTGTGAGTACGGACTCGTTCTTAACAATCCTGCTTTCACAAAGTACTATGTTCAGTACGGCGAGATCTCCACATATCCGGGCGGATACAAGGAGAACGCAGGTATCTTCACACATAACAATGCATGGATCATCTGTGCAGAGGCCTATGCGGGAAGAGGAGAGAAGGCCTTCGAGTATTACTCAAAGATCGCACCTGCATTTACGGAAGAGACATCTGACATCCATAAGACAGAGCCTTATGTTTACGGTCAGATGATCGGCGGTAAGGATGCTAAGAACTTCGGTCAGGGTAAGAACTCATGGCTTACGGGTACGGCTGCTTGGAACATGGTCGCCATCTCACAGTACATTCTCGGCATCAAGCCTGAATTCGACGGACTCAGTGTTGATCCTTCGATCCCTTCTGCCTGGGACGGCTTCAAGGCTGTTCGTAAGTTCAGAGGCGATGTCTATGAGATCGAGATCAAGAATCCCGACCATATCTGCAAGGGCGTTAAGAAGCTCACGGTTGACGGCAATGACGTTGACGGCTGCGTAATCCCCGTTGCAGGTGACGGAAAGACACATAAGGTTGAGGTATTGCTCGGATAAGTTCCGGCTGCTTTGACTGCTCATTAGAATTAAATACAATACAAGACCCCGCCGGCTTAAAGTCCAGTGGGGTTCCTTGTTAGAATAAGAATCTGTATCTCGGAGGGTTTTATGGGTTTTATCAGTGAAAAGGCAAGAGGAGAGAGATGCTCCGCTTCAGCGCTTCTTAAGCAGAAGTTCGGCGAAGCTAACGTTAAGAACGGCGTCTCTGCCCAGTATGTCCGTTTTGGCAAAGAACCTGTTGTATTAGGTGTTTCCGGACTGAAGTACGACAGTATGGCCGTTAACATTCTTGCATCCGACGAAGCTGTTTTCGAGCAGTTTGCGAAAGCATTCAATGAAGGCATCAGCATTCTTCTCATCAAGAACGGTGAGGGGATCAGCGCTTTGACGGAGAAGAACGGGAACGTCACCGAAGCAGCTTTTGACGGTGCAGTCATCAACAGATGCAATGAGCTTATTTCAGGCACTGAGTCATGGGGCGGAATCCTTAACGAGAAGGGCGAGCTTATCTTCGATCCTTCCACACCTTCTCCCGGACCTCACTATTACACAAACATGCTCATTGGTAACCGCATCGGCTTCGATAAGCCTTTGCAGTCAACTCCGAAGAGCTCGGTAGACCGTCTCGGCGGCGGCTCCTTCAGATCGCACGCTGACACACAGGTCCTTGCAACAAGATGGGATTACCTTCCTGAAGAGAACGGATTCCCCGCAAACAGACAGTTCTACCTTGTCGAGAACGGAAAGCAGATCTTCTGGTCCGGTAATGCCATTGCTGACGGACTCACAAAGATCGAGACAGTTCATTCACAGAACAGAACAGTGATCAGCTATGAGCTCTCCTGCGGTCTTAAGATCAAGAGGACCATCTTCATCGTTCCTCAGAGAGAAGGACTTCCCGTTGCAGTTGAAGCACAGCTCATCGATGTCGAGAATACGACTTCCGAAGATAAGGATCTCAGGATCGTATGCACCGGAATGTTCGGTACAAGGCAGACACATGCTTTGTCCGAGGATGTCATCTTCACTACGGTAGTATCCGAATCACAGGTCTTCTTCAACGAAGATAACGAGATCCGTGCCGTAAGCTCAGATCCTAACGTTAAGTGGACAAAGGGCGACATCTGCTTCAATGAGACAGTCGTACACTCTGATGACGGAGATGTATTTGCAGACCAGTACTGCGTCAGATATCCCGATTTTGTAGGTTCCGGAAGTCTCGAAAAGCCGGAGTTCATCTATCCTTTGGCTTCACGTCCTTCCAGAAAGGGACCGGGTTTCTTTGCTACATCCACACCGTTTACGGTCAAGGCGAACGGCAAGGTCCGTGTCGACAACGTTACTTGTCTTTCTTCCGATTGCGTTAACGAGGAATATGTGGTCGATAAGACCCCCGCTCTTGAAGTCGAGGCAGTTGCAGATTACATCAAGGATCCTGCTAACCTTGCAAGAGATCTTCAGGATGTCATCGACTTTGCCGGCAAGTATTCGAACTACATGAAGATCTCTCATGACGATAAGGATTTTGAGGCCTACGTTAATAACAACCTTCCTTTCCAGGTATTCTATCAGACATTCGTATCCAGATCTTTGGATTGGACACAGAAGGGTTACCGTGAGATAGGTTTCAGAGAGATCCAGGACATATACGCTTCCATGTACTATTTTGCAGGCATGGGAAGAACGGACTTCGTTAAGGACATGCTCGCCGGATGGATCGAGAATGTTTACGAAGACGGATATACCAACCATAACTTCTACTGGATCGGTAAGGAACCGGGCTGGTGGTCAGATGACGGACTCTGGCTTCTTCAGGCTCTGGACAGATATCTCAGTCTTACGGACGATTATGCTTTCCTCGAAGAAGAATTCGTCATGGCAGGCACAAAAGAGAAGAAGACCGATGCAGGCATTAAGCGTAAGCTCAAGGATACGATCAAGGCGATTATCTTCTACAGCGGCAAGGTATCTCTCGGTAAGCACGGAATTCCGCTTATCGACCGTGCTGACTGGAATGACTGTCTCAGAGTAGATCCCGACTGTATCTCAGGTAAGGATAAGATCGCAGCATATAAGGAACAGCTCGCGGCAAGCGGCAAGGCTTACGGAGAAGTTCCGTACGAATCCGAGTATTCGGAATCAGTAATGAACGGCTTCTTGCTTAAGGTTGCCGTAGACTGCGCCGAGAATATGTTCAAGAAGATCGGTGATGCGGCTGCAGCAGAGGATATGAGTGCTCTCTCATCCAAGCTGGAAGCTAACCTCCGTGACAACTGCTGGAAGGGTGATTTCTACGCAAGAGTTCTCTTCAACAGATCAGGCAGAACGGATATCTCATATCTGGGTGCTCAGGGAGACGGACTTGCCGTCGAAGAGGGACACCCCGGTGTTTACTTCCTCAACAGCTTCTCATGGTCACTTCTCTCCAAGGTGGCTTCCGAGGAAGAGATCTCCACGATGCTCGATTCACTCGATAAGTATCTTAAGACACCTTACGGCTTCAGACTCTGCTCAACGGCAGATTATCCGAAGATCGCGCCTAAGATCGATGTTGCTCTTTATTATCCGGGCGACCGTGAGAACGGCGGTGTATTCAAGCATGCGAACATGATGGCATGCTCAGCCATGCTCGGTGCCGCAAAGAGAGTTAACGATAAGGCCCTTGCTTCAAGACTTGCCGACACGGCTTACTGGATCATTGACAAGATCTTACCGTTCGCAACATTGAAGTCACCTTTTGTTACATGCGGTAACCCCAGATGGTGCACACAGTACAATAACAGTCAGACAGGCGAGAATATCGGACCTACGCTTTCCGGAACATCGACATGGCTCCTTTTGTGCCTTTTCCAGTGCTTCGGTGTTGAAGTTACGAGCGAAGGTCTCAGGGTTGAGCCTATCCTCAGACAGTCTGATACGAGACTTGAGGTAAAGGTTACGATATCCGGAACCACTTATGACATTAACATTCAGAAGCCGGAAGGATTCATTCGTGCTCAGGATGGTATCAAGGTTAAGCTTGACGGCGAGATTACGGAAGGAACACTGCTACCTGTCGCAAATGATGGTAAGATACATAAGGTAGATATTGAGTTCTGATCAGAATAATGGAGGTCGCAAATCAAAATGCCTTTCTCGAGTGTCTTTCTTTCAGAGATCGTTAAAGCATATAACCTTGAGGTTGTATATGATTCCGGTGACATAGATTCAAGAAGGATCTGTGTTGCGGATGTAACAAGACCCGGTCTTCAGCTTGCCGGATATTACGATCACTTCGGTCCGGACAGAATCCAGATGATCGGTAACATGGAGCATGCGTATCTCGACAATCTGTCTCCTGAGGACAGAGCAAAGTCGGTATCAGCACTCTTTGAGAAGAATATTCCTGCTCTTATCGTTACCCGTGACCATAAGGTCCACAAGGAGATTCTTGATGCGGCAAGAGAGTACCAGACTCCCGTATTGAGGACTTCCCAGGCAACATCTGATTTCTCGGCTGAGCTCATCAAATACCTCAAGATGGAGCTTGCTCCCCGTGTATCGATGCACGGCGTTCTTGTCGAGGTTAACGGTGAAGGTATCCTGATCTTAGGTGAGTCCGGTGTAGGTAAATCCGAGACTGCGCTCGAGATCGTTAAGAGAGGTCACAGACTTATTGCGGATGACCAGATCGAGATCCGCAAGGTATCTGAGACGACACTTTTGGGACGTGCTCCCGATGTTATCAAGCATCTCATCGAGAT
The DNA here is from genome assembly GCA_024403795.1 of Saccharofermentans sp. Lineage (GTDB taxonomy): Bacteria > Bacillota > Clostridia > Saccharofermentanales > Saccharofermentanaceae > Saccharofermentans. The sequence goes on from JAKSRD010000002.1 coordinate 29,015, forward strand.
CCGCGGCATAGGCATTCTCGACGTTAAGGAACTCTACGGTGTATCTGCCGTTAAGCAGCAGGAGAATATCGATTTTGTAATCAATCTCGAACTTTGGGACGAGAAGAAGACATATGACAGACTGGGACTTACGGAAGAGACTACGGATATCCTGGGTATTAAGGTCCCGTCAGTTACTATTCCCGTAGGACCCGGACGTAACCTTGCGATAATCGTTGAGGCGGCTGCGATCAACTACAGAGTCAAGAAGATGGGCTATAATGCCGCCCAGGATCTTGTCTCGAGAGTATTCCCCGGAAAGTCACTTGATGGCTGATATCCGGATACTTGAAAACGTCCCGCTTGCGGGGTATTCAACTTTCAGATGCGGAGGCCCTGCTAAGTATTTTGCAGAGCCTTCTGACGGCAATGAGGTTGCAAAACTGTTCCGATGGGCCGGAGAAACGGGACTTGATGTCTTCGTTCTCGGTAACGGTTCCAATTGCCTGATATCAGATAACGGTTTTGACGGATTGGTCATAAAGATCGGCCGTAATATGAGTGAACTTTCTTCAGAGGAACTTAGTGACGGCAGAGTAAAGATCAAGGCCGGTGCCGGTCTTTTGCTGTCGAGATTCGGCAATTACTGCACGGAACTCTCACTTACGGGTGCTGAGTTTGCCTGCGGAATACCCGGTTCCTGCGGCGGCGCCGTATTCATGAATGCGGGAGCTTACGGAGGACAGGTCGAAGACTTTATTACCAAGGTTATTTATTGGAACGGAGAACGTGTTCTTGAGGCAAGTGCCGATGAGTGCGAATTCGGATACAGAAGAAGTCTTTTTGCCCGTCTTGAAGCAGAAAGAAAAGATGTTGTGATCTTAAGCTTTGAAGCAGTTCTCTCAAAGGGTAATAAGGATGAGATCGTTAAGCTTACCGAAGAGCTTCGTGCAAAAAGAACTGCCAGTCAGCCTTTGGATGTTCCTTCGGCAGGTTCCACATTCAAGAGGCCGGAAGGCTATTTTGCGGCAAAACTTATCGAAGAGGCAGGACTGAAGGGATTTGCACTTGATGATTCCGGTGCACAGGTATCACCCAAGCACGCGGGATTTGTTGTTAATAACGGCGGCAGAGCCAAGGCTTCTGATGTTAAGAAGCTGATAGATCATGTTGCTGAGAAGGTTTATGAGAACTCAGGCGTCAGACTAGAGACGGAAGTCAGACTGATAGGCGAATTCGAGAGGTAATATATGGAGATTCTGTTTCTGACCGGTATGAGCGGCGCAGGCAAAAGTGCCGCAGTAAGATATCTTGAAGATTGCGGATATTTCTGCATGGATAATGTTCCTCCGTATGTGCTTCCGGACCTTATCAAGAGCTTCCTCAGAGGAAGGAACGGTGAAGGCTTCTCGGCACCCAAACTCGCATTTGTTGTCGATATCAGATCCCAGGAATATCTGGACGGATTTGACGAAGCATTGGCACAGATAGAAGATGAGCTGGGATGCCCCTATAAGGTTATTTTCCTTGAGGCATCTGATGCCGTGCTCATCAGCAGATACCAGCAGACCAGGCGTAAGCACCCTCTTGCAAAAAAGAAGGGTTCTCTAACCACGGCGCTTGCTGTCGAGAGAGCCATGCTCGAGGATATCCGAGGAATGGCGACGGTAGTAGTAGATACTTCCGTGATGACCAACAAAGAACTCTGCAAGACTATCGGAGAGATCATCAGCAATGAAGAGGACCAGAGCATTCTGATAATAGTGGAATCATTCGGATTCAAGTACGGATTGCCCGTAGATTGTGATTATGTATTTGATACGAGATTTCTCCCGAACCCGTTTTATATTCCTGAATTAAAGAATCTGACGGGAAAAGACGAAGAGATCCGGACGTATCTTGACGGCTTTAAGGAGACGGGAGAGTTCAACGAGAAGGTTGCCGATCTCCTCAAGTTCATAATCCCTTCTTTTGTCAAGGAAGATAAGGGAAGTGTTCATATCGGAATCGGATGCACCGGCGGCAGACACAGATCGGTATATTGTGCCGAGACAGTCGCAAGGAAGCTCACAGAAAGCGGGATCCAGTGTATCGTAAGTCACAGAGACGTAGATAAAGAACCGTTAAGATATTCCAAGAAGGCGGACGAGACCTGATGGAAGACAGCTTTTCTGTCAGAGTCAAGGTTGAGGTTGCGACCAAGGCCGTGAAAAAGCAGGCAAACGGACAGACAGCACTTTGCGGTCTGTTGCTTTGTCAGAGCGGCGGAACTCTCGATGAACCGGTAGAGGAGATCAGGATCCCCGAGAGGATTGCGGATCTGACGGTCCAGCTTTTCGAGAATGAGAAGATCGAATCCTCATATTCGAAAGGTAAACTGACATTCGGAAATTTGGAAGATTCGGCTCTTTGGAAGCGTTGCGGCGAGCTTTTGCGCGATTTTGAGAATAGCCGACTCACGGCTGAGGAGGCCAGACGATTTCTGAGAGGTGCGTTCTGGGGCTTCGGATATTGCTCGGATCCCTTGAAGAATTACCGCATAGAGTTCGTTGTTCAGAAGGAGAGGGCTGCATCTCTCATATCTTCGGCTCTTTATGTGCTCTCGATAAAGCATATCTGCACGGTCAGGGAAGGTTCTTTTGCCGTATACTTCAAGAACGGTGACGATGTATCGGATTTCCTTAGCTATATCGGAAGTTCTTCTGCGATGATGGAATTCGAGAATGTACGTGCAGGCAAAGATGTCAACGGAAAGGTCGTCAGAGCCGTTAATTGCGACGAGGGCAATACAAAACGCCAGGCGGAAGCCGCTGCTGCAAGGAATGAACAGATTACGAGACTGGTCAATTCCGGGATGATCAACAAGCTTGCCCCCGAGCTTCGTGAGGCGGCCCTGGCACAGATGGAGAATCCCGGTGCATCTTTGGCTGAACTGGGTGCCATGATGGATCCTCCGATAGGCAAATCAGGTATGCGCCACCGCCTTGATAAGATTGCCGATATCGCGAAAAAACTGGATTAAACGGTGTTTTTTTCAGCAAATTCGGCAAAATCCCCAAAATGAAATCAAGCTCTTATGTTTGAGTAAATATTACAGCCGTGTTACAATAGGCGTTATCTTTTTGAGTAAGGAACGTTAAAGAGGGGCAAATATGAGTCGGGGCGAGCAATACATCGAACCGGATAACAGTTTTTACAGGCCTTCAAGGGACCCGAACGAAGGAACCATGATTCTAGTAGTCGTGATTACGTTCCTGTTTGTTTGTCTAACCGGAGTTCTGGCTGTCGTATATTTTAAGAAGGTAAATCCCAAAGAGACTTCGGCCGAGATCGGCACGAATCCTTCCGGTTTTATTTCTGTTGCTTCTCCGACTCCCACACCGATACCGCCTATTACCGATTATCAGAATCCCATTCTTTATCCCGGTCTGGCATCAGTTGTTTTCAACCCCGCCGATTATGCGATAGTTGATGAATGCGTTCCTTCGGCACGTAATATCAATCAGTCAGTAATGGTAGACGGAACTCCGGTTGAAGGTGATTATTCGAGACAAAACCCGATCTATATGAGAGATCCGGTATTCTACGGCTCCATTCCTGGTATTTTCACTTACAGGGGTAATAATTTCAGAAATTGTGCTTCCTTCGGATATACCAATATCTACAGAGGTTCCCTGACACAGAGATGGGAATTCAACGGTATCGGAACACTTTTGGCATCTACACAGAACTTTGAGTGGTCTGGTGTCAGGTGGACGGGTCAGCCCCTCGTTGCAGAGTGGCCTGCCGAGCTCCGTCAGCACATGAACATGTATGACAGTGCCAAGCAGCAGCAGTCTCTGACGGAAGTGATCGTTGCTGCTCTTGACGGCAAGATCTATTTCTTCAATATTCAGAGCGGCGAACAGACAAGAGATCCCATTAATGTCGGAGCTTCCATCAAGGGTACACCGGCATTGGATCCGAGAGGTTATCCCCTTATTTATGTAGGTCAGACCGATAACAACGGCGGTAAGGTATTCGGAATGTATGTATATTCCCTTATCGACGGTGCTCTGCTTTACACATATGACGGTTCAGATGACGGCGCTTACAGAAGTAACTGGAATGCGTTTGACTCTTCTCCTATCGTTAACGGGGAGACAGATACCCTTATCTGGCCCTGCGAGAACGGATACATCTATACCTTCGATCTGAATACTTCTTATAATGCAGGTGCCAATACCATATCGGTTGCACCTCATGTTACGGGTTATAAGTACATGTTCGACGATAATGCGGCTTCTCACATGGGTGTTGAGAGTTCCATTGCCATTTATGGTAACTACGGTTATTACATGGACAATACGATGAATCTTTGCTGCCTTGACCTCAATACATTTAAGATGGTCTGGACAAAGGCTTTGGGTGATGATTCAGACGTTACTCCGGTCATAGATGAAGAGAACGGTATTCCGTATGTTTATATCGGAACGGAAGTTGATAATCAGGGCGGAACGGGTCAATACTGCGGTGCTGCCTATATCTATAAGATAAACGGACTTACAGGTCATACGGAATGGCAGTCTTCAGAGCCTTGTTACACTTATAATGCCGAAGTCTCGGATTCCGATCAGAGCGGCGGATGCTTCGGTAACCCCATCATCGGAAAAGGAAAGATCTCCAACCTCATCATATTCTCATTTAGTATGACAAAAGGTCTGGCCAGCGGTAATAAACTTGTTGCATATGACAAGGATTTGGGTACGGTAGTTTGGGAATATAATATGAACATCTATTCGTACAGTTCACCTGTTGATTTCTACGATTCAGAAGGACATGCATATCTGATAATCTGCGATTCCATCGGACAGATCCATATGATCGACCCTGAAGCTACGGACGATAATGACAGGAGAATGGTAGTTTTGCAGACAAAAAAGAACCTCGGTCAGTCTTCGGAGACTTCTTCCGGAATCTGTATTGAAGCTTCGCCTATCGTATATGAAGGTATGCTCATAGTCGGAACTACTTCCGGTAGTGTTTTCGGCATCGCGGTTGAATAAGGAGTAATAATGGATTTTGAGGAAGCATACGGCACTATAACTCTTTTGGAGGTCGAGATCAGGACCTTCGCTGATGAAGGTTATGCGGTGAAGTATGATTTTGGTCGAAGAGTAATCTCCTGGCGCGATAATTATATGTGGAATAACAATTTCACGAAGTCCATAAGCGATGATAAGTTTAACATGCTGCAGGAAAAGCTTCCGACAACGGGAATGCTTGAGTGGATGAAGGGCTATAATCTCGGATTGGAAGATGAATACGGAGACAAGACTTCAATTCCCGGCGAGTGGAATATAAAGGTTGAATTCAGTGATAAGTCATCTCTTAAGGCAGGCGCTGAGCAAAATTTTCCCAAAAAGTGGAAGAATCTTAAGAACTTGATCGAACAGACAGCAGGTTGCAGTTTTATATTGAGATAAGGGATGGTCGACATATGCGACAGGGCAGCAGGCAGAGGGCCTGCTTTTTTTATTTGTAGTCTCATTTGTTCTTATGTGGTAAAATTCTGTAATATGTCCGAGACTATGGTTTTGGAAATATGGTTTACTAAGGAGTATTGATTTGGATTATCTTGAAGGCCTTTTACTTGGAAGACTGTGGAGTGACACGGATTACGAGAACCGTAAGCATTTTGGTTTGTTCGTACTGTATGGTCTGCTTGTTGATGCGATAGTCCTGTACAGATATATACTCGGTCGCGGACTTATTGGATTTGGCAGCATCGGTCCGATCCATATCGCCGTATTTACTTTGCTTTCAATAGCAAATCCTTTTATCTGCTTCAGATACTATCGAATGCCCATTTGGGGCAAGATTGGTATTTTATTGGTAAAGATATTCAAAGTGTATCTGCTTATAAGCTATACGGTCAGTTTGCTCCTTCCGAGATTGACGGTAAAGGTCGACGATCTCCAGGATTTTCTGGTCGGATATCTTAACAGTACGCTTGAGAAATATACAGAGAAGTTCCAGGCCAGTGCAGGTTCGTTCTCAACGGTGTTGGGCGTTCTTGCCGGCGGAGTCAGCGTTGTAGTCAGGGTTTTGCTTCTGTTACTTGCAGCGATCGTAATCCCGAGCCTTATATTCCTTCTTGTAAAGTTGGTTCAGTATGCTTGGGATTGGCTCATTAATACATTGGTTATAAAGAGATTTTTCCCTCAGAGAAGATAATGCTTAAGGAGGCTATATGGCAGAGCTTAGAGACAGAATGGACATTACGGTTGAAGAGCTCGAGGAATCCCTCGGTGCTGTCAGACTTCCGAGATTTATTGCCGACTCCGAATCGTTATTTGTAGGCAGGATAGATGCCATCTGTGATGAGATCTGTTCAGATACCAACAAAAGAGCGGTATTTGTCTCCGGTCCTACCTCTTCGGGAAAGACAACTTTTACCATAAGATTGTCGAATACGATCAATAAGAAAGGCCGCAAGGCGGTTCATTTGTCTCTCGACGATTATTACAACATTAAGGAATTGAAGTTTGACAGAGACGGAAGGCCTGACTTTGAGTCTATCGATACGCTTGATGTCGCAAGAATACGCCGTGATATCGCAGCACTTCTTGCAGGCGAGACGGTTGTCTCTCCCTTCTTTGATTTTATAGAGCGCAAACAGCACGAAGGCGATCCGGCAAATGCGATCTGTCTGGGCGATGACGGCGTGCTCGTCGTTGAAGGTCTTCACGGCTTATCACCCGAGATATCCGGCGTATGTCCTCCGGATCAGTGCTCTAAGGTATTCATAATGCCTTACGGCAATGTTTATTGTGACAACAAGCTTTTGGACAGTAACGATATCAGACTTATCCGAAGGATAATCAGAGACTATCGTCACAGAAGTGCTCATGCATTGTCAACGATCGACTACTGGCCGATGATCCGGAAGTCCGAAGAGAAGTACTATGAGGAATACCTTACAAATGCAGACTTCCATGTCAATTCGTTCCTTGCCTATGAGAGCTTGATCGTAGCGCCCATGGCAATGCGTGATATTGCAGAATCTTTGGCAAGTGTCGAGAAGGGTTCCATCGAACCGAGCGTGTTCATGGAGAAGTCTCCTACGGGTAAGCCTTTTGCAAATCTGGCTACCGCACTCGCTACTGCGGACAGATTGGTGGGACAGCTGGGCAAGATACCGGTGATCAGTCCCGATCAGGTGCCGGAAGAATCCATTCTCAATGAGTTCATTGCAGCACACTGATCTCACAAATGATAAAGGAGGCATATAATGCCTATCAGAATAGCAGATAATCTTCCTGCGAGACATATCCTTGAACAGGAGAGGATCTTCGTTATGGAAGAGAATAGGGCGCTGACTCAGGATATTCGTCCGATAAGGATCGTTATCCTCAATCTCATGCCCGATAAATTAGTTACCGAGACTCAGCTCTTGAGAGCTCTGTCCAATTCGCCGATACAGGTTGACGTCGAGTTGCTGTTTACGATGACTCACCAGTCAACACACACGCCGGCAGATCACCTTACGAAGTATTACAGAACCTTCCCGGAAATCAAGGAGGAATTCTTTGACGGCATGATAATTACCGGCGCACCGGTCGAGAAGATGCCTTTTGAGGAAGTTGACTACTGGCCGGAATTGGTCGAGATCATGGAGTGGAGCAAGACTCACGTGTATTCGACACTTCATCTGTGCTGGGGTGCTTTTGCCGGTCTCTATTACCATTACGGGATCCAAAAGACGGTCCTGGACAAGAAAGTATTCGGTGTTTTCGAGCATTATAAGTCATGGAGCAGGCCGGTCAAGCTCTTCAGAGGATTTGACGACGTGTTCTATGTTCCTCATTCACGCCATGCGGAAGTAAGACGTGAAGAAGTGGAGAAGAGAAAAGAACTCAGGATCCTCTCTGAATCCGAAGAGTGCGGGATCTATGCGATCTCCGATCTTCACGGCAGACAGTTCTTCATCATGGGGCATTCCGAGTACGACAGAGACACTCTGGACAAAGAGTACAAGAGAGATCTGGCGGCAGGACTTACCGATGTCGATATTCCGAAGAATTACTATATAGACGACGATCCTGCAAACGGACCTCTTCTGAAGTGGAGATCTTCAGCAACTTTGATGTATACAAACTGGCTCAATTATTACGTATATCAGGAGACGCCGTTCGATATCAGTTCCATCAAGTCCATTCGCAACGAAGACCTGATACCTGACAGAGACGTGGACAGAAATGATTGATATCAGGGTGATCGACAGAGAATTGATATCGGAGTTCAAGCCCCGGAGACCCGAGACTGGTCACAAAAATACATTCGGGACCGCGCTTATCTGCGCCGGCTCAAGATATATGACAGGTGCTGCCGTCATGGCGGTCGGCTCGGCTTTGAGATCGGGTGCCGGTCTTGTTAAGATCTTTTCTGAAGAAAGGACCCTCAACGCAGTAAGCTCGCTTGAACCCTGTGCCATACTGGAGGAGCGTCCCGACAAGACAGCAGATCTTTTAAGGAAGACGGCAAGCCTGTGCAAGACATCTGATTCTGTTCTCATAGGTTCAGGCATTCCGCGTGATTATACGGATATGGAAGTTCTTACGACTGTTATCCTGAAGGAAGCTAAAAGCGTTGTTATGGATGCCGGAGCCTTATCCGGAGAGCCTGACTGTCAGAACAGGTTGGAGGAATGCCTGAAAGCACGTGAAGTTCCGGCTGTCCTGACTCCGCATGTCGGGGAGTTCGCGAGAATGATCGGAATTGCTTCTTCGGAGGTGTCCGGGAATGCAGATGAGCTTGTTTTGGATTTTGCTTCAAGGAACAACTGTGTTACTGTTCTAAAGAGCTATAAGACTTTGATCGCCACACCGGACGGGAAGCTCTATCTGCACGATGCCTCTAACAGCGGTCTTGCAAAGGGCGGCTCCGGTGATGTTCTAGCAGGTCTTATCGCAGGATTACTTGCGCAGGGCATGGAGCCTCATAAGGCGGCATGTTCTGCCGTATATATTCATTCGAAAGCAGGAGAAGCAGCCGCAGAAGATATCGGTAAGCGTGCCATGCTTCCGTCAGATCTTGCATTGTATCTGGCGGACGGATATCAGAGTGCGGGATGGAGTGAAGACAATGAATGAGAACATGAGTTACGCGAACAGCGTTTTCGATCGTTCATGCGTCGAGATCGATCTTGATGCATTGAAGCACAATTTTGAAGAGATAAAGAAGGCTACAACCGACGGCGTCGGCATCCTTGCAGTCGTCAAGGCGGATGCTTATGGTCACGGTGCTCTTGAGATCGCGAAAACCTTGATCGACAGCGGCGCTGCGGGATTATGTCTGGCTACCATCGATGAGGCAGTGGAGCTTCGCAAGCACGGAATAACCGTTCCCATGATGACTCTCGGATTCACTGATTCCTCAAGATTCGAGGATGCAGTCAAGTACGATGTCGAACAGTCGGTCTATTCATATGAGATAACGAAGGCGTTGTCGGACGAAGCAGTAAAGCAAGGCAAGACGATCAAGATCCACGTTAAGCTCGATACCGGAATGGGAAGGATCGGCTTCAAGACAGACGGAAGTGAGACGGAAGAGATAGTAAAGGCTTGCTCATTGCCCGGAATTGAACCCTATGGCGTTTTCTCTCATTTTGCAGTCGCCGATACCAATGATGATGAATACACAAGAGAACAGTACGCGCGCTTCATGAAGCAGATAGAAGAACTGAAGGGCAGAGGGATCAGCTTCGTAAAGAGACATATCTGCAACAGTGCGGGAATACTGAGATTCCCTGAGATGCATCTTGATATGGTCAGAGCCGGGATCATCCTCTACGGACTCATGCCGCCCGGATGCCCGGAACCGATATGTGATGTCGATCTTAAGCCGGTCATGAACTGGTATGCAAAGGTCATTCATGTTAAGACGGTACCTGTGGGTACCACTGTCAGTTACGGAAGACATTTTACCGCAGAACGTCCTACGGAAGTCACGACGGTGGGAATCGGTTATGCTGACGGCCTTTCCAGAAGACTCTCGAACGGTTTTGAACTGCTTATCGGAGGCAGGAAATGCCCGATAATCGGCAATATCTGCATGGACATGTGCATGGTTGATACGACCGATCTCGAAGAGAGACCCAAGGTCGGCGACAGAGTAACCGTATTCGGCAGCGACAGATCTGCCGATGAATTGGCGGAGGCTCTTGATACGATCAACTATGAGATTACCTGTGACGTTGGAAAGAGAGTCAGAAGGCTCTATGTCGGAGGCTGATTTTCCATAAATCCATATATTAAAAGATACTCGGTGAAAAAAGCGCAGATATGCGCTATAATACATACGCTTTATTTATATACCAAGGAGACTGTGAATAAATGGATACTTTGCGTGATAGCCTGAAGAACCCGGAGACAAAGAAGAAGATATTATTCAGCTTCCTTATTGTTTCCGTTCTTTGTCTGCTCACGATCGTTCCGATTCCGGGTCTTGTTCATTCTGCCGCAATGGCGAAGATCGAAGGATGGGGAAGCACGGGCTCGGTACTTGATATTCTTACCTGCGGTGCACTTTCCAATGCATCGATCACAAGCCTTGGTATCTATCCGTTCCTTATTGCATCTATCGTTGTACAGATAGTAGCAATTTGTGTTCCTAAGCTCAGACAGCTTTCCGAACTTGGTGACGAAGGAACAAAGATCATCTCCAAGCTTACAAGAATAGCTGCTCTCATCGGATCTGTGGTATACGCCGTTCTCTTCTGCGTAGGTATGAGAGATGCTGTAGTTCCCACGATCAATTTCTGGGTTGCCATTGTTCTTTGCGGAGTCTCTGTCGCTGTCGGAAGTGCGTTCTGCGGGTGGTGTGTCGAGCTCCTCAACAAAAAAGGAATCGGTAACGGACTTACGATAATTATCCTTGCGGGTGTTATTCACAATGTACCCCGTGATCTGCTTACTCCTTTCTTTGATGCTTCAATTCTCGGAGTAGTTCCCGCGCTCCTCTATATGATCGCAGGAATCCTCTGCATGATCGGTATGCTCATCCTCGTTCTCATTGTCAACATGGGTGAGAAGAAGCTCAGGATCCTCTTCCAGAAGAGGACTGTGGGCATGAGACAGTACGGAATGCCCAATCAGGTGCTTCCTCTCAAGGTTGCCCAGGCCGGTGTTACTCCGATCATCTATGCAATGGCGTTTGCAACATTGATCTCAGTAATCGTTGCAATGGTCGCTCCCGGTTCAGAGAACTACTGGCTTAAGGGCTTCATTAATTTCCCTACCAGTGTTCTCTTTATCTTTGTTTACATTATTTTATTGGTATTCTTTACTACCATATTCACGATGATGCAGTTCAATCCGATGGATATGTCGAATCAGCTTAAGCAGAACGGCGGTTACATTCAGGGTCTCCGTCCCGGAAAGCAGACATCACAGTATTTGTTGAACCTGTCCAGCAACCTTAACAGCTTTGACTGCTTCTACATGATATTCGTTTGCATTATCCCCATGGCTTTGCATTTTATCCCTACACTCAATAATATTGCTTTCTGCGGTGTGGGTCTTATCCTTTTGGGCGGTGGCTTTATCGAGATTAAGACGCTGCTTGATAATGACCTCAAGGCTCAGGAAGAGAAGGCAAAGCAGGCCGGTAAAGAAAAGAAGCGTAAAGGCTATAACAAGTAATTTGGAGGCAATATAATGAATCTTATTATTCTCGGAGCACCCGGTTCAGGTAAAGGAACATCAGCTACAGTATTGAGAGAGAAGTACAATCTCGCTCATATTTCTACAGGTGATCTGTTCAGATACAACCTCAAAGAGAACACACCTCTCGGAATTGAAGCTAAGGCATATATGGACAAGGGAGCACTTGTTCCTGATGACGTAACCATCAGAATGGTTGAGGATCGTCTTAATCAGCCTGATTGTGAGAAGGGTTATATCCTTGACGGTTTCCCGAGAAATATTGCTCAGGCAGAGGCACTGGATAAGATCCTTGCTTCAAAGGGCGCTAAGATCGATGCAGTTGTATATGTTATCTGTGACGACGAAGTTATCATGGACAGAGTTACAACAAGACGTGTCTGCGAGAAGTGCGGTGCAAGCTTTAACGTAAAGTATATGCCTACCAAGGTTGAAGGTGTTTGTGATGTCTGCGGCGGTAAGGTATATCAGAGATCAGATGATAATGCTGAGACGGTTGCAAAGAGACTTGATACATACAGAGAGAACACAAAGCCTCTTATCGATTTCTATAATGCAAGAGGAATCATTGTTGAAGGCAATAATAATGTTGATTCAGATACGTGCATCGCTTCCATCGAAGCCGGCCTCAAGGCTTTGAGCCTTTAACGGATAAGAAGGTTTTCATATGGTTGAGATCCTTACCGATGAAGAGTTTGAATTGATGAAGGCAGCAGGCAAGATCTTGCAGCATGTCTTCAAAGCATGCCGTGACGAGATCAAGCCGGGCATCTCAACACATGATGTTGACAAGCTCTGCTATGACATTATCAGAAGTTATGATGCCATCCCGTCTTTCCTGAATTACGGCAAGCCGCCGTTCCCGGGAACGATCTGCGCTTCAGTTAATGATGAGGTAGTTCACGGAATCCCTAAGAAATCCAGGATCCTTCAAGACGGCGATATCCTTTCCGTAGATGTCGGAGCAATACTTAACGGATATCAGTCGGATGCTTGCAGAACCTATCTTGTAGGAGATGTCGCACCTGAAGTCAGAGACTTGGTTGAGCGCACGGAGAAGTCATTCTGGGAAGGACTTAAGTATGCGAAGCCCGGAATGAGAACCGGTGATATCGGTCATGCTGTTCAGGAATATTGTGAAGGCTTCGGTTACGGAGTAGTCAGAGAACTTACCGGTCACGGGATCGGAACCACCATGCATCAGGATCCCGATGTTCCCAATTACGGAAAGCCGGGCCACGGATTTAAGCTCAAAAAAGGTATGGCAATCTGCATTGAACCGATGATAACATTAGGAACACGCGAGATTGAACTTTTGGGTGATCAGTGGACGATCGTAACGGCAGACGGAAAACCGGCAAGTCATTATGAGAATACGATATTAATTACGGATAACGGTCCGTATCTTACAACCTATGATTATGAGGAGGGTTATTAATGGCGAAGGAAGATGTTATTGAAGTACTGGGAGTAGTTGATGAGGCATTGCCTAATGCAACATTCAAGGTAAAACTCGACAGCGGACACATTGTTCTTGCGCATTTGTCAGGAAAGCTCAGACAGAATTACATCAAGATTCTTCCGGGCGACAAGGTAACGATGGAGATCTCGCCATATGATCTTTCACGCGGAAGGATTACTTGGAGAGGCGAGAAGAAACCTAAGGCATAAGCCGTTTTAACACGTTTTTGCAGGCACTCTGAATTTTTTCGGGGTGCCTTAAAATTTTCTGTTGAAAACTGTATAAATTTTGCTATAATTGTTTAGCATGCGCTCAAAAGGCGCCTGTATTTGTTGTGGAAATATATCAGCAACAGGAGGTACTAGTATGAAAGTACGACCGTCAGTAAAGCCGATGTGCGAGAAGTGCAAGATCATTCGTCGCAACGGTAAGGTTATGGTCATTTGCTCAGACCCCAAGCATAAGCAGAGACAGGGTTAAGTAAATTGACGGGCTTTCGAATTGTACGGAATTAGCCCCGTACGCCAAAAGAAAGCCGCGGGATATAAGCTCCTTCCCGCAAAGAACACATTTTGAAGGAGTAATCATATTTATCACCGTGACCGAGAGGGCGGCTGCTCCCAAAAGGAGTTCCTTGACTTACGCGTGTCAAATAGCGATTAATACCACTTTATCCAGTATGGAGGTACATTAAATGGCTCGTATAGCCGGCGTAGATTTACCGAATGATAAGAGAGTTCAGATTGCTCTTACGTACATTTACGGAATCGGAAGAACAAGTGCAGACGAGATTATTGCTGTTACAGGCATAAATCCCGACACACGCGTAAAGGATTTGACAGAGGATGAGGTTGCGAAGATTCGTGACCAGATCGAGAACAATTACAAGGTAGAAGGTGACCTCAAGCGTGAGATTCAGTCTAACATCAAGAGACTTACAGATATCGGTTGCCTTCGTGGACGTCGCCACAGACTGGGACTCCCTGTAAGAGGCCAGCGTACAAAGACTAATGCTCGTACTCGTAAGGGTCCTAAGCATACAGTTGCTGGTAAGAAGAAGTAAGGTGAGGTGAGTCAATATGGCAGCAAATAAAAAAAGCTTAAGACCGAGAAGAAGTGAGCGTAAGAACGTCGTTGACGGTCAGGCTCACATCCATGCTACATTCAACAATACAATCATTACCATCACTGATAAGCAGGGTAACACAATTTCCTGGGCATCAGCAGGTATGGACGCCAAGGGTTCACGTAAGGGCACGAGCTATGCAGCTCAGGTTGCTTCCGAGAAGGCTGCAAAGACAGCTTGTGATCATGGCATGAAGACTGTAGACGTTTACGTTAAGGGTCCCGGATCCGGACGTGAGTCAGCAGTAAGAGCACTCGAGACAGCTGGTCTCAGAGTTACCATGATCAAGGATGTAACACCGGTTCCGCACAACGGATGCCGCCCTCCTAAGCGCAGAAGAGTTTAATCTTCTGTCGGCAGAATTAACTAGAAAAGAGGAATATAGCAATGGCTAGAGATATGACACCTGTCCTTAAGAAGTGCAGAGCCCTCGGTATTGAGCCTGCTTTCTTAGGAGTAGAGAAGAAAGAATCCAAAAAGCACGGTGCATCCAGACCTCGTAAGATGAGCGAGTACGGTATGCAGCTTAAGGAAAAGCAGAAGGCAAAGTTTATTTATGGCGTTCTTGAGAAGCCTTTCAGAAACTATTTTGAGAAGGCTCAGAAGCTCAAGTATGGTACAACCGGTGAAAACCTCATGATCCTTCTTGAGACAAGACTTGATAACGTTATTTTCAGAATGGGTCTCGCTCGTACAAGAGACGAAGCTAGACAGATCGTAAGCCACAGAGAAGTTAAGGTTAACGGCAAGTTCGTTAATATCCCTTCTTATGCGGTAAAGGTTGGCGATGTTGTTGAGATCAAGGATAAGGCTAAGAGCTCACAGAGATTCAAGGACATCATCGAAGTTACAGGTTCAAGAGCAAATCCTGCTTGGGTTGAGTCTGATAAGGAGAAGCTTTGCGGCAAGATCCTCGCAATGCCTACAAGAGATCAGATCGAAGTACCTGTTAACGAAGTCGCAATCGTCGAGTTGTATTCTAAGTAATAAAATCCGGATCGAAAGATTCAGAATAATCTAGGAGGATTAAACATGATGGAAATAAGCCAGCCGACCGTTAAGTGCGTTGAGACCAACGAGGACAAGTCCTACGGCAAATATACCATCGCTCCGCTTGAGCGCGGATTTGGCACAACTTTGGGAAATTCCCTTCGCAGAGTGCTTTTATCTTCGCTTTCCGGCGCTGCGGTAACATCTATCAAGATCGAGAAGATTAAGCATGAGTTCTCCACTGTTCCGGGTATTATTGAGGATATGACGGAGATTATCCTTAACATTAAGGGTATCCGCGCAAAGCTTCATAATGAGTCTAATATCGTAAGCATCAGCGTCGCTAAGGGCAGAACCGGCGAGCTGACTGCAGGCGATATCGTTCACGGACCTGAAGTTGAGATCATGAATCCTGATCACGTTATTGCTCACCTCAACGGTGCAGATGATGTATTTATGGAATTCACACTCAGCAAGGGCCGCGGATATAACACAGCAGAGCAGAATAAGCCCGCTAAGCAGGTTATCGGTGTAATCCCGATCGATTCCATCTTCACACCTGTTAAGAAGGCTAACTATAAGGTTGAGAACACACGTGTAGGCGCCAGAACAGACTATGATGCCCTCACACTTGAAGTTTGGACCGATGGAACGATCGATGTTGACGAGGCTCTCTCTTCAGCAGCAAATTGCTTGATCGAGCACCTTAAGTTCTTCACAGCTCTTGCTGATACAGATTCAGCACCGAGCTTCAAGAATATCGAGGAGAGCGGTGAGCATGATTCAAAGCTCAGCGGTGTAATTGAGGATATGGATTTCTCAGTTCGTACATATAACTGTCTCAAGAGAGCGCAGATCAACACTGTCGGTGATCTTGTTGCTCGTTCAATGGACGAGATGATCAAGGTTAGAAACCTTGGTAAGAAGTCTCTTGAAGAGATCATTGAGAAGCTCGAAGAGATGGGTCTCCACTTGAGAGAACAGGAAGATTAAGCTTTTTTAAGCAGGAGGATATTATAAATGCCTAATAGGAAATTCGGCCGTGCTTCAGATCAGCGTGCTGCAATTCTGAAGAATCAGGTCACAACATTAATAATCAACGGCAAACTTGAGACAACAGTTGCTCGTGCTAAGGATATCAGCGCTATCGTTGAGAAGCTTGTTGCTTCTGCAATTAAGGAACAGGATAACTACACAACAAAGGAGATCACTGTTTCTGCTGCTAAGCTCGACGGTAAGGGCAAGAAGGTCTTAAAGACAAAGGAATCAAAGAGCGGCGCTAAGTACGAAGTAGTTGATCGTGAAGTCAAGACAAAGACAGTTCAGGTTGACAATCCTTCACGTCTCGCAGCTAGAAAAGCCATGATCAAGTGGGTCAACAAGAGCCACGACGAAGACGGCAACATCATCAATCCCGTTAACAAGGTATTCGATGAGATCGCACCTAAGTATGCAGGCAGAAACGGTGGTTACACAAGAATCATCCGTTTGGGCGCAAGACGTGGTGACGGTGCCGAGATGGCTATCCTGGAGTTCGTATAATTTAGCTAACTTCAGTCGTTAATTTAATAATTAATCAGTTACGGGGAAAGGTTTACATCTTTCCCCGTTCTCTTTAAAATGTTGCTACTAAAGCTTTCACACGGGGATAATGCAATTTGCCGGAAGAACTGAACACAATTGAATTACAGGATGTAACCTTCTCCTATGATGATACGGACGAGGTATCTGACAAGTCGGCAAGAAAAGCTCTGGACGGCATCTCTGTCCGCATTGAACGCGGTTCTTATACTGCAATACTCGGCAGTAACGGTTCGGGCAAATCAACTCTTGCAAAGATCATAGACATACTCGAGGTTCCTGACAGCGGAAAAGTCATTTTCTTCGGTAAAGATGCTTCTGATGATGAACTGTTCTGGGATATCAGGGCTAACTGCTGTTGTGTCTTCCAGAATCCTGACAATCAGATCGTGGGAACGATAGTAGAAGAGGATGTCGCATTCGGACCGGAGAATCTCGGAGTACCGAATCCCGAATTAAGAGAGCGCGTTGATCAGGCATTGAAAGATGTCGGACTATATAAATACAGACACAGAGAGATTACGGCACTTTCCGGAGGACAGAAGCAGAAGCTTGCGATCGCGGGAGCTTTGGCGATGCGTCCGGATGTTTTGATACTTGATGAAGCTACTGCCATGCTTGATCCTTCAAGCAGGGATGATTTCCTTAAGCTTGTAGAGAGTGTCAGACTGAGAAAGAAACTCACACTGATCACCATTACTCATGATATGACTGAAGCACTCAGGTGTGACAGGATCATAATTATGAACAAGGGTAAGGTTGCAGTCGAAGGACGTCCTGAAGAGATATTCCTCAGAGAAGACCTTTGGCAATATGGTCTCAAGAGACCGGTAAAGTTCAATTTTGCATTCGAGATAGCAAGACTTACGGGTGAAGCACTTAGAGAAGAAGATCTTAAGTCAGATGAAGTGCTCATATCGCGTCTTACGGAGATGCTGAGAAAACCGGGCATAAAGGCTCCGGAGATAAACAGAATAACAAACAAGAAATCGGCTGATCAAGAGCCGATAATGACGATCAAGGACCTCTCATATACTTATGACGGAGGAGATGCCAAAGCAATCGAGAATGTTAATCTTGAGATACGGAAGGGCGAAGTCCTTGGAATAGTAGGTGAGAGCGGTTGCGGAAAGACGACACTGATCTCACACCTTAACGCCATATTCAGACCCATGGAAGGCGATGTCATCATTCATACCAAAGACGGTAACTTATTCTGCAGTAACAAAAAGGATACGGTAAAGATCAGACAGAAGGTCGGTCTGGTATTTCAGTATCCCGAGTATCAGCTCTTTGAAGAGACAGTCTACAAGGATATTGCATACGGCCTGAAGATGATGAAGGTCAGAAAAGAAGAGCAGGATAAACTCGTCAGAGAAGCTGCAAGCAGTGTGGGTTTGACGGACAAGGAATTAGATGCCAGCCCCTTTGAGCTCTCAGGAGGTCAGAAGAGACGCGTTGCAATGGCGGGAGTACTTGCCATGAAGCCGGAGATTCTCGTCCTGGATGAACCGGCCAGCGGTCTTGATCCCAGAGGAAGACAGGAGATGTTCAAGATAATCAAGGGATTATCGGAGAACGGAACGACAATAGTACTTGTCTCTCATAATATGGACGAGGCGGCGGTAAATTGTGATCGCATATGCTTGATCGAGAGCGGAAAAGTAAAGTGTGCAGGAACACCCGAAGAAGTTTTCGAGCAGGGAAATGCCGAGAGAATGGGAATACAGCGTCCGAGGATCGCAAGATTCTCAGCTTTGTTAAGAACAGAACTTAAGAGGAGTATTCCGGAAATCAGATTCGAAAATGTCGAGTTCGTACCCGAGTCGGAAGCTGCAGCGATTGTAAGGGCAGTAAGTAAAGCAGGTGTCACCGATGCTGAGTAAGATAAGTCTCGGAAGGTACTATCCTGCACATTCTTTCCTTCACGATACGGATCCGAGGGTTAAGACAATCCTTTATTTTGCTTATCTGGTGGCGATATTCATAATCAAGGAGCCGATAGCGATCGGTGTTCTCGGAGCGATAATCATCCTGCAGCTGATACTTGCTAAGATAACTCCGGGAATCTTATGGTCAACGGTAAAGCCGATGATGCCGCTTGCACTGTTCATCTTCGTAATTAATGTATTCACCATAACGGAAGGCGATGTTATATTCTCCTGGAGGTTCATTTCCATAACCGAATACGGGATCAGTCGCGCGGTAATAATGGCGATAAGGCTGATACTGTTGATAATCTCGACCAGCATACTGCTTACTTTGACAACAACACCATTGAAAATGAGTGACGCTTTGGAGAAGCTTTTCGCGCCGTTACAGATAATAAAGGTTCCGGTACACGAGATGGCCATGATGATGTCGATTGCGTTGAGATTCATTCCCACACTGACAGGCGAGACAGACAAGATCATGAAAGCACAGCAATCCAGGGGTGCCAATTACGATACCGGAAGTTTTATCAACAAGATCAAGGGATACATAACGGTATTGATCCCGTTGTTTGTCTCAAGCTTCAGACGTGCCGATGAGTTGGCGGTTGCCATGGATGCCAGATGCTACAGAGGCGGCAAGGGAAGAACGAAGCTCAATCCGTTACGTCTGACATTGAGGGATGTGCTTGCGGGCATTATGTTTTTCCTGCTTGCCGTGCTTGTAGTAGTTATTGATTTCTCTTTGAGATGATGAGCATGCTGTGATAGAATGCTAGTTGCTTATTAAAGCGAAAGGTTGGTTTTTTTGAATGGGATACTACTGTGGAATCGACTTAGGCGGCACCAACATCAAAGCCGGAATCGTTGATGAAGAAGGTAAGCTTCTTAACAAACTGTCGATCAAGACAAGAGCCGAGAGAAAGATGGAGGAGATCATCCATGATATGGGTCAGCTTGCAGTTGATGCCATTAAGGATGCCGGACTCGAAGTAAAGGATATCGAAGCTATCGGTATCGGTTCTCCGGGAACACCTGATAATGAAGAAGGCCTCTTGGTATATTCGAGCAACCTTCCGTTCAATAAGGCTCCGATGAGAAAGCTTATCAGGGAAGTCGTAGATCTTCCTGTCTATATTGATAACGATGCCAACTGTGCAGCCATGGCTGAAGCAGTTGCAGGTGCAGCAAAAGGCACAAAGGATTCTGTTACCATCACTTTGGGTACAGGTGTCGGAGCAGGTGTCATAATCGACGGAAGAATATATTCAGGATTTAATCAGGCCGGTTCGGAATTCGGCCATACCGTTCTGGTATCAGGCGGAGTTCAGTGTGGTTGCGGCAGAAAGGGATGTTTTGAGCAATATGCTTCGGCATCTGCTTTGGCGCGAATGACAAAGGAAGCAGCCGAAGCTAATCCGGATTCATTACTTAATGAAGTTAAGGAAGAGCAGGGCGAGTGGAATGCCTGCGTAGCATTTGTTGCAATGCGCAAGGGTGACAAGGTTGCCAAAGAAGTCGTAGACAGCTACACCTCTTATCTTGCCGACGGATTGGCAAATGCCATCAACACATTTATGCCTGAGGTGCTTGTAGTCGGCGGCGGTGTATGCAATGAAGGCGATCCGCTCCTCATTCCCATGCGCGAGAAGACCATGTCACGTCCTTACTTCGGTCCCGGAGTTCCCAAGACACGCATCGAGCTTGCACAGATGGGTAACGATGCCGGAATAGTGGGAGCTGCCATGATGGGCAAGTCCTGCGTTGATGACGGTAAGAACGGTAAGTGATCCGTTATGCCCAGAATAGCCTTTATTACTGAGTTTGACGGTACGGATTTTGCCGGTTTCCAGTCACAGCAGAATGCAAGGGCTGTTCAGGATGTGCTCGAGAGAGCTCTCGAAGAACTATATAAAACACAGATCAGATTAACGGGATGTTCTCGTACTGACGCAGGTGTGCATGCAAGGTGTCACCTGAGTCATGCGGATGTCCCGTTTGTTATTCCCGAAGATAAGTTCCCTCTTGCGATGAACGCTTTGTTACCGGATGATGTGGCGGTAAAGAAGTCTTTTTATGTAAAAGATGATTTCTCGGCCAGATTTGATATTAAGGGGAAGCGCTATATCTATAGGATCTATTCCTCGCCGGCCAGAAGTCCTCTTCATGACAGGAACGCTTACTATTGTCCGGTCATGCCGGATATCTCGAAAATGATATCCGCAGCAGAGCATTTTGCAGGTGAACATGATTTTGCCGCTTTCTGCGCGGCGGGCGGAAGTCAGAAGACTACTGTCAGAAGGTTGTTCGGAGTTAAAGTTAAGGCAGAAGGTGAAGACCCGTGTCTTATAGAGATCGAGGTGTCCGGAGAGGCATTTCTTTATAACATGGTGAGGATAATTGCAGGTACTCTCCTTTATGTCGGACAGGGTAAGATCGAACCGGAAGAGATTCCCGCGATCATTGCAAACTGCGACAGAAGCCGTGCGGGAAAGACACTCCCGGCCAAGGGTCTTACGCTGGAAGAGGTATTCATCTGACACCTCGATTTTGAGGACAACAGCCTTCCAAATATCAACAAAATTTGCCAGAGATGGTATAATTATCTAACGCGGGCCGGAATACCCGCACAGTACAGAAGGGAGGATTAAGTCATGAATATCAGCTTGTGGGTCATATGGCTCATCATTGCCGTCTTTATGTTGATCATAGAGCTGGCAACGACGAACCTGGTAACGATTTGGTTTACAGTCGGTGCACTGGTTGCGATGGTCATGGATATCTGCGGAGCTTCCACAGCTGCACAGATTATTACAATGGCCGTTATATCCCTGGTTTGCTTCGTTCTATGTATGCTTTTGATCAGGCCGAAGCTTGAGTCTTTGCGTAAGAAGAACATGCAACGCACTAATGCAGACAGGTTGATAGGCAGAGAGGGTACGGTAATAGTGCCGCTCAATGCCATGGAAGGCAAAGGTCAGGTCAAGGTCGACGGACAGATTTGGAGTGCCAAGGCAGACTCTGACATTGCAGAAGGAATCAAAGTTATTATCAAATCAATTGAAGGTGTTAAGCTCGTAGTCGAGATCGCACCGGAAACCTAAGGAGGGTATCTTATGTCAATCGTAGCAGTTTCAACAGGCGGAGTAGTAGCAATCGCAGTAGCAATCGCCATCATTCTTATTCTTATCATTCCGAACATCAAGATCGTTCCCCAGGCTTGCACATTTATCATCGAGCGTTTGGGAACATACAGAACAACATGGGAGACCGGTATCCATATGAAGGTGCCCTTCATCGACCGTGTAGCAAAGAAGATCTCACTTAAGGAGAAGGTTGCAGACTTTGCTCCGCAGGCGGTTATCACAAAGGATAACGTTACAATGCAGATCGACACCGTTTTGTTCTATCAGATCGTTGATCCTAAGCTCTATACATACGGAATCGAGCGCCCGATCGTAGCAATCGAGAATCTCTCGGCTACTACACTTCGTAACATCATCGGTGATCTCGAACTCGACCAGACTCTTACATCAAGAGACATCATCAATACAAGAATGAGAGAGATTCTTGATGAAGCTACAGATCCTTGGGGAATAAAGGTTAACCGCGTTGAGCTTAAGAACATCATTCCTCCTAAGGAGATTCAGGCTGCAATGGAGAAGCAGATGAAGGCTGAGCGTGAGAAGAGAGAGAAGATCCTCATCGCAGAAGGTGAGAAGGAATCCGCCATCAGAGTTGCAGAAGGTGAGAAGGAAGCTGCCATCTTGAGAGCT
This sequence comes from Saccharofermentans sp., assembly GCA_024403795.1. GTDB lineage: Bacteria > Bacillota > Clostridia > Saccharofermentanales > Saccharofermentanaceae > Saccharofermentans. The sequence goes on from JAKSRD010000002.1 coordinate 51,565, forward strand.
GAGGCTAAGAAGGAATCAGCCATCAGAGAAGCAGAAGGTCAGGCACAGGCTATTCTTGCAGTTCAGGAAGCTACGGCCAAGGGTCTTGAGATGATCAAGAACGTCGGCGCAGATGACGGGCTTATCGCCATCAAGGGTCTGGAAGCCCTCGAGAAGGTAGGCCAGGGTGCCTCCACAAAGATCATCATTCCTTCAGATCTTCAGGGAATCGCCGGTCTTACAACAACGATTAAAGAGGTTGCAAAATCTTAATTTATAAGTCTTTGAGGTGAATTGCATGGATTACGGCATGTGGAGTGACAGAACCAACATGAGTATGCTCACGGATTTTTACGAGCTTACTATGGCAAACGGTTATCTGGACAGCGGTAACAGAGACAAGATCGTTTATTTTGACATGTTCTTCAGGAATATTCCGGAGAACGGCGGATTTGCCGTCATGGCAGGTCTTGAGCAGGTAATCGACTATCTCTCCAGCCTGAAATTCTCAGAAGATGATCTGGAGTTCCTGAAGAACAACTATCACTTTAACGATACATTCATCGAGTATCTGAGAGCATTTGAGTTTACTTGCGACGTTTGGGCCATCCCGGAAGGAACGGTAGTATTCCCCAAAGAGCCGCTTGTTAAGGTAAGAGGCCCGGTCATTCAGGCGCAGCTCCTTGAGACAGCTCTTCTGTGCACGATCAACCATCAGACATTGATCGCCACCAAGACGGCACGAATTGTCAGATCTGCCGAAGGCAGACCTGTCATGGAATTCGGTGCACGCCGTGCACAGGGTTATGATGCATCCGTTTTGGGTGCGAGAGCTGCTTATATTGCCGGAGCGGCAGGCACTTCCTGCACGATCTGCGGTCAGCAGTTCAACATTCCGCTCTCAGGCACAATGGCTCACTCTTGGGTAATGCTTTTTGACAATGAGTATGAAGCGTTCAAGGCTTATGCACTTACATACCCCGACGGAGCCCTTTTGCTCGTAGATACTTACGATGTTCTTCGTTCCGGTATCCCCAATGCAATCAAGTGTGCTCATGAGGTTCTTGAACCGATGGGCAAGAGACTCAAGGGAATCAGGATCGATTCCGGTGACCTTACATATATGACACAGCGTGCCCGCAAGATGCTTGATGAGGCAGGACTTACGGATTGTAAGATCACCGTATCCAATGCTCTTGATGAATACATCATCAGAGAGCTTATCAGCCAGGGCGCTTGCATTGATTCATTCGGTGTCGGTGAGAGACTCATTACTTCCAAGGCTGAGCCTGTTTTCGGCGGTGTCTATAAGATTGCTGCAGTTGAGGAAGCAGACGGTACGATCATTCCGAAGATGAAGATCTCAGACAGTATCGGCAAGGTAACGAATCCCTGCAGCAAGAAGATCGTCAGATTTTATGACAATGCTACAGGTAAGGCTTTGGCAGACGTTGTAATGATCGCCGATGAAGAGATCCCTAACGGCGAACCTTATGAGATCTTTGACCCTGAGGCTACCTGGAAGTCGAAGGTTCTTGAGAACTACACGGCGAAGGAGATCATGGTTAAGATTTTCGAGAACGGTAAACTGATATATAATAAGCCGACCATCGGCGAGATCAGAGCTAATTGCACGAAGGAGATCGATTCGCTGTGGGATTCCATCAAGAGATTTGAGAATCCGCACGCTTATTATGTTGACCTTTCACCTAAGCTTTGGAAGATCAAGGATGATATTTTGAGATCATATAAACGCAGATAAGGAGAGATTTACAAATGGCAAATCCGATTATTACGATTCAGATGAAGAATGGCGGCGTTATGAAGGCCGAGCTTTATCCCGATATTGCACCTGAGACAGTTAAGAATTTTGTCGATCTTGCTTCAAAGGGTTTCTACAACGGACTTATCTTCCACAGAGTCATTCCCGGATTCATGATCCAGGGCGGAGATCCTGAAGGTACAGGCATGGGTGGTCCCGGATATACGATCAAGGGTGAGTTCTCAGGCAACGGTTTTAAGAATGACCTGAAACATACAAGAGGCGTTCTTTCCATGGCACGTGCTTATGATCCTAATTCGGCCGGATCACAGTTTTTCATCATGCATGAGGACAGCCCGCACCTTGACGGTCAGTATGCGGCTTTCGGAAAGGTTATTGAGGGTATCGAGGTCGTGGATCAGATCTGTTCAGTAAGAACAGATTACAATGACAGACCTTTGGAGACGCAGCAGATCGAATTCATGACTGTTCAGCTCTGATACGCACTTGATTTAGAGTTATATAGGCAGCGCGTAGTTTAGGAAGAGATGATGAAGGAAGTTAAACAGCTGGAAGAAGCTTCAAGAGTTAAGAAAGGATCGGGGAGCCCCGATCGGAATACTGCTTCAGAGGCTAAGAGCGTTACAATTCCTTTTGCGTGGCTTTACGCCTCTGCACTTCTCTTCCTGACATTACCGCTGTTTATGTTTTTTATTGGGTATTTGCGCCTTGCTGTCGGCATTCCGCTTACCTTGGCATTTTTGGCAATCCTGTTCTATGCCATCTCAGATTGTCTTAATGATCCGAACGGGGTTAAGCTGTCTGACAGGAGCAAGGAGATCGAGATCCCGCTGTCGTATCTCATCGGTTGTGCCGTTACGGCACTTCTCATCTCTTTTGTAACCGGTGTCGGCGAGTATATCTTTACTCTTCAGGATCATCAGTACAGACGCGCGATAATGCGGGATCTGGTTAACTATGATTGGCCGGTAATATATAATTATTCGACTCAGCAGAATCAAGAAGTAAGGGAGATCTTCGGCATAGCTTCCGGAGAGCGCGCATTCTCGTACTACTTTCTATATTGGATGCCGGCTGCTTTGGCAGGCAAGATCTTCGGCTTTGAATTCGGCAATTTTGTATTACTGCTATGGAACTCACTGGGAATTTTCCTCTGTTTTCTCGTCTCGAGTGCGGCAATCAGGAAGTATTCGCCGTGGGTCCCTTTTATGTTTGTATTTTTCTCCGGTCTTGATGCCATACCGAACGTAGTGCACTTATTTACACAATACAGCAGTTGGAGATGGTTTGAAGGTTTTGTGCCGGTAATGACCTATGTAAGCAATTTCAGAGAACTGGCATCTGTGTTCAATCAGATGGTTCCGTGCTTTTTGGTGGTAGGGCTCCTTCTCTTGTCCAATAATACAAGATCGACGGGTCTTACTGCCGGAATACTTTTCGCTTATTCACCATGGGCGGTATTCGGGATCATTCCGATCGTAGGTGCCGTACTCTTCGGGAAAAAGCATAGAGCAGAAACGATGGCCAAGACGCTTTTTAACACCTTCAGTCCCTCCAATATTACTTCAGCCGTACTGCTTCTGGTCGTGTTGGGAAGTTATTACGGTGCAAATTCTTCAGCGACGGGAGTGAGAGGATTCGCGTGGACATATTTTGACAACCCCGTCTTGTTTATTCCTGCGTATCTGGCCTTTGTTGCAATCGAAGTATTGCCTTTTGCTGTTATCCTCTATAAGAGTAAAAAGGATGACGCTTTATTCTGGGTGGCATTGATCACGCTTCTCGTGATCCCGTTCTACAAGATAACCGATATGAACGATTTCTCGATGAGAGGCTCGATGCCGGCTCTATTCCTGCTTTGTATCTATATGAGTGATATTGTCGCAGAAGTAATGAACGAGAAGAATACTCCGACGACGAAGAAGGGATGGGCTAAATCAGCGGCAATAATGCTTACGGTTATTCTGATGATGGTCCCGGCTTTATTCAACGGTTTTATTATCTTCGGTTCTATAATAACGGGAGATCCCAGTGACAAAGAGGACATAGGATCATTCGGCAACATAAATAAAGCCGAATATGCTGAAGTAATCCAGGAACAGTTTTTTACCGAGGATTATAAGAACTGCTTCTTTTACAAGTACTTTGCCAAAAAGACCTGATCAGTCTTTGGATTCATCGGAAGGGATATAGATGGGTCTTCCCTTTGATTCGATATATGTTCTTCCGATATATTCACCGAGAATTCCGAGACACATAAGGATCAATCCGCCGATAAAAAGTATGAAGCACAAGAGGGAAGGATAACCGGGAACCTCATTGTAGATCCTCAGGATTATCGCCCTGATGAAGTAATAGATCAAATAAATGAATCCGGCGCAGGCGAATCCGAAGCCGGAGAATGTAGCAAGCCTGAGAGGCGCGGTGGTAAACGCAACAATGCCGTCGATTGCATATTTGAAGAGCTTCCAGAAGCTCCATTTTGTCTCGCCGGCAACACGTTCAACGTTCTCATGTTCAACCCATTTTGTTCTGAAGCCTACCCACGCGAAAATACCCTTTGAAAAACGCTGGCGTTCGGAGAGACTCAGTATCGCATCAACAACTTCGCGCTTCATGAGTCTGAAATCTCTGGCACCGTCGGCAATCTCAACATCGCACATGCGGTTGATAAGCTTATAGAAGCGTCTTGCAAAAAAACTCCTGATCTTCGGTTCGCCTTTGCGAGTAACGCGTCTTGCCGCTACGATGTCATATTCGCCTGAATCAAGGACCTTGATCATATCCGGAATGAGTGACGGAGGATCCTGCATGTCAGCATCAAGGATCGCCACATAATCGCCCTTTGCTTTTTGCATGCCGGCATACATGGCTGCTTCTTTGCCGAAATTACGCGAGAAGAAGACATATTTTACGTCCGGATCCTTCTCGGAAAGCTCTTTTATGATGGAGGAAGTCTTATCGCGGCTTCCGTCATTTATAAAAATGAATTCAAAATGCCTCTCCTCTGTTGATTCGGATGTGCGGACGGCACATAACGCTTCATACAGGATCGGAAGGGATCCTTCTTCGTTATAGCAAGGAATGATAAGGCTTACCAGCATGAGCGACTCCTTCCGGAAAGAGAACATGATCAAGGCGTATTTGAAACGCTTATTTAAAATGTATTATAATCAAAAAATACAGGTCATGACAACAGACCAGCCGAAGAAAGGGCACACGGAAAATGAAAGAACTTACAAGTCTGCAAGGTGCTTCGAGAATCAAGAGCAACCAATCTTCTCCCAAACCTGCTTTATTAGAGAAGGGCAAACATGATTTTCGTCCACTGTATGCATTCCTTATTACTTTAGTCCTCTATGTAGTGGCTTTGCTGGTATGCAATAAGTATCCGTTCGGGAAATATTCTTTCCTCCTGAGTGATCTTCAGGCGCAGTATGCTCCCTTTCTGGCCTTACTGAGAAGCAAACTTGCAGAGATAGGTTCGGTATCAGACGGTCATTTGCTGTCATTCCTCTCATATTCGTTCAAGTTGGGACTTGGTAAGAATTTTATGGGATCTTACGGATATTACATGGCAAGCCCCTTCAACTTTATATACCTTCTGTTTAATGAGGCACAGATAGATGCTGCGGTTATTGCTATAGTTGTCGCGAAGCTCAGTCTTTCTTCGGCATTCATGTGTCTCTTCCTCGGCAGTAAAACTGATAACAAGAAAACTCTTTGGCCTGTGCTTCTCGGAATCATGTATGCCTTTTCATTGTATTCACAAGCCTTCTTATTTCAAATCATGTGGCTTGACGGATATATGCTTCTTCCGTTGATCCTGTATTTTACCGAGAGATTTATCAAGAAGCAGAAATATGCGGGACTTGTATTGTCACTGCTGGTACTCTTCATTGCCAATTACTATATTGCGTATATGGTTGGAATTGCGTCCTTTCTTTACCTTTGCATCAGATTGTTCGAAGAGAGGCTTAAGATCAAGGAGGCTCTTGGCATCGGTCTGAGATTTGTCCTGACAGCAGGCTTTACGGGCCTCGTGACGGCAGTCATGCTAGTGCCTGTAGGTATTGATACCATAAAAAATGCCGACCGTACCATCGTGAATAACAGTAACTCGCTCATCACTTATTCGCCCATCACTTTGATAAACATGATGCTTTTGGGCGATTCCGGTGATTTTGCTGATGTTCTCTCATCCAATTATCCGTTTTTGTTTATTTGTCTGCCGGTAACGATCCTGATGATTCTGTACTTTATCAGCCCTGTTTTCAAAGGCAGAGAGAGACGTATACACGGAGTTTGTGTTGCCGGTGCGATACTTTCGACGTTACTGTATCCTCTGGATAAGGCATGGCAGGTTTTCGACGATCCCAACTGGTTCTATCACAGACAGTCATTTGTTTTCCTTCCTATATTTCTGATCATCGCTTTGAAGGTTCTTCCAAAACTGAAAATAGTAGCACGCAAAGATATAGTCAAGGTAATACTTGTAATGGTAGCACTTACGGTAATCGATTACTCATTCGGAGATATGAAGGATAAGTCCACGACTTTTATCCTGAACATTTCCCTCTCTGTTGCCTACTGTTTGATCATGATGGGATACGGATTCGAGAACTGGCACGATCAGCTTCGAGATATGCCTAAGCTACTGTCGCCGATTATGTCATTTTTTATCGTTTTCGAGTTGATAGGTGCTGGACTTATGATGTCTTCCGGCATTGTGACTCTGACTAATTACGGAGGCTCCGCGGAAGAATACAGCGACTCTATCAGAGCCGAAGCGGAATTCGGTGATTATTCCAAAGCACAGAACGCCGGCAGCGGAGCTTTCAGAGCAGAAGGTGAGCATACGCCGGAATATACGACAAAGTACTATGCTCAGGAGGGAGAGTCCTTCTACGGCAATTACAACGGTCTGTCGTTTTTCAATTCCAATTCCAATAAGAGCATGCAGCATTTCATAAAGCAGCTGGGATACCCGACGAACTATAATTACTTTGCCGTTAATCACTCGTTTGCTTGTCCTTCGACGGATGCTTTTCTGTCGATCGGTTCGATGTCAACGAGAAGAGAATTGGCTTTTTACCGCTTGGAAGGTCAGGATTCTTACGGTTCAGGCATGAATTTCTATGCCAACGACGACGTAATGCCTCTGGCTTTTGCTGCAGATAAGGGAGCAATGGATTTCGATTTCTACAGGCTGGAGAAGGATGCCGTGGAGAAAAACTACTTTGCTTTCCAGAATGACTGGTATCATTCATTATATCCGAATGAGTTTAACGAAGGTTTCTTCAACGAGATCGATGCCGGAGTTTTAGGCGAACCTGTGATAACCAATGCCTCATCGTTTGACAAGAGTGCATACATTACCCACGAAGAGTACCTGAACAAGATATCCGGCGAGTCTTCTGCGTCTTCGGGTGTGAACAGTGATCCTCTCGGACTTGAGGCTTCGGTCAGCAAAGAGCTTGCCGATAACATAACGGTCTTGTACAGAAATAATGAGAATATCCCGATTGCGGTTGAGTATGAATTCCGGGCTCCCAATTCGGATGAGATTTATTGTTCTGTTGTCGGAGGAAGGATCCTGGATGAGACGAATGTATATGTTAACGGAATCCTTACCTCTGAATGTTCCGGCAATACCTATTATTCACAGATATTCAGAGTGGGAAGCTTTCAGCCCGGCGAGAATGTTAAGGTTACCTTCCTCTCGGATTCAGACAGTTGGTCTTATCTGAACATCAGATTTGCAAGCTTTGATTATGCTGCTTTCAGAACACAGTTTGAGAATATAGACAAGACGAAGGTTGATGTTGTTGAAGTATCTGACGGATATGCCAAATTCAACATTAACGGACTTGATGCCGAAGATACCGTTATCACAACGATTCCGGAGGAGGCAGGTTGGCAGCTCTTCATTGACGGTGCTCCGGTTGAACACAACGTGTATCAGAAGGCTTTTATCGCATTTGATGTTCCTTCCGGCAGTCACACGGCAGAGCTCGTCTTTACGGCACCGGGATTGAAGTTTGGCGCCGTAGTATCGTGTGTCGGCATAGTTTGTCTTGCAGCATTTATCGTTATTGATAAAAATCGCTCGAAAATGAAAGAGAATAATTAATATATCGGCTATCTTTATTATGATAAGAACTAATGCTTCGGAGGTTATGACATATGGATTATAAGAAAGAGTATGAATTGTGGTCAACAGATCCTTTCTTTGATGAGGGAACCCGTAATGAACTCATCTCGATCAAGGATGACGAGAAAGAGATCGAAGACAGATTCTACAGGAATCTCGAGTTCGGTACTGCAGGCTTGAGAGGCGTTCTCGGTGCCGGCACGAACAGAATGAATGTTTATACAGTTGCCAAGGCATCTGAAGGACTTGCAAAGTTTATCCTCTCGTGTGGCGATGAAGCTGTATCAAAGGGAGTAGTCATCTCTTACGACTCAAGACATTTTTCACCGGAATTCGCTGAGATCACTGCCATGGTCCTTGCTGCTAACGGCATTCCTTCAAGACTCTCTGATGAATTAAGACCCGTTCCGGTACTCTCTTATTCAGTCAGATATTTCAAGGCTTTTGCAGGCGTAATGATCACGGCTTCCCATAACCCTTCAAAGTACAACGGTTATAAGGTTTACGGTGAAGACGGCGGACAAGTACCTCCTGAAGCAGCCAATGCCGTGCTCTCAAATATTGAAGCAATTACTGATATCAGAACCGTGAAGATGATGGATATCAATGAAGCGAAGGCTAAGGGTCTCGTGACCTCATTCGGTCCTGAGGTCGATAAGGCTTACACGGAGATGCTTACCAAGCTCGTGGTCGATCCTGCCGCCATTGCAAAGCAGGCAGACATGAGCATCGTTTATACTCCTCTTCACGGTTCAGGCAATAAGCCCGTAAGAAGGATCCTTGATGCAGTAGGCTTTAAGAACATCCATATCGTAGCTGAACAGGAATTACCTGATGGTGCCTTCCCGACAGTCAGCCTTCCGAACCCCGAGAATCCGGAAGCCCTTTCAATGGCGATCGAGCTTGCCAAGAAGACAGATGCTTCCCTGGTATTCGGTACGGATCCTGACTCTGACAGGATCGGTGCTGCAGCGAAGATCATAGAGAACGGTGAGGTTAAGTACAAGTGCTTCTCCGGCAATCAGATGGGACTCATGCTTCTGGACTATATCCTTGATGCAAAGCAGCAACAGGGTAATCTTCCTGATAAGTCTTTTGCCGTAACAACGATCGTATCATCCAAGCTCGTAAAGAACATCTGTGATTTTTACGGTGTTGAGCTTCAGGAGACTTTGACCGGATTTAAATTTATCGGTGAGAGGATCAAGATCGACGACGAATTCGGTGATAAGCATTTCCAGTTCGGCTTCGAAGAGAGCTACGGTTATCTCTCGGGCGTTGACGTTCGTGATAAGGATGCCGTTGTAGCCGCAATGCTCATCTGCAACATGGCAGCTGCTTCATTCGAGAAGGGCGAGACACTTGCTGACAGACTTGACCATTTGTATGAGAAGTACGGATATGGTTTTGAGCAGACGATCAGCTGCACTCTTGAGGGCAAAGAGGGTATCGAGAAGATCGGTTCATGCATGAAGGAATTGAGAGCTGAGCTCTCTGCATGCAAGGACCTGAGCGGTGCCGGTAAGCTTCTCGGCGGAGCTACAGTCAAGGCTGTTCGCGACTATCAGGAATCCAAGCGTTATGAATTCACCGACGACGGTGTTAAGGTTACGGACATTACTCTTCCCAAGTCAAATGTTCTGCTTTATGAGCTGGGCGGCGACAAGGGTATCGATTGGGCTTGTGCAAGACCTTCCGGTACAGAGCCTAAACTTAAGATCTATCTGGGAGCTTATAATTCTTCAAAGGCAGATGCTGAAGCAGCCATGTCTTGCATCAAGGGACAGGTTGAGGGTTATGTAAAATCCAAGCTTGTATAAGCTTACATCTGTTCTGCTAACGGAATAACGTATTCATAGACAGCCTTGGCGAAGCCGAGGCTGTCATAATTTGCGGAGATATATGAGGCGGCTTTTTTCGCGCCATCCGTAGCATTTCCAACGGCAATGCCGTAGCGGGCAGCCGCGATCATGGAAACATCATTCTCATTGTCACCGATCGCGAAAGTCTTTGTCTGCGGAATGTTCAGATAAGACGCCAGATTTACCAGTGCATCTCCCTTTGTCGAGCCTTTGGGCATGATGTCATAGAGTCCCGGCCCGGAGTAGATTGCTTCAAGTTCAGGATCTGACGAGAGCATGGCGAGGATCTCATTATTCGGATTTTGCAGAAGGACTTTGTTGAAATGCGGAATTTGATCCTTGTCCGGAAAGCTGTTATCAAAATCGATCATCGGCGCCTGCTCAGACGGCTTGAGTCCTTTGTTATAAGCATTAACAAAAGATTTACGGTTTGAGAAGGGCGCGAAAAAGATCCCCTCATCCGAATAAAGGGTAACATCGGCATTGTTGTCCAACAGACAGCGCAACATACGCCTGAGCTTATCTTCCTTAAAATTCCTTGCTGCAAACTGTGTATTTGTCAGAGGATCAAAAAGTGTACCGCCGTTGCTCGTGATCAACGGGACGTCGAGTTCAAGGTCATCAACGTATCTTCCGACAAGAAAAGCGGATCTTCCGGTAGCGATCGTGAAGGCCACACCCGCTTTTTTAAGATCGCGTATAGCTACTTTGTTGCCCTCAAAAACGTCTTCGCCGGGTCTCAAAAGCGTATAGTCCATGTCGGCTGCAAGAAGCGCCTTATACCTGTTATTCATATTTGCCATCCTTTTACCTCAGAAACATAAACGATTTTACAACAAGAGCGGATAAAATGAGTTCATATTTTTGACATAATGCAATCACGTTTCGGTTGAATATTGCATACGGGATGTTTATTATTGTGTTGTGTTTCAACATTACATTTCAGTTTCTTTTAGGGGTTAGGTAATATGAAGAAGAAAGCCGGACAGCCGTCAGTAAGACATGAGGCTTCCGAGGTCAGAAGTAATCAGCTTGCTCCCGTTCCTGCGAACAGAAGCGTTGAGCCTTTACAGTTTGAAGAGGTTCCTGTTGAGACGGTTCTTTCTGACGAGGAGTTCTATAAGTCTTTGGCTTCATCAAAGCCGTCAAAGAGCAGCAGTAAGAGTCTTGCAGTAAGTACCGACAATAAGAAGCCGGTTGCTAAGGCAAGCTCGTCAAAGTCTTCAGGCAAGAGCTCCGCTGCATCAAAGAGCTCAAAGAGTTCAAAGAGTTCAAAGGGTTCCTCCAAGGGCGCCAAGAAGAATCCCACAGGTATTGTCATTGCCATCGTTGCAGCAGTCCTGCTTATCGGCGGCGGTGTTTTTGCGGGTTTGTACTACACGGGCTTTTTCAAGCCTGATATTGATGTTACCTTGGCAGATGGTACGGTCTCAACGATCAAAGCAGATCAGGCATTTGCCGAGCTTACTGCTGATAAGTTTTTCGCCGGCACAGTAGTTGACGGTGTTGATCTCGGCGGTAAGACAATGGAAGAGGCATATGCCGTTCTTTCAGCCAACCAGACGGAATTACCCGTTACAATTGATGTAAAGCTCGACCTTGAGGGCAAGAAACTCAATCTTGATTTCTCGAATGCCGAGTTTGCTTATAACACACAGGAAGTCCTTAACGAAGCATTTGCCAAGTTCAGACCTGTTGATCCCGACGATCTTGTTGCACTTGTTGAATGTTACAACAATGTTCAGCAGCTTCAGAACGCGCCTCAGACATATGAGACAGCTTATACGATCCAGATTGACGGTGTCTCCGAGAAGGTTCATAAGGTACTTGATTTCTATATCGAGGATTATGCCGTTTGTCAGGATGCTGCGATAGTTGATTTTGATACTGATGCAAAGACATTTACCATTACACCCGAGAAGGTCGGTTATAAGATCGATGCGGATGCCACGGCAGCAGCCGTTAAGGCATTGTTCGATTCCAAGACATATGTCGGAGTCGTTAAGGTTCCCACAGAAGTCGAGCAGCCTAAGGTTACGGCTGAGATGATCAACAATGAATTCGGTCTGGTAGGCGAGTGTTCCACAAAATGCTCCAACAATTCCAACCGTAACAATAACATCAGCCAGGCATGCAAGAACATGAACGGCACGATCCTTCAGCCCGGTCAAGTTTTCTCATTCAACGATACTGTCGGAGAGAGAACATCAGAAAACGGCTTCAGGGAAGCCACGGTAATTCAGGGCGGTCAGTATGAGCAGGGCTTAGGCGGCGGTATCTGCCAGGCAAGTTCAACTTTGTATAACGCCGTTCTTAAGGCAAATCTCAAGGTCGTTGACCGTTCACATCACGCATGGCCTTCTGATTATGTACCCGTTGGTCTTGATGCTACAGTTGACTGGGGCAATCTTGACTTCAAGTTCGAGAATGACTCAGATTTCCAGGTAATCGTTGTTACATGGTTCGACTGGGACGAGAGCAGAGTACACGCTGAGATCTACGGCAAGAAGCTTCCTGACGGCAAGACGATCTCTCTTGAATCAGAGATCATCAGCACTTCAGGCTATGGCCCGACAGAATATGTTGAAGACAAGAGCCTTGCTACAGGTCAGAAGAAGACACTCAGACAGGCACATCAGGGTAAGACGGCAAGAGCTTACAAAATCTGGAAAGATGCTGAAGGTAATGAGATCTCGCGTGAAGAGTACAATACCACTACATATAACGCATACGGTGAGCGTATTGCCATCGGAACGCTCAATCCGGACGGAACATATGCCACATTCGATAAGAGTACAGGTGAGTACACCTCGCCGGTAGCAAGCCCTACACCGACAGCCGGTCCGACGGCGACACCGACGCCTCCGCAGGCGGCAAATCCGACACCCACACCGGAACCGCCCCCGCCGACGCCTACACCGGAACCGCCCCCGCCGACGCCTACACCGGAACCACCTCCGCCGGAAGATCCTCCGGCAGGCGATCCTGATCCGGGTGAGCCTGATCCGAATAACGGCGGCTAAGCAGGTCTTCGGATAACGTTCAGGAGACGATAAAAACAACAAGAGCCTTCTTCCTTTTTGGGAAGGAGGCTCTTTTAATAAAAAATAAACCCATAATTTTTCTCTTTTATGTCCCCGATTTGCTCGAAAAGGTTTATAATTATTCAGTTATTTATAGTAGGTTATTTCTGTTTACAGGAAAACCTGCAAAGAATTTTCAAAGGAGATCAAGTTTATGGCAGAACTGACAAAGAAAACCATGGACGGTAACGAGGCTGCTGCGTATACTTCGTATGCATTTACTGAGAACGCCGCAATTTATCCTATTACACCGTCCTCGCCTATGGCTGACCACACAGATCAATGGGCTCAGCAGGGCAGAAAGAATATTTTCGGACAGACGGTTAACATCGTCGAGATGGAGTCTGAGGGAGGCGCTTCCGGTGCCGTTCACGGCTCACTCGCTACAGGTGCTTTAACCACAACTTATACAGCATCACAGGGTCTCCTCTTGATGATTCCTAACATGTACAAGATCGCAGGCGAGCTCCTTCCTTGCGTATTCCATGTTTCAGCAAGAGCTCTCGCTGCACATGCACTTAACATTTTCGGTGACCACGCAGACGTATATGCCTGCCGTCAGACAGGTTTTGCAATGCTCTGCTCCAACTCCGTTCAGGAAGTTGCAGACCTCGCTGCAGTAGCTCACCTTGCTTCTATCAAGACAAGAGTACCTTTCCTCCACTTCTTCGACGGTTTCCGTACATCACACGAGATCCAGAAGATCGAGGTTATCGATTACGAGACACTCGGATCATTGGTTGATTACGATGCAATCAAGGAATTCCGTAAGAGATCACTCTCTCCTAATCACCCGACACTTCGTGGTACAGCTCAGAACCCTGATATTTACTTCCAGGGCAGAGAAGCTTCTAACCCCTTCTATCTTGCAGTACCTGAGCAGGTTCAGTACTACATGGATAAGATCAACGAGATCCGCGGCACAGACTACAAGCTCTATAACTACTATGGTGCTGCTGATGCTGACCGTCTCATCATCGCTATGGGTTCTGTCTGCGAGACAGCTGAAGAAGTTATCGATTTCTTGAATGCACACGGCGAGAAAGTTGGTCTCTTGAAGGTTCACCTCTATCGTCCTTTCGCAGCAGACAAGCTCCTCGCAGCTATCCCTGCTTCAGTTAAGGCTATCGCTGTTCTCGACAGAACAAAGGAGCCCGGTTCTTATGCAGAGCCTCTCTTCCTTGACGTTGCTGCAGCTTATGTCGGCAAGAATGCTCCCAAGCTCATCGGCGGCCGTTATGGTATGGGTTCTAAGGACACAACACCTGAGACTATCCTCGCAGTTTATAAGGAACTCAAGAAGGATCAGCCTAAGGAGAGATTCACCATCGGTATCGATGATGACGTTACTTTCCTCTCACTCGATTGCTCAGAGTCGATCGAAGTTGCAGGCGAAGGCACAGTTCAGGCCAGATTCTGGGGTCTCGGTGCAGACGGTACAGTTGGTGCTAACAAGAACTCCATCAAGATCATCGGCGACCATACAGATAAGTATGCTCAGGCTTACTTCTCATATGACTCAAAGAAGTCCGGCGGTATCACGATCTCTGACTTGAGATTCGGTGACACACCTATCCGTTCTACATATCTCATCAACAAGGCTGACTTCGTAGCTTGCCACAACCAGTCTTATGTATATGAGTATGATATGCTCTCAACACTGAAGCCCGGCGGAACATTCCTCCTCAACACACAGTGGACAAGAGAAGAACTCGAGGAGAGACTCCCCGGTTCAATGAAGCGTTACATCGCAAACAACAACATCAAGTTCTACACATTGGATGCTGTTGCTAAGGCTAAGGAGATCGGTCTCGGCGGAAGAATCAATACTATCTGCCAGTCTGCATTCTTCAAGCTTTCAGGTATTCTCCCTGTTGAGCAGGCTGTTGATTACATGAAGAAGGCTGCACTCAAGTCCTACGGTAAGAAGGGCGACGATATCGTTCAAATGAACTATGCAGCTATCGATGCAGGTGTTGACGCAGTTGTTGCAGTTGACATTCCTGATTCCTGGAAGACAGCTGAGGATCAGCCTGTTGAGAAGAAGCAGGTTCCTGAGTTCATCGAGAAGGTTGTAAGAGTAATGAACAGACAGGAAGGTAACTCTCTCCCTGTATCTACATTCGTAGGTATGGAAGATGGTACATTCCCTCAGGGTACAGCAGCTTACGAGAAGCGTGGTACAGCAGTTGACATTCCTGTATGGGATGCTTCAAAGTGCATTCAGTGTAACCAGTGCTCCATCGTTTGCCCTCACGCTGCTATCCGTCCGTTCCTCCTCACAGAGGAAGAGGCTGCAAACGCTCCTTTCGAGTCAAAGCAGGGTATGAAGCCTTACGACAACTTCAAGTTCAGGATCCAGGTTTCTGCTATGGACTGTCTCTCTTGCGGTATCTGCGTAGAGTCTTGTATCGCTAAGGAGAAGGCAATCACAATGGCTCCTCTTAAGGATAACCTCAAGGAAGCTGAGAACTGGGATTACTGTGTTGCTCTCTCTCATAAGGACAACCCGATGGCTAAGGCTAACGTTAAGGGTTCACAGTTCGAGCAGCCGCTCCTTGAATTCTCAGGCGCATGCGCAGGCTGCGGCGAGACACCTTATGCTAAGCTCTTGACACAGCTCTTCGGCGACAGAATGCAGATCTCTAACGCTACAGGTTGTTCTTCAATCTGGGGTGGTTCTGCTCCTTCAATGCCTTATACAACAAACTACAAGGGCTTCGGTCCTGCATGGGGCAACTCCCTCTTCGAGGATAACGCTGAGCACGGTCTCGGTATGTACCTCGGTTACAAGCAGCTCAGATCAAGAGCTAAGATGCTCACAGAGAATGTTGTAGCTTCTACATCTTCTGCTGACCTCAAGGCTGCTGCACAGGCTTGGCTCGACGGCTTCAACTCCGGCGACAACACACGTGAACTCGCTGATGCACTCGCAGCTGCTCTTAAGGCTGAGGGTTCTGACGATGCTAAGAAGGCTCTCGAGTATGAGGACTTCTTCATGAAGAGATCACAGTGGATCATCGGTGGTGACGGATGGGCTTACGATATCGGTTACGGCGGACTTGACCACGTTCTCGCTACAGGTGAGGATGTTAACGTTCTCGTACTCGATACAGAGGTTTACTCCAACACAGGCGGACAGGCTTCCAAGTCTACACCTCAAGGTGCTGTTGCTCAGTTCGCTGCAGGCGGTAAGCACGTTAAGAAGAAGGACCTCGGCATGATGGCTATGAGCTATGGTTATGTTTACGTTGCACAGGTTGCAATGGGTTCAGACAAGAACCAGCTCATCAAGGCTTTCACAGAGGCTGAGGCTTACCAGGGACCTTCACTCGTTATCTGCTATGCTCCTTGTATCAACCATGGTATCAAGGGCGGCCTTAAGGTAGCTCAGAACAGAGAGAAGGCTGCTGTTGAGTGCGGTTACTGGCACCTCTTCAGATTCAACCCTTCACTCGCTGCTGAAGGCAAGAATCCTTTCACACTCGATTCTAAGGAACCTACAGGCGACTTCTATGAATTCCTCAAGGCAGAAGTACGTTACAACTCACTCTACAAGAAGTATGATGCTGAAGTTGTTGACGGTCTCTTCGACAGATGCTATAAGGATTCAAGAGATCGTTATGCTTCTTATGTTAAGAAGGCTACAGAAGCTTAATCTCTGACATAAGTAACTGATCTGACTGATCGAAAATGCCGGCATGACCTATATGGTCATGCCGGTTAATTTTGTCCTCAAAACCAAAACAATAACTCAACCTTTAACCGTTAGAGCCGATTAAACATGCTATAATTAGCAGAGCAAATTCAGGAAGTGAGCCACATTGATTTATGAGTACGGATAGAGGCAATGAAGATTTCTCCAAGCTGTTGATTAGTGACAGCCTTTTGCCGGATATTTTTCTCGTCAGATATGCGCAGGAATTAAGCAAGAATGCCCTGCTTGTATATTTGTGGCTTAACATGACCGATAAGAGTAACGGATTCGATGAGGTTACCGTTAAGAGATTCAAGATCATCCCTGATGAAGAAGTATCACAGACCCTGGCTGAACTTATGGCAGCCGGGCTAATCAACCGCAAAGATAAGACTTTTGTCTTTGATGACATCAAGCTGCGCGAAGTCGGTGAATACATACAGGCAGTCAAGGCTCGCGGTGAAGATCCTGAGATTACGGGACTCATGAGTGACGAGAAGGAGAGAAAGCTCCTGGCAGATTCGATCTCATCGACATTCTATCAGGGTGAGATCCCTTATATTTTCTACAGACTCATAGATAAGTGCCTGTATGAGTATAAATTTGACGGAAGAGTCTGCTATAAGCTTTTCGAAGAGGGATATGATCAGTCGATCCACAGATCTATCACGTTAATGGAGAAGATGGCTCTGGCTTGGTATCAGAACGGATATACGGACGTTAAGAGTCTTGAGAAGCAGCTCGAGATCAATAAGAGAACCCAGAAGTTGATCAAGCTCACAGGCAAACTCATGCGCAAGAGACTTAACGGTCTTGATCTTGACAGAGTCAAGAGTTGGGCAGAAGACCTGAATGCTACGGAAGAGCTTGTCACACAGGCTTTCAAAGAGAATGATTACAGAAGCAATCTTACATTGAAGAATGTAGGTGATACGCTTACTAAGTGGCACGATCAGGGCGTTACGACAGTTGAAGAAGCCGTAATGTTCAGCGAAGAGGAGCATAAGGAGAATAAGCGTAAAGCTACCAGAAAGAAAGCAGGTTCCGGTGTTGCTTGGCGTACCGGTGCAGAAGCGGGAATAGGTGAGTCTTTGCCCGAAGCCGGAGGTGACAACAAGCCTTCCGCGGATACGGAGCCTGAAGACGATATACCTGATGATATCCTTGATATGTTTGGAGATTCAGATGAAGACGATTAATGAGCTGATCAGGGAGAGCCTCACAGAGGTAAAAGCTGCACGGGAGATACGTCGCGAAGAGCGGATCAAGCGTGTCTATGAAGAGTTTCCCGAACTAAAGAAGCTTGATGAAGAGATAGTGAATCTCAGGGGAAGCAGATTCATTGCCGTTATAGACGGTGATGAACCGCTGGTCAAGCGTTTGGATATTTCCATAGAAGAATATCAGGCTAAGCGCGAGAGATTTATTAAGCTTAATAAGATAGATCCCGATTTTGACGAAGAACAGTGCATATGTGATAAGTGTGAAGATACGGGTTATACCAAGGGTTCCGACGGTACGGTCAAGGTGTGTTCATGTAGGAAGAAGGAACTTGAATCAAGCTACGAGTTCGGCGGAATGGGTGACTATACATCTTATAAGATGAAGAATTACAGGGACGATTATCTTGGAGATGCCGCAAACCGTAAGAAGATCAAGAATCAGATCCTTAAGGTAATGCTGGGAATGACGGACAATACAGAAGCGAATTCATTGTGGGTTTATTCATCAGTGCCGCAGACAGGTAAGACTTTCCTTGCAGTATGCGTATGCAAGACGGCGATCAATCTCGGCAAGGGCGCATATTATGCCAAGTGTGAGGATCTGAATTCCATCGGATCGGATACATTAGAAGACATCAAGAGGATCGATTTCCTGGTATTAGACGATTTTGCAGATTCAGTTACACTGAACCCGGCTTTGGCATCAGTTCTGAACAGCATTCTTGAGGTGAGGATAGCTGCCAAGCTTCAGACGATCCTTGTAACGTCCTTCTCTAGAAGCGAGCTTGTAAGTAAGTGCGACATGAGAATAAGCGGTAAGCTTTCCAAGGCCGGACTGATCTCGAAGGAAAGCAGGTAACTCTTCAGCGATGAATGTACACTGCGGAGTAGATATAGTTGATGTCTCCAGATTCGTTAAGATCCTGGAAGAAGACAATAAGCCTTATATCGATAAGTGTTTCACGGAAGATGAGATACGCTATTGTTTTACGGCAAAAGCCGTGAAGGCACGTGCTGAGCGCTTGGCTGCAAGATTTGCGGCTAAGGAAGCGGTTGGGAAGGCACTCGGAACCGGTGTCATGACAGAAGGTATCGGTCTGCGTGATATTGAAGTTATTAAGAATGAGAAAGGTGCACCGGATGTAAAGCTTACGGGTGCAGCCAAGGAACATGCCGAGTTGTTGGGTGTGTGTTCCATATCTCTCAGTCTGTCTCATGACGGCGGAATGGCTGTCGCTAATTGCGTTATGCTGTCGGAGAAGTGACATGAAGAGACAGATAAAGGCGGACAAGAAGAATACCGCAAGATTGTTCGGGAATAATGAGAAGCAGATAATAGGCGAAGACATAGCGCCTAAGACGGTAAGACACGTTGAACGCACTATAAAACTTCCTTTTATTGATAATGTTGATGAAGGCAGCGAGCAGTACGGCAGCGCGGAAAATATGCAGGATAAGTGGGGACTGTCCGAGAAACAGGCAACACTTCAGATCGTGCGCAAGAGAAGACTTATCAGCCTGGGTATTGCATCTGCGGCATTCATCCTTTTGGTCGTGGGCGTGTTCTATATACTTCCGAGAGTTTTGCCGGAAGTATTCAAGGGAACAAATATCGAACTCTTCGTTGAGCCGGTAGTTAATCTTGATTACGACGATCCTGATTATCGTGTCGTTAAAGAAAGCACGGTGGCCCTCATGTCGCTTCCGGAGCCTGATTCGAGAAGGATAGCCGAAGTGCTCTATAACGAGCCGGTAAAGTACATTCAGGACAGTAAGAACGGTTATTGCAAGATAAAGACTTCTGACGGCCTGACCGGATATGTGAAGGCAACAAGCCTGATAGATGACACAGATTCGATCGAACCGGACATCCATCAGTATAAGCTGATCGTCTCGGATCCTTCGAAGAACATCATGACGCATGCGAGCAACGGAACCTTGATAAAGAAGGTAATGATGAATACCGTTTTATATGCCGATGTTAAGCGAGAAGGTGTTTATCAGGTAGCCCTTCCGGGCGGAGACAACGGCTGGATAGGTTCTTCCGGTGTGATCGAACTGTCAACTAGAGCAGAGACGGAGGAAGTCTCCAGCAGATACTTTGTAAGTTCGGTGCTTACATTTGTTAATGCCAAGTATATTGAGAACGGAATGTCGATTGACGGTGCTTCGGTAAACGGTGCGGTATTTGTTTGTGCTGAGATCAACGGAATTGAGATCCCGAGAACAATGGAGGAACAGGCAAAGGCCGGTGTGGAGGTTATACCGGAGCCGGATGCCGTTACGGGAGAGATCACGATCGATCAGATCCTGCCGGGTGACATAATCTTTCTCTCGAGTCCGAAGCATGCTCCGGGAGATAAAGAGATCTACGAGATGGCCGTATGTACCGATACAGGCACGCTGTTTATGATGTCTCCGGCAAGAACTACGGTAAGACTCAGGAGCTTCGAATCCGGAGATGATATCTGTGACAGAATAATCACGATACGAAGAATTTTTAATAGTAAAGTAAAGTAATAAAATCCGTAAAAAACTTGTTGCAACATTAATGTTGATGTGGTATTATTCATAGGCATTTGAATTCTAATAGGAGGTGTTTGCATGGCTAAGTGTGAAGTATGCCAGAAAGATATGTTCTTCGGCAGAAAGATCAGAATTACGCGTTCGCAGATTTCGCGTCGCGCACTCACAACGCAACAGGCTAACGTACACAGAGTTAAGGTTGTTGTTGACGGCACCCCCAAGTCAATGAACGTTTGCACGCGTTGCCTTCGTTCAGGCAAAGTAGAGAGAGCGTAAGCTTTTTCGCCAAAGAACAGATAACGAGAGGTTGTCCTTATGGGATAACCTCTTTTATTTTGCTTTTTATATGCATCGAAAACAAAATCCCCGAGTTAATCAGATCACTCGGGGATTTATAAACTGAATTATTGAACCGATTACTTCTTGGGAAGCTCGATAACGGATTTGCCGCCCATATAAGGTCTCAGAGCTTCAGGGATCCTTACGGAGCCGTCTTCGTTGAGGTTGTTCTCGAGGAAAGCGATAAGCATTCTCGGCGGTGCAACACATGTATTGTTAAGTGTGTGTGCAAGGTAAGTACCTTCGCTGCCTCTGATCCTGATCTTAAGACGTCTGGCCTGTGCATCACCGAGGTTAGAGCATGAGCCGACTTCGAAGTACTTCTTCTGTCTGGGTGACCATGCTTCAACATCGCAGGACTTAACCTTGAGGTCAGCAAGATCTCCGGAGCAGCACTCGAGTGTTCTTACCGGAATATCAAGTGAACGGAAATAATCGACGGTATTCTTCCAGAGCTTTTCATACCACATCTTTGAGTCTTCGGGCTTGCAGACGACGATCATCTCCTGCTTCTCGAACTGATGGATCCTGTAAACACCACGTTCTTCGATTCCGTGAGCACCTACTTCTTTACGGAAGCAAGGGGAGTAGGAGGTAAGAGTCTGAGGCATTTTATCTTCATCTGTGATCGTATCGATGAACTTACCGATCATTGAATGCTCTGATGTACCGATGAGATAGAGATCCTCTCCTTCGATCTTATACATCATGTTCTCCATCTCGGAAAAGCTCATAACACCGTCAACGACGGAAGATCTGATCATGTAAGGCGGAATGTAATATGTGAAGCCGCGGTCGATCATAAAGTCTCTTGCATAAGAGAGGCACGCAGAATGAAGTCTTGCGATGTCACCCTTCAGATAATAGAAACCATTACCTGAAGTCTCTCTGGCCTGATCAAGTTCGATGCCGTCAAGCTTCTCCATGATGTCAACATGATAGGGAACCTCAAAATCAGGAACAAAAGGTTCGCCGAACTTCTCGATCTCAACGTTCTCTGAATCATCTTTTCCGATCGGAACGGAAGGATCGATGATGTTAGGGATGATGAGCATGATCTTGCGGATCTCTTCTTCAAGCTGAGTCTCTTTCTGAGAGAGGGCAGTAATCTCATCACCGATATCAGCAACCTGCTTCTTGACCTCTTCAGCTTCTTCCTTTTTGCCCTGGCCCATAAGTGCACCGATCTGCTTGCTGACTTTATTGCGCTGAGCTCTGAGGCTTTCTGCACGGGTCTTGCAGTCACGGTATTCAACATCAAGTGCGATTACTTGATCTACCAAGGGAAGCTTATCATCCTGAAACTTGTTCTTGATGTTCTGCTTTACGATGTCCGGATTTGTTCGTAAAAATTTAATGTCGAGCATAATGTCACCTCTTATATAAATAACCTTAATATTCTATTCTTAGATTCGCCATGTTTCAATCAGTCTCAACAGACATATCGCCGTCATAACTGCCTTCGGGATAACTGCATGACGGATCCCAAAGGATAAATTCCGTGATCCCGAGGTCATGAACTGCCTTGATCTGTGCATTGATCTCGTTATAACCGTAATTCATGTACTTGCCTTTGCCGATATATGAAGCAGTAAAAGCTTGCAGATAGGGTCTTACCGCCGTAAAGCCATCCTGCTTAAAGGTAGGCTGGCAGGCATGCAGAACGCTGTAGACCATACGGTAAGGCTCCTTGTCCGGATATTCAAAGGTGTGACCTCCGAGCATCGTACCGCAGGCATAGTGTGAAGGATACACCATCGGACAGCAGGAATCTATCCCGGTCATTCCCAGTGTGGCAAAATCCTGACCTATTATCGCCGCATCACCGGGTGATGTTAATACGATTCCGAAGATATCCGCCGATACCGGAATTCCGTGCGTATCCTGTATGCGGATCCTTGCTTCCTGAAGGAATCTGTTAACCGCTTCGGATTTCTCGGGGAACTGACCTTCTTCACCGAAATAGGGCTTAACCTTATTCTGTGTTGCTCCGGCAGGGAATCTAACGTAGTCAAACTGGATCTCATCAAGACCGTGACTTGCAGCATCTAATGCGATCTCGATCAGATAATCCCAGTTGTCGGAATTATACGGACTTAAGAACGGGTTGTTACCTTCATTGCTGAACTTAACGACATTACCGGCAGCATCACAGATGGCTCTGTCGGGAAAATGCTTGGCAGCAACGCGGTCGTTGAAGGATACGATCCTTCCGATCACCCGGATATTGTTATCGTGACATTTCTTGATGATGGCATCAATATCATATGCTTCCCACACATAACCGATCTCAAGAGCCGTAGGGACCTGAGACTTATAGGGAAGACCATATTCATTCTTGAGGTCTATTACGACAGTGTTCAGCTCCGTGTTGTTACAAAGCTCTATAGCCTTATCGATGGCCGAACACGAGCCGATATAAACGGCTTTTACTTCGAAATGTTCCGGTACGATGACCTGGTCTTCGGGGATCTCCGGTAACGGACGCCAATAACTGTCGGCGAGACTTGTTGCTTCAAGCTGCTCGGTATGGTAAACGACAGGCTCGGTGAAGGTAGCTTCCGTTGAGACCAGTGTTGCAATGACAGGCGTGCTTCCGGAAGTCTCTTTGGTATCAACGTGCCGGATTATCTTGGCAATGCCAAGAGTTACCAAACAGACCGCCAGAATGGCAGATAATGACAAAAGAGCCGTAAAGATCCGCTTGAGCTTTGCTATCTCACTGCTGTTATCTTCGGAGCCGTTATTATTAGGTACATTACTTGTAATTAACATAGGACAATTATACAACCTGTTTCCAAAAGAACAATTGATTTATGGTGCACGCGCAGTCGCACTCGTATTGTGGTAGAATACTTCTAAATATAATTGACTTTTTCGCAAAGCAGGTTTGTTATGATCGTACGTAATTGTTCCGGCGGAATCGTGTTTTCTGATGATAAGGTGTTGCTTGTCTGTAACGATAAGCAGGAGTGGGGTTTTCCTAAAGGCATATATAAGAAAGAGAGCGGATCCAGCCTGTCTGATTTTGCAAAAGAAAGAGTTAAGACAGAGACCGGTGCCAGCGTCAGAGTAATCGCTCCGTGCGGCAAGACCAATTACGAATTTTATTCGGTCACGAGAAGAAAACCCGTACACAATAATATCTCATGGTTTGTCATGGAGGCTTCGGATGATGAATGCCGGGCAGTACCCGATACCGGCACGATCGATTGCAAATTCGTAGAAGTAACAAAAGCTCTTGATGAGATCACCTACAGTCAGGATAAGTCTCTTCTCATGATGGCTTATCAGAAATACAGGGAGAGCACAAAAGCTTGAGTTTTGATATCACGATCGGTAAGGACGGCGAGTCCAGGGTTGAAGTTAAGAAATCTGTCTTTATAGGAAGAAGCTTTCATATCTCATCTCCTGAAGAAGCAGCAGAATTTCTTGCCCGGGAACGCAAGAAATATCCGGATGCCAGACATCTCTGTTATGCATGGGTCCTTGGAGGAGAAGTGTCAAGACAGAAGTCTTCTGATGACGGCGAGCCGCAGGGAACTGCCGGACAACCATTGTTGGAATTACTCACATCTAATAACTTTACAGATTCTTTGGTGTGTGTCACCAGATATTTCGGAGGGACATTGCTGGGTAAAGGCGGCTTAAAGAGAGCATATACCGACAGCGGCAGGCAGGCACTCGAAAACGGTGAGCCGGTTGTGCTCATTCCTGCGTTGCGGTGGAGGGAACACTGCAGTTATCCGGTTTTCGAGATGCTTAACCGCAGAGCAGAGCAATCAGGCTGGAGTGTGGAGAATGTCGAATACGGTCAGGATGTTCTGTTCAGTATTACCGTTCCCGATGGTTCTGAAGGAGAACTGATCAGGTGTTGTCTTGATCTTTCCGGAGGTTCGCTTAAGCCGGGCGAGCCGGAAAGCCTTCTCATGAGAGGCGAGAAGATCTCATTGGTCTGATCCGCGGATATAATTCAAGAATCATTACATTAAGTGTTCCAAATGGGATAGAATACGTGAGAAAGATCATATAGGAGTGCTTCATCGATGGAGAATGAGAACAAAGAACCTTCTGAGATCAGGCAGATTTTCGAGAAGGAAAACAGCAAAGATAACAGCAAGGAGAAGTTCTACAAACGGGCTTTCTTCATTGCGTTGGCGGTGATCCTCATCTGCGTACTGTATTCAGGATTTCAATCCGTATATATCTTCAGGCTTAATAACGGAATGGAAGGAATACTGTCTTATACGCCTTCGCTGAATCGCAAGGGAGACGAAGCCCCTGATGAAGAACCTTCTTCAACGGAACAGGTGACTTCCGCACAACTTCCGGACCCCTGGTTCTCCATCGAAGAAGCTGCGGCATCAGTTGACAAAGGAAGACTCTCAACAGTAGAGATCGCAAAGAAGGTGAGTCCTGCTACAGTATCCCTGGCAATCGTCGGTATGAATGACGGCAAGGAGAAGAAGCTTGGTTCCGGGACCGGATTCATTATCGATGAAGACGGATACATCGTTACCAATCAGCATGTTGTGGTACTCTCGAATGTTCCTGAAGACGCATATTATGTAGATGTCTTTTTGTTCGGGGACGATACTCCCGTAAAGGCTGAAGTGATTGGCTGTGACGTTCAGACTGACATAGCCGTGCTCAAGATCGACACCGATAAGAAGCTTCCTTGTGTCTCCTTGGGAGATTCCGACACTCTTCAGTCCGGAGAGCTTGCCGTAGCGATCGGAAATGCAA
This sequence comes from Saccharofermentans sp., assembly GCA_024403795.1. Taxonomy (GTDB): domain Bacteria; phylum Bacillota; class Clostridia; order Saccharofermentanales; family Saccharofermentanaceae; genus Saccharofermentans. The sequence continues at coordinate 76,957 of JAKSRD010000002.1, forward strand.
TGGGAACACTGGATAATACGGTAACGGTAGGTGTTATCTCTGCGCCTTCCCGTGAGATAATCCGTGACGGTTACTATGTTGACATCATTCAGACTGATGCTGCGATCAATCCGGGTAACAGCGGCGGACCGCTCATTAATTCATTCGGTGAAGTGATCGGCATCACAAATTCCAAGATCGTATCAAATACATCTGAGAGCCTCGGATTTGCGATACCGGTAAATTCCGTGAAGAAGATCATTGAAGATCTGATCAACTACGGAAAGGTTATCGACCGTCCGTATATCGGTTTCTCTGTTAAATATGTTGCGGGAGACGCTTATTACGGTGCGCAGGGCGGAGTGTTTGTTGCCGAGATCATTAAGGACGGCCCCGCAGACAAGGCCGGGATCCTGATCGGTGATAAGCTTATAACGATGGATGGTTTTGAAATATCACAGACCGGTGATATCATTAAGGCGCGCGATTCACATAAGGTTGGAGATACGATCGATGTCGTCCTTGAACGTGAAGGCAAAGAGATCACGCTTCAGCTTATTATCGGTGACAGCGCTGATTTTCAATAAGAACTCTATTTTGATAAGGAAGTAAAAATATGGCACGTGAGAACAAAAAGAGTATCGCTACAAAAGTTGTGGCATGGATAATAATTGCAGCTATGCTTTTGTCTTTTGTTTTCGCTGTCATAATAGTACTGATCCAACAGTACAATATGAGCACTGTGTTTGGAGGCTGAGTTAACCCCAAGCCTCCGTTACGGTACGTCCCTTATCTGACCTAATCCGTCATCATTGAATGTCCAGGCATATTCTTCAGACTTCGCGGTGATGAACTGCTGGTAGTTGTTCATTCGTATGAAGCTGTTTACTCTGTCATACCACTCGGGATTGGGTGATTCGTTTATGAAGAAGATGACATAGAATGTACCATCGACCTCTATCAGAGTCTTGTCACCGAGAGTTCTCTCAGGAGCAAAGATCCAATCAGCCAGGTTAGCTGCATATTTTGCCTTGTAGATCTGGTTATCGTGAACAATGGATAACTGACCGGCAAGGATGTAGTCGTTGTAGATATTCTCGACTTCGCTGCAGCTGTTTGTATCATCAAGATAATCGAAGATCTCCTGAGACAGTGCCTGAGTACCGGCAACATCAGGTGTCATATCTTCATTCATCTGAGCGCTGACAGTGTAAATGTAGCAGTTGCGAAGCTGTTCAGACATACGGTCTCTTGAGACAAATACGAGAACGATCGGGAAGCCGTCCTCATCAGGAATGATGGTAGCGTCTCCGATAACTCTTGTCTCATCGAAGAGCCAGCTTCTGAATTCAGGGTGAGTGACGTCCTCGTAACGGCAGTTAGCAACCAGGTGAGAATCGGGCTGCGCCAGTGTATTGGCAGCAACACCCGTAAAGATCTTTAACTTAGCGGCACTTGCTTCGAACTTGGACGGATCTCCGCCCATGGCATCTATTAACTTCTGAGCCTGAAGATTTGCCGTATCGATAAATCCCTGATCTCTCTGTTCATAAGTGATCCTGATGAACTTGTAGCTTACGAGGTCATAGATGTTCTTTGACTGATTGTATGCTTCTTCAGCCTGTTCGTCTGTAGCTGAGAGCTGGATGAGCTTCTCGCCGTCAGCATAATCTTCCGTAAAATACTTACGGGCCAGAGTGTTGATGATTACCTGTTCATCAACCTGACTTCCGAAAACACCCTTGATATAAGTGTCAAGAGGAACGCCGAGCTCGTCAGCCTTGGTCTTCAGCCAATCGATATAAGCGTTCGCACGATCGTAATGAGCCTTCTCGATCACATAACCCTGAGCAGTTGCATCATCGTAGAGGATCTCCATCTTCTGAAGTTCCTGGGCAGTGATATATCTGAAGTAGTCTCTGTAAGTAGCAAAACTCTCATCATCGAGATAAGGGGAGGCGAGCATTTTCTCCGTATCGGCAGCGAAAATATCAACACCCTCATTCAGCAGCTTGTAGTGATACATAAAACTGAAGTCGCCGCTTGATATGGCTTTATCGTTAATGGTAAGCGGGCTTACGAAAGACTCATCCATACCGGTATCCAAAGCGAAGGTAACGATTCCGATAATGGCAACCAGGATTATTCCGAATACGACGAATGCTATACCGGCATTGCGCTTACGCTTGCCGTGATCAATGGCGTCTTCGTTCTTATCGAGGTTTATCTCGGTCGGAATGGCTTTCTCCTCCGGAACTTTCTTCTGCGCATTTATGTCGGGAAGCGACGGGAGATTAGGTGCGATCGCACTCTCACCGGGCTTACCTGTCAAGAGTTCAGGGTCGATCTCAGCCAGATCATTCAATGTGACACTCTTTTTGGCAGTCTCGACGGGAGTCGCCAAAAAATTATCGGAAGGAGTCCCCTCCGGTGCACTTAACACTTCGGAGCTGATAGCTTGTTCATTAACTACCGGCTTGCGAGCACTTTTATTATCATTACCCTTGTTTTTGTTGTTACCCTTCATCAATAGATCCCCTTAATTAATAAGTTACAGGTTAAAAACACTTTACCATAAAAGCGAAAACAACTAGGTCAAAGTATGCTATTATTAACACGTTTGTAATCTAATAAAAATAATAGAGGTAGTATGTGGGGAAAAGAAAGTCCGATACTGAAGGAAAAAAGCGGCACTTTAGTAAGAATTAAGGAATACTGGCCTCAATATCTTTTGGCTTTTTTGTTTCCGACACTTACCGTTCTCGCGGCAATGGCAATTACCGGTTGTTACCCGTTCGGCGAGAGGACTATGCTTACGGTCGATCTCTATCACCAGTATTGTCCTTTCCTTGTAGCATTCAGAGATAAATTTTGGGCCGGGGAGTCCCTGTTCTACAGTTGGAATGACGGCTTGGGACAGGAGTTCTATGCGGCTTATGCCAACTACGCGGCAAGCCCGTTGAATATTTTCGCGATATTCTTTGATGCAAAGACCATGCCGGTGTTCATCATGTTTGTTACATGTCTGCGCGCCGGATTGGCATCACTGTTCATGTTGTTGTTCCTTTCCGCGAACGATAACAAAAGACTCGATAACATTACCGTGGTATTCAGTGCCTCATATGCACTGTGCGGCTGGTATATATCATATTTCTGGAACATCATGTGGTGCGATGCTGTTGTTTTGCTTCCGCTCATTATGTTTGGTCTCAGAAGACTTCTTGTCGAGCGTAAATGCGGTGTTTATTCGATAGCACTTGCCTTTGCGATATTCAGCAATTACTATGCCGGTTACTTCATCTGTGTATTTCTGGTGCTTTTCGCGCCCCTCTATTACATATGTCTCTTCTCTCGAGACAAGAAGAAGGGCGATCCCGGAAGACTCTGCATCAAGACTTTTGCCGGCGCGGCTTTGCGTTTTGCGGTATCGAGCATACTTGCGGCAGGAGCAACCGCAGCAGTCACGATCCCTACATATCTGATACTAGGGAATTGTTCCGCGACCGGAGATAAGCTCACCATGGAGTACAATCTGAAGTCGAACCTGTTCGATTTCCTCGGAAGACTGATGGTAGCTGCCAACCCGAATATCAGAGACGGCATGGCTAATGTCTACAGCGGTCTGGTCATCGTACTTCTTTTGCCGTTGTTTTTCATGCTTCCTGCAAGGACAGGGATCAAGACTAAGCACAAGGTAGTGTTCGGAAGCCTTATCGCGATCATGTACATAAGCTTCTCGAACAGAACACTTGATTTTATCTGGCACGGAATGCATTTCCCTAACCAGATCCCTTACAGACAGGCCTTCCTTATGAGCTTTTTGCTGGTCTTTGTCGGCTTCCTGACGATAAGACGCATCAGAAGTCTCGGAGCCAAGTATATTACCGGAACTGTCATGAGTTCGGCAGCTTTCCTGATCCTTTATGAGAAGTTCGGAACCGGCAACGAAGGTTATCTCCAGATCGGAGTTACCCTAGCTTTCCTTATTGTTCAAGGCGTTGCTCTTCATATCGTAAGCGACCCGAATTCGCGCAAGAGCGAGTTCTTCTGTGAGACTCTTCTTACCGTAACTATGATGGTTGAGATATTTGCGGCATCACAAATATCGATCGGTCTGGTCTGCTATCACGAAGGATTTACCAGTTATGCTCCGTACGGCAGGAATAAGGATGCGGCAGCAACTTATGTTGAGAGCATTGAGGGCAGCGAGGGACATATGAACTTCGAGCGTACCGAGATCTACCCGAACAATGTATGTGATGTTCAGTCTTTATACAACATAAAGGGGTTGTCAATATTCTCTTCTACCGCAAGAGAGGACTTTGTCGTATATATGAGGAATTACGGATTGCACAATAACGGCATTAACGGTCTGCGCAATTCCGGATTAACACGTGTTACGGCCACGCTCCTTAATGTAAGGAACATTGTTGAAGTTGACAAAACGCAGATGACACCGGCTCTGTTCGAGAAGGAATATTCGGATGGTGTCATCACTTCCTGGGGCAACCCGGATGCATTGAGCGTCGGCTACATGACCGATGCCGGACTGGTGGATTACATGCCGGACTATTCCGGCAATCCGGATGTCTTTGATAAGACAAATCAGTGGATCACAAGCATGGGAGCAGGCAATGTCTACAAGCAGATAACGATCACGCCCGTTAAAGACGGAACGCCTTCCGGACTGGTTACCGATGACCGTCCCGGACCGGTTCTTGTCTATGGTACGACAAGCAGCTCCAAGCTTAACGATTACTCATTTACTATCCGTGTGAATGATGCGGAGATAGGTTCTGATGTCTACGTATATGCAAATGCTCAGAAGGGCGGAACTGCAACGATCACGATCGGGGACAATGTTCAGACCTTCGAGACCAGAAGCTATCAGATCATCTCCCTCGGTGTTTATGACGGAACTCCGATGGAACTCAATCTCAAATACCGTGAAGAACCCGGAGGATCGATATTCCTGTACGGTTATCAACTGGATCGTGAGGGTTACGATCACATGCTTGAAGTTCTTTCGGATGAACAGCTTCAGGTAACTGATTATGACTCCACATCGCTCAACGGTCATATCGAAGTCAAAGAAGACGGATTGCTGTTCCTTACGATTCCTTATGCGGAAGGCTGGACGGCTGAAGTTGACGGTGAAGCTGCCGAGATAGTACCCATACAGGATGCACTTATGGGAATCAGACTCGGCAAGGGAAGCCATGATGTCTCAATTAGATATGTTCCTGCCGGGTTTAAACCCGGATTGATGATCAGTGTCACATCGATCATCCTGATCGCCGCTATCTCTTTGATCCCTGCACTGATCCGCAGGAAGAAGTCGGCTGTTGTTGCAACGAACGCTGCTGTTCCGGAGAACAATGGCGTTGAAAGACCTTCTGCAGCAATCGAAGAGGTTGCGCTGGAGGAAATGTCTGAATCCGAGGCGGAGATAACGGAGCAGACCGCTGAATCTTCGGCCTTAACCGAAGAACCGATTGCTGAAGAGCATAACGAAGGACCGGAGTCTCAAAGCAAGGAAGACGATCCGCAGGAAGGAAATGAACATTCGGAGGTGTCAAATGACTGATTCCAAAGGAAAGATAAAGACATTTGAAGGCCTCGTTTTCTGCTTCTTATCCGCTGTCTGTATTGCAGTTGTCGCTCTTAACATAGGCCTTCATATCGAGCCGGGCAAGATCCTGCCGACCGGACTTACCATGCGAAGCGGTGAGATGAATCAGAGCATAATCAAAGGTATTGAGCTTGCTATGGATGATGTCCGATTGATCAAATCAGGCAACGCAGGCTCCGGCTTGTGGCGTCTCGTGACATTCGTACATGCGGATCTGTTCTTTTATCTGGCATTGATCCTGCCTCAGACTGCCTCGAAAACAGTTCTTCTCGCAGGTTACTTTGTCCGGTTCGGACTTTGTTGTTCTGCGATGTACTATTTCCTTTCAGTTCATCTGAAGCTCAAAAGACTGCCTTCGGTACTTCTTGCAACCATGTTTACATTCTCAACGCAGATCGTGCTGACGGCGCAGTTTGCGTCGATCATAAACATGGCGTTTATGTTCCCGCTGGCGATGTCAGCTTTTGATTCCTATCTGCAGAAGAGAACATGGAAGTCTTATTTGCTTGTTTGCCTGGCTTCGTTCGGATTATGCTTTACCGGCGGCTTCGGAATAATGAGCGGAGTTCCCGCACTTCTTTTGATCAGCCTGTTAATGTGTATCGGTTTGTACAGGACCTTTAAGATGACGGCTCTGTCCTGGCTGAAGCTTGCGGGAGGCGTTGTTTCCGGTCTCGCACTGGACATGGCATTCGTTCTGCCGGGTCTTTTGGCGATGGATTTTAAGGGTTTCTCGGGAATTGCCGAAAGCGCCGCGAATGCCAAAGTAAATTACACTGTTTTCGATTTCTTAAGAGGAACCTATGTTCTTCGTTCCGGCGGATTGACGCAGAATAACATACCGTTGTTTTATGTTGGCATGCTTACGGTGCTGGCAGTCATTGCCTTTGCCCTGAATGAGAATATTCCCGTCAGGCTCAAGGCTGCTTCGGCTGTGGTTGCTTTTGTCTTCCATATAACTTGTTGTTCTTCCTTTGTTAATGAGACCATAAGCATATTCGGAACCTCAGCGACAATGAATTCTTCAAGGCTTATTTGTCTGGAGATGCTGGTCTTCTTTATCGCGGGAATCGGCGTTAGGAATATCTCCGGCTTAAAACGCGGTGAAATGTTCGCTGTGTGCCTTATTCCGTTGGGATTCCTTGTTGTATCTAACAATTCTTCCGCCGGTACGACTCTTTCCGGAATTATTCTCCTGTTTACTTTTGCTGCAATTGTCGGAGAGGCTGCTTTATTACATGCTCTGGCTAAAGAGAAGTTTTCCCGTATTGCGAAAATCATATCTCTCGCGCTGATCGTTAGCCTTGTAGGTATCAACACTGCTTTCATGATGTTCAATAACACCGTCCAGAAGATGAGCGTCAGTGAATACTTTATGGGAGATGTCAAAGTCGGCGGCAGAACTCTCATCATGGATAACGGCTTCAACATTCCGGCTGTTAATGATGAAGACAGTTATTTGATTATCCCGATGGGGCTCAGCTCTTATGAATCAAACGGAAAAGTAACCGTGGATGACTTGAATTACATTTCTCAAAGAGCTACGGGAATGGATCTATTTGAAGAGTACCCATTGACCATAAGTGCTTCTGACAGTGATGTACAGTTGGGTGTAAATGTTTTCGAGCTCAGAAAGGGTGCCAATATTTATTCGTTTGAAGGCTTCGATATCTCTCGAATTGCAACTGAAAGTGACAGATTGTTTGTTTATTGTGATGCCGAGAACGGGGCGCGATTGGTTTTGAACGGAGATCTCAGCAGCATCAGTGAGTCGGAGAAGCATTTCTCCGGTCCGTTCCTTACGGAACTGACTACAAAATCCGGAACTGTCGAGCTTCAGCTGTTCATCGATTCCGAGAGTGAGGATACATGTTATGTTTCCCGTTATAAGTTGAATGAGCAGGCTTTTGACTCGCTGAAGGCTTTGTCAGGTTCAGCCGGTTCTTCTAAGTTTACGGTCGATGTTACAAATGTTGACGGGACATGCACCCTTATTTTGCCTTATGCTTATGATGATACTGAGATCACTGTTAACGGTGAGACATGCGAGACATTCGATTTCTGCGGAAAGCTTGCCGTCGAATTTGTATGCAATGGCGGAGATTCCGCAGAAGTATCCATGGGTTCAAGTAACACGGGTGTGGTACCCGGTGCGGTAATTAGTGTTCTGGCTTTGATGTGTATTGTCGCAATTACATTTGTGCCAAAGTATAATGTTAAGAAGAAAGAAACCGTGAAGGAAGCTTAAATAATGCTTAGTAAAAAGATTACAGACGGTACGGAATTTGTCGTATTTGATATGGAATGGAATCAACCCTTGCCCGGCAAGGCTTATCCTTTTGATGTCAGCAAACTGACCGGTGAGATAATCGAGATAGGTGCATTAAAATATGTCTACGATAACGGTGAGTTGATATATAAAGACTCTTTCTCGGCAGATATTGCACCTGTTGAGTACACAAAGCTTCATTACCATGTAAAAAAAGTAACGCATAAGAAAAATTCTGATTTGGCTAACGGCAGCTCGTTCAAGTCGGCTTATACCACTTTCAGAAGCTTTTGCGGTGATGCCATTCTGGTAGGGTGGGGAAGTTCAGATCCGTCTATGCTGAAGATGAATCTAAGTTTCTTTGACATGGATTCTAAATTGAATATGTTTTTCCTCGATCTCCAGCCGATATTCTCTTTGTTCGCAGGCCTTCAGGGAACGCAGAGAAGCGTGGAGGCCGCTGTTGATTTCTATAGCATTGAGAAGAATGAGTTTTTTCATAGTGCTACTGCCGATGCTCATTATACCGGTGCGGTTTTTGAGGCGATATTCAAGCATAATAAGCCTTCAGAGGTAATATCGGCTATCTCAAGTTCATCCATAGATCCTGATATTCCTTCAGATTTCAGCTTTGTAGGACCGGAATGTCTCGACAGCGCAGCAGCATTTGTATCAGCTGAAGGTTTTATGAGCAATTGCCCGCTCTGTAATTCTGTCCTAAAAGTGAAGATACCGAGTTTCAGGATCCGCAAATCCCAATATGCGTTGCTCGAATGCAGGGAACACGGCGAACTCTTTGCAAGAACCAGGGTTAAAAAGAACAAAGCCGGCAATTATTATTCCGCTTCAATATTGCGTTTTGCCACCCAGAACGATTATTGGTTGGTTGCTTCTAAGAAAGAAGAATATGACAAGTACGGCGAAAAAGGGAAGCCCGCAGAGCCTGTGAATGAAGAAGCCACCGACAGCGTGTGAACAAAATGTTAACAAACTATGTAAAAAAAGTTAGCAAAATTCGAATTTTCTGTTGAAATTTTAATTGCGATGTCTTACAATAGTCGTAACTATAAAAGGCATTATTCGGTTTAGACCGTTGTACTGTTTAAAGATGAATGTTTTAGAACATAAAGAAGGAAGGTGCTTCTTATGATTAAGAGAGTAAGTAAGGCTAAGAAGAGCAAGCAAGGCGCAATACTTGTTGTTGTTGTACTTATCTTGGCATTGGCGATGATCTTTATTGCATCCGCTATGATGCTTACCCAGGCTACAAGGAATCGTACATACGATGATGCTATATCGAGTCAGGCAAGACTGACCGTTACCGCTGCTTCGGAAGTCTTCTTGGAGGCGTTGGAGAAGCAGGAGATTACAGATGTGCAGATTGATAATATGCTCACTGTAAAGTCTGCCAGAGCTACTGACAACGCTAATAAGGTTAAGATGGTTGTCGATGGCGTACCCGGCATGTCTGATGCAGCAGATAACTGCACCTATGTGGATATGTATTATCCGGACGCAAGCGACCACAAGATCGTAAACTGTGACTTTACAACTACGATCGGTGACAGCGTAGAGAGTGTAAGAATCGTGCTTAAGGCGAATGATTCTGAACCTTCCTACGGTGGCAGATTCATGAATCAGATTGATATAGCCAGTGATGTCGGTACTTCCAATGTCCGTTTTACTGATGGTCTTGGAATGGTTAACCCGGCACTCGGTGATGTTACGGACAACACTGTATTATTCAGAAACGGCGTTTACGAGCAGACAACCGGAGCAGTATTCTTTTCTGATATCGTCTTTGTTAACGGCGATGTTAAGATTGGCGGAACAAACCATTATAAAGGAAATCTGGTCTTCCTTAACGATGCATACATGAGCAGCCGTTCCTCAGTTGGTTCTTTCGGTGGTGATTTTTACTTTGTAGGAAATTCGAATCAGCCGGGATTCAAAGTAAACGAAAATATCGATGTGTTTGACAACATAAAGAACAGTTCTGCAGATTTTATCTTCTCAGGCAGAAGCGTTCAGAATGATACATCAGACGGTAACCACAAGGTAAAGGATGCTTTGGATGGCAAGAATTGTTACTTTGTTGGAGTAACGGGAGATGTATCTGCCCAGTACAAGAATGGCGGTACTTACACAGTTACAAATGCAGGAAGTTCACTTGATTCCGCTAAGGATTCAAGGCTCTCGTTGTACAAGAGCTACAACTACGGTACAACAGATACGTATCCCACCGATGCAGTAACTCAAGTACTTGCTAAATATAAGGATGAGCCTAAAGATGTTCCTGCAGGCTATGTATTTGATAAGACAGAGTATGCTTATGATGGTTCAAAAGTATACTCAGCAGGCGATGTTGCCTCTGAGGCATGTACAATTGTAAGCAACCCGGTTGCTGCTTCATATGCGGGCTGCGGAAAAGATGCAGATTATACAAATAGCCACACGTTGCCAGAGGCTGAGCTTTATGCAAAATGTAAAGAGAATGGTCCTTGGGCTGGTACAGGTATTCCTGCCGGTTACTATCGCATTACAGCCGGAAAAACTACAGATGATAACGGTGCAGCTCCTGCGGTAGTAGCTATTAACGGAGCAAATGCATCAGGATATCGTTTCTACTTCGCCAGCGGAGATCACTACATCAATAATTTGGTCTTTGCAGTATACAATGTTGCTGCTGCTGATCAGGCTCCTGTCATGTTTATACTTGAAGATGGTGCAAGATTGCATTTCTCCGGAGCTAATTTCAGAAACACAAATCGTCTCTGTACTGCAGGTTTCTTGTCTGTTAACCGTAATGTCTCTTCAGCTTCAGCTATGGGTTCTTATGTACGCAATCATGCTCAGAACTATGAGGACAAGCTTTGGAGTACTGAACATAAGAAAGCAGATAATTCACAGATTCAATATTCTATGTACTATGACGGTATCCAGAAGCCCTGCATCTATGTAATCGGTGTAAAGAACAATAAATTCGACATAGGTGACTGTATGACGATCGAAGGATATGTCGGATTATATGGTAACTCCACTTTGGATTTGGTTTCCGGTCTCAATTCAAGAATTCCGATCTATGGTCGTATTGAGGCTGACAGATTTGGTACACATGATAATCCTACCGGTGATTTTATGATGCCTTATTGTCCCTCTCCGAGTGAAATCAACAGCAAGCCTAATGAGAGACGTGCCGAGACCAAGTATAAGGTTGTAAACATCATCTACTACTATGGTGATGGTTCTGCACCGGTTACAACATAACTTCAGCAAATCTTGATGATTAATTGATTAACCCCCCGAGTATTGCTCGGGGGGTTTTGATTAAGATTAAAAGGAACATGGTATAGAAAGATTAAAGCGATATAAAAAACAAATACAATCAATTCTGCTTTTTGGTTTGTTGCTCGTCAAAATTCCTGTCATCAGAGGACAAAAAGCGCATTGAGCGTTGAATGGAATTCTTGCTGGTTCCCCATGGCTTATCGGTATTACGATAGTCAAATTTAAGAGTAAAATACTCAACGTCTGAAATCAGGGAATCAAAAGACTGAGAATTATTCTCATATAGTGCAGTCACAAAATCAGAAGCCTCATTCTGAGAAAGAGAAGATGCTTGCCTCAATAGCAGAGCTGTATGAGGCAGGCAATGACATTCAGCTTTAGTGAACTTATCTTTGAATTCATTATCATGTGAGAACATCCAACAGATTACTTCAATATAATGCTTCATTGCATCATTCATGTTATCGCAGATAGGACATCTGGATACTCTTTCGTCTATCAGGTCAGCAATAGAATTCAATCTGTGCTTATACTCAGAATTCCTGCCTTTGATCAGTCCGCTCTTTGCGGGAATAGCTGATTTGAGTTTAGGATTAAGTTCATCATTAAAGTCTTTTAGATGTGTATGCATAACCAAGCCGAGTCCTAGACGGTTTGTAACAGCTTGATTAAGCTTTCCCATGTGAACGGGGCAAAAGCCTGTTTTATTGGTAATTTTTCTTGTGTCCGGTTCCATTAGTGACGGACCGAGATAGTACTCCAGATAATTCTTCTCAGCCAAATCTCTAAGTCTGCAAATAGGACAGCCGTTTTGTTCACTATAAGCATCATTAACAGGAATCATATATATCTTTTCCATCGTTAATCCTCCGTAGTTACCGGCTTTGGACGATGAATCAGCCGGCATGCTCTGACATTTACGCTATTCATTGTTATGGAAGTATATTCTTCAACAGCAGTTCCTACACGTTGTTGTGCTGTCTCGAGAACTGCCTGAGCATCATATCCGTAATAAAGCGCAAGATCCATACTGATCATTACTCCGAAAGTTTGTTTCTCGGTCTTAAAGGAAGTAACTTCAGCAAAGCCGGGAACATCCTTCAAAACTATTTTGATCAGATCGAGGATTGCCTCATCAGATATCGAATAAGAACCAAGTGACGAGAAAGTAGGTCGAACAACAGTTCTCTCAGAGTCATTTGCCATCGGATCAACACCGCGTTCACGATCAAAGCGTTGTCTTAGCTTGCTGAAGGGATCGGAGAAGTAACCGGAAAACTCATGCTTTATCTCCATGCTCGGAACAGGAATCGTATGCATACCTTCAGTAAGTCTGGTATTGCGAGCAAGACGTCTTTCTTCTTCAGTTGAGACATCTTCTATCCTGATAAGCATAGCAGGACGATTAAGCCAAAGGTTATCACAGATCTTATTGAGCATTGAATCAGATGTTCCGAGAATCATTAGTGCTCTAGGCATAGATTCAACAAGAGCTCTTCTCATTACGGATGATCGTGTGGGGTCGGTGAAGATAGCTTGCCTTACTGACTCCATTTTTGTAGGAGCCTTCTTGGCAGAAGTACCGGCAACAATTCGGCTTCCGTTGATTAAAAGGCCATCATCAATAATATAGTAGATACTGTTATCACGTGCGACACGAATGGCTCGAGTACTTTTACCGGTCCCCGAAGGACCTACAAAAGCAATAACGGCGATATTTGATAAAACCTCTCTGGTCAACTGCTCGCTGGACAGTATGATTTCAGCGTTGCGCTCATAATTGGTGGATGAATAATCCGAGTGTTGATTCTGAGATGCAGAGCCTGTTCTTTCAAATTTCCGAAGAGTCCCGCGAAACTCAGACAACAAAGTCTTGCGCGCACTCGGCGCGTTAACTTGAGTGATCGGCTCCTGTCTTAAATCTTCGCGGGCGTCCAAAACACAAAACCTTTAGCCGTTCCAGTTATGGAAAACTTCTTGAATATCTTCGTTCTCATCCATCATATCGAGCATTTTCTCAAGTTGAGCAATTGCTTCAGGATCAGTAACTTCAGCAGTAGTAGTGGCTACGGGACCGAGAGTGGAATCAGCAATACTATAATTTTTCGCTTCCAAGGCATCTCTTACGTCATAGTAATCAGCGGTTGAAGTGGAAATAATGTAAAACTCATCATCACTCTCAAAATCAGAAGCACCGCTGTCAAGAGCATCGCCCATAACCTGATCCTCATCCTCATAGTCTTCCTTTGAGATAAGGATGGTTCCTTTTTCATTAAAAAGAAACGAAACAGAACCGCCTACACCAAGATTGCCGCCATTTTTGTCAAAAATATGTCTGAGATCGGCTGCAGTACGATTACGGTTATTTGTGAGAGTCTTTACCATAATAGCAACACCGGCAGGACCATAACCCTCATATACGATTTCTTCATAATCGTCGCCCTCACCGGCTTCAGCAGCCTTCTTAATGGCACGATTGATATTATCATTAGGCATATTTGCAGCTTTTGCTTTAGCTACAACTACTTTTAATCTGGAATTGCTGTTAGGATCAGGACCGCCGGCCTTTACAGCAACAGCGATCTCTTTTGCGAACTTTGTAAAAACAGCTCCTTTTGCTGCGTCAGATGCTTCTTTCTTTCTTTTAATATTACTCCACTTTGAATGACCTGACATGATATTCCTCCAATATAAAACTATTAAACATGAACATTATACATATTTTAAAAACAATTAAAACAGTGAAGAGGATTTTAATGATTAATATCGCTGTAATATAAATGTCAAAAAAATTTTTTGTGCAGAATGTCTCTCGAACTTGTTATTTATAAAATTCTGTTGTATAGTTCTAACATCTATACTTGGGCGAAGAATGCCTGTATGTTCTAATGCGTGCGATTATTTGCACTCGCAGACATATAAGTAGGAGGATTTGATGAAGAGATTAGGTGATATTCTGGTCGAGAGCGGCTTCTTGAATGCTACAGAGCTTGCCGAGGTTCTCAGTGTTCAAAAAGAGACCGGAAAGCGACTCGGAGAGGTAATCGTAGAGAAGGGGCTTATGTCAGAATTTGACATTTTGAGAGCAGTCTCAAGCCAGTATGATTATCCGATCATTGACCTTGCCGGTATTGATGTCGACCCTAAGGCGACAGCTTTACTTACACAGAAGTTCTGCGAAGAGAACACTGTGTTCCCGATTGGTTTTGATGAAGACCGTTTGGTAGTTGCAATCGATGACCCGATGAACATTACGATTGAAGATGAGTTGCAATTCCAGACCGGTTATCAGATCTCGTTGATGCTTGCAACACATACGTCAATTGTTGATGCTGTCAAAGTCAATTATGGTAAAGAGAATGCCGCTAAAGCAGCTGAAGAGCTTGGAGCAAGTCTCGAGGGTGATTCACTTGACGACAATAATGAACTCAATGATGCAGTTAACAGTGCTCCGGTTGTTAAGCTTGTTAACTCCATGATCGAATATGCCATCCGTTCAAGTTCATCCGATATTCATATTGAGCCTTTGGAAGATCGAGTAAGAGTTCGTATCCGTATTGACGGTGTTATGCAGGAGGTAATGAGCAATCCTATTTCCGCTAAAGATGCCATTACAACAAGAATCAAGATCCTCGGCGGCATGAACATTGCCGAGAAGCGTATCCCTCAAGACGGTCGTATTACCACTGTAATTAACGGCGAGCCTGTGGACATGCGTGTATCCATTCTTCCTTGTGTTACAGGTGAGAAGACGGTTATCCGTATCCTTGCCAAGAATGATGCTAACTTGAACAGAAGCTACCTGGGTATCAGTGATCGTAATAATGAGATGATCGACAGAATGATAAAGGTACCTCAGGGAATTGTCCTTATCTCAGGTCCTACAGGTTCAGGTAAGACAACAACACTTTACACACTCCTTTCAGAGAAAAATACAGACGAAGTTAATATTATTACAGTAGAGGACCCTGTCGAGATTAGGATTCCCGGTCTTAATCAGGTTCAGGTTAATGCAAAAGCGGGAATGACATTTGCAAGCGGATTGCGATCCATCTTACGTCAGGACCCTGATATCGTCCTCGTCGGAGAGATCCGTGATGGTGAGACTGCCGAGATCGCAATGAGAGCTGCCATTACCGGACACCTTGTTTTCAGTACAATCCACACGAATGATGCTGTTTCTTCAATTAACCGTTTGATCGATATGGGTCTTGAGCCTTACATGGTATCGTCAGCGTTGGTTGGTGTTGTATCCCAGCGTCTCGTGCGCCGTATATGTACAAATTGCCGTGAGTCATATGAACCTGATACTTCTGATATTGAATATCTGCGTCTTGACGCCGGTCAGAAGTTGTATCACGGAAAAGGTTGCATAGAGTGCAATGAGAAGGGATATAAGGGACGTATCGCAATCCATGAGATTGTTGTTATCACTCGTAAGATGAAGAGCTTGCTCGAGAGAAGAGCAAGCGAAGACGAGATGCGTCAACTTGCAATTACGGAGGGTACGCAGATGCTGCAGGATTCAGCGCGTGATCTGGTGCTTGAAGGAATTACAACCGTTGACGAACTTAACAGAGTTGCTTACACGATTGACTGATAAGGAGGTTTTTTAACGTGGAAGGATTTAGTTTATCGATCGAATCGATTTTGGCTGAATCGGTAAAGATGGGAGCATCCGACACTCATATTACAGTCGGTTTGCCGCCTATGATTCGTGTCGACGGTATGTTGATGCCGTTGGGCAATCAGCCGCTTACAGCTGCAGATACTGAGTATCTTTGCAAGTCTATGATCGACAAGTCAAGACAGCAGTATCTTAACGAGAGAGGTGAGATCGACTTCTCTTACATTGTTGAGAACTTCAGCCGTTTCAGATGCAATGTTTACAAGCAGCGTGGCACATATGCACTTGCTGCAAGAACTATTACGAATGAGATTCCGACATGCGAGCAGTTAGGTCTCCCTAATGTATTCAAGGAATTGGTAATGAGACCTAGAGGACTTATCCTCGTTACGGGTCCTACGGGTTCCGGTAAGTCTACTACTCTTGCAGCTATGATCGGACATGTAAATATGAGTAAGAAGTGTCACATTCTTACTCTTGAGGAACCTATCGAGTATCTCCATATGCATGGTGAGGCTATGATCAACCAGAGAGAAATTCACGAGGATACTCTTTCATTCGCTAATGCGTTGAGAGCTGCTCTCCGTGAAGACCCGGATATCGTACTCGTCGGAGAGATGCGTGACCTCGATACAATCAGTACTGCTATTACCGCAGCCGAGACAGGCCACTTGGTTCTCTCAACACTCCATACATCATCAGCAGCAGATACGGTTAACCGTATCATCGACGTATATCCTCCGCATCAGCAGGATCAGATCAGAGTTCAGCTCGCTTCGACACTTGTAGCTGTAATCTGTCAGACACTTGTACAGAGGATTGGCGGCGGCAGATGTGCTGCATTTGAGATTATGATCTCTACTGACGCTATTAGAAATAATATTCGTGAAGGTAAGACATATCAGATTGATAGCACTATCGCTACCAGCCTTCAGCAGGGTATGTGTCCTCTTGATTTCTATCTTGCTGAACTTGTTAAGCGCAACATTATCTCACGAGATACTGCTCTTCAGAGAAGCAGATTTCCTGAAGATCTTAAGCGTTTTATCGCAAATGCAGGTCAGACGAACAGTCCGTTGTTCGGCGACTTGGAATTCAGCTAATAATCTCTTATAGATTAGATAGAAAGAAATTTGAGAAGGAGGAAAACAATAGATGGCAAATTTCAGATATCAAGTTATCGATTCAAACGGTAAAATGTCTGAAGGTATCATCGAGGCAGCTTCTATCGGTGAAGCTTCCAGAAAACTCAAATCTGATGGCAAGTATATTAGCAGCTTGGCACTTGATAAGGGTGCAGGCATAGGCAGTATTCAGATCGGCAGTCCCAAGCTTAAGACTCAGGACCTTGTTATTATCTCAAGACAGCTTGCTTCACTTTTGTCAGCAGGTATTACTGTTGTTAGATCACTCGATATGCTTTATCAGCAGCTTGAATCGAAGAAAGCTAAGAAATGCATCGGAGAAATTTATGAGGCTGTTCAGAGCGGTCGTTCACTTTCCGAAGCGTTTAAGGAGCAGAGAGGTGTTATTCCTAACATCATGATCAGCATGATCGCTGCCGGTGAAGAATCCGGTAGACTCGATGAAATCATGGAGAGATTGGCAGAGCACTTTGCAAAAGATGCTAAGCTTAAGAATAAGATCTCATCTGCAATGGTATACCCTAAGATTCTCGCAGGTCTTACTGCAGCAGTCAGTATCGGACTCTTGACATTCCTTGTCCCTAAGATCGGTACAGTTATTGCAGATCTCGGAGGTGAGTTGCCTGCGTTGACCAAAGGTTTGTTGTCACTTTCAGATTCAATCGTACACTTCTGGTACATTTACTTAGCAGTAATTGGTTTGCTTGTTTACGGATTTAAACTTTGGAAGAGTTCTGACAAGGGCGGAGAAATTTGGTCTGAGATTATGCTCAAGATGCCCGTTGTTGGTAAAGCAACAAGAATGAATGCTTCAGCTAGATTTACAAGAACAGTCTCTACACTTTTGAAATCAGGTATTTCTGTACTTCAGGCAGTTGAGATTACAGAGAAGTCTCTTGATAACATTATTCTTCAGAAGAAGCTTGCTCAATCTCGTGTTGAGATTAGAAAGGGTTCATCCCTCTCTAAATCAATCAGAGATATTACAGAGTTCCCGCCGATGATCTATGCAATGGTATCAATTGGTGAGGAATCAGGTACATTGGATACGATTTTGCAGAAGGCTGCTGATTACTTCGAGGATGAAGCCGATGCTGCTACAGCAAAGATGGTATCTGCTTTGGAGCCTGTAATGATTATCATAATGGCCATTATCGTTGGTTTGGTAGTAGGCGGTATCGCAATGCCTATCTTCACAATGGCTCAGTGGATTATTTGATTTCGTGAGATTGAAAGGAGAAAATAGATGGATTTATCATTTGGAAAAGGATCAAATGAATTAGTAATTGATTGCTCCAGTTCAGACTTGAAAATTGCCGTAGGATCTTACAATTCCAAGTCAGGTATTGTAACGATTGACAAAATGGGCGTAGTACCTCTGGAAAGCGATGCAATTAACGATGGTGCAGTAGCAGATTCATTTGGTATTGTTATGGCGCTTAAGCATGCTTTGGCAAGACTTGATGTCAGAATGAAGAGCTGCATATTGACAACTGAAGGCGCATTTGTACACAGCAGAGACTTAGAGCTTCCTGTTGTTAAGGAAGATCAGTTGAAGGATATGGTTAAGTACGAGATTTTGGGACAAGGTTCTAACAGAGACATGTCCATTGATTACCTCGTATATGGCACTACGAAGGATGCTGAGACAAATGCCGACAAGCTTCAGGTTAGAGCTACTGCTATTCCTACAGATGTAATTAAGGATTATCGCGAGTTCCTCAAGAACATGGATCTCAACCCGATTTCCCTTGATGTTAACCCTAACGCAGTTAGAAAGCTTTTCGAGAACGGAATTATTAACGGTAACGTTAATATCAAGCAATCAACAATACTTTTGATTGAGCTTTCGAGCAAGACTACAACAGTTACAGTACTTGATAAGGGATTCCCTGTTCTTTCAAGAAGACTTCAGTTTGGTCACGGTAACATCAGACAGGTTGCTGATTCTGTTAAGAAGCTTCAGAGTGGTAACCAGCAGTCCTCACTTGCAAGAAGACTTAACATTACTACTTCGGAGGCAGAGGCCAGTGTACCGATTGAGGACATTGATGTTTGGAATGAGACTGTTGCTGAGACTCCTGCTCTTCAGAGTGCGGTTAATGCATATTTTAAGAGCCTTGTTGATGCTGTTTCACGTACAGCTCAGTTCTCGATTGCTAAGTATCACATCGATGCAATTAGTACCTGTTTCCTTTATGGTTCAGGTGCCGGCTATAAGAAAATTGATAAAGAGCTTGCTCGTCAACTTGGAACTCAGGTTGAGATTCTTAAGAATCTCAGCACAGTAAATGGCCCTAAGGGTTTTGAGCTCGGACAGTTCGTAAACTGCTGCGGCGCTCTGATTCGTCACGATTAAGGAGGGGTACACTTTATGGCTAAGGCTAATGCAATAAATAAAAGATTACTTGCAAAGAAGGATATGAACTTCTTTGCTGAGTTTACTGCCAATGCGGCTAAGCAGGCTAGAATGTTGGGCTATGGCGTAGCTGCAGGTTTCTTGGTAGTATTTGTAGTTCTCACTTTCATAATTGCTTTCTTTATAAGAAATCAGCTTATTAAGCAATCCATTAAGGATCTTACTGATACTCTTAATGGACCGGAGTATGCAGGTCTTGAGCAGGAAGCTGCTTTGCTGACTGAAGAGCTCAATGACAGAACGAATTACTTCTTTGCTCTTACGCAGATGCGTCAACAGGTTGATATGATTGATCCTGCTTCAACAAATTTGCCTGATGTAATTGCGAAATGTATTCCTAATGATTCATTCATTTCCACTTACCAGATAACAAATTCACAGTTGTCACTTGCTGGTTCTTCATTTACTTATTACAGCCCGGTTGAAATGGTAAATATGTTGAACAACAATGATGTATTCTCAACACGTCCGACCATTTCAACAACGAGACATGCGTTGACTGAAGATATGAGTGTTGAAGATATCATCGCAGGTGATACTGTTAATGCTGTTAACAATTACTATGATTTCCAGATCAGCGGATTGTTAGTAAGTTCAGTACACATTTCAGTAACTCGTTATCTTGATAATTCTGAGAAAGTTGTTGCTCTTGGCGGTGTTGAGACAACTACTCATCAGGCAGGATCAAGTTATACTTTGGATCAGAATTTCGTTACATATACTTATGGCGGAGTTAATTACAAGCTCTCTAAGATCTATGTAAACGGTGTCCAGGTTGATTCTGCAAGTTTCACTGATATTGTTGAGCATAATGCATATACTGATGTTGCTCGTAGTAATGCAGACATTAGATTGTACTATGTTCCTGCTGAAGCAGCTGAAGGCTGATATTAAGGGAGGAAATAGCAAATGAATAATCTTACAGCTAGAGAAAAAGGTTTTATGTACGTAATCACTTTGTTGATTATCGTTGTACTTGGTTATTTCTTTGGAATTAGAACTTTGAACAACAAATATGATGAGTACAAAGTTCAGTTGCAGGAATTAACAGATAGAAAAGCTTATCTTGACCAGTTGAAACTGAACAACGCTAACATGAGCACCGAGATAAAAGAGCTTGGTGAGAAGTGTGAGAAGATCGAGTTGACATTTATTGATGAACTTGAGACAGATTGTATTGAACAGTATGTATTAAGTGTATTCGAGGAAGAGAATTGTCCGTTCCTCGTATCAATCAATTCCGAAGATGTTGGTATGTCACCCGTTCAGTATCCTGACGGATCAGCATCACCTGATGGCGTTGTATGTATGCGTATATCTGTACAGTATTCCTCTACAGACGGATACACAGTAACCCAGTATAACCGCACTCCGGATTTTACTTCAGGTTCAGAAGTATCTCTCGAAGATCAACTTAATGACTTATCAGCAAAGATGGGTAAGGAAGAGTATGCTGAGAGACGCGGATATAACGAATTCATCTCTGCATTAAAGAAGATCAATGCGGAAGATCCTAATTGCATTAAAGTAGATTCAATTACTGTTGCAGATGACAATGGCGCTATGAAGCTTACAGCTACAATCAGTTTCTATGGCACAAACCTTCAGAACAGATTGTCAACTGATAATAGTAAGAAGGCATACACATACTGGCGCGGTGAAGAGAATGTACCTACTGATGGTGGATTCATCGGATTCCCGTACATTTGTGACAATGAGAAGAGCTTGTGGTTTGGAATTCAGAATGCCAACATTGATCAGACAGCTACAAAGCCTTTTGCTGCATACTGGGCTGAATCACTCTTCAAGAAGCAGTACGACGATAACGGAAGAGACTACTATAAGCTTCTTGGATTTGAGGATAGAGTTAAGGCAAAGAATGAGGCAGATAAGGCAACTACAGATGCTAATAACGGTCAAAACTCTAATGCTGACAATGCTGAAAATGCACCGGCATAACACATTTGGAGCGAATTGTGGCGAAAAAGTGAAAAATTTTGAAAAAAGGTATTGCATTTGTTCACAATAGTATGTATAATCAAGCTACAAACTCAAAAACAAACAGGAGGAATCTAAAAATGAAGAAGATTCAGAAGTCAAAGAAGGGTTTCACACTCGTAGAGATGGTTCTCGTTATTGCTATCATCGTTATCCTTGCTGCAGTTCTCGTACTCGGTGTTGGTACATACCTCAACAAGGCTAAGGCAGCTGCAAGCTCTATCAGCCAGCACAACAATTCTGTTGAAGCAGTAAACAACGAAATCACATCTATCCTTGGAATTTAATCCAAATTAATCAGTTTAACTGAGTAGCGGGGATAACATCCCCGCTATTTTTTTACTTTGTTAACAAAAAATGAAATATTTTAACAAATTATGAATTTTGTGGTTGAAATATTTAAATAAGGAAGTATAATACATCTATAGAAGTATAAGGTTAATTCACGTTTGGAGGGTCATATGCAGAGATTATCCAAAAAGCATAGTTCAAAAAGGGCATTTACTCTTGTAGAAATGGTCTTGGTAATATTTATCATAGTAATACTGGCAAGTGTTGTTGGTTATGGTGTTTTCTCACTTATAACTAATGCAAAGGAAGCTGGTAATAATGTTGATGATCAGTCCAATTCTTTGAAGCAGAATATCGCTAACGGTGAAGCTCAGTTAGAAAATTATTATTTCTGATTGGATCCTCTTTTCCGATAGAATATAAGGAGATATAGATATGAAGAGATGTATTAAACAAAGTAAAAAGGGATTCACTCTTGTTGAGACATTGTTAGCTACATTTATATTGGTTGTAGTTTCAACTATGCTGGTAAATGGTTTTATCTCGACAATGGGATATTCGTATCAGACTTCTGTTTACAGTAAGTCCGGTGCTAAGAATTATGAAGGATGCTCTACTTTTGTAGCTGGTTGGTATAATGATCGTCCTCAAGCTAAGGGCGATGATGACTATAGAGAAGTAAGAGCAGATTCTTTTACCGGAAGTTCTAATATGAGAACGCTTGAGTTTAAGCATTCTTATGGTGCAAAACTTGAAAACTTAAGTGTTGTTGTTGTTCCGCAGACAGATCTCACCGGTACTGTACCGAATAATTTGAGTGGTTATGATTTTGCTCCGACGAAAGATGCTCGTGTTGATAACAGAACGTGCTTTGTCTATTGCCCCGAATATATTAAGAATGGATCAGATGCTTCAACTCTTGGTAAGATCGTTGTAATGGCAGACTATAGTACAACTCCGGTTAAGTATTATTGGGTTGTTGATACAGGTAGTGAGTATTTAACAGGTGCTACAAAAGTTAGCACTGACCCGATTGGATCCTGACTTCAAAATTCAGAGTCGTTGGTTACATTAGTTATAGGTTATTGGAGAGAATATTATGAAAAAGTCAAATAAGAGCAGAAAAGGCTTTACCTTATTGGAAATGATGCTTGCACTTGCCATAATTTGCATGATCGGAGGAGTAATCGCCGGAATCTGTGCAGGTATTTCCAGTTCGTTTGGTACAACATATAACATAGATGACTCTTCAGACTATGCTGTTCTGTATGCCAAAGGATTTGAGAATTCTTTCCTTGCTGCTACACAGGATTCAAATGCAACAGGGCAAGCATATTCATGGTGGATTGATGAGAGTTCCACTATTCCATATCTTATGTGCACAGGTTCAGGTGTAACCGGAAGCGGCAAAGTGTTTGAGCCGAGATTTATGGGCAACAGTGCAACTGAATCTAAGTGGGATGTCCATATGTTCTTTAGATACGATGAGAATTCTAATACCGTGGCATATTGCATCTTTATTAAAGACAATTATGGTAAGACAACTTTCTCAAACTTCTATGAAGGTTCTTTCTGGGTTCCGCGTTTCTCTACCAGAGTCGGAAGTGATTCCCGTAAGATTGAGATTGATACTACTTCCAATCCTTTGAACGAAGAAACTTTTACTAATGTTTTCCATTATACAGCTGAGGAATATGCACAGATTCACACTCAGGTTGAAGCCCGTTCTTCTCAAGGTTGGTATTCAGCTATCTCATATACTTGCTAAGCTAATATTGATAATACCTTAAGGTTCTACACATTGTTGTAGAACCTTTTTTTATTTATGTATTTCTGAGTTATTTTACCTGCGAGATTGTTTTTGATAGAATTACTTAAAATCACAAGGAAGATATGTTTATATGAAAATACAAGTTGGTCTTGATATTGGCGGCAGTACAACAAAGATCGTTGGTATGCACGACGGCGCAATTATCGCGCGCGAGATTGTCAGGGCAGCCGATCCTGTAACATCAGCTTACGGTGCAATCGGCAAACTAATCAGCGACAATTCGCTCTCGATCAATGATATAGAGCAGATCAATATAACAGGTGTAGGAGCTGGATTCTCACAGGCGCCGATACTCGGAATAAAGAAGGTAATTGTTGAAGAGTTTAAGGCAACCGGCCTTGGCGGTTTGTACTTATCAGGGTTGGAGCACGCCATTGTAGTAAGCATGGGAACCGGTACGGCATATCTTGAAGCAAACAGGAAAGAGGTTAGACACATTATCGGTTCCGGAGTTGGAGGCGGAACATTGGTAGGATTAGGATCTGCTATGGCAGGAACAGACGATGCGGTGAAGTTATCTGATATGGCAACCGCAGGTGATGTTCAGAATTGTGATCTGACGATCGGTGATATCTCTAAGACCGGTGTAACCGGACTTCCGCTGAATGCGACTGCGTCGAATTTCGGTAAAGCTGCCGACAATCTTTCTAAAGAAGATATTATGGCCGGCGTATTTAACATGGTTTATCAGTCTATCGGAACAGTTGCTGTTATGGCATCAAGACAGAGTGGAATTAAGGACATTGTATTTACAGGTCAGTTAACAGGGCTTAAAGAATGTCAAAAGTATCTCATTCCGTTTGAGGAGCTTTATGGAGTTAACATGATAGTTCCGGAAGATGCTGTTTTCGCGACTGCTGTAGGAAGTTGTCTTGCAGAAGGGCAGGTACAACAGTGAGCAGATTAAAGAGCAATAAGGAACGCGCATGGGAATTAGATTTCCTGAGAGGTGTTGCAGTAATAATGATGTTGTTTATGCACACGTCGTGGGATATCAGATATGAGTTTGGCGTCGATACATTTTCATACCTTGAGGCCGGGTGGTTTTGGGCTTTCGTTCATCCGATCATCGTTGTTCTTTTTGTCGGTGTATCCGGAATCTGTTGTACATTGTCGCATAATAACATTTACAGAGGTCTAAAGCTTCTTGGTGCAACGCTTGCACTTGACGGGGCTACAATTTTCGCGACATATGTCCTTGGAATAAATTGTCTGATCATCTTTAATGTTTTGTCTGTGCTTACGTGCGGAGTTTTCTTGTATTCGTTGATCACCTTGATCGAGAAGGCAACGGGAGCGAGAGCCAATATGGTAAGTGTGATCATGGGACTGGTAGGTCTGTATATTGTTATTTGCGGATGCAATATTGGCGAGATGGATTACTCGACAGAGAATCTGTTGTTTTTGCCGGTAGGTTTTGCAATTGCTGACGAGCCCTGGATGGCTGATTACATGCCGTTGTTTCCGTGGCTTGGTGTTTTCCTGATCGGATGTGTAATCGGCAGACTGTGTTACAAAGAGAAAAAGTCTGTATTCGGAAGTCGCGGAAAGATCACAAAAGCGATCACAAGACCTTTTGAATTTATCGGAAGACATTCGCTGATAATCTATCTTGCACATCAGCCGTTGGTATATGGAATTCTCTGGGTGATCTTCTGGATCATATCTAAAGCGCGATGAAGTTCAAGAGCAAAGGCAAGAAAAGGATCGTACGGAGGATCATAGCGATCATAGTTCTGCCGCTTCTGTGTTTGGTGGCAGTATTTGCCAATTCTTTTATTCCGCAGGATCTTGCGGATGTCTATTGCTCCAAAGTATTTCCGATCATTTCGATTCCGCTTCAGAGTATTAACATGTATTTTCAGCATTCTATGACAGAGAATGCCGTTGTCTGCCTCGGACCGCTTCTTGTTGTGGGAATAATCGTTTGGATCGTTGTACTGATAAAGAGAGCCTTGAGCCACGGAGCACTTGAATACTTATATAGATCCTTCAGGAATGTATTGGCATTGGTGCTGATTGGTGCCGTATTATTCCAGGCGATGCACGGAATCAATTACAAAAGAACCCACGTTGTGGATGAACTTGATCTTACAGATGAAGAACTGACATATGAAGACTATTGCGTCGCACTTGAATGGGCTTATGCCGGTTTGATCGAAGCAAGAAGCCAATTGGGTGAAGATTATAACGGAGTTGCTCATATGACGGAAAGCTTTGAGAATTCTGCCTCATATGCCAACTCTCTTCTTAACGCGTTCTGTCTTGAATACGACATACCGTTAAGCGAGAACTATGTGCGCGCAAAACCGGTGTCAATGAGTCATTATTGGAGCTATACATATATAGTCGGAATGTATGACCCATTTCTTGCCGAAGTAAACGTGAATACAGATTATGAAGATATCACGGGTTTTCCGCTTACGGTGTGCCATGAATTGTGTCATGCAAAGGGTTATGCAAGCGAGACCGATTGCAATACATTGGCTGCACTGGCGTGTTGCTATTCTGAACGAGCTGATTTCAGATATGCGGGATTCTATGAAGTGTTTTGGAGTCTGTATGGTGTAGCGCTGGTCTCGGCGAAGAAGTTAGATAAGGCGCTTCCCCGTTATCTTGAGACTGATGCGATGATTCCGGTATTCAGAGACGCTCAGGCAGAATCGTTGTATTGGGAACAAATAGATTATGAAGTAGATGAGATAAAGAAGAAATTGGGAATTGATATTACTGAAGTCAGCACGGCTACCAATGACGCTTTCCTAAAGACGAACGGTGAGACCGGTGTAGAATCGTATGTTGTTCCTGACAGTACATATGTCAGATTCTATCTGACTTATGTCGGAGGCTGAGAATATGCTTGAAGTAATACTTAAAGGACACGATAAATACTATAACGTTACCGATGTCGCGAGGATGTTCGGAGGAATTCCGGAGGAATATAAAGAAGCAGGCAAGATTATTGTTCCTGACGGACCGGATATCACACTTATAAACGAACTTCTCGAAGACGGAAGATCAATAACATATGCTGAAGGTAAAGCATATGAATATAAAGGTGAACTGTTGGAACCGAGCAGGGAGATCAGACGTTCGCTCTACATGGCGCTTACGGATATTACTTCGAAGCAGATGCCATGGGGATGTCTCACGGGAATAAGGCCGACGCTGGTAGCGTGGGAGGAAGAAAGCGCAAAAGATCTCGAAGAAAAATATATGGTGCGTCCGGATAAAGCCAGACTTGCATATATTACTTCGAGAGAAGAGCAGCGGATACTTGAGAAAGTCCCGGAAGAGAATCTCTGTATCTATGTCGGGATCCCTTTTTGTCCGTCCAGATGTGAGTATTGTTCATTTATCTCATCAGATATCTCCTGTCATATGGACAGGCTGGCAAAGTATGAGGCAGCGCTTGAGAAGGAGATCAGAATGATCGCTTCCACGATCAGAAGGCCGTTATCAGCAATATATGTCGGCGGCGGTACGCCTACCGTGTTCGAAGAGAGAGAATTTGCAGCGCTCCTCGATTGTATGTATGAGAATCTGAAGATCACTCCGGATTGCGAGATAACGGTAGAAGCAGGAAGACCGGATACGATCACTGACGGAAAATTGTTTTCGATGCGCGAACATGGAATAAACAGGATCTGCATAAACCCTCAAACAATGCGTTCCGAGACACTCCTAAAGCTTGGAAGACGTCATACGGCGGAAGATACTGTCGAAGTATATCGAAAAGCATCAGACATGGGATTCGACCTTATTAACATGGATCTTATTGCGGGGTTGCCGTATGAGAATGCGGAAGAACATGTTGCTTCAACCAAGAAACTGATCGAACTTGCCCCCGCTAACATAACCGTGCACACTCTTTATAAGAAGAGACGTGCAAGAATGAGCAGGGAGCAGGTTATGGGGCTTGATCTTGAGAGAAGCAGTCTGGATGATTGCGTAGCCGAAAGCTACCGTCTGCTCGAGGATGCCGGATACCACCCGTATTATATGTATCGTCAGAAGGATACCGGACATGGTCTGGAGAACATCGGTTTTGCCAAAGGCGATACAGGAAGTCTTTATAATGTTGCCATGATGAGCGACTGCAGAGACGTGCTGTCCTTCGGCGCGGGCGGAGTGAGCAAGAGATGCTTTGCACAGGAAGGTGAAGCATACAAACACAGAGTAGAGAGATGCTCGACAATAAAGGATGCGTTGGTCTATATTGAGCGGGTTGAAGAAATGGCAGAGAAGAAAATGTCATTTTTTGAGATATAATTCAATACTATGTAAATCTATTGCACGGAATCGTAATGGAAGACGGCAAGATAGTCGGCTTCGGTATTCATATTCTTAATGAGGATATATATCCTCTCAAATATTTTGAAATATACCTTCGCAATTGTGACCTGATCGGTGATCTTGATCTGTCAGGCTGCAAGGACATGATCTATCTTGATCTGTAGCTGAGATATTTCTATTGCCAGAACAACAATATCACGGAGCTCGATACACGTTCCAATCCGCTTCTGCGTCATTTGAATGCCACGAATAATCCGATGAAGAGCATACGTTCTTTGGCGCCTCAGAGAGAGGTTGCTTTGCCTCTTGAATTGACTGCAGGAAATGGCGGCTCAGTCGGACTCAAATTCAATCCGGTCTATAACGCTCAGTGGAAAGAGACCGGCGAATGGGAGCAGAGCTATTATGCATATCCTGAAGAGGGATACGCTTTTGCCGGTTGGTATCACAAGGATGAGAAGGTCTCAGATGAAGAGACGTGGATCGATGTATACGGAACTTGCCGCGTTCTCGAAGCAAGGTTCGAGCGAAAATAAGCACACCGGTAATAAGCAAATATGATTCAGATTAAAAGAGTGTTCACAAGCTGATATGGACACTCTATTTTATTTAAATATCACGGCATAACATTGTAGATCATTTTGAGTTTACAAATAATTAATCGAGAACTTAAGGTTTATCAACGTAATGTTGTGCATTCTCAAGCAAACTATAACAATACAAAAATTATTGACACAATCAAAAGCAATCGTTACAATTTGCTTTGCGATTGCGCACTATAAAACAAAGGAGACACGAAATGAAAAACGGAGTAAAGAAAAGTGTTATATCAGCTATTATGATATGCACAGTAGTTGTTTCTTCATTGGGAATTGGAATCGCAAAAGCTTGGTATAACAATACGTCTGATATTGGGAGTATATTTGATTTCTGAGTAGAATATTCAGGAAAGAGTAATCATGAGATACAACATATTACGAATTCTACTTTCAGTTTTTGTGATATTTACATTTCTTGCAATATTCCACAATAGTTATCAGAACGTCTCTGATATATTATCTTGCGGTCTTTGCAAGTTCTCTGTTCAGAGCGATATGTCTGTGGATGAGGCTTCAAGACGGATACTGTCCGAAGCCTCATCTTCAGGTTTTGACATTATGACAGAAGACTATGAAATGATCGATAATGAAGGGTATGTAGTCCTTTATAAGACTAATAATACAGAAGATTTCCTGCCGATAAAGACGTCAAAAGGAAGCATAAGGTTATCTGATAATGAAAGCTTTTCGAATGTTGATCTGAATGGCTACAGCAAACAATATCGTTTGCTGATTGCGTCAAACAGCAGGATCATCATCAGACCCTTCGAAGAGTTTTGCAAAAGAGGGAATGATGTATCAGATTATATCTTATATTGTAAGTCTTCGGATAAAAACAAAGTGTTTAACTCATATAGAGACTGTGGCTTTGAAATATCTGAATATAATGATGTCATCGGAATAACGAAAGCTGATAATTCAATGCAACTGGTTCCGGGTATGATATACCTGCTAGCTGTTCTTCTTTGCACTGCTTACAATGCCAAAAAGATTGTTTTGATGAGAATGAACGGTTTCTCCATAATTGACATAACAGCAAGAGAAATTACCGCCTTGTTGCCTTGCGGAATGATCATCTTTCTAATTTGTTTTGTATCCTCAGTCTTCTATACAGTATTCAAACTTAGGATCTCAGTGCTTGATTATTTATATGGTGGTCTGGGATGTTTAAAAACTGCATTGTATATATTTTCTATAGCTATCATCAGCAGAATAGTAATGAATATTGCTTTCTGCAAAGAAAAATATGTCAAAGGAGCTGTCCCCGGCAATTTGATGTATTTTTTAATATCAACAGTAAAAACCACATCGGTTATTGTTCTGACAGCGTCGATAACAACATTGATCCTATCTGGTTTGTTGCCACAAGCGGAAATGTATCGGGCTTTGAAAAAATACTCAAACAGAATACAAGGTCTTGTGTATTTTTCTCAGCATAAGGGTGGGATTGAGCAATGTGATTTGAGTGAGCGTAAATTTGCTCCAAGATTAATGGATTTCTATCATGATGTGGTTAATAACTATGATGCCATCTTGTGTGATACAAATGACTATTTGTTAGATGAAAATGGTAAGTTAATGTGCTGTAATAATATGGCTTTGGGCTACGGCCCATCAATTGAAGTGAACGGTAACTACCTGAAAGAGAATGAAGTGTATGATTCGGAAGATAAAAGAGTATATGAAAAAGATCTTGATCCGGATTGTTTAACAGTTCTGATACCGGATGATTATAAATGGGACAGAGAATTACTTGTTGGTTATGAAGACAAGAAATATTATCCTGACATTAATATAGTTTTCAAAGAATATGATGCACAAAAATCACAGTTATATGTGTATCTAAATAATGGAACAGGAAGCAATGGAGGACTTATTAGTCCTGCACCTGCAATATTCATCATTAATGATTATGCTCTTGAGAATGATATGCATATTAAATATCATTTGTTAAGTGATGTCTTATATGGCAGAGTGATGCTTAGAACTCATACGGATAATCCGACAGAAGAACTTACTCCGCTATTTAGGAAATACGATTGTGAAGATATTATTGACGGTGTTGTTCCTCTTGATAAAGCATTGGAAGCATCAATTGATGATTCATGGAATGGCATCGTTTCAGCTGCTTTAGTTCTCGTGGCATTCCTATTTGTTGTATTGTTAACGACTGTTTTTACTGCCGATTTCTATTGCAGGAACCATAGGCGCCAGATAGCCGCAAGGGCGTTAAGCGGATATTCATTTTTTGCAACGTTCAGGTTGCATGGATTAATTCTGATTGCTGAATATGTAGTAGTTATCATAGTAGTTTCAATTCGTGCATCTGATTTTGCAATGCCAGGACTGGCATTGGGAATCGCTGTTACCATGATAGTAACGGATCTTCTAATTAATTTCCTGAGATGCAGGATTCAACTTAAAAAGAATGTATATCAGATATCCAAAGGAGAGATGTGATATGCCGATCGTTTCACTAAGAGGAATCAACAAAAGCTTCAAGAATAAAGAGATCTTCAAGAATTTTTCTCTTGATGTGGAAGCAGGAGAGTTCCTGTCAATCACAGGAGCGAGTGGAAAGGGTAAAACGACTCTTCTGAATATAATCGGTTTGCTGGAGAAAGCTGATTCTGGTGATGTGTATTTATTTGATACACAAAATGCGAATTTCGGAAGTAAGAAAGCCAGAGACATAAGAAGACACAGATTATCTTATCTGTTCCAGAATTACGGTCTTGTTGATAACGAGACGTGTAGGTTCAATCTGGATTTGGTGTTGGAGTTCTCGGATCTAAAGAAAGATCAAAAGCAGAAAGCCATATCGGAGGTGCTTAAAAAGGTCGGATTGGAAGGCTTTGAGAACAGAAAAGTATTCTCGCTTTCAGGAGGAGAACAGCAGAGGGTTGCGCTAGCTCAAATAATATTGAAATCCCCGGATCTGATTCTTGCTGATGAGCCTACGGGCAGTCTTGATGTAGATAACAGGGATTATGTGTTATCAGTTCTTAAGGAATTAAATGAGAGCGGTAAAACGATAATAATGGTGACACACGATGCAGAGGTGGATTCATGCGCCAAAAGACATATTTGTTTATGATTTCAACATCAATAGCATTGCTGCTCTCGCTTGCTTTTGTATTTAACTACAGAATCATTATAGTAAGCGGAGAATCTATGAGACCTGAATATAATGATGGTCAGATTATTATTGCAGATAGAACATTCACAATAAACGATATCAGTTCAGGTGATATCGTTGTCTTTAATCACAATGGTGAAACATGTATCAAGCGTGTTCTTGCTATGTCGGGGGATATGGTAAAACAGCATGACGGAAAGTTATATATTAATGATGTAATTGAAGTTCCGTATACCACTTTGGTTGAAGATGCGTTTGTTATAGCTGAAAATGAATTTTACGTTTGCGGAGATAATTTTAATAACAGCATAGATAGCAGAATGTATGGACCAATTGAATACGAAGAAATAGATTGTATTATCCACGTATGACTAACTTACAGGAAAAAACAGTTTTAAAACTTAAGAGATCGCTAAATAAAACACTGTTGCTGGTGTTGCTATCATTAAGTCTGGGATTGCAGACCGGTTGTTTTAGGGATTCAAATAAGGAAGAAGAATATCAGGGATTAAAATCAGGTGATGTTATTACTGAGGACACTCCCTGGTTCGATGCCTCGGTATATGAATTTAACGGTGGCTATAATGAGTTTGGTAATGTTGAATGTCTGGAGATGGACTTTATCGGATGCACTGAAAAAGAAATAGTGATCCGTTGCAGCGGGAATTATGCGGTGGCTCCTTCAGATTCAAAGTATTTAATTGATGATATTGTTTTTCTTGATCGTGAGACAGGAAAAGAGACGGAGAGAACTGACATCTCCAGCTATAGAACACAAGGTCTCAAATTCAATGATTTTGGAATTAAAGACGGAATCTTAGTATGTGCTGTGAATTCTATAGACAGCAAGACCGGGGAAAAAGAAGAACGTTATTTATTGATAGACGGTAAAGGGAATGAGGAACTCAAAGACAAGTCTGAGTATTTTTATGATGAGAACTGTACGGCCGAGTATTATATCAACGGATACAACTATTCGCTCTCATATGATTTTGATAATGCCTTTTATCATGTTGATGTAAAAACACCGGAGGAAACGGAACATGCCTTTGTATTATCTTGTAACGGAACTAAGATATACAATGTGAGAACTTTTCTGCATCTTGATGATGGCAAGATTCTCATTCCTGCATATACGGATAATGGAAACATGTATTTTACATATGATCCCGAGACCAATGAAGTGGAGGATAAGACAAAAGCATTCAGGTGGCTTGATGATGATTGCAGCAAGTTGGAAAGTGATTATTCAAATGGTAATTCCGGATATGTAAGTGATAACATTTTGTATTTGATAGACACAAATGACAGATGTTTCAAAGAGATCTTCAACGGAGCTTTTTGCAATCTTATGTGTCCGGAATTAGGCAGAACAAAAGTGATCAAGGCGGATGATACTTCAGTAGCATTAATTGATATAAGTACGAGTGATGATTCAAAATACTTAATTGAGACTATTAACTTCTACAGTTTTAAAAAGGCAGATACAAATCCGAATGCTGGAAAGACAGTTATTGAATTGGCATCTGACCGCAATAGTATTCCTGATGCTATAGCACAAGCAGTCTGTGATTATAATTCTAATGGAAATTCAGATTGCTTTATCATGATGACAACCAGATATTCCGTTGAGGGAATGTCTGAGAATCAAGAGGATGACATGTTATTTATGGAACGTCAGGCTGACATTTCTTGTCAGATGACAACTGATATCCTTAATGGCAGGGGCCCGGATATGTTCATAAATCACGATCTGATTACTCAGATCAATAATGGCAGTTGCCTTGTTGATATGTCAGACATTATCGGATCTCTTCCGGCTGATCAGTATTTTACGAATGTCATGGAAGGAGCCGCAGTTAACGGAGCCGTATACCAGTTGCCATTGTCTTTCTCTGTTATCGGCATTCAGGTAAATTCTGATAAGAAGTTTTCACAAGAAGGTGTCATGCTGAATGAATGGTCGGATTTTGTGAAAAACTATTGCAACGGAATAGATCCTATTTATCTGGACAGGTTAAACACGTTCGTGGTGCTTTATGCCAATATGAGTGATAGGTTTGATAGTTATGATTTATTTACGGCAGATAATATAGATCTACAGATTCTTGCCGACTATTGTAAAGATATGGTATCGCCAGAGGGTACGGTAGTAGAGGATTATTATGGCGGTACGTCAGGTGATGAGATCAATGCTGAAATTTCCGTAATGAGCGGAATATATGATTACCGCTATTCACTTTCTTCAACTGGTGAGACATTATTTATCGGACTGCCCTCAACCGACAAAAGAGGTCCTTCTTACATGTTATCCACTACCGTGGCAATATCAGCAGATTCCAAACACATAGACGAATGTAAGGATTTCATCAAGTCTTTATTTACGGATACTTATCAGGAGATGCTTGCCGGTTGCGGAGGAAATGTCGTAAACAAAAAAGCATTTGAGCGCGGATGCAAAAAATATCAGGAATACCACAGCGAGAATCACGATAACCACTTGCAGCATGTTATACGGGATGTCGATGTTGAAAACTATACGAGAATTGTCGACCATGTCTCGCATATGTTTAACATCAATAGCCGGACGCTGTCCGTTGTATATGAAGAGATGCAGCCGTATTTCTGTGATCAGAAACAGTATGACGAAGTAATCCTGATCATTGCCGACAGAGTCAGGAAAACAACGGAAGAATGACTCGTTCTTTGAGGAGTAGATCATCTGATCATTTTGTAGTAGGGATTATCCAGAGGATCTTCTTCGAATCTTCCTTCAAGTACAAGAGGATCAGTCCAATCGACCTTGTCCTCGAGTCTGGCTGACAGATATTCATAGAACTCTTTCCGATCAGCAACATCCATATAAATAGTGTATCTGTAACAAATACCAAATCGATCAACATAGGAGAACAATATGCTGAATCGATCTAATTCATATGTATCTTCTCCTTCGTATTCACTTTTGAAGGTCGGATCATAAGGAATATTCAGTCGGTCTTCCGCATATTGAGAAAAGTCGGGTTCCAGTTCATTAAAAAGACCATATCTGACAACATCTTCAAAAGAGATAATATCCTTATCGGGGATGATCAGGTAATTCTCGGTCATGACCACATAGAGATCGGTCCTGTTCTCATCAAGAGTATATGCGAGGATATATTCATCATCTTGAATCTCTTGTCTGAGCACATCTCTGCCGATCTTTTCAATAGCTTCTTCAAAAGGAGATGCTTCGTTCTTTCTATTCTTGTGAAAGAGCTTATCCAAAAAGCCGGGTTCTTCTTCCTGCTGATACTTCGATCTGTTAACTATTCCAAGTGCTAATTGCGGATCAATACTGTCAAATCGCATGAGAATAGACCTCCTTAACGAATCGAAAAAAAAGCTCGAACCCATTAGGTTCGAGCCTTTCTTGGTCGAGGTGACAGGATTCGAACCTGCGACCCCATGCTCCCAAAGCACGTACGCTACCAACTGCGCTACACCTCGATACCTACGGCGGATATTATATATGTTTTAACGGATTATCGCAAATAAAAAAGGGCTGCCTTGTGAGCAGCCCTTGAGATAACTGGTGATAGATATTACTTAACGATCTTGAAGTTACCAAGGAACAGAGGAAGTGTATAGTACTGTGTCTTAGCAGCTGCAATGATTCCCATAACCATGAATACAACAACAGGAATCTCACAAAGCCAACCAACGAAAGGAATGCATGCGCAAATTGCACCGCAGATGCAAAGAACGATACCGTTGTTAACGTGACTTCTTACGAAAGGTGATGTCTTCTCAGGTGAGATGCAAAGTCCCAAAAGCCAAAGAAGGCCGATGTAAGCTAAGATTGAGAACAGCTTAGCGTTTGAAGGTAACTGCTC
Source organism: Saccharofermentans sp. (assembly GCA_024403795.1). Classification (GTDB taxonomy): domain Bacteria; phylum Bacillota; class Clostridia; order Saccharofermentanales; family Saccharofermentanaceae; genus Saccharofermentans. Next base: position 112,345 of record JAKSRD010000002.1, read on the forward strand.
CGAAACGGGTGCAGCCTGTGTCTGATTGTTTTCTGCCATAGTAATTGCTCCTTTAGTGAAAAAAATGAACGCATAACTTACGATATTGTAAGCACAATTCCCGTCCATTAGTTATAATAGCATAAAAGTTTTACATTGGGAGAAGCAATTTGATTAAAGTTACGGGCTATAAAAGCGACAATATTCACACATACGGACTCGGTGCGACCGTTGCGATGGAGTACCTTCTTAAGCAAAGAGATGTTGTAAGGGCAATAATCATGCATCCTGATTTCAGATCTGAAGAGACCAAAGCCAAGATATACGAGATCTGTGGCAAGGACATTCCTGTCTCTGTGGAAGAGAAGCCCTTCAACATCCTCTCGAAGAAGGATAACTGTTTTGTTATCTGTGTTATCGAGAAGAAGCCGGAGACGATCTCGGGCGGAAATCACATGGTCCTTGTCAATCCGTCTAACTGTGGCAACCTCGGTACGATCATCAGGAGCTGCCTCGGATTTGGCGTGAAGGATCTTGCGATCGTGGGAAAGACGTCGGCAGATCCGAACGATCCGAAGACAATACGAGCTTCCATGGGGGCGAGAGCGAGTGTGAAGATCGAGGTTTTCGAGAAGTTTGAAGATTATTCGGAAAGATTTCCGGAGAACAGTCTCTATCCGTTCATGCTGGACGGCAGTACAATCTTGCAGGAGACAGTGATAAATAAGCCGTTCTCGCTCATTATGGGCAATGAGGCGACGGGCCTGGATCCGGCATTTCAAAAGGTCGGAAAACCCATAAGGATCGAGCATTCTTCGGATATTGACAGCCTTAATATTACAATTGCCGCAAGTATCGGACTTTATGAGGCTACAAAGGCTTGCGAATAGTAAGCAATCGTGATACAATTCTTCGGTAATTTGAAGATAATTAATTATTAAAGGAGATACATATGCCTAATATTAAGTCAGCTATCAAGCGTGTAAGCGTTTCAGAGAAGAAGGCAGTTGCCAATAAGAGCAAGAAGAGCGCGATCCGTTCTACTGTTAAGAAGGCAAAGGCTGATATCGCTACAGGCGAGAATATTGAAGCTACGATCAAGAGCACACAGAAGGCATTGGACCAGGCTGCTGCTAAGGGCCACATGAGCAAGAATGCAGCTTCCAGAACAAAGTCCAGAATTGCTAAGGCTGCTAACGCTGCCAAGGCTTGATCTGATAACCGGTTAAGTTATTAAGCTAAGGGCTGTCTCATCAGAGGCAGCCCTTGTTTTGTTTATTTTGTGATCACCGGGATCGATTCCCATTCCGAGGCGATATTCTTACCATAGAGGTTCCATCCGATCGAAGCGGCGCGCATGTCGAGTTCAAAGATCTTCTTCAGCTGTTCATTCCCGGACTGAAGCTCGAGACAGTCGGACGGACGGTTGATTATAGGTCTCTTGGCACATTTGCCCATGATCTTCAGGCAGTATTTACCCTCGTTATTGAAGCCGAGAACACGTATATAAGGAACGCTTCTTATCTCAAGGCATGAGTTATCCTGACCGACCATCATGCTTGCAAGAGCACGCTCTATACGTGACAGCGTATATCTCTTTGTTGATATCTTCTTCTCGAAAACATCGAGTGAACGATCGTCATCAGGAAGCGTATCAGACCTGATGTCGGCGGCAATGTTCTTTATGTAACCGGACAGGTCATCGCTCATATAAGCAATATCATCAAGTGAAGATGCGGCATTTGCAGTGAGCATACAGTTCTTAATGTATTCAGTGTTATCAGGGAATTCGAATACACCGCTCGAATTGGCGGAAAGCATTACACCGAGAGATATATCCGGCATTAATCCCGTAAGTTTAGAAGCAATGGCTGCTCTGCTGTAACCTGTCGATCCAGTCTCGTATATAAGGCGACGTATCGCAGTGGCGCTGGCAAGATTGCAGTTTGCTTCAGAGTCGTGATAACCGTCACCTTCGCGCTTTATCATGATGATGTTGATCTTCCTGCGTTTATCAAACTTCCTGAGTGCAAGAAGATAATCCAAAGCAAGTATAGAATTGGGTGAATAGAGCAGTGGATCCAGATCTCCCGTGATGCCTCTGGCAGCGGCAAGATCCTTTATGGCTTTTGTTCTGGCCTGAGGGAAACTCATTCCGGTCGATATGTATTCATTCAGCTTACTGTTGAACAGTTCATCGGTATCAAAATCTTCGGAGGCGAGTGCTTTGAGAAGATCAGTGTCATCAGTGTCCACACCGAAAGCGATATCCGTTACCACACCTGTAGATATGAGCTCGGATACGGCACCTTCGGCAAATCTTGAAGAAGGTGCACATGAGAAACTGAAGGGAAGCTCCAACACCACATCTGCACCGCATAAAAGAGCCTGTCTGGTGCGAACACTAGGAGGAACGATCGCAGGAAGACCTCTCTGGGTGAAGTAGCCGGATATTACCGGCATGACGATGGCACGCGGATCGGCAACGATCTCACGTGCTTTACGGATCAGGTATTCGTGTCCGTTGTGAAAGGGATTGAATTCCGCAATAATTCCTATAACCCGCAATTTATTAATATCCTTCGCTTTTGGTATAATCTTTGATTGTAAAGATTATATTTCAAAAGGCGGAGATTATGCAACGCAAAGGAATGATTGAGCTTACTCGCGGAAAGATCATCGCAGGTGCGGTGTTCATAGCGGTCGTTACCGGAGCGGTGATCTTTTATCTGTTCTATACCGGAAGCTTCGGAGGAGGCTCCAAGATCAAGATAGATGATCCGGTGCGTGTCGGCTACGATTGGCGTAATTATGCTGCCGAGAATAACATAGTAAGCGACTATCTGTTCAGCAGATCCAAGAAACTCATAGTGGCTGAGGGCGGAGACGGCGTGCTTGCGGCAACTTCTTATACGATCGCAGGCCGTCTTGTTACCGAAGAGGCCGAGAGTTCCGGAATCTACGGATTATCGGATCAGGCACTTCTGATGAAGTGTTATGTCAGAGCCGGAGATAAGATGTCTGCAACATCTCTCAGGAACAAAGTAAATGAACTTTTCAGATTACCTGACGGTTCTTACAGGGCATTCGTGTATGCTGACGGTACCAATGATGAGATGACAACTAATGCCTCCATGATCGACTGGCTTGATGCCATGTGCGAATACTACGTTAACTTCGGAAATGACGATGACTACGATAACATCAAGAGACTGACGGAGGCGATTTTCGATTCCGACGGATCTATGAGGACCGAGAAGATCTCCATAGCAAAATATGCCGAGTCTTTGTATGTAGGACTTGATGATACCAGTGAAATCAACGAAGATGACGAGGCTACACTTGAACAGATATACGGAACGATAACCGGAGAACTCGACGGAGCTGAAGTTGAGAATGTTACGAACGAAGAAGAGGTTGAGGGAGTATTACTCTCGAACATCAATCTCAGACTCATAAGAGACCTTGAAGCCAACGGACTTCTTGCACAAGGTGCGTACGATAAGGCTTTGCTTGCAGTGAAGAAAGGCTTTGCCGGTGACGGAAATCCTTTCTATGCGTATGCGACATTCGGAGCAATGGACGGCGGCGAATACTATTTCTGCGGAAGAAGCACGGGTGCTTTTGATATTGCGCAGAATATCAAGACGATGCGCAATCTTGCCGAAGTCGGTGAGCTCGACAGCTTCTCGTACGGTGAATTCAAGGGACAGATAATGAACAGCGGAAGGATCTACTCCGAGTACAATATCATGACCGGCAATTATTCAGGTTCAGAAGCAACGGGTTCATATGTTGACGGCTTGATGATCGCCTTCTATATGCAGGATGCAAATCTCTATAGTACGCTTACGAATACGATCGGAAAGCGAGTTGCGACCAAGTCATCGAGCCCTGCTCTGTATATGGTCTTCAGAGAGGAAAATGACAGATATGTCTTCTATGCGAGAGAGAACATGGGAGTTCGTCTTGCTACTTTTTAATATGCTTCTTCTTATTTGAAATAATACTTGTTTACGAGTATACTTTTGACGATTATAAATTCCAAAGGAGATTAATAGACATGGCATTTATTGATGACATCATGGCCAGAGCTAAAGCTGACAAAAAGACTATCGTTCTTCCTGAGTCTATGGACAGAAGAACTTTTGAGGCTGCCGAGAAGATCCTCAAGGCAGATATGGCTGATCTTATCATCATCGGAACACCCGATGAGATCGCTAAGAATTCCGAAGGTTTTGACATCAGCGGTGCAACGATCGTTGATCCTTTCAATGATCCCAACAAGCAGAAGTATCTTGATAAGTTCATTGAGCTTCGCGGTGTTGACACAATGGTAGCTGCAGCTAAGAAGAAGGCTGAGAAGAAGGGCCTCTCTGAAGAAGAGACAAACGCTCTCATCGAAGATGCAAAGAAGAAGGGCATCACACCCGAGAAAGCTCAGGCTCAGATGGAATCTGACTATATGTACTATGCTTGCCTTATGTGCAAGTGCGGTGATGCTGACGGTGCCGTATCCGGTGCTTGCCACTCCACAGGCAACACGATCCGTCCTGCTCTTCAGCTCCTTAAGATGAAGCCCGGTATCTCTTCAGTATCAGGTTTCTTCCTTCTTGACGTACCTGACTGCGATCTTGGTGAGCATGGTCTCTTCATTTTCGCTGACTGCGCAGTAAATACTGACGTTGATTCAAACAAGCTTGCTGAGATCGCTAAGCTTTCCGCAGAGTCATTTGAGCAGTTCATCGGCGCTCCCGCTAAGGTTGCAATGCTCTCTTATTCTTCTTACGGTTCTGCTAAGCACGATGATGTAACAAAGGTTGCTGAGGCAGTTAAGATCGCTCATGAGAAGTATCCTGAACTCGTTGTTGACGGTGAGCTTCAGCTCGACGCAGCTCTTGTTGAGGAAGTCGGTCAGCTCAAGGCACCCGGCAGTGCAGTTGCAGGTCACGCAAACACTTTGGTATTCCCTTCACTTGAAGCTGGTAACATCGGTTATAAGCTCGTTCAGAGACTTGCAAAGGCTCCTGCGTACGGACCTGTCCTTCAGGGTCTTGCACTTCCTGTTAACGATCTCTCACGCGGATGCAATGCTGATGATATCGTCGGTACTGTTGCCATCACAGCTGTACAGGCTCAGGCACAGGGCTGATCCGATCGCGGTAATTATTTAGACAGGAGAATAGAATAAATGAAGATTTTAGTAATCAACTGCGGAAGCTCTTCCGCAAAGTTCCAGCTCTTTGACATCGACACAGGTGCTGTTCTTGCAAAGGGTAATGCCGAGAGAATCGGAATTGACGGTAAGCTTACTTATAAGCCTGCAGGCAAGGAAGATTTTGTATCCACAGAACCCATGCCTGATCACAAGGTTGCAGTTCAGATGATCCTTGATGCACTTGTTGACAAGGATCACGGAGTAATCGCTGATGTATCTGAGATCGCAGCGGTAGGCCACAGAGTACTCCATGGCGGTAAGTACTACAGTGAGTCTGTTATCGTCGATGATGACGTTAAGAGGATCATCAGAGAGTGCTTCCCCTTGGGACCTTTGCACAATCCTGCAAACCTCATCGGCATCGAAGCTTGCGAAGATGTTCTTCCTGCAGGTACACCTCAAGTTGCAGTATTTGATACGGCTTTCCATCAGACAATGCCCGCTAAGGCTTACACATATGCTCTTCCTTATGAGCTCTCTGAGAAGTATTCCATCCGCCGTTACGGTTTCCACGGAACATCTCACCGTTATGTAAGCCACAGAGTTGCTGATTTCCTCGGCAAGAACTATGAAGATCTCAAGATCATCACATGCCACCTCGGCAACGGTTCTTCTTTCGCAGCTGTCAAGGACGGCAAGTGCCAGGATACATCAATGGGTCTTACACCTCTTGCAGGTATCTGTATGGGTACAAGAACAGGTGATATCGATCCTGCCATCGTTCCTTTCCTCATGAAGAATGAGAATCTTTCAGCTGATGAGATGGATACACTCCTCAACAAGAAGAGTGGTGTAGAGGGCGTCTCAGGCGTATCTTCAGACTTCAGAGATCTCGAGAAGGCTGCTAATGAAGGCAACGAGAGAGCACAGCTTGCACTTGATATGTTCGCATATCAGGGTAAGAAGATCATCGGTTCTTATGCTGCTGCTATGGGCGGTGCCGATGTAATCGTATTCACAGCAGGCATCGGTGAGAACACTGATAAGATGAGAAAGGCTATGTGTGAAGGCCTTGAGTACATGGGTGTTGAATTTGACGATGAGGCTAACAATGGTCTCCGCGGCAAGGAAGCTATCATCTCCAAGCCTTCTTCAAAGGTTACGGTCTGCGTAATTCCTACAAACGAAGAGCTTGCAATCGCACAGGAGACAGAACGTCTCGTAAGATGATCAACTGAACAGGTTGTTTGTTAATAAGGAGTTGTCCTGCGGGACAACTCCTTTTTGTTTTCGAGATATGACCGAAGACTTCTCTTTGGAGTCGATTCCTATTTGATGCGGTATCCATAACCGATACGCTTGGCTGTTATTACGCCGATCAGAGATTAATGGCAGAATCTTTATGGCTTTGCGTGTTTTGAGAAAATCCTGAAATCGTTCCAAACAGTTACGTTCTCATGCACGATTTTTGGAATTCAGCCACGGGGGTGCGGCAGATTATAAGAATCAATTATCTATTTCAAAAGCTTTTGTGAAGAGCCAAAAAATAGCGGATGCCTCATTGAGACATCCGCTTTGAATTTGTGTGATCGATCCGATCAGTTTGACTGAACTTTGAGTTTAGTAAGCAACATTCTCAAAATCATTTGTGCCTACTGAGGTTACTTCTACGGAAGTATTTTCTAAGTTACCTATAAAAATGTAATCAGCTGTAACATCACCGGCCTTTACTGTTACCTTACAAGGTTCTTCATTACCGATCTTAATATATACGTCAGTATCATTGAGAGCGGGGTTGGTAAGTGTAACGATGTAGTAATAAGTTTTTACTCCACCAACATTTGAAGCAGAACTATATCTGGCTGAAACTGTTGTACCCTCAAGAGTGGAATCTGTTACTGTGATCTCGACAGATGCGCTGGCAATATCCCACGCAGTACCACTGCCGTCTTCAACTTTGGTGACTACAGCTTTCATCTTACTGTCTTTGTAAACGTTATTAGCGTAATTAAACGTAAGTGTTGCTGTGGAGTCACCTGTAGGGATTGTCACAGTAAATGTATTCGAATATCCTGCATCGCTTGTAACATCCACTGTGACAGTAGTATTTGCCGTTGCAGCAGAGGAGAGGCTGACAGTAAATTCAGCATCATCATCCTCAAAAATGTCAGAACCTGTAATGGAAACGATTGTAGTCTCTTTTGCAGTTATCGCAGATGTCTCAGCTTTGGGATACTCAAAGTTACCACCCATAATAACACCGGATAATCTTGCTGTTCGATTCTCAGGAATGTTATCAACTTCGACAGTTACGCTGCTGGTACCTGCAACAACGGTAAAGCCTATAGTCTCGTCATTGATACAAATATTTCCTAAACAATCTGTTTGTGCAGGGCTAGACAAAGTAACGATGTATTTGATCTTTTCATCAGTAGCCTTGTAGTCTTTAATGCTGAGAGTTACTGTTGTCGTGTCAACAACATCCTTGACTGCTGCAGAAACTGAATCAGGGGAACAAACAAGATTCTCAAACTGATCGCCTCCGGTAATATTGGCAGTGTCTATTGATGCTGAAATAGAGAATGAATTATTCGAATAAACATCATTAGACTTGGGATTGTAAACATCTACCGATCCGCTAGTCTTGCCTTCATCGATTACAATTCTATATGTATCATCTTCGACTTTGATCGGGAATTCCATATCAGCGGGTGCAGCGCATGAGAGTGTAACAGTGAATGTTGCACTTGGATCTCCTTCGTAGATATCGGAGGTGCTGAGTGTAGCAGTTGTGTCGTCAAGTGTATCCTTAATCTCAACAGTAGTTGTGGCAGAGCTGCAATCAACTGCTTCATAACTGCCATTGGTGAGATCAGTAACTTCGACAGTAAGTGATCCGCTATCGAGTATGGCATCTTCAGTATTAGGATTTGTGATCGTAACTTCGGTTGATGATGAACCCGCAGGTATAACGAAATCATAATTCTGTGAGTCTATAGTTACGGTTCCAATTGCTTCTGATTGTGCAGCATTGTTAACTGATACCGTAATGTCAAAATCAACACCTTCGTCTACATCTGAATCAGGACCGGAAACAGATACTGTGGTAACTGTAGCATTATCTGTGACTTCGGTTGTATAAGTTGCAGCTGTTTTATCAACATGCTCGAAGTTACCGCCATCTATACTGTCAACGGTTGCGACCACATCACGAGGTCCGTTATCGTAAGCATCGTCAGAGAAGGGATTGGATACTGTGACGCTGCCGGAAGTTGAATTTGCACTAATAGAAACATTTTCTTTACTGCCGTTAATATCCAAAACGACCGTAGTAGCTGTTTCTGCTTTGTTACTGAATTCAACAGTGTAGGTGATGTCTTCACCTTCTTCGACTGAATCTGCCGCAGTTAATGTAACGACAGTCTCAGTTTGAAGATCGATAACAGTGGCCTCTGCTGATGCGTTATCTTTGTTTATATTCTCAAAGTTTCCGCCAACAACAGAATCAACTGTAGCCGTAACTGTGCGATCAGTCTGGACATAAGCATCGTC
>JAKSRD010000020.1 GCA_024403795.1 Saccharofermentans sp.
AATCGAAGCAACAGAAACTACAACAGCAGATTAACCGTCTCCCTCCCGGTCTTCTAGACGAACTGGAAAGACAGGAGAAAGAGCGAAGAAAACATAAGCGAATTCGCTGATACAAACAATGAGACCACATGAAACGAGATCTCTAGCGTCACTTCGAGTGACGCATATACATTCCCAATTCGTTGGGAAAATTCATTGTAAGGAGGCTAGCATATGACTAACCGGATATTAATAATTGTTGGTCCGCACACAGTCGGACAAGCTATAGAGATCTCGATTGAAAACATAGACGGAGGTGATTGTCATGGAGAATGAAGTTGCAATTTCTGAGAAGGCATTACTTACCCTTGAAGAAGCCAGCAAATACTTCAACATCGGTATGAATAAAATCCGTGAACTGACATCGGACGATCACTGTCCGTATGTGCTATGGAACGGAAGTAAGCGGCTTATCAAACGAGAGCCGTTCAAAGAATATTTGTACAAGCAATATTCAATATAAGAATTACTGCTGAAAAATAAACTTCGTAAAAGATGCGCTTGGGTTTATAATTTACTTGAGCGCATTTTTTATGAACTAAAGGAGGTTCATAAAAATGAGTGGTAGAACTACAAAGAGCAAAGTCAAGTTGAGGAAAGGAGAATATCTAAGAGACAACAACACTTTTGAGTATAAGTGGTCGGATCGACGAGGCAAAAGACACTCGGTATATGCCAAGACTATCTCCGAACTGAGAGTAAAGGAAGAAGAGATTATCAAGAGCATATTGGACGGCATCGATTACAGCAAACTTGAAGCTACGGTTAATTCCTATTTCGAATTGTGGAAGGAACTCAAAACCGGTATCAGAGAGACTACTTTCGCCGGTTATGTTAGGTACTATGAACGTTATGTTCAACCGGAATTTGGAAATCTAAAACTAAAGGATGTTTCCTATAGTACCGTGGTACTCTTCTTCAAGAAGATGGCAAGAGAAAGAGGCTTGTGCTTCAGCACAATACAAAAGATAGAAGTAACTCTATCTATGATTCTGGACGTAGCCGTCAGAGATGAGATTATCAGGAGCAACCCGTGTAAAGGTGCCTTACGTGAATTGCAGAGAGAAATCGGTGACGAACAGAAAGTTGTATGCCCATTATCTCTCAGTGAACAGAAACAGCTTGAGGATTTCCTGGCTAAACCTGGCAGATTCAACAAGTACTATCCTGTATTTACAGTAATGCTGTGGACTGGAATGCGAGTTGGAGAAGTGCTGGGATTACGATGGGATGACATTGATTTCGATAGGGGCATCATAAATGTAAACCATACGCTTATGCATTACGACAAAGGCAAAGGTAGAGGTAGCGCATACAAGATCAACCCGCCGAAGACGAAGAGCAGCCGAAGAACCGTACCGATGTTACCGAAAGTGAAAAATGCTCTGTTGAGAGAGAAAGAGTATCAGAAGCTTATCGGCATCAAATGCAATGTAGAAATTGATGGATATACGAATTTTGTTTTTGTTAACAGCAACGGCAACGTATATCACCATAAGAAGCTCAATTACCTGCTTAATCAGATATGTGAAGCAATCAACGAAGAGATTCATGCAGAAGATCCAAGGGCAAAAGACTTCCCTCATGTACACAATCATATGCTGAGACATACGTTTGCTACCAGAATGAGAGAGGCAGGCGCAGACATCAAAGCCACATCCGATATGATGGGTCATGAAGGTATTATGATCACTCTCAAGACATATACAGATGCTTCTGATGAGTTTAAGATGAGAGAGATTTCTGTTCTCGATGATTACTATGGGAACGCTATCTAACTTACGACAAAACTTACGACAATTTACGACAAAATTTACGACATTTTGCGACAGACTTATAAAGAGTTAGGCAGAGATACAATATCCCGAAACCTTTGATATACCTACGTTTCAGGGTATTTATGAAGATTTAGGAAGAGTTATGAGAAATGCAATTTATAGCTCCCTCCTTCTCCGCCAAAATTATCAAAGGGTTTCGCAAAACCCAATAAAATAAAGGGTTTGCGGACTTGGGGCACATCAAAATAACGGCTTACTGCCACTTAACTGCCCCTAAGTGCAAATATCTTTCAGATCAGCCCTTTCAAAACGGTTCTCAGTGATGAGGACCGTTTTTTCATATGTAGATATATATTTGTTTTCCAGATGATTCCAATCGCACATTGGAAAACACCTTAATTCCGGACTAATCTGTTCCAAAAAGGAGGTGTTTATGATCATTACTTGGTGTGGTTCCTTGGCTTTTCTCCTCAATCAGCTTAGGAAATCACTTTTCAGAACCGAGAATATTCCGTTTAGATATAACGATAAGATTAAAAGAATCGGTGTGTATACAACCACTAATCCTAAAGTTCCTGTAGTTGAAATGGATACCGTCAAAGGAGCACGCGGAAGCAAAAAGGTCTTACTGACACTGATCTTCAGGAATACAAACTTTATGCTGATATTCCTGATGCCTGACGGCACTCAGGAGAGCGTACTGGCCGTATTCGATATGCTGACCAACAGATTAGGAGTAGACACTTTCAGAAGACTGTTTCCGGTAATTCTGACAGACAATGGAGTAGAGTTTAAGAATCCTCATGAGCTGGAATTTACAGAAACCGGAACTCGCAGAACAAGATTGTTTTATTGTGATCCACAGGCTTCGTGGCAGAAAGCTCAGGTCGAGAAAAACCATGTGCTTATTCGAAGGATCCTTCCTAAAGGAACTTCTTTCCTGTTGCTGAACGAAGAAGACATCTATCTTATAACCTGTCACATCAACAGCGTATCCAGGGAGTTATTCCAAAACAAAACTCCGTTTGACTTAATGCAAACGGAGCCGCAGAAAAAGCTGTTGGACACTCTCGGACTACATGCCATCCCGCCAGATGACGTAGTCCTGAAACCTAAGTTGATTAAACACTAAACCAACCGTCAGGTCAGACAGCAAACAAGTGTTTTCAAGTTTCCTTTATGGTTACCAAGATTTCAGATTAGAAAATTAAGATTCGAGATTTATCCACATAGCGGGGCGAACTCCGCAGGGCGTATCGACATTTATACCAAATGAGTTGACGTTACCTGAAATGTAGTAGAAGTAGTTCTTGGAGAAGCCTTCGACAATAGAAACGTGGTAAGCCTGACTGCCGGGTGACCGCAGAAGCCACCAGTAATAGCCTGTATTGCCTAAGCATGTTGTTCCAGAACACCGACGGTCACTATCTGAACCAAAATACTCGTTCACATCAGAAATACTGAGAAGAAACACTTTGTCAGTCGTGCTATTTCCAGGGTCAACGCTGAATGTTGGGTTTTCGTCAGCACTGACTGTAGAACTAATTATCATTTCTTGGTGATCTGCACTAAATGCGTCATTATAAAATGTTTCGTTAAGCCAAGTTCTGAGAGAACACTCTTCCCAAGTTATGTCTGTCTGTGTTCTGTTATACGGCTGACCAGCCAAAACATGTTTACTTATGATTAACGCTTTATCACCATCGACTGCAAGCACAATCCACTCGATTTCTTCTTTACCCGTATCATAGTCTTGCTCATATAAACCAAATTTGATTGTTGAGCCTACGGTTACGTTTGTCAGTCCTGCTTTTTGCTTCTGGAAAACGCATTCCGCTGCTTTGGTGGCACTGTCTTTATAGTTCATAGAGTTAAATGCGTTGTATGCCGCCTCGTATTGTTGAGAGTTATATAACTCCATAGCAGAACTGTACTTACATACATCTACTTTGTCGGCACTGTCTTTATAGTGTAATCCTTTTAGCAACAACAAAGCTTCATCATAATTTCCGGAATCCATCAAAACCATTGCTCTATCATATTTGTTCGAAGCAATCTCTCTATAGCGGCGAGCTTCCTCCAAGAGCGCATATGCCGCATCATAATCTCCGGAATCAATCAACTTCATCGCTCTGTCATATTTGCTCGAAGTAATCTCATCACTGTGGCCACTTTCATACAAAAGGACATATGCCGCATCATAATCACCAGAATCCAACAGTTTCTTCGCTCTGTCATATTTGCTCGAAGTAATCTCATCACCGTGGCCGAGTTCCTGCAAAAGCGCATACGCTGCATCATAATCGCCAGAATCCAAAAGACTCATCGCCTCATTATATTTTTGCTTTGGGATGATAACATTTATCAGAACAATCACGAAAACTATACAAGCAACAATCATCGATACGGTGATGGCTATAATCCGCTTGAACTTCTTTGAGGCTTTTTCCGCCGCGATGCGCGATTGCTCAGCCTGACGTTCGCGCTCAAGACGTTCCGCTTCCTCCTTGACCTTGAGTTCTTCACTCATTCTCTGGCAGGCGTAAATCTGCTCGTCAGCATCCTTCCAGCCGGAAATCTTTTGGAACGTTTTGATGGCCGCATCATACCCACTGACAGTATTTTTAGCCTTCTGTGACATAGCGGAAGCATAGATCGAATCCTTGCGGCAAACCTCTGCTCTTTCAAAGCATTGCTCGGCAAGCTCGTCCGAGTCTTTGAATTCGGAGATTATTTTGAAAGTTTCTGCCGCTGCTTTATACCCGTTGACAGTGTTTTCGTTCATCAGCGATATTGCGGAAGCATAGATAGCTTCCTTGCGGCAAACCTCTGATCTTTCAAGGCATTGCTCGGCAAGCTCGTCCGAGTCCTTGAATCCTGAGATTGTTTTGAAAATTTCCGCCACATCTTTATATGCGGATTCAGAGTTAGCCCCCTTCATTACAGAAACTGCATTATCATAAATGTCTGTAAGACGCGTATTTTCGTTGCGTTCATTGATATGATCAATGTATTCGGAAAGCACTCCAGCGAATTCTTCACCGCCGAAGCGCACAGCCTTCTGGTAATTGTTGCTGGTATTAAACGGCTGCTCACAGTTGGGGAGATCTTCCTGCCGCCTTACGCAAAGCTCAGCCATCAGTTTTCCAAGATATGCTTCCGCATTCTCTGGATCCTGATTCAGAACCTGTTCGCAATAAGCATCAGCTTTGCTCCATTCTCCGTCCTCAAGGAACATAAAGGCGCGTTTTAGAAGCGTCGCAGCATCCGCATTAGCTCCGATAACGACCGTTTCTTTTGGTGTATCGATTTCCTTAATTCCACTCAATCCCAGAAGTTGCTTTTTCTTTGCATCAAATTCTGCTTGAGAAATAATACCCTCGTCCATAAGTTTTTTAAACTTCAAGATTTCATCTGCAGAAGAAATCTCAGGAGAAGAAAGAACCGGGTTCGCTTCGTTAGGCTGATTCAACAAGCTCCCTAACTGTCCAATGAAGGTCTGAAATCCTTTGCTATTATTAAATGTAATAATTTATTCTTTGCTATCTTTGTCATCTCTCCATGTGACCTTGACAGTGTGCTGGCTTTCCATTGGCGCCATAGCTGCGGCAGCACCCAAAGCAGCTCCGCCTAACAATGTTCCTTTGACAAAATTAGATGCACTAGGGCCTGTTGAAGTTGATGCTAGAATATCTATTCGCGCTACTGTTTGAGGAGTGAATGAGAAAAAGGGTTTAGCATCTTTTGGAGTGTTAAACAGATAAGTTCCATGACTATCGTAAACACCAGGTGTTGAAATAAACGTCATATCCTTTATGGTTAGTCTTCCATATTTTAACCTCATAGGATAGAAACCATCGCCCTCAAAGCAATAGACATAATCTCCTATGCCTCTTCCAGAAGTTATTTTTCCATCTGCAGGGCGGTTTGTAGTGCTCATAATGTTACCTCCACCAACATATAAATGTTTGTTTATATTCGGTTTTAAGATATATCTATTCTTGAACAAAGATCCTTGAATCTATAGAAATCAGTGGTTAGGTTATTATTTCTTCCTATATGTTACAACCAAACCATCATCCGGGTGATACATCCAAGAAACAACGTATTTGCCGTTTTCCTCGCTTTGACGTCCCATCAAGGCACTCGTTCTCAGCATCTGAGAATAGACGCTATCTGGAAAACCTAATTCTTTATTTGCATGTTGTATTGCCTCTAATGCGTCATCCTGAAACGTTCTTAACATCGCATCTTTAACAATATCTTCGTATTCACCGCCCGTCCCAATCTCAGACATATAGTCCGGATTTGTATCAATAGTAAAGTATCCTTTGCCAGTAGTAACCGTGCAGGTACCAATTTCTCTACACTCTTTCATTACTCTGTTAAATTCGGATGGAATTAATGCAATAACTAGAACTATAGCTATTACGGCAACAATTCCTATAATTATTCCTAATTTCTTTTTAGATATTTTTTTCTTAGTGGCTACTACATCAGCAACAGTAGAGGTCGCATCTGCCGAGGATTTATCGGTTAATGAAGTTTCTGGAATAGAAGTTATTTCCTCGGAACGATCTTGATTTGATTCTTTTTCATCACTTGCAAGCTCGTCATTGGAATCCTGATATGTTAATCCGTTCGCAAGCAACTCTTTTTTCTTTTTATCAAAGTCCTCTTGCGTAATGATTCCATCGTCCAATAATTCTTTAAACTTCTTTAATTCTTCTACTTTATTCATAAACAACCTCCCAATAAAAAAGTGCGGCAACCGAAGCTACCGCACCGAAAATCGTCAGCCTCGATTGCTGCGACACAATTTCATCCTGTAACGAATGAGAGACTGCCGTTTTTGCCAAACGCCAATTTCGTTACAGGAGATATATTTAATTGTGTCGCACTCTTATTATAACTTTATAGGCATGACTATTCCTATATAGAATTGTTAATAAGTAATGAAATTATCTTTCTCACCTTTCCTTAGCCTGGGTGTTATCTAATCTGTTATCTCTCAGTTTTATCATTCGTCCCTAATAGATAAATTGAAACAAATATGCCCGAAGCACTCAAAGCAACGCCGCCTATCAATGTACCTGTGACAAAATTAGATGCACTTGGACCTGTTGAAGTTGATGCCAAAACATCTATTCGCAATACTGTTTGAGGAGTGAATGATTTAAAAAGGCTATTAGCTTCTTGCCCGTTAAACAGGAAAGTTCCATCGCTTGATTATAAACCAGGTCTTGAGACAAACATTAGATCCATTAAGATCAATTTACTATATTTGAGTCTGATAGGGTATATTTCATCAAAGCAATATACATAATCTCCTTGTCCTCTTCCAGAAGTAATTATTCCATCTGCAGGACGATTTGTAGTGCTCATAATGTCACCTCCACCAACTTTAAAACATGCATCTTTTATAAATATAGAGAATAAATACTCTATCTTTATGTGCTCTGAATCAGCGGATACTCGGTCGGCGGACTCTCCCGGGGACCCATAAAGTCCATACAAATTACAAAAGAGATTACAAGCAGAAAACCGATAGAAATGACTATTCCTGCCACACCGAGTCTGCGCAATTTCAGTTGTTTATCAGAAGCAGCATTGACACCTTTTATTGATAGTATCATAGCGATAATCTCTAAGATCACGATGCCGCCACAGATCGGAAGCGCTTCACGCATTGACATCAGAGCATGAGGACCTTCTTCCACAGACAGTATCAGGATAATTGAGATTACTCCGAGACAAGACAGAATGAAACCAATAAGGCGGCTTATGCTGATGCGTGTCTTCATATATCCCCAATTTAAGAAAATTGATTATCTGAACTAAGTTTTCTTCTTATGGAAAATTATAACATGCTTATTAAGTTGTGAATGTATCTACCTCAATGAAATCAGGCTTGTCTTCAACGCCTTCAGGCTTGCTGAATGCAACCTGAACAGAACCGGTGTGATAGTCAACGATTATCAGCTGGGCACTTCCGTCACTGTGACAGTTAATAACGTCATACTGATCTACAACTTCCTGTGTGATCAGATCCTTTACATCCTTAACGCCGAACTTCTCTTTTGCCTTGACCCATTCATTGTATTTTGCAAATCTGACGGCATTGTTAGGAATACCGGTGAATCCGTCCTGATTACCTTCTGAAGCAAATGAATTGACCACACAAAATGAATCTTCAGAATCCCATGTCAGCCCTTCGATAAGCGGGGTATTGCAGTCACGCAGCAAAGATTTTCCGAGACCGTTTTCTGACACCTGACTGACACAGTCTTCAGCGCAGAATGTCTCGTTCTTATCGCTGATTATCAGATTGTGGCACCATGTGAAATCTCCGCTCTCGCCTACCATGAACTCACCGAGTTCACGCGCAGAAGAGTATTCTTCCAACGCGTACTTAAGTTCCATCGTGTAGCATTTCTTTCCTTCGTAAACAAATGCTTCTCCCTGAACAGAACCTACGTCCAGTATCGCAGCAAAAACACCGTCATTGTTTACGCCTGAGATAATATCCAGAAGACCCAGCACAGATATGGCGGTAATGGAACGCTCACCGTTCTTCATGTGCGTTACGGCATGTATCTTACTCATCTGATTGGCAGAACCGAGATTCCACTCAAGATTGCGCAGAGTGATCTTGTCACCCGTTGATGTCTTGCTGCCCCATAATGACAGAGCACTGCAGCACGTCTGACGGAGAGCATCAGGTATCATCTGCATAAGGATCGCCTCTTCATAGCTGAAGATCCCGTCTTCGGTAAAGCCGTGAACTCCGTTTGAGATCGCTTCTGCGAATGCGCATATCTCTTCTTTGTATTCGGGTCTTACGGACTCTAGAAGGACCGATTCTCTTAAACTGATGGCTTCTTCAGAGTAATTCCCGTGATATGCGACTCTGACGTTCTCATAAAGATAAGGTTCCATCGTCGTTACAAAATCCGGAAGTTCCTCACGGAGAAGTGTTCCGTAAGATCTTCCTGCACTTGCTCTGTCGCCCTTCTCATAATCGAGAGTTACATCGTAGTAGCTCGGCATTACTTTGATTGTGCATAAACCGTCATCAGAAGAAACTGTTTTTAACGCTTCTTCTCTAATGCCTTCATCAGAATAAGTCTTTTCTTCGTCTGTATAGTACGAACCGACCAGCTTCGCCTGAGCCTGAGCGGCTCCGGATGCCTTATTCCTTTCATCGGAACCACAGGCTGTAAGAAGTACAGATGCAGCAAGAATTACTGTTGCAGTATTAATTTTATTGTTCATTATTCGTTTCTCACTTTCCATATCTCGATCCTGTCTGCAAGCTTTGTAACGGTCATGATTACAGCTACGAGCAGAACGATTACACAGATCGGTACTATCACATAATTAGAGATCGGAGAGACAAAGAAATTGAATTCTTTGGCTCTCATCAAAGTTTGGAATAACTTACCGATCAGGAACTCTGCTATAGTAGAGGTAAAGACGTAAGAAAGACCAAGTGACAGGAGCGACAAGAGCATCAGCCTCCAGAAATGCCACGAACGCACCGCGCCTTTGCCGAATCCCATGCTCTTCAGAAGCGCAATATCAGATGTCTCCTCATCGATGAAGATGTTCTCATAAAGTGATGACAGTAGCATGATGACTACAGCGGCTGTTATGGAGACAACGATTATTATGAGATTGAACATTCTGCCGTATCCCGGCATATGATGTTCCATTACCTTATCTCTTTCAATGAACTTGATCTCATCGTTAGGATAGAGGGATCTCATTTTCGCCATGTACTCATCATACTGTCCGGAAGGTGCATCGAGGACGCAGGAGAAAAGATCTTCATACTGCACGATGGAACCTTCAAACTCATCACCCATAGTGATCGAAGGTGTCTGTGATCCGTACTGATCGAAAAATGCCGTTACGATAAATTCTTCACTTGTGAGCTCGTGTGATATCCTGTCCTCTCCAAGCTTCTCATACTCTATGGTTATTGAATCGCCGAGTTTTATCCCGTACTGCTCTGCAAAATAGTATCCTATGGCAACTTCATTCCTGAGCTTGGGAGCATTCCCGCCGTCTATATATCTGATCTCAGATGAAGGACTGTCCATCCACTCAATAACGCAAACAAGCCGCGTTCCGTTGGTGATCATCTCGGCATAGTTTCCCGATTTTGTATACATGGTCGCCGGAATGCCATTATTCTCGAAGTTCTTGTTAACTATGTCGATGACTCCACGGTAACTTCCTGCGCCGCTGTAAAGTTTTGTGTAGTATGACTCATCAAACTCAACCTCAAAGTCCTCTCTGCCGAACTGGAAGTAGTGTTGACTGTATCCGGGATCCATTATCGTGCCCTCAAGACGCACGATAAACAGCACGACTGAGATTCCGAGAACATATGCAATGACCAACAAAAAGTATCTCTTAAAACCCCTTAAGATATCGCTCAATGCGAGAAAGAAGGGAACCGGAATATGCTTTTTGTTATTGAGGAACAGACCCGGAATGCGTGTGAATCTCTCACCTCTGTTATCGCCATGGATCGCATCAATGACGCTGATCTTTCTCATTCTCCTGAGCGAGAAAAAGCTCGACAGAATGATCAGCAGGACAGTGATCCCGCCTGCCAGGCCGCCTATAAAGATCAAGGTAAGCGGATCAGGGAACATAACGTGCATAACGAATTTATCAAATACAAGTTTACTTATGAAGAATCCTGCAGGAATTCCCAAAGCGCCGCCAACAACAGCAAATGCTACGTACTTGATAATGAAGAGTGTCTTATATGAGAATGACCACACGCCTATGGCTTTCATCATGCCGATCTCACGCTCGTCTCTTTTGATGGAAGACTTAAGACTGAAGTCTATCGTGATCATTGCTACGCACATAATGATCACTGCTACAATGATCATACATATCGAGACTATCAAAGCGAACAATCCTTCATTCGTGAAGAATATGATCCTGGTGGCGTTGCCCGTAATATTGTGATCCTTGTAATCCACCAGCATGGGAGTGACTGTATCTGTCAAAACAGAAACATAATCGCCTTCGATCGGCTTTGCCGAAAGTGTGAACAATTCCGTCTTGTACGGCGACTCTGAATAGATCATCTCCTTATCATTGTCTGACAAATAGAATATTGTAAGTGCATTGGCCACCGGATTCTTATAAACCGTCGATATCACGAACTCATATATATTTCCCATCTGGGTAGTGATCCGGATCTTATCGCCTTCTTTAACCCCTTTCAGATTGGCATATGTCTGGGACACGGCAACATATCCGTCCTCAACCTCGAAGTACTCATTATTCATGTTTATCGGAACATCATAATCACGTGCCATGCTGTCCACAATGGCTGTAGTTTGGTAGTCATTCCGGCTGGTATCAGAGCCGACAGCTTCGATACATCTATATGAGAATGTTACGATCGTTTTGTTGATAACTTCCTTTGATACGGGAAAGCTCTCCAAGTCTTCGGTAATTTTTTGAACGAAGCCTTCCTCATCTGAGTAGTCCCGGTCAACAAGAGCGATAATATCCGATGAATTGCACTTCTCATATGTCTTCTCCGCGCCGCCGAAAAGAGAGTAAAGCAGTGTTACTCCGATGACCGTAAAACTTACGGCAGCAATCATAAAGATAAAGGTTACGATGTTAAGGGCAGGCTTATCCTTAATATCTCTTTTGAGCATTCTCCAATACATATTACCAACCCATCTCCTCAAGCCATTTCCTTAACTTGCGTTCCCTGGAGACGGCGTCCTCGCCCACATTCATTTTGCCAAGTTTAAGTTCACCCTGAATATTACCGTCGACAAGGTAGATTATCTTATCTGAGATTGACGCCACTCTCTCGCTGTGAGTAACCATAAGGATAGTCGTGCCCATCCGGTTGGCATCAAGAAGCCTGTCCATAACTTCGCCTGAAGCCTTTGAATTCAATGCTCCCGTCGGCTCATCTGCGAAGATCACCTTCGGATGGTTGATCAGCGCTCTGCAAAGGCACGCTCTCTGAAGCTGTCCGCCTGACACTTCCGTGATCTCGCGGTCAGACTCATCAATGATCCCGAGCTTTCTCATCAGCTCCTCGGCATCTTTTCTTACCTCTTCCCTGGGTTTGATCTTTGCCTGAAATCCGGGAAGGACTATGTTATCCAATACACTGAGTTTCTTCATCATGTACATCTGCTGGAAAACAAAACCCATCTTGATGAGTCTCAGATTGATAAGTTCTTTTTCTTTCAAGGAAGAGATCTCCTCACCGTCAAAAAGGACACTTCCCGCAGTGACTTTATCCATGCCGCTGACCGTATAAAGAAGTGTTGATTTGCCGGAACCCGAAGGTCCCATGACCGATACGAACTCTCCCTCTTCTACTCTGAGATTTACATTTTGAAGTACATTATTACTTTGTTTATTAACTATATAAGTCTTACAAAGATCCCTTGTCTCTATGACAGTGCTCATGCCGTTTCCTCCGTTTATTCATCCTGAGCACTATTTTGAGATTCTACTATTAAAAAATCCTTAAAGCGGCAAAAAAACTTCGAATTCCATTTCCCCGGTCTCTTCGATAAACCTGCAGGACACATCGCCGCCAAGCTTGAGAGCTATGAAAGATGCCTCATAAAGGCCCAGTCCGTTACCTTCCACATCAGCTGCATTGGATCCGCGCCAGAAGCTGTTGAACACATACGGAATCTCGCTGTCGGGTATCCTGCTGCCTTTGTCTCTTACAGAGAAAGAATAGCCGTCTTCATTCTTTTCGATAATGACATTTATGCCGCTCCCGTCACCGTACTTGACCGCATTTTCCATGAATTGCGTAAGTATTCTGGTGATGCCTGTCTTATCACTATTGATCATGACATTGCTTCGTTGATCGATATTGAGAGGGATCCTCAGCACCTTAAGCCTGTTCTCGTATTCGCGCTTGATAAACTCTCCTATCTCCGTAAGATAAAATGCTTCTGTTGATGGCTCGAAAACAACTACACCCTTTGATGCACTGTCCAATAAATCTTTCAGAAGCTTCGTTATATCATCAGCATTCTTCTCGATCTTATCGGCAACCTCCGAATCCTTCTTGTCCGGCACGCCGTCTTCTCTGAAGAGTCCGCTCCTGATCGCCTCCGAATAGAGCTTGATATTTGCGACCGGAGTCTTTATACCGTGAGCTATCGTGGATACCAGCGTAAGCTGTTCCTTCTCAAGTTTTCTGAGCTTCCTGGTATCTCCCGAGAGCCTGTCTCTCAACATATTCATGCCCCAAATATATTTGCCGAAATACCTGTTCTTGCTCTCAGGAAGCTGATCCGCATTCTCGTTTTTTGCGATTCGTTCCGGATAATCGGCAAGTTCATTAAAAGGGCGGATTACCTTGCGGTCGATATAGATAAAGAAAACACAAGCCACGATAAAGACAACAGCAATCAGCAGTTCACATAACAGAATATCTTCCGTTACCTTATGTTCTTCAAAAGTAAATACCAGAAGTCCGCAGGATTCGCCGTCACAACTGATGCTTATCACAGTGGAGTGATCCGCGATGACGTTGACACCGTCAGTCCCCGGATCTTCGACCAGTCTTACATCAGAAGGAACATTCTCCTTACCGTATTCTTCTTCCCAATTATTAGTTCTGAGTATCTCTTCAAGCTTGATATCCATACTGTCTTCCCCTGCAGAAGCCAGATCGTAAGAGACACGGTTCATCAGAGTCTGTCTCCGGCCGGTTGAGACGTTGTCCTTCTTCTCGAGATAAACAAAGACACCCGCCCCAAGAAGAACGCAAATGATAAGCAGCAGTAAATACTTGCCGGCGTACTTTCTCATGTAGCAGGGGCCTCGCCGAATCTGTAACCCACTCTCCATACGGTATGAATATACTTGGGTTCCTTCGGATCATCTTCGATCTTCTCCCTGAGCCACCTGATATAAACGGTAAGTGTAGACATCTCCGATATACAGTCTGACCCCCATACTGCATTAAAAAGCACTTCTTTATGGATAACCTTTTCGGGATTCTTAAGAAAATAGATGAGGATATCAAGTTCCTTTCCGTTTACGGGTATCACCTTGTCACCCTTCCTCACGGTCATATCCTCAAGATCCACTTTGATATCTTTATAGGAGAGTTCTTTTCGCTCTTCATGCATGTCGTAATTACGTCTTAAGATAGCCTTTATCTTTGATGAGAGAACAGGCATTGAGAAAGGTTTCTCAATATAGTCATCAGCTCCGACATCAAGTCCCAGGATCTTGCTCTGATCATCATTCCTGGCACTCATCATGAGGACCGGAAGGCCAAGATCTTTACGGATTATCCTCAATGTCTCATATCCGTCAAAACCGGGAAGCATTACATCCAAAAGCATTATCCGGTATTTATCTTCCTTAAGAGCAGCGATGCCGTCTTCACCCGTCGTTTTCCATGTTACAGTAAAGCCTTCACGAACAAGAAAAGACTTTACCAGAAACCCAAGTTCCTCATTATCTTCAACGATCAAAATGTCAGTCATAACAAGCCTCTTAAGATCACACAGGCTTCCCGGCAAAGGAATCTGCCTTCTGTCATAATAATTATAACACGAGGATCAAAAGCGGACTCAGACCTGTCTCAAGAATGTATCAACCTTTGGATAGTGCTGCTATTCGCAGTTACTGCTGCCCAAAACATGTATCTTTGAAAGATCTTTATCTTTCAGGTATTCATCAACGCCGTTATTCTCTATGAATTCTTTATCTTTCTGAGTGATGGGGACCAGCCAGAGAAGATTGATCTTCTCTCCCCTGTAATCTGCATATTCCGGGGAATCGGAGATCTTCAGTTTCCTATCGTTCAAGAAGAGGATAAATTCTTTCCCCTTTATGTTATTAAAAGGAATGGTATGGCCATGTCCCAAAAATGTCTGAGCTTTCCAGGGATATGCTGCGAGCCAAGATATAGTAGAAAAGAACATATTGAGCTGCTCCTCGTATTCCTCAGTACAAGCAAAACCCAGTTCCATTCTACGGAAATCTCTATATTCATCCTGATAATTCATCTCAACCTTCGGCATCGGGATCATGCTTACGCCTAATGTGATACCGTAAAGGATACCGTCTTTCCTTCCCTGAACCAAAGCTTTAGGCGGAAATACTCCGCCGTCGATCGCATAATACTTTTCTTCTTTTCCGAAGAACTTATTCAAAGTCTCCAAATGGAAATTCCGGATATTCTTCCAGTAATCTTCATCGTCAAAAAACGACCAAGCAGCTCTGCTTCTTTTAACTTCGTCTTCAAATCGGGGGACTGCCTGCTCTAATTCCCACGCAAAAGGTCCCGTTCCCTTTGCATAGATCGAATAGCCGTCAAAGCCGTTATAACCGCTGAAGCAAGGAATAACTGCCAGGATCTTATCTCCTGAAAGAAGAGCTGCCGCATCACCTTCTTCAAACCACTCTATGGATAATGAAGAGTCATCCAATTCGATTCCGTTTATATCATGAGCGACAAATTCAGCAGGCATACAGGGAGCTTCTCCCTCAATGGCAAAAGCTTCTTTTATGTCTTTTGGGGCATTTACCCTGTTGCAGATCCAGCAGGAACGTATTTCCGGCTC
Organism: Saccharofermentans sp.; assembly: GCA_024403795.1. Taxonomy (GTDB): domain Bacteria; phylum Bacillota; class Clostridia; order Saccharofermentanales; family Saccharofermentanaceae; genus Saccharofermentans. Next base: position 15,428 of record JAKSRD010000020.1, read on the forward strand.
AGGGCTCTCGGGATTGATCCAAAGATACATATAATAATTCTTGTCAGTCTTCTCAACTACGGCCTGTATATCAGCTACAGGCGACCACTCTTCCAACAATACTTCCGGTTCACGTTCATCCATATGTTTATCTCCTCAATACAGGCAGATCAAGCGTCTTCGAAAACATTCTCTTACTTTGAAGGTGCTTGCTGAATGCCAAAAGATCTGATTACCCGGTCTTTCTTTCCAAGGTCATAAGGGCTGCCTTATCTCTTGAGAGCGCAATGTCGATCGCAGCAGGCCTTGTTATTATGCAGTCATTATCAAGGACTGTCAAAAGGTTGACGGCAAGATCTTCTCAGCCCGTAATCAACTCTGAGACTTCCTGAACGTTTGACCAGCCAAAGAAAGAACTCGACTGGGAATACCGTGTAAACATTTTCGAGGTACGTACGCTCGCCCATACACTTGTGACTTTCCCGTTCTCAAGATCAATGCCGCAATCGTCATTGGCGAAGTGGAATACGAAGCCCTTTATGTCTTTCACCTGAATGTCACCTGCATCAAAAGTGATGGTCATGTCTGTGCCGTTTACACTAATGCTTTCCGGCTGAATATTTACTACAGCCGTGTTCGCCTGATCGTCAGTATCATCCATGACCAGACCCACGCCGTGTGAGTAAAGACTTTTCTCAAACACATCGGATATTTCGGCAGACAACTTGTTTGCTCCATCCTTTGAAATGCTGTTTGTGTTAAATGATACTGTTATGTTGTTGACATCATCAACGTATGCTCCGCTGATGCCGATTATGTTCTTTGCACTGCAGGAGAAGATCTTCTCCGCACCATTTTCTTTTCCAATGTTGCATCCTGCGGCGATTACGGCTGTAACCAATAACGTTGTAACTACGGCAAAAATCTTTCTAATACTCATAATGTTCCTCTCCTAAATCAATCTCTGACTATGTCATGGATCAAGTCTCATACCATATATACAAAATGAATCGCGGAAATGTTGCATCGTCAGAACATATATTGACAAAACCGCGTAAGAATTTAATAGGTTAAGTCGTGTGTGAAGCGTATTATTGTAATCCGTTATTAGAATCGGCATATAAAGAGGCGTTAGATAATGTCAAAGAATAAGAAATCGATCATTATAGATGAGAAGACACCGCTGCTTGTTTTGGCGGGGCCCATGTTCCTTGAACTTTTCCTGAACACTCTGCTTAACAGTGTCGATATGCTCATGATGAGTGACTACGACAATAACGCCGTCGGTGCGATCGGAAACGCCAACACCATCATGTTCATGATGAACATCTTATTCAACATAATTGCCACTGCTACAAGCGTAGTCGTTGCACAATATCTCGGTGCGAAGCGTTATGACAAGATGAATATGATCTATACGCTTGCAGTCATAGTAAATTTTGTCGTCGGCATAGTACTCAGCGCAGCATTCTGCCTGGCAAATCCACTTCTCATGAGATTCCTTCATGTCACAAACGAGATGCGTCCTTATACAATGATCTATATCTACATAGTCGGCGGCGGCGGATTCCTGACGGCCATTTTCAATGTAATGATCCAGATCTTGAGATGTAACGGATACACAAAGATCGGTGTATATGTAACAATAGCCATCAACGTTCTTAACATAGGCGGCAACTATTTGTTCCTGTACGGACCTTTGAGTTTTCTGGAACTGGGTGTTGCAGGAGTAGCGATCTCAACGGTAATCGCAAGACTTGTAGCTGCCGTGGTTGTATTTGCCTTTTTCGCTGCAACCAAAACAGGAAAGATCTCCGTACGCTATCTTAGGCCGTTCCCCTGGAAACTCCTTGGCAAGATGATAAAGATCGGTCTTCCTACTGCAGGAGAAAATCTCACTTACAACCTCTATCAGGTAACACTTCTTTCATTCGTAAATAAGATGGGAAATGATGCGGTAAACGCAAGAGCATACTGCAATACGCTTATCTCATATGCGATGATCTTCTCGAATGCATCCGCCATGTCAACACAGATCATCACGGGACACCTCGTAGGTGCCGGGAAAACAGAAGCAGCTTACAAGAGAGTATTTAAAACTCTCCGTACTTCTCTGCCGATAACCCTCGCACTTGCTTCGATCAATGCATTGTTATGCCGATTCACACTGACACATTTTACAGACAACGAGAACATCATCAGACTCGGTCAGATGATCATGATAGTTGATATTTTCGTTGAGCTCGGAAGATGCCTTAACATGACTTTCGTCTCCAGTCTGAAGGCTGCCGGGGCGTACATCTTCCCGCTCATTATGGGAATCCTCTGCAATTGGGGATTAGGCCTTACCATGGGTTACTTTACAGGTGTCGTCATGGGTGTCGGAGTTGCCGGGATCTATGCCGGAACTGCAACTGACGAATGCATCAGAGGTCTCATCGTAATGTACTACTGGTACAAGAAGAAGTGGGTCGGTAAATCTGTTGTCGAGAAGAAGAACACTCCGGAACTTGAAGAACCGGATGAGGCTTAAGCCGGCTTCTCCGACATTATCTTAGCAGCTGCCGTTGTCGGTTTTTTTCTTCTGTCATGAGTCTTATAGTATTCGGCTTTATCCGCATACATTAACTTGTCTACCTGCTTAAGCAGGTCATTCCCGTTATCGCGGTTAAGATCGAATATCTTGCTTCCTATCGCGGTAACGAGTTTATATGGCTTGCCGGAATTGGCATTGTATTCATCGAGTTTGGCATAAACTCTTTTCTTATAATCTTCCAGATCTACATTATCGGCTTTGCGGATAAAAATGAAGAATTCATCACCTGCAAATCTGATCACTATGCCTTTGTTGCCCACTACCTGCATTAAGCATTCTGCAAAAGCAATTAGTGCTTTATCGCCTTCGTCGTGCGAGTACTTATCATTGATCGTTTTGAAGTCATTAAGATCGAACATAAGCATTGCGATCTTCTCTTTCCTTCTGAACTGTCGCACCTTGAGAACTTTGTCCAATTCATAACGGTTATAAACACCTGTCAGTTTATCAACATAAATACATTCATTCTGAAGTGAGATCACTATCGCCGCAAAGGATATCGCAAAACTCACAGGCAGAAGCGAGATACCGTAATTTCTCATCTGAATGAAGTTGCCGAAGAGCACCGGAGCAATAAACTCATACACCGGGAAGTAACGGAGTGTGGGAGTCTTGATCTTATTGACTATGTAATAGATAACGCCGTAAAAACAAAGTCCGAAGCCGAGGATTACAAACATCAGATAACACGGTCCTCGTATATAACTGTTATTCTCGTCTATCTCAAAAACTGCCGGGAATACGAAGTTGATCAACAACAGTACGGCACCTATTACACACATGCTCCAATAGATGACCATGTGCATTCCGCGTGTCTCGTGATCGATATGTTTGAGGACAACATATATGAGACCTACACCGATGATCAATGCATAAAGGAACAGATATGTATTGCCGAGAAGTTCAATGAGAAAACAGATCGCTCCGGGTTTCCCGTCAAACGCAAACACCGCCAGATCGACTCCGCAATTGAAAAGCGATGCGACAATAAGCACTACCATAATGCGGCTCTCTTCCTTACGTGTCGGCAAACTCCAACCTCTTGTCACAAGCAAGACTACCAGAATAAAAGCGCCTATCAGATCGGCTATTAGAACAGATTGCAGATTAATTGCAGATTCCATAATTTGTGTTCCTTTTGGGCGAGTAAAAAGCTTAACGCGATGAGGTCTCTCAGTAATAAATGTCAGGAACTTATTAACAAATATGTTTATGTCTACTAATTAGATTATGTTCCTATTTTCGAGCTTTTCAACCCCTCAAAGAACATAAATCGAGAAGTTTATTCTTTGTTTACAGAATACACAAAAGAGTTAATTCATTACACCAAGAACGTATTGCTCTGACCGAGCTTTCCACGACCAATTCACCCGATTCGCCATCCATGTGATGATTTGCTCCGTCAATGACTACGTACCTGCAGTCCGGGAATGCCTCAAGTTCTTCTTCGAAGAAATCCGGATCCTCTCCGAAGCTCCCCGTGGTACCCGTAATGATTACAACCGGGATCTCACAGAAAGTGATCAGATGATCGATATCGGTAGTAATGGTCTCTTCGTGTTCGAACTCCATAAGCCTGCTCGCATAGAAGCTCGGATCAACCAGTATCAGGCCGCTGATATCATCCTGTCTCAAGGTGCCGACGTATGATGCCACAAGGCCTCCCATGCTATGGCCATAAAGGTAAACAGAATTCGTATCAACCTCTTGAATAAACTTCAGGGAATCGACTACTGCATATACGTCCAGGATCTGCTCGAAAATAAAATCTCCGATATACTCCGGATCTGCATAATCCGGCGGTGGTGCACCATTCAAAAAATCAAACTCGATCACGGCAAACCCTTTATTACAATAGCTCTTCGCTTTAGAAGAATACCTTCCCATTCTCGAATAGAGACCGCCGCAGATGATGATCGTCTCAAAGGGTCCCTCTCCTTCAGGAATGGTGATACGTCCGTTGATCTTCTGACCGTCACGGCAAAAGTTTATCGTCTGCCTGTTACCTTCAAGTGTGCCTCTCTCCGGCTCAGCGGTCGTATACTTGATAGCCGAAAAAAACGGTATGGATTCCTCAGTTATGGAAGGCTCCGTAATAACAGGCTCCGTAATGGTGATCTCGGGAAAATCATCTTCGCCCGGCACAGATTCATTGTGAACGCCAACGCTGCACGATGTCATCAACGCTGCCGCAATGATCAGTGACATTCCTCTTCTCAACTTCGAGGAAAAACGATCTGTTCCGCCGGTTATCTTCATCAGAACTTGAATTCCTTTAATCCGGATCTCTTTAGACTGACGGCACCGATAAGGAACAGTCCTTCTCCGACTATATTCACACCTTGTGCGATCCAGTTAATATATGACTGTTCAAAATCTTTGGTGGAAAGATAGCCCATCGTAAGCATGAACAGAACGCTCAATATAAAAATGAACATTGTTCCGTACTTCTTCATTTTGACAGAGATGACCGTCAATGAACCGCACAACGCCACAACTCCGACGATCATTCCGATGACAAAGATCATCGTTCCGGAGAACGCCGGCGGCGCAAACACCGCAGCTTTCTTTTTATTGTCATCTCCGTGTGCAAACAGGAAAGAAACGGCAGCAAATCCGATTATCAGGAATCCCGTTGCCTGAAGAGGAAAGAAAACCAGATTAAGTCTCTCAAAGTCGCAAATGTCCGCAGCATATAACAGTTTATAGAGTGCCTTGAACAAACCTGCGGTGACGATCATTGTTCCGCCGCTGCTGAATGCCGCGAATTGCATCTTTGAAAACAGCGTATAGAATTCACCCTGCAGTATCACCACTGCCGCGGCAAAGAGAATTACAGGCAAAAAATCAACCAAAGCCATCGGTACTGTGAACATTTCTCTCCCCCGCGCAAATCATATTCTCTTCCATAATAACAGAAAATAGTGTAAAAATTAGGGCACAATAAAAGGAAAAAGGATTACATTATGAAGCTCTACTTCGCGCCGCTTGAAGGCCTTACCGGTTATATCTACCGCAATGCATACGAGAAACATTACGGACATATCGATAAGTATTTTGCCCCCTTCACATCACCCGCCGACAAGTGTGCGATAACTCCCAGAGACAGAAAAGACTTGATTCCCGATAACAACAAAGGGATCTTTCTGGTTCCGCAGATATTAACCAACAGATCCGATCACTTTATCGATGCGCTCAAAGAGCTTAACTCATTCGGTTATAAAGAAGTAAATCTTAATCTCGGATGTCCTTCCGGAACGGTATGTGCCAAAGGCAAAGGTGCAGCTTTTCTGACCGAACCGGAAAAGTTGAGAGATTTTCTTGAAGATATATATTCTTTTTCAGAGAATCAGGGATCATCAGTCTCGATAAAAACGAGACTCGGATACAAAGACTGCGAAGAATTCCGACGACTTCTCGAGATCTTCAATGAGTTTCCCATAAGCGAGCTGATAATTCATCCCAGGATCAGAGAAGACTTCTACAAAGGTACTCCGCACCGCGAATACTACCACTATGCATTGGATAATGCGAAGGTTCCGCTCGTATACAATGGTGACATCAGAAGCAAGGACGACTATGATTCACTGTGTCAGGAGATGGGACAGAACATAGACACCGTCATGATAGGACGAGGCCTTCTGGCAAAACCTTCGCTCTCGGAAGAACTTCAAAACGGTAATACAGCTTCTGATAATACACGCTTCTGGAAGTTCCACGATGAGCTTTACGAAGAGTACAAAAAGGTCATGTCACCCGACATAAATGTCCTCTACAGAATGAAGGAACTCTGGACATATTGGAGTGTTTCTTTTGAAGATATCGAACGCGAGAAGAAGCATCTTCTCAAGGCAAAGAAATGCATCGATTACGAAGATGCCGTCAACCGCATAAAAGGAAAGACCTGATCAAAAGTTCCACTCTGAGCCGTAACCGGCGACGCCGCCTTCAAATTCAGATTCCTTGATGTCTTTATTCGAGTTATTCATTCTATTATTCCTTTCTGATCTGTATGTTTTGAATTTTTCAGTTGTTCGCTTGACACACATATATACGAAAAGCATTCTTGGGAAGTGATCATGGATATATGGGGCAAAAATTCGTGAAAAGAACAGTCCCGCTTCGCGCCTCGCATGTTCAACATCAGTCAGGGCTCAGTAAAACAAGGGCTGCCTCAAAACGATCTCGAGGCAGCCCGTAGTTTATCGTATTCATTTCCGCACTGAGCGGCAGATCAGCTTAGAGCTGAGGTGTCTGGTTATGCTGTGTTCTTTCACTCTTCCTGACATGAATAAACATGTTGTGGAGGAGGTTTACGCTCGTCAGGATGACTTCACCCTGATTAAGCTTACGTACATGCTTAAGTGCATAATCATCAAGATGGCTCTCGACCGCCTTGATCTCATCATTAAGCATGAGTCTGTGGATCAACATCGTACCGATCTGACCGAAGAGGATCGGAGCAACGTCCTTCGGATTCTGTGTTGTAAGATAAAGGAAGATACCCTTCTTACGGCCTTCTCTTGCGATGAGTGTCAGACCGCCGTGAAATTCTCTGTCAGAATATCTGGACTTCGTATATCTGTGAACCTCATCGATGAAGAATACGAACGGGCAGATATCATCCTGATCCATAACAAAATTACTTACAAGATCGATTACCATTCCGCCGATACCTTCGGAAGCACCAAGTGATGAGGTGTCGATGTAAAGACTTACATCAGGAAGATGAACGAATTGCTCGATGACATCAAGTAGATTATACATGCCGGGCTCACTTGAGAAGAATGAGAGCAATCTCGTATTTGTGAACTGATACTGGATCTTCTGAACGAGAGATGCGTTCGCATTCGCTTTGAGCGAATCGTAGCAGAATCTGAAATTGTAGTTATTGTCTCTTTCAGGTTCGCGTACGGCCTCACACTGAATCTGTTCAGGAAGAAGCTCAATGTTGAACTCCGTATCTTCTCTTGTAACGGACGCCAGATTCTCCTGAATCTCATCGATACTCTCACCGATCTTGTTATAGACAGTTGTCTCGCCGACCTTATTCATATAACGAAGTGATGTGATCGCTTCTGCAAGTGTTGCACTCTGTCCGCCGTTCTCAGTCTCGAACAACTTCTCCCACTGCTCCATTGTTATCTTACCGGGCGCAATGGTCGTATCTACACCAAGTGTAAGCTTCGTGATCTCATCACTGTTAAAAGCATTCTTATACTCGCCTGTAGGGTCGATAATGAGTGCCTTATGCTTTGTCGAGACTACCTTATCAAGAATGGCGAGAGCCGTTGTCGACTTACCGCTGTTCGTAGCTCCGATACACATGAGGTGACGGTTGAACAGCGTACTCGGCTTAAGTTCAACTTCAGCCTGAGCTCTGTTGAGATATGTTGCAAATGAAGGAAGCGGTTCCTCATCTCCGCCCGTGAACTCGAGTGAGCGCAGGAATAACTTATATACTTCGTCTGAAGCGAGATAAACCTTATCGGTAATACCGAGTGTATTGAAGCCTGCGAGTTCGAACTTGTTACGATCAGGTCTGAGAAGAGCTATCGTATCGATGCAGATCTCATGGTAATCACTCTTACTTCCGGCTGAGCCTGACTCATAGATATTCTTTCTGGATGCCTTGTTCTCGAAAACCTCACCCAGGAACACACCCAATGTCGATTCTATTACAACAAAGTTATTGATGGTATTCGGCAAAAAAGACTTACTGAGTTTGCTTCTGTCAGTCAGCAAGTCAACGTTGTCGATCTGGGCAATACAGTTACTTCTGTAAATCTGTGTGACTTTTCCAAGATAGAAATCTCCAAGATTCTTACCTTCATACAATTCTTCAAGTGTCATTTGCGGCCTCCCATGTTCACATAAGCTCTAAACGAGCCTATGCTCATTATAAATTGATATTCTTTGCTTTGGGTGATTTTTAAGACAAAAATTCAAATTAACCTCATTTCTCAACAGCTTGCTCCAATTCTGCATAGTATTGAGCTTTATCAACACGCATGAGCGCATCAACCTGCCTCAGAAGATCGTCACCGTTATCGTGGCTGAGATCAAAGAACTTTCCGCCTATCGCTGCCGACAGCTTATAGGGCTTTCCTGAGGTCTGGTTATAGATATCGATCTTGGCGCGGAGTCTGTTCTTATACTCATTAAGGTTGATCCTGTTAGCTTTGCGGATGAAGATGCAGAATTCATCGCCTGAGAATCTTACGACTATGCCCTCATTACCGACAGTATCCGTGAGAATGTTTGCAAAGTCTATAAGCGCCCTGTCGCCTTCGTCATGTGAGAACTTCTGATTGATCGTCTTGAAATCATTCAGATTGAGCATAATGACCGCGATAGTCTCTTTATATCTGAATTTCCTGACCATCATTGACTTATCAAGTTCAAACCTGTTGTATACACCGGTAAGCTTATCCAGACGGATATACTCATTCTGAAGCGAGCTTGCCATAAACATAAACGAGATAACAAAGCTCAGAGGAATAAGTGAGATTCCGTAGTGGAGCATCTGTACCGAATTGCCGATAAGGATCGGTAGTATGAACTGATACACAGGAAAATATCTCAGAGTAGGTATGCGGAACTTGTTTACAAAATAATACAAACACCCGTACAGCATCATGACATATGCCAGGATAACAAACAGGATGTAATAGTAACCTCTCTGATATCTGTTGTACTCATCGATCCTGAATACGATCGGCTCAAAGAAGTTTACTATGAGAAGACCGGCTTCAATGACAAGCAGGATCCAGAACAGGATTATATGGATACCCTGTGTCTTGTGATCTATATGCTTAACGACAAAGTAGATTATTCCGATACCGATGATCATCATATAAAGATAAAGATAGGTATTACCCAGCATCAATGCCGTATAATGCTCGTTGCCCGGTTTTCCGTCAAGCGCGAAAACCATCAGATCAACTAAGCAATTCACGATGGAAGAGATTATCAATCCCAACAGGATGCGGCTCTCGGTCTTACGTGTGGGGACCTTCCAACCTTGAGTAACCAATAGAAGCACAAGAATAAAAACGCCGACAAGATCGGTAATATAAACGGATTCGAGATTAATTGCAGATTCCATAAGTCTCGCCTCTTTTCGCCTTGTGTTGAATCAGAATGAGGTATCTTTGAAATGTCAATTTTTCTTATAAATATATTATCTGCCTTATCTTAAGTATTTCAAGAAGAAGCGCTGATAGTTTAACTTTTGTTAACAGAATTCAAAGGCGCATTGCGCGCCGGCTCAATAGGGAAACTTTTTGCACACTATGCGTTCAGTTATGATACAATTAGTAACTGTTTTGACAGGAAACGTGTACCGGTAAGGAATAAGGCCGGCGTATAGATTAGGAGTTAAGGGATGTTTTATTATTGTAAGAACTGTGCCGGGCAGTTGGTTTTCGACCCCGGTACACAAAGAATGCTATGCGCACATTGCGGTGCCGACTTCTCAACAATCGAGGTAGGAGTATCTGACAGCGATCCGATCGTAAACAACAGACCTGAGTCATTTAACGAGATAAACGGTATCGATTCGAAAGAATTCATGGACTGTTATGTCTATACCTGTTCCAGTTGCGGCGGTGAGATAATCATCAACGGATCCGAAGCTTCCACCAAGTGTATTTACTGCGGAAACTCTTCAGTAGTATTCAGCAGGATCTCCCGTCATAAGAGACCACACGGTATCATTCCGTTCAAGATCTCACAGGATGATGCCGTAGAACTGATATCCGAGCGGTTCAAGAAAGGCATCTTCGTTCCGAAGGACCTCAAGAACTTCAAAGCAAACAATGTAAGAGGGATCTATATTCCTTATTGGATAATCAATTGCAGGGATTACGGATACGTAACCGTCAAAGGCCAGGTCAAGCAAGGTAAGCACACGTATACGAAGTATTACGGAAGAGCAGGAAAAATGTTGCTCAAGAACATTCCGCTCGATGCTTCGCAGCTGTTATCAGACGAGAGCAGTTCCAGACTTGAGCCATATGATTTTACGCAGATCAGAGAATTCAATGAAGACTTTCTTTTGGGCTTCTATTCCAATATCTCTGACGTTAATTATGCCGATCTCAGATATGCTGCGATGAACCGTTCACGCGAATACTTTGAACAGGCGGTATTACAAAACATACCTAAAAAAGCAAGTTCAAAGAAGATCTATGATTCGCATCACGCGGTCGCCATCGACTACGAAGGAATGACATATGCTATGCTCCCTGCATGGTTCGTTACATACGAATACAAGGGCAAGCACAACACCATCATCGTTAATGGTCAGACCGGTAAGATCGTATGCGGAATACCATGGAACCAAGGACTGTTCTATTCCTTGCTCTTTATATCCGGAATATTATTATCAGTAGTCTCCTACCTGTTGTTAAGTCCGATGGCATCACTCTTATTCTCAACCGGGAAAAGCAGTTCTTCATCAGACAGCATTGTTTATCTGACATCTTTCATCTTAGCCGGCGCGATCGCCATGTTTTCGATCGGTATCCGTAAACTCGTTAAGACGGTCAAGAGCATCAAACTTACTCAGTCACAATCAATATTCAACTTCGCAAAGAAAAGGCAGGGATAATATGTATACATTATTTGCATATGTTTTGGCAATCGGTGTAGGATTCGGCTTGGCATGCCTGATCTTTGCGTCTCTGCTCTTCAAGTCCAACGATCTCGGTGACAGCGTGGGCAAGGCTGAACTCTACACATCAGGAGTTGATTATGACTACCGCCACTGTTATGACGAAGAGAATTCACCCATCAAAATAGTCATTCCGCCTGAGTACTTTCAGTTGAACATACCGCCTGATAACAAGAAGGTAGAGATCACACAAAAAGATACTCACTAATATGCTTGCAAAAAAGCGGGACCGTCGTCCCGCTTTCTTTATTTCAACTGTCTGTTGATCTTATTCGCCGATATCTTTATCGGAATGTATATGCAAAGCCAGATGGCAATGAATGATCCGACGAATATCAATGAGAATATCCAGATGCTGTTCAAAGGAAGCCATCCGTTGAGCAAATAGAATCCGAGATAGTCGCAATATAGAACTGCTCCCTGGATCAAACCGGCTGCAGCTTTGGGCAATGCTTCGATCTGATAGACGATCGATATTCCCGCTGCGACAAATGCCATTATCGATGTTGTAATGATGCCCATGGCTACTTCTTTTACCGTAAGTGTGGTCAGATTGCCCGATGCCGCAATACAGAGCCATACTATTGCAAGGATTATCGGTCCGCCTGCCGCTGCCATCAATCCCCTCATAACAAACTGTTTTACATGTTTTCTCATAATCCGTACCTCCTCTTGATCTCAGCAAAACATCTTCTCGAGATGTAGTCTGAGTATCCGCTCTTGAAGACAACATTCACTACTCCGGAAAGCTGAACATTAAGTCTTGCAACTTGATCCCAATTTGCCAATGCAGATTTGCTTATCCGCACAAATTCTTTTGGCACAATCTCCTCCAGTTCGTAGAGCCTCTTCTTGATCAGGAAAGTCTTTCCGCCTCTTAAGTGTGCGAACACCTTGTCACCTTCCGAGCTGAAGCACTCCACGTCACTCATGGAGATCATGACGATTGAATCCTCTTCGTATCCGACGACCTTGTCGATAACAGAATCCTGAAGGACCAACCGCTCTATCTCATCTACGAGCGGTGTTCTCTCATGCACTGTCGCAACTACAGATTCGTCGCAATCCTTTTTAATCCGCAATTCGAAAATCATCAATGTTTCCTCCTTACGCCATCACTATACATTTACGAAAAACACCTGTCATAAAAAACAGGTGTTCGGTAGTTTTTCACGGATAAACGGTATTAATCACCGCTTTTGCCATCATTCTCGCAAAATATCAGCCTTTAAGCAATGATCCGACATCGCCGACACTGTACTTTCTGATCTTCTCAAACTTCGAGAGTCCTTCATTGACTCTGTCTATCACTGCCTGCCAATCGTCTTCTATATAAGCTTTGTCGGCAACATAGATATCACAGACAAGACTTCCTTCGCGCACAAAAACCTTAACAGATGCGATACGCGGGTCGGCAGACTTGATCTTCTCGGTAATCCTTCTTGACGATACATTCTCCCCGTTGCTCAGAACAAGCATGGAATCTTTTCTGCCCTTGATATACACCTTATTATCACGGATCGAACCAAGATCACCGGTGAGAAAGTAGCCGTCCTTATCGAATACTCCGGCAGTAGCTTCGGGGTCTGCATAATAACCGCGGAATACATTGGGGCCCTTGATGGCAAGTTCTCCGATCCCGTCACTGTCAGGATCCACAACCTTTGCATCTACATACTCTAGAAGAGTTCCGGCACTGTCCATATCCGTAACATCCGGATAATCGATCGCAAAGCCTGATGACGTCTCGGACAGAGCATACGCGTTCATGGGGTTGATGCCTTCGGCAATAAAAGCCTTTCTGACATTAAGCGGCAGGCATGAACCTCCGATAAACAGATACTTCAGTTCGCCTCCGATAAGCGCCTTGAGCGGAACTTTCATTGCTTCCGAGGCCTCGAAAAATCTGACGCACACAAACGGGACCGCGCAGAAGACGGTCGGCTTAACAAGCATCATCTCCTGAACCATGTTCTTGATGTCGCCGGTAAGATATACCCTATATCCGAATACAAGAGAATACAGAAAATTAAATATAGAACCGTATGTGTGATTCAAAGGTAAGAACAGATAGCAGACATCATTCTCGTTGAGAGGGATTCTTCTGTAGAGCGCTTCATAGCTTGAATAGATATTTTTTATGGAGAGCGGAACAGCCTTAGGGAATGATGTTGAACCGCTGGTGAATACTATCTTTGCGGGAGCATCCTCATCTGCAGGCTCAAGAGCAAAGAGTTCCTTGCAGCAGGCCTTACCCTTTTCGAGCATGTTATCGAATTCATCCTCAATGCAAACGAACTCGACTTCGGGGAACTGTTCCCTTACTGCGTTGACATATTCTTCCTGTGTCTTGCCGTAGAGAAGGAGCGCAATATCGCATTTGCCGATCGCGTACTGAAGATTATCGCCCTTCCAATCCTTGGCGAGACCGACACTAAGTCCGACATAGTTCATTATCGCAACGTCGGCGATCATCCAATCGATCGAATTGGGACTGTAGATGCCGATATTCTTTCCCTTGTAGCCGTTGCTTACAAAGTATGTTCCGAGCCAGTTAACTCTCTCGATGAACTCTGCGAAAGTAATGCTCTCGTATTTTCCGTCTTTCATCTCATGGAGATACTCACGATCTCCCCACTTCTCATAGTCCTCTCTGAGGAACTTCTCGAGTTCATTCATTTTTATCCTATCTTCCTTTCCAAAAGCACATATTCAAAAACATCCGCGATCTCGTCGGACGCATAATTCTGATTAACCTTGCCGTCGCGGATCAGCGCACCGATGCTCGGCAGACCGCTTTCCATAAGTTCTTTCATTATCGCATAAACAAGAGCCTTACCGAGGCCTCTGTGTCTCTCGTCAACTCCCATGTAAAGCATGACATAGCGTTCAGGCTTCTTCTTGAGCTTCAATATCTTCATAAGATTAAGCGGATTTCCCGTGTGATAAACGAGATTGCCGAAGTCAGGGACCGAGATATAGAAGCCGACCATCTTGCCTTCATGGAAAGCCACTTTGGTCATGCTCGTATCCATTATCGTACCATAGCTCTTAAAGACCTCGCGGAAATCCTCCTTGCTGACATACTTGAATATCGGGAAATCAGAGTAGAGCTTCGCTATAAGTTCATATACATCGTCGATGCGTTCCGGAATCTCATCTTCCCTGACGCTTCTTATCTCATAACCGTTATCAAGAAAGCTCTTGTATCTTTCCGCAAACTTCTCATTCACATAGCTCTCGTCAACCGAACGGAACTCATTGGACGTATAATGCTCGATGACTTCAAAGCCGTTATCCTTGAACATCTTAAAGTAATAATCTTTGTTATAAGGTTCTCCCGTGTACGGAGACTCGAACTTGTTTATCTTAAGTCTGTACTTGATCCAGAAGGATGCATCGACAGGTCCCTGAATACTCTCGAACCCGTTCTCAGCACAAAAATCGTATGCACTGTCGAACAGAAACTTCGCTGCCTCAGGATCGTTCACACACTCAAAAAAACCCAGATAAGCTACGCTGTCGCCCTCATAGGAAGTGATGCAAAAACGGCCTGTAACATTGTTACGATCGTCGTAAACAAGGAATTTGTCCAGCTTAAAGTATTTACTCAAGGGATGTTCTCCCAGAAGTATCTTCTTCATGGAATCAGGGTCTTCGGTATTGTCTTTTGACCCGTAAAGTGAAGCCGGAAGCTTAAGAAAATCCTTAATACACTTCTCTTCTTTGTCGAACTGTTGCAATCTCATATATTCTCACCTCTTTTAATGATCTCTATCTTACCGGTATCACCGTTCATCCTGATCGTATCCCCCGTCCTGATGTTAAGTAACAGGTCCTTAACTCCGACAACCGAAGGAACGCCTATCTCTCTGGAGATGATTGCCGTGTGTGATAACAGGGAACCTTTCTCGGAGATAACACCCTTCGCAGTAGCAAGAAGGAAGACCCAGCCCGGGTCAGTCATCTTGGTTATAAGGATCTTATCCCTTACGTCACCCGTGTCGTTTATGTCATTGATCACCAATGCCTCACCTTCGGCAATTCCGCCGGAACACGGAACACCGGCAAGCTCGTTCTCATCGAGCTGTTTATGGTAGGCATTAATGCTTGCATGATTTTTGTTGAACTCTTTACTCTCAAATATGATCCTGGAATAAGGAGGCAACGCATTGTACATCTCATACTGCTCCTTACGTTCCTTAACCGTCTTCTTCATGTCACGGGGATCTGAAGCAAGAGACAATACCTCATCGACTTCAAGATAATATATGTCGCTCTGTTCAGCGATAAGATGCTGTTCTTTATATCTGGCACCGAATGTATCGATAAGAAGACGGACCATACCGTAGATCCTGCTGCGGTTAAGTCTGGAGACCTCTCGGTTAGATATTCCCAGAACAGCTCTTTTAACATAGAAACGAGACAATGCATCATATGTCTCGGAAGGCTCTTTTCCTGAATTGAGGCTCTCCCAATTTCTTTTTAATCCTTCAATATCAGCCCTATACTCCTCGATCCTTTTATCGAGAAGCTCCGGATTGCTTCTGAATGTTCTGCTCTCAAGCTTAAGTTCTTCGAGATTACGATCGCCGTATAGACGAATATATTCGCGTTTAGCTTCTTCGTAATTCTCAGGTGTCAGTTCATCCTTACCGACAGCAAGCTTCATTATGGCAAGAACAGGCTTCATGCTCTCTATCTCTGAGATACAACTTATATACTCATTAATTTCCTTATCACTCTTGTCATACTTCTTCTTGAGACGTGACTTAAGGAGGCCCGTGAAGATAAATGAATACATGTCGTTAAGAAGCGTTACATCCCAACATGCAAAAAGTTTTGCTCTTATGTCGTTAAATAGTTCCGCCAATTCAGAAGGCGTAAGCGACTCGTTATATCGCCTGTAAAACTCTTCATTGATAACGGCAAATTTTTCATTCAACTGCTTCATGTGCCGCGGCACGGAAGTAAGCTCATAGAACGAATTGAAGTATGTCGCGATACGCACAAACGGATTAATGTTTACACTGTCAACATTATAGATCTTATTGCGCACTCCGAGCATCTCCTGCCACACCGGAATTATCTTCTTATTGAAGGGCAGAAACTTAAGCACCGTATACCAGTTGCTTATCTTATAATACACACGTCCGTTAACGTGTCCGGTCATGTTGAGGAAGACCTCCTCACGCTTCGACAATTCCTTGTCATTCTTAAGCACGCGTGCCGAAAGCCCACTGAAAACACCGCTGTAAACAAGATCGACAAATGATGTCGTAAGAGGCAATGATATGCCCGGATAACTCTCAACGATATTACTGTTATCCATGATGAGAGGATCGTCTGTCTTAAGCGTCGTGATAGCACGGACCTGGAGAATGTAGACAGTGTCATCTTTGATCGCGAATTCAATATCAAGATACTCGCCGAATATCTCTTTTATCTTCTCGGAAGTCTCGATCAATTCTTCCGTTTTCTCAGGTGATAACAGGTCTTCTTCGCCCTCGTAATAACAGATCCTGTCTGTCAGATTGTAGTAATAGGATGTCGTATCGACTTTGGAGGATACGACACCTTCACCCAGACCTCTTCCGACAGTAATTACACTCTCGTTCAAGATGCCCTGCGGATTTGCCGTAAAGAGAACTCCTGCAACATCGGCATCGACCATATCCTGAACGATGACATTCATTTTCACATCTTCAGCATCGATCTTCCTGTTGGCGATATAGTCTTTTACATTGTCATTGTTAATCGAATCGACTATGAGTTTTACCTTCGAAGGTACATCTTCTCTGCTGACATTGAGATATGTATCGAATTGTCCTGCAAAACTCTCTGACGTGCCGTCTTCGATATTTGCCGAACTCCTTACGGCAAACTTTTCAGCAGAAGAAGGGAGCTCTGCTTTAAGATCATCCCTGACGGCATCGTCATAAGGGATAACCGTAAATGCAGGAACGTTGAAGCCGTTCTCTCTAAGCTTTATCAGATTGTCTGTCTTTGTTCCGTACATCTTCCGATCAGATCTTTCCGAATATCAGGTATACCGCTACGGTAAGAAGCATCGTCCCTTCCTGAAGATATGTATATCGCTCAACCTTTTTAACAAGGACGAACTTCTCGGGATCCTTTATAAACTGAATGAACTTCCATGTCATCCAGGCTACGAGCAGACCAAGAACACCAATGGAGATCTTGTTAAGCTTCCACACGAGGATGAAGTTTGTGATGATGTCCATTATCGTAAGGATAAGAACAAATATCGTTGAATCCTTATAACCGAAGAGCTTAGAGTATGTGACATAATCGGTCTCATCCTTAGGGGCTCTGATCTTACGTGATACCTCCCAGATAAGTGCAGGGAAATACAGTGTCCAAAGGGCCATTATGTTGGTGAGCGTGAACGGCTGAAGTTCGTATTTCTGAATGGTAAAAGAGATTATGTATAGATTGATGATCGCCTGAACAGGATTATGCGTGATCAGTGCAAGCGGAAGGCTCGGCTGGATCTTCTTTTTTCTGAAGAACCACTTGCTCATAAGATATCCGTAGACATACAAGATTATGAAGCACCAGATGTTTTCGCGCATGAATATCACATTCAGAGCGATAGCGATCACTTGAAAGATGCTGCATGAGATCATGAGATCTTTCTTGGTAACACGTCCGCTCGGCAGGGGTCTTTCCGGAAAGAGTACCTTGTCGGTCTCATAATCTTTGATGTCGTCAGCGACACGAAGCCAAAGCAAAAATGCAAAGACCGTGTATGCACCGACAACTTCAGATATTCCAAGATGGAAATCCTGCCACGTCAATCCCGAGTTAAGAAGTATGATGAAATGTATCTCAAAGAAAACGATCACTCCCAGCAAAAATCTCAGAATGATCGGATAACGTTCTTTATAGTATAGATAAATCCGCTTGATCATAAAGCTATTCCTATTCCCTCCCCGTATCTTACTTTAGTCTCTATTCCGTTAATGCTTTGTTCCATTATGTCTTCGTCGATCGAGACATTATTCACGAATATAATAACAGTAGAGCCGCCGGGCTCAAAATAACCTTTCTCCTGTCCCTTCTCGAAAACCTTCGCACCGCTGTCAACCATCTTTCCGACAAGCATCGCGCCGACGGCAACATATGCCACCGTACCGAAGTTATCCGTCTTCAGGATATATACCTCGCGGCTGTTCTCTTTATAGATCTTGTGATCTTTTGAGACGGGACTTACCGTGTGAAGTTTTCCCTTTATCTTCCGGCTCTTTATGACACTGCCGCTGTCCGTGTAGCAGTATCTGTGATAGTCATTTACGCAAAGTCTGAAGACGAGCGCATAGCCGTTCTTAAAGGCATCCGCCTCCTGTTCATCACCCAGGATCTCACCGGCTGTGTAATCTCTCCCCTTAACGAAGAGCTTCGTGTCACTATCGATCTTATATACCAGGAGTTTGGAATCAGCAGGCGATATCAGAGCTTTGTCATCCATGTCGACAGGACGTTTTCCGGGTCTGATCTTCCTAGTGAAGAAATCATTGAATGACACATATTCCCTGTCCTCAAAATCATTCATGTCGATATTCTGTTCTTTTATAAAGCCGGGGATCTTCTTGGCAGAACGCTTGCTTGAATTCCTCTTACCGTAAATACCCGAGACAAAAGAAGATACTGCAAGACGCAGAAAGAGACGACCGAAGGGATTGTTGTAAAGGAACTCCAGTTTGCCGGCTCCGTACTGTTCTATCTCCTCGTATGTCTTTGTTACTCTGTCGTAGATCTTCATAAGACATCACACAAACACAAAAACACTGCGAGCATTGCGATCGCAAGGACTCCGAAGATACCGTACCAGATTCCCTTGGGCTTCGGCATCTTCACCTTAAGCACTTCAAGAACTGCCACGACAACGATTCCGCATGAATATACCGGAAGAAAGATGTTATCGTTCAATATTAGTCTGAGCAGATACAGAACGGGATAGATCAAGGCCGAATAAGTAACCGGCAGACCGAGATAGTACTTAACAGGTCCTTCGCTGTCTGCAACGATATTAAAGTAAGCCAGTCTTGCCACGCCTGCGATCGCAAACAGGATAAGGATCGCAATATCCCATATGTGAGTCAGACCGATCGATATGGATATGCAGATCGGGAGAGCGATAAAGTTCACAACATCGACAAGAGAATCAAGCTGGATACCGAATTGCTTTTCTTCTTCGGTACGCTTGCATCTTCTTGCCACGGCACCGTCAAAAAGGTCGCAGATCCCCGCAACCATCAGGCAGCAAAATGAGTAACTGATCCTCTCCTGCGAGAATGCAAGGATCATTCCGAGGACCGCAATGGCCATGCCCACATAAGTCAGGATAACGGACTTGTTCCACTTGCCTACCAACATCACTTATCCCCCTCGTTGATCACTACTTCGCCCGTGCTTCCGTCGATCGTAATGATCTGACCGTCACTGATCTTGCTCATGGCATCTCTGCAGCATACGATTGCCGGGATCCCGTATTCTCTCGATACGATGGCGGCATGACATAAGATGCCGCCGTACTCGGTAACGATACCGGACAGAATCGCAAACTTTGAAGTCCATCCCGTATCCGTAAATCTTGTAACAAGGATATCACCCTGCTGCAATCTGTCTATCTGGCTGAAGTCCTCGATAACTCTTGCAACACCGGTTACCTTACCGTTATTTGCACCGAGTCCTTTTATGGCGCTCTTTGAATCTGCAATAACCTTAAAGTCGCTTCCGATCTCGTTATCACTGATGTAATTCCTGTACGCATTATAGTAGAACCTGTTCTTCTCAGCGAGGATCCGAAGTTCTTCCTTTGTCTTCAAGCCGTCAATGTAATCCCAGACATTACCGACCTTCAGGAACCAGATATCTTCCCACTTATCAAGAACGCCGTCTGCTTCAAGCTTCTTTGCATACTCGATCGAATACATACGGAGCATGTAGTAGAAACGTGTCGAGACATCACGGAACTCTTCACGCCACCAGAGCATGCGGCGCATGTTGATGACTTTTTTCGAGATCTTCTTATACTTGGCAGATGAGACTTTGCCCTCAAGTTCTTTCAGGATATTCTTATAAACTGCCGTTCCTCTCTCTTTATCCTCAAAAGGTGAGAATGAATCGTCAAGAAGAGCCATGTCCTTGACCATCGCGACCATGACTTGCGGTTCTTCGTAATAGCATGGATATGTGATATCAAGCTCCATATCCGAATGGTAACCATAATCGGCAATGAGCTTTTTTACAAGCGGCATGTCATGTACTTCATCGTCAATATGAGCCGTTAATTCGTCTGCAGTATTCTCCTTCCAGTAATTGAAGGTCTCATCATCCGTTCTGATCTTACGCGTAATCTCCCACATATCGTAGAAGGGAAGCAAATGAGAGATATTATCTATGCTTCCCAAAAGCGACAGATATTCGCTCTCGGAGACATCCTTGAGAAGGCTCTCCTTGTAGATCGACTGATGAACGGTGTTAATGAAGATCTGCCAAAAATACGTGGACTCACTTCTGAGATAAGTATTGCGCGTGATCTCGACATAATCACGGGTAATGTCTTTGATCTTCTTGTTATCGTACTTATCCTTATAATCGTAGTAGAGCGCAAGCAGCTCGCTCTTATAACGCTCGGAATTCTTTTTCCTGTCCTTAAGAAAACCGTTCTGCTTGATAACGATCGGAATCATGTGCCAAAGGACCTTAGGAGTAACTTCCGTCCTCTTGCCGTCGCCTTCATAGGTTCCGACGATTCCGTATTCGCTGTCAAATTCTCTCTCCTTATATCCGACGATCTGTTCCATCGTCTTCTTAACTGCGGTGAGATTCCAATAACATCTTCCGTAGTACATCTGACCGAGCTTCTCCGGAAGTTCGTTATCGCGGAGTATCTTGGAACTAACGATAAAGTCGCGGAGAGCATGCTCCCAGATATATTCATAAAGGCTCCACATATAAGGAGTGCAGACTTTGGCAGATACACCGCCGTCCTTGAAGTCGGCCGTGCTCCAGATATCTCTGATCCCCGAATAATTCAGTTTGGTGATCCTTCTTGACTGAAGAATGAAAAGCTCGTCGTTTTCAACGGCAAACTCTATGTCACACGGATAACCGAACTTCTGCTGGATCGAAGCGAATACGCGTGCATATTCCCGGACATTCTCTTCGCTGATGAGCTTATTCTTATCGGAGCGGTCAACTTCCCTGTTATCGAACCAGTTGTAGTGATACTGCTCCGGGACGGTCTTGCCGCTGACGATATTCTCACCGAGTCCTTCAGATACTTCTATGAGCATCGTCTTGTCATCGCCAGTAATCGGATCGATCGTAAAACAGATGCCGCTCTTCTCTGAATCAACCATCTCCTGAACTACTACTGACATCTTAAGTTCAGACGTATCTATCTTGTGATTGACAAGATAACTGAGAATAGTCTCTCCGAACATCGACTTATAGCATTCGATAACCTTCGCTTCAATGTCTTCCGGCTTGGTATTGAGGAAAGTCTCATACTGACCGGCAAAAGAGAACTCATCAAGGTCCTCCTTCGTACCGCTGCTTCGAACGGCATAGAGCTTGTTCACATCTACAGATTCACAAATCTCTTTCCTGACTTCAGAAGGCAACTCGACCTTATCAAAAAGCTCCTTCAAAAGCGCTCCGGTCTCCGAGACATTATCCTTTGTAAGCTTCGACAAAACCTCACCGATCTTCTCTTCCGTGCCGCCCTTAACAGCCTCGTCATAGGTGTCGCTGTCGAGCACAAAACCGTTCGGAACATTGAGGCCGGCCTGCTTCATCTCAAGCAGGAACTTACCCTTATTGCCAAGCTTATCAAACCCGGTCTTACTGCTGTCTAATCTGACTAACATCAAATATCTCCCTCACACCATATTCTTACGAAGCTTCATCGCATAAAGCAACATGTTGATAAGCAGATGTGTAACAGCTCCCACCAACACATATGCCAGATAACGAAGTATTCCCAACGGATAGAATAACCAGACCACAAGCGCAACTCCGAACACCGAATCAGCCTGATCCAGAAAAATAAAAAACACCCTTGAGAATCCGCTTGTGGATTTTCCGGGTGTTATATCAAATCTTCTCTTCATAAAGCTGTTCGGAAGCTCGAAAAGCGCATAGCCGAGGCCGATCAGCGCTCCTATGAGGAGATTGAAGAGAACAGTATTCTCATTATTCTGATAGAAGAAATTCAGCCCGCTCAATGTCTGATTCTTGCAGGCGAATCCCCAAAGTATCGCGAAAAGTATATTGAACAGCACATATCCCAATATTCCCTTCCACGTCTTGTGGTCGCCGAATATTCTCCTGCCGTCAACAAAATTCCTGCCGCAGTCGATCGGCTTAGCCATGAACTTCAATATCGGGAGCTTACACCACAGCATAACAAAAGCACCGGCGAAAATGGCCGGCAATAAAGTGATATACATCATCGCTATCGTTCTGAGCATCAGTTATCTCCACCCATTATCAAGTATAGGCACATAATATACTTTGATAATCAAAATATCAACCTTCTGTTGTTCAAAATCATAAACAAGATTACAACGCAAAGATCTTTCTTACCATCTCCAAAGTCTGTTCAACGGTCCTGTTCTCATCTCTGCAGATGACCGGAAATCCTGAATTCTCAAGCGCCTGATATCTCTCAGGTGAATTTATCAGCATCAAACCTTCCCTGTAATTCGCCATTGCCTTATCCGGATCGGGCTCATTAAGAAGGAGTTGATAGATAAACTGCTTCTCCCTGTCAGGTCTTTCAAAGAATCTATTGACGGATATAGAGGGATCTGCCAGCATTACAAGAACATGTTCACCATCAGATATCTCACGCAGAGTCTCAACGGAGATATTCGTATCGACAAAGATCTTCTTATCGGTCTTCTGTCTCAGATCATCAAGGATCCTGAGTTCCAGGACTTCGCATTCTTTTGCCACATCAAATATCCATCGCGCATATTCTTCAGGGGTTCTGCGAACAAAATCCGACCAGTCCTTCAGGTCTCTGGTATATGTAAGATTCGGGAATTCCCTGCTGTCCAATCCGTCAAGAAGAATATCATGATAATTCTCTTCACATGCTATTCCGCCAAACTTCTCGGCTAACATCTTAACCATTGTAGATTTGCCGGCATATGCGGTTCCGATTATGTAATAAACATCTTTGTATCTCATACTATGTATTATGACATTCTCGCCTTTTATCGCAACCTATAACGACACCGCATCGTTCTATGCATAATGACTCATTACTCGTACTGTTGCTTAAAAATAAAGGTTCTTCACAAAAGGCTTGGTAATTAGATAATTGATCCCTATAATCTGACAGCTTGTTGCAGCTGAATCCTTAATAGGTTCGGGCCATGTTACAGCGAAATCCTAAATTCGTCCTAAATCGTCAACACTGGGCCCTGGGACTTTCCCGG
>JAKSRD010000021.1 GCA_024403795.1 Saccharofermentans sp.
AGTCTTATTCTACCAATGAATGTCCGAGAGCTAAAACAGATCCTCGAAGATATCGACAAGCAGCTTGGTCTTATTCTACCAATGAATGTCCGAGAGCTAAAACAGTAATGTATCGGGGTCAAATGACTCGTTTGTCTTATTCTACCAATGAATGTCCGAGAGCTAAAACACTTTTAACGGTGCAAGCACATCATTATTTGTCTTATTCTACCAATGAATGTCCGAGAGCTAAAACTGGCAGGCATTTATGCAAAACTATGATATAGTCTTATTCTACCAATGAATGTCCGAGAGCTAAAACTTTTCCGTGATTATTGATTATCACTTCATCGTCTTATTCTACCAATGAATGTCCGAGAGCTAAAACATAAGGGTTCTTGTTAGTCGTGCTTTTGACGTCTTATTCTACCAATGAATGTCCGAGAGCTAAAACCAGCAGCTTCACTAGCGGATCAGGCTATTGTCTTATTCTACCAATGAATGTCCGAGAGCTAAAACGACAATGAGACTAATTGACGCAGACGAACTGTCTTATTCTACCAATGAATGTCCGAGAGCTAAAACGTTCTTGACGAGCTTCCTTGCGTAGTCGCAGTCTTATTCTACCAATGAATGTCCGAGAGCTAAAACCATGCAGACTTTCAAAAAGGTTTATTGTTCGTCTTATTCTACCAATGAATGTCCGAGAGCTAAAACATGACAACGTAACTCCTGTTCAGGTTACAGGTCTTATTCTACCAATGAATGTCCGAGAGCTAAAACTAACACAATGGTTGATTATCCTAACGACTTGTCTTATTCTACCAATGAATGTCCGAGAGCTAAAACATGACAACGTAATAACTCCTGTTCAGGTTAGTCTTATTCTACCAATGAATGTCCGAGAGCTAAAACTTCTACAGCCTGCATGACGTTTACATGTAAGTCTTATTCTACCAATGAATGTCCGAGAGCTAAAACTAAGTCATGCTTAGAGCATTGATGCTTCGAGTCTTATTCTACCAATGAATGTCCGAGAGCTAAAACCACCTTGTCAAGACCTGTCGGTCGCAGGCAGTCTTATTCTACCAATGAATGTCCGAGAGCTAAAACCTTAACGCTTGAATTATATCATTTTTGCGTTGTTAGTCTCTATATTTCAATAAAATCCTCATCGGAATAGTCGTTTTTTCCTTCGTTTGATCCAATAATCAATCTTATGCTCTCATACTGTTTTTCAGTGACACTCAAGCATCTGACATCACCATAAGGCGGTCTGTTGTTCTCAATCATTGATATATACTTCTCACAGTCATCATGGTTGCGAGTTATGCGTTCATATACAGAGAACTGCAACATGGAGAATCCATGGTTGATCAGATACTTTCTAAAAACAGAATAATAACGCCTTTCAGCCTTTGTTCCTGTGGGTAAATCAAAAAACACCAGTAATCGCATAGCTCTATTTCGCATGGTCAATAATCATTTCCGGCAATATCAATCTATCAGGATTGTGAGTCTCAATAGCAGTGACAAACGATTTGGCCATCGAATCAATGGCGTATCTTACTTTCATTCTCTTTCCATCGAATAACACTTCTGAATTAATCAGGCAAACCAATTCGTTTTTGACATATTTGGATAATCCTTCGCCGGAACACTCCGGGTTCTTTGATATCCAATCGTCAACTATCGGACGCAGCGGTTCCATAAAATCATCAGCAAGATTGAATTCATTCGTCTCCGAGATATGGTGTACTCCCATTACACAATTAAACCCATGTACAACCAGTGATTTTGCAACACCAGACCTCATTATCGCATATCCGTAGTTCATAAAAGAATTCGTCTCGCTGTCAGTGAAACGAGTAAAATCTGCACCATATAGATTGCGGAAGAACAGTTTGGCACATATACCCTCCCTATTCCCAACATCATGAGGAAGAACCTCCGAAGCCAACTCACGCATCCGATTAGTAACGTCTCTTTCAGCCCATGCATTCTCAAGACAAACGGCCTGATTCTCAATTTTTCTCTTTACGATCCTTTTCCATATCTCACCTTTGAAATCATCATCCATATCCAATTGTTTCTTCTGGATTCGATAACAGTGATAATTTGTATTCAACGGATACAACTGGGAAACGGGCAGATGCTTTTCATCCGTCATAATAAGATGGACTCTGTGTTTTGCCAATATAGACAAAGTCGGAACTGTAATAACCAGATTCTGATTATCAATTACAACACAATACAGATCCTCCATCGGGATCTTTTTGGTCGTACCATCATCAAGAGTAACAACTAACCAATCATCTTGTACGTTTAGCCGTTCTCCGTTGTAAATAATGACTGATCTCCACATTCTCGTTCTCCGATTACGTGACCAAGTATTGAAATCTCTATTTTCTTGCATTCACCGGCTAAGTTAATTTTAGTGTCTCGCCCCTTTATGTTAGTATTTGAATACAATCTCATTATACCTGTGTTCTCATTAATGCTTTCAACTCCTCGATAAGCCCCGAATCCGTTGTTGCGAAGCTTGTTCTTCTTAAAAGCTTTAATGTACTCGTTCTTGAAAAGATATGTGTAGTGTTCGCAACCCTCCGGGAGCGGTTTAAGGAGTATCATATTTCCACTCCTGTAATCCTTACGAACATCAACATACCGTATACCGCGAATCTGATACTTACCCTTCTCATCTATGTATATCTCCATGCAGAAATAGCTTCTTGCATCATAGATGGTAAAATTGACATCCTCGCCGATACCCTTATTAAATCTGACATAATAAGGAGACTTAAAATTATTATTCATATCTTCTTCAAGTTCTCTGTAAGTTGTAAATCCGGTTTTGCCAAGTGATACGGGATTATCACTTGCTACCATTGAGCCGCGGTATTTCCTGTTAATCTTGAATGATACATAAGGCAATTCGATTCGGTCAGCAAAAGACTGATCTTCATAATATGAATGTACTCTTTCCGAATACTCTTCTTCAGATGTCATAGAGATGTCTGATATATAATCTTTAATATCTCGCATTTCGAGTTTCCTGACATATGAATCCAAGTCTTTCTTTATCTTCTCGGGATCTATCGCATCAGTCTCCTTGTCCTCATAAACAATCTGACCTTGTGAATTAATGCAGATTGTTTTTGGATCAACAATACTTATTCTGGAGTTTATCTCCTCCAAAGTATCATCATCAATAATCTTCTCTGTTTTTGATATATCACATTCTTTCAAATTGCATCTGACGCCGTTAAGAAGCTGCTTCAACTCATAGTAAGCAGTTTCCATCTCGGAATATTCCTTTGCATCAAACACAATATTCAAAGGAACTCTGATTTCTATTTCTTCCCTAAGATTTTTACAGATGCTCGGAACATAATTCTTGTCCAACAAGCTCAGTGTAAACTCACGGTTAAACCCGTAACTGCTGGACATTTTATTAATAGTCTTATTTCTTTCCTCTGCAAGTTCTGTCTCTAATCTGCCGGCGGTAGCACCATTACCGCGTTTCATGTGATGCTTGATATCTTTCTTAATGCTCTCAAACTTGGCATAATCTTGTGCCAGTTCGATATATGGGCGAGTCAGATTGGCAACAACTGCTGCATCTATGGCATGATGATAGTAATGCAAGTCTCTCGTCTTCTTCTCAAGACCATAGATTGAAGGCACATAATTGAATGCCTTGGATTTAGACCCAAGCCATCTTCTTCTGAATCGGCTCGTTACCGCACCCTTTATTACATTTACCTTTATTCTGTCTCCACAAGCATTTCTCAAATAGTTAGCAATATATTTGCTTATCGTTCTCGTATCATTTATATTGCGGTCGACAAAACCTCTTACCGTCTCATCGTCTAAATACGGCAACAAAAGGTACTCCTTTTTAATCCTGCTGATATTTCCTTTTCTGTATAGATTTGAGACACGATTCGTAAACTCCTTGGACTGATCTTCCATCATATATTGAAGCGGAAGTCCGTTTCCTTTTTTCTGGTTTTCTTCAGTTAATACAAGAACCTTGTTGTTTAGAGTCTCATCTAATACGATTGACTGAGGAATAATGTGATCTATCTGAACTTTGGTTCCACTAACTAATTCTCCGAACGAGATATCCTTACCCGAGTAGATACACTTATAATCTTGCTTTTCCCAAAGGCTGAATCGATCCATAAGTTTATCGGAAAGCATTACAGAATAATTCTCCGCCGTAAGCTTTTGAACAAGTCTCGTCTTTAATTGCTCATTCGCATCTTCATTTTGACGCTGGAATTTTGCAGTCTCTTTGCGTTGTTCAAAAGAGTTTCCGACATCCCTTGCAACTTCAATGTTAATCGCTGTTATATCTTTATACTTTCCAAAGACAGCATTGATTACCTTCCTGGTCTCATTCAGCGAACGATAAACAACAGGATTTCTGACCATATCAGGATCAGAAATCGGTTTGATCTTTCCGTTGGGATACAGATAGTCATACTTCTTCTCTTCAGGGTGTTCTTTGTTGAACTTAGCTTGGAAATCACCATACTTTACACCATTGAGATAAGCATCTATGGCCTCACTCATATATCGGAATGAAATATTTGCTCCGCCATTTGACTTGTAAAGCTTAATTTTATTAGCATTCTCTATTGTGTTATAGTCTTCTTCCGACAGAACTGCTTTTATCTCTTCTTGCCTTCTTCTTGGCGTTGCATACTTTGCCAGCACATAACCGATTTTGGAAGATAAAGAATTTGCATCGTTGAAATCTTCTTCCCTAAATGATTCGATCATGTTATTCGGGAAGAATTCCGGATTGGATAAAAACTGAATGTAAGAAGCCTTCACTATGTTTTTCTTCTTTGATAACTCAAATGGTATAACAAGTGTTACGTCTTGATCCTTACATGTGTTTTCTAACAACTTTTTTGTTAATACTCCGTTGTTTTCGAATAATAATTGGCGCAATTCGTATATGATGCTTTCAGGACAAGTAATCTTCTCACCATTTTTCTCAAATCTCAGTTGTGATAATGCATTGATCAGCACATACATATCATAGAGCTGAGAATTCTTATGACCGCGTAATTCTTCCGGATAGAACGGACAATAACCGATGAGTTCGTCAAATCCTGAATATGTCTGATGCCCCTTCAAAGAGGCCATCATTGCATCGCGCTTATCATCATCCTTCCCCTTCTTAGGGCCGGGACCATCTTCAAAATCTCTCTGAACAAAGATAATGGCAATGATATTCTCTATTACATCATCTGTGAGCTGTTCATAACCGAATTCACGTTGACACATGAGAAGTGTCCTTGTCTCTTCTTTCAGATACCTTCGATCGATAAGGAACTTGTAATCCGTCTCCTTCTTTCCATCCTTGTTGATAATGGCTCTGTTACGGATTATGATCTTGCCGTTTGCACTATTTCTGAAGATGTCATCCTCATAGATCATTTGGCCGATCGTACGGTACTGAGACTTCTTACTCTCATAAATCTGATTGATTCTGTTCTTAGCTTCAGATAACTTCCCGGTATCCTCATCGTCGGAATCTTCATAAAAATCCTGATAGCCACGATAATTAGCCATGTTTATGAGTACCGACGCAAGCTCAAATGGCGTAAGCTTTCCTTCAAGACCTTCAGCTCGATATTTCCAAACATCAGGATTCATTCCCTTGGTCCGATACTCAGAGTTAATCTCTTCCAAACTGATAATATCGAGTTCTTCGAGGAACTTTTTCAGACGCAGTTTGCGTTGTTTTCTTCTTTTATTGAGGCGCTTCGTAGATCTGTATCCTCTTCTCACCTGACTGGCTCTGTCAGCAGCCTTACTGGCACCCTCTTCACCACTTTCAAATATTCTTACACCGAGATCATCTATGCGACGGGCATCCTCATCTACTACCGCCCAACCTAAAGACCCAATACCTACATCAAGACCAAGTATCTTTCCCATAATCAGATCCTCCTGTGAGATAAATCAATTATCTCAAATTTATTTTTACTTTTCTGCAATGTTAGAATTTTTTAACAAATTTTTAATCTGTTGAACGTTCCAAAATCTAAACGCGTAGTGTACTATAAATGCAAGCTTAGAGATCTTGTTTATCAATGAATGTCCGAGAACAAGAGAAAACGGATTATATACCAATGAATGTCCGAGAATCTAAGATAAAGCTATATGCTGTGGGGTAGCGTATCCCCTGTTAAAACGTACTGAGGCGAGCTTGCTCGTCTCTTTTATTTTTCACAACTTTCTCGTTGTTCGAATTCTGTCCCATAAACGGGCATGTCAAGACTTTTATACGGCACCCGTCGCGTCTATAATATGCACATGAATAAACCTAAGCCCTACATCTTTATGACACAGAATAAGCTGATGGATCTTTGCAGATACGATGTCGGCTGGATCGACACGGTCGGCGGAACCGAACTCGATGCCTATCCGGAATCGGGTTTTGACATCCAGTGCGAGAACGAGTATCCGATGATGCTGTCAGATCTGAGAACTGCTCTTGAGCACTTCGAGGACGAGAAGACCTCCTTCAAGGATTTCACTTTTGACTGGTGGTGCCCCGTTACGACATATTTCTTCGAAGATTACTGTCTGGATGAGTTGTTCGGCCCCGATCAGGAGAACATTTGCGATTTTCCCTTTCCTCCCCTTCCCGAGTCTGAGGAGGACATGATAGTTACGATCCTGGTAATGATCGCCAAGGTCGCCGACACATTTGATGACAACACGTCTTTTCCCAAGGGTACTGCTTCTGATGTCCTGAAGATCCCTTCTCTTCTTACCATGATCGACAACTTCGAAGAGAATAAAGAACTTCCTCCGGAAGAGCGCATCTATACCGTGGAGCAGATGTTGATATATCTGAACCACTGGGATAACAGCCTTCTTTTGGCAGATGCCTCCGAAGAAGTCATCTCCAGATTCGTTGATTTTACAAATACCTTGTGTGACCGGCACGTTTTCGAGGCGCTCAAGATAAAGGCTTTTGCATGCAACGGCGGTAATGCGGCATTCCCCTGCGACTACAAGGAAGCCGTAAGACTTCTCGAGATCCTGCTCAAGGAATTCGGCTTCGGTTATGCGGCCAATACTTTGGGATTCATCTATTACGACGGCAAGCTGAACGGCAGACCCGACTTCGATAAAGCATTTGCCTACTTTGCCATCGGTTCCAATTACAACGTATCGGAAGCGAAGCTCAAGTTTGCCGACATGCTCCTCATAGGAGACGCCGGTAATCCGGATCCCGTACTCGCCTATAACATGTATCTTCAGATCTACCACGATGCAAGGATAAGGTTCGAAGGCGGAGACTGCAATGTCAATCTTCCCGAATCTGCAGTAAGGATCTCCAGAGCACTTAAGCTGTTCCCCGACCAGAAAGTAAAGCGGCTTAAGCTCCTTCTTGAAGCTTCCTACTCTGCTTTTGTGCGTTTCCAGACGAACAGATTCCGTACGGATCTGGAATTCTCCAAAGACGTACAGGTTGAGATCGAGAAGCTTATCAATGATTTCACTTCCGACGATCCGATCAAGATCAATACCGGATGGCAGAAGCTCGGCAGCGACAGTGTCTCCGATGTTTTCGACGACTTCACGGGGCCGCCGTTCCCGGCTTACTATTCAGTTACCGTCAAGAAACTTAAGAGCAACAAGTACAAGTTCACTCTGAAGCGTCATTCGATATTCCCGAACACCCCGGCGCCGCTGTCCTTATCGATTCAGCCGTGGACATTGTGCGCAGGACTGTGCGACAACCTGACCTTCACGATCCCGGGCGAATTCGGCAATGAAGCTTTGGATTATCTTGCGAAGACGGGAGAGGTCGGCACCTTCGATAAGCTTGTTGTGAACAACACTCCCGAGCAGGATACTTCCATGTTCTCTTTCTTCCGTAACGGCAGCATCGTCCTCGGGTTTACCGCAAGTAAGATCTTCTTCAACAAGCCTTCGGGATTCATAGTCAAGTAACAGACACGCATCATTCGTTAAGCTCATCAGTATCCGGGCCGTTCCCGGTCTGTTTCTTGTGCTTTTGTAACGGATATCATGCTTGCGCTTTCCGCTTGCGAAGGTATAATTATCTCGACCAAGGCGGAGTGCGATTCTCCGACCGGCGGTGAGCGCCGATGCGCAAGCCCGCAAGCCTCGTAAATATCAAGTTGAGGTTGACGCAGTGAGATTCTGCGACCGACGGTAAAGTCCGGAAGAGAGGAAGTGTAATCATGTCTGATGCAAAATTAACCGTTAAGCCGGATTCTCATGCTGCGCGCAAGATAAGGAACCGCAGGATCGCTGCGTGCGCCATCCTTACGGCCATGGCCGTATTGCTCATGTATCTTGAGTTTCCGCTGCCCTTCATGCCGGCATTCCTGAAGTTCGATCTCTCGGAACTTCCCGTTCTGATCGGCACATTCGCATTAGGTCCTGTCTGGGGAGTTATCATTGAACTGTTGAAGAATCTCATCCACCTTCCCGTTACACAGACAATGGGCATCGGCGAGCTCTCAAACTTCATCGCAGGCGTTGTCTATGTCGGCACATCAGGCCTCATCTACAGAAAACTCCGCACCAAGAAGGGTGCCGCTATCTCAATGGCGATCGCCACACTCGTATTTGCTGCAGCTTCCATTCCGATCAATGCATTCATTACATTGCCGCTGTACGGATCTGCCATGGGTTTCCCTCTGGAAGCGATCATCGGCATGAGCGCAGAAGTTAATCCTCTGGTCAAGTCAAAGCTCTCGCTTCTTTTGGCAGTATTCGTTCCCTTCAACCTGTTCAAGGGAATATTCGTCAGTTTCTGGACATTCTTCGTTTACAAGCCGATATCAAAGCTCATCAACAAGACATACGATAAGACGCATACCGGGAAGTGATCCTGTATCACAGTCACGGTTTTTTGCCTCCGGTACTTTTTGGTGTAGTAGAAACCGTTTTTTCGCCCTGAAAAGTCCCTGAACCCGTCGTTGGGGCCTTTCCGACATCCTGACGTTACCGTAAAAACCTTCCCGGCTTACTCGCGTCCCTTGGCATTCTTAACTATCAGTTCGATCGCTTTGACTGACTCGGGCCACTCGGGATGAGCTATCGGGAAAACGTGATGCATCTTACGATCACCGTCGTTCTCCGCCTCGAAGTAAATCGGATCGGTAATGTATTCCTTGAATTCGCGGATCTGAGCGGTCAGCTGATCGTCTTCTCCGGCAATGATGGCGACGCGCAAAGTATTGTCGCGCTCAGCCAGAAGATTGAGATTGTATGCATAGTTCGGGAGGCGCTGGACAAATTTCTTGTTGTTCTGATTGCCCTCGAAGTAGAGACCCGGAAAGCCGTTTACCATCTGCTGTGTTCCGGGACAGATCATTGCCGCCGATTCAACGCTTCCGCGAAGCTTATCGAAAACCCACATAGCATGACTGACATGTCTGCTCCTGGCACACTGGGCAACCATGTATGCCAGATAACCGCCGGCCGAATCGCCTACTGTGTGATATTTCTTAAAGCCGTACTTGATATAGACAAAATTCATCGCGGCAAATATCTCACTGATTATCTGCGAGATATCACTGTCAGGCATAAGTGTGTAATCGACATTCACGACGGGAAGACCGGATTTGATCGCAAGATGCATTCCGAAGTTCTGATCGAGCTTCTTGCTTCCGTAAACATACGCACCGCCGTGGATCAGGATAAAGCATTCCTGCGAACTGAAATATGAAGCGGGATAGTAGATGTCGAGCTTAAGAGGATGGTCTCCGCTCTTATACATGACATTCATCTCCGTCTTACATTCGGCAGGATATTCTTCGGACTCAAGTCTCGGTGTGTCGAAGTTCAGGCAATTCTGAATAAAGATCTGTCTGACCTTCTCTGCTCTGTGACGGACGAATGAATTGAACATGGGGAGCCTCCCTTCCCTCGCTTATGTCACCCCTTCTTGTTAAAAAGCGGTTTTGTCCTTGGTGTCAGTATTCCCAAAATGAACCAGAAATACGGAGCTACATTCATTATGCTGCTGCTGAAGACTGCCTGTGATGCATATCCTGCAAAAATCGTGATGAAGATCCACAAAAGACTGCGCTTTGCTTCATCCTCCTCTTTGAGTATCGCCTTAACGGAATTGACGGTAGCAAAGATTAGCAACGTCATGTAATTGATGAAGGCGGGAATGCCCTGTGTCGCAAGAAGATGGATGTACTCACAGTGACCCTTGTCCTGAACGTAATCGCCCTCCTGCCATCCCGGCATCTCTCTGAAGCACTGAGCGAGGTTATCGAGTCCGATACCTGTGAGAGGATGTCTCGGAACAGAAGACAATGCCGCTCTCCAGATGGCTCCTCGGCCGTCGCCGAATTCGTCGGTTCCGATGGCTGACACCGTATCCTGAGTCGTAGCTTCTATTCTGTCGGCAACATAAGACTGACCGAATGTTGAATAGAGGATTATGACAACGTATCCTGCAAGAACGATCCCTAAGTTGATCGTGATCTTCTTCAGATCTTCCTTAGCGATCGAACTCTTGCGCATCATGATGAGAGAGATGACATAAGTAAGGATCACGCCGATCATGCCCACCCAGGCAAGTCTTGCAGCGCATGCAAGAAGTGTGTAGAAAACGAGCATTGATAACGCATATACGATCCACTTAACGATCTTGGAATTACAGATCTTTGATTTACCGAGTCTTGAACTGAAGATGAAGAAACCAGATGTGGCTGCCGTAAGGATTACCGAGAGGCTTCCGTAGAAATTCGTATTCTGAAGCGTTCCCCATGAAGCAGAATAAGATGTCTTGTTTGCAGAGAACAGACAATCAAGGATATACATGTCGTGAGTCTGGAAATACGCGACTATTCCTTCGATAAGAGCAACAACGATGTAAGCATACAAAGCTCTTCTGCGAAGATCCGGATTCTCTATCATTGAGCCCGCGAAAAAAAGACAAAAATAGCAAAGGAATATCTCAGGTCTCTCGCAGTAGAATCTGGAACCGCCGGCAAATACTCCGAAGTTAACGGAACAGAACATAGACAGCAGCATAAAGAACATGAGAGTAAAGAAGAATACATCCGCCGCATACAACTTGAACTTACCGTTCTTGATCCTGACGATGAAGCTGATGATGACGGCAAGAGCCAGTATTCCGCCGAATATGCCGACGATATACGGCTGCCAGATAGACGGATACCAACGTCTGAAAGTCTTGATCTTACTGGCCTTCAAAAGCTCAGTGATTATCTCTGCGATCGGAAGGAACACAAGAAGTGCCATTGATATATAGCAAAACACTTTGTCCATGACAGTATTTCCGACTGACGGTGTCTTAATTGCCTTTTCTTCTGTCATCGAGAACCCCTTTTGATTAAAAACCGTTTTAATATTTGGCTTATTATAAAGAACTTCTTTATTATTTGAAAGACTGAGAGTAACATCAGCAAGGCATTGTTATATAATTGACACATCATATATTCCGGAGGTTATTTATGTCAGCAACCACACCGCGCGAACAGTTATCTTCGCTTGTTGCTTCCTTTATGGGCTATTCGGCAGGACATCTTCCTGACGATGTAAAGCTTCGTCTGTCACAAATGAAAGAGATCGAGAACGAGGGCTTTGCTCCGGATATCTATAACGTTATGGAGAAGAACATGAGTCTCGCAGATTCACTGAAGAGACCTTCATGCCAGGATACCGGCATCCCGCAGTTTTTCGCGCGCGTCGGATCTGACTGGCCCTATATGAACATCATAGAAGATGCGCTCGTCGATGCAGTTCGCGAAGCTACGGCAAAGGCACCCTTGAGGCCGAATGCCGTAGAGGTCTTTGACGAGAAGAACACAGGCAATAACATCGGAACACACAGCCCCTGGATCGACTGGGAGATCGTTAAGGACAGCGATGAACTCGAGCTTTATTTCTACATGGCAGGCGGCGGCTGTTCCCTTCCCGGATTCTCTAAAGTCCTTATGCCTCTTGAAGGCTACGAGGGTATCGCAAAAGCCGTCTTTGAGCAGATGACGTCTTACGGTGTTAATGCCTGCCCTCCCTGCCTCGTAGGCATCGGAATCGCAGGCTCTTCCGAAGTAGCGGCAAAGCTTTCAAAGAAAGCACTTCTGAGACAGGTCGGTTCACATAACCCGAATCCCAAGGCAGCCGAGATGGAGAAGCTCATTGAAGACGGTCTCAATTCCATAGGCCTCGGTCCCGGCGGATTCGGCGGCAAGCTCTCCGTCATGGGCGTTAACATCGAACAGGCTTCAAGACATCCGGCAACTCTTGCCATGGGAATGTCGACTGCATGCTGGGCACACAGAAGAGCCGGCATCAGGATCAAGCCTGACTTCACTTACGATTTCTTTACACACAAGGGAGCTGTCTTATGAGCACATTCGAATTCAAAACACCCGTCTCTGACGAAGATATAAAGAAGGTTCACATCGGTGATGTCATCTATCTCACAGGCGATATCGTAACCGGAAGAGATGATGTTCATCACAGAGTAGTAATGTCCGGCAAGATGCCGCCCGTAGATCTTGAAGGTAAGGCCATCTTCCACGCAGGTCCCATCATGAAGAAGATCTCCGCAGAAGGCGAACCTGATAAGTACAAAGTCATCAGCGTCGGTCCTACCACTTCCATGCGTATGGAGAAGGCTCAGGCGGAGTTCCTTGAGAAGACAGGCGTCAAGATCATCATCGGCAAGGGCGGCATGGGTCCCAAGACTACACAGGGCTGCATTGATAATTGTGCCATCCATACCATCTTCCCCGGCGGTTGCGCCGTTGTCGCAGCTGAGGAAGTTACTGATGTCGAAGGCGTCGAGTGGCTCGATCTCGGAATGCCCGAAGCCATGTGGAGACTTAAGGCTGACCGCTTCGGACCCTTGATCGTATCCATCGATTCATATGGCAATAATCTCATCGAGAACAACAAGATCGAGTTCAACAGCAAAAGAGAAAAAGCTCTGGAGAACCTCAAGGGCAAGCTCTCTTACATGGAGTGAGAATGACGTCCGGAAAGACCTCCTTAACGAGTAGCTATCCTGATCTAAAAGCACTTTCCAAGGAAGGTGTCAGGCTTTTGTTGTTCGATCTGGACGGAACACTATTGGATTCAATGACGTTGCTGGCCGATGTGGACAGAGAATTTCTCGGTCGTTACGGCTATGAGGTTACTCAGGAATACACGGATGTCGTTAAGAGCGTATCGAACGAGGATGCTGCAAGATATACGCAGATGAAGTATCACATTCCCCTCACATGGCAGGAGATCGTCAAGACGTGGGATGACATGGTTTTCGAGTTCTACAGAAATGAAGTCA
Source organism: Saccharofermentans sp. (assembly GCA_024403795.1). GTDB lineage: Bacteria > Bacillota > Clostridia > Saccharofermentanales > Saccharofermentanaceae > Saccharofermentans. The sequence continues at coordinate 13,325 of JAKSRD010000021.1, forward strand.
AGCTCAAGAAAGCCGCCAAAGAGTATCTTGAGAGAGCAAAAGAGTCCGGCTTTCTCCTTGGCGTTACGACAGCCATGTCCCGCAATAATGCGATAGCCGCGTTGGCGCATACCGGAATAGTGGATCACTTCAACTGCATTATCACTTTGGAAGATCTCGGAGACAAAGTCGACAAGGGACGCCCTGACATTTTCCTCAAGGCCGTCGAATATGTGTCTGCTTCTTCAGCGAGAGTAACGCCTGACAAAGCTCTGGTCTTTGATGACGTTCCGCATGCCATGGAAGGTGCAAGAGCGGGCGGATTCCTTACGTGTGCCGTATACGACAAAATCGGCTGCGGAGGTCCCGATAAGTGGGAGAGCTTCGCAGCCGAATGTGATTTTTCTGTATTTGAATTCTGAAGATCTTTTTCCTATTCCTGATTGTTCCTATTCCTAACTTTTTCCCTCAAAAGTATTATTCCTATTTTTATCCCTAATCTACGGCCTGCATTCAGAATTACTTACAGAATCTATTTACATCAGAATTAATTACTTTTCTTTATCGGCTTTGTCGGCGCCATCTGCTTTCTTCTCCTTTTCCTCTGCTTTCTCGGCTTCTTTAGCTTCTTTTTCCTTAGCAGCCTTCTCTTCAGCCTCTTTTGCAATGCGGGCTGCCTCAAGTCTCTTTCTTCTCTTCTTGCGTGCGGAGAAGACGATGATGAGAACTACCGCTACAACGATCCCGAGGAAGATAATGCCCGGGAGGCAAGCGATGATCGCGAGCAGGAGACCCTGGAAGAATTCTTTTGTATCCTCCTTCATCTTCTCGAACTGTATGCTGATCTTCTCACCGAAGGTAACAACATGGGGTTCAACGACCTCTTTCTCTTCCAATACTTCTTTCAGAGTAAGGCTGAGTGTCGCATACTGAACCTGATTCTCAAGAACAAGAAGCGATGATTTTGTGCTCTCGATCTCATATCTGACTTCAGTCAACTTGTTCTGGATCACGAAGATCGTATCCAGGTCGCCGGCTTCTTCAAGAAGCTTTGTGAGCTGCTCGTACTCGATCTCCAATGAATCAAGTCTTGCCTTGGTATCAACATACTGTAAAGTTACGTCTGAAGTATTCTCATTCGATGAAGTAACCGTGCAGCTGTTACCTACTGAAGAGATAAGCTCATCAAGCTTTTCTGCAGGTACACGGATCACATAACTTCCCGTGCGAAGGCTTCTGTCTTTGCCTGTTCCGTTGACGGCAGAGTATTCCATGTAACCGCCGGCAGCTGCAACACGCGCCTTGAGATCAGTCTCAACTTCAGTGAAAGACTTAGTCTCCGCTGTCATGCTGACCGTCCTGATCAGAAGTCTTCCCTTCGTAGGATCGATATCTGTCGGGTTGGTTTTGTTATTATCTATTACATCCGGTGCATTCTCAGCCGGTGATCCTGCATCGAACCATTCGCCCTTCGCAGCAAATTCGGCATCCACTGCAACGCCTTCCACATTATCATAAGCAATCTGCGGAACTCCGTTACCTGACGTGGAACGATGTTCTGAAGAACTCTTTGAGCAGCCTGTCATCAAGGAGATCGCGACAACACCTGCAAGAATCGCATTTATTACTTTCCGTTTCATATAAACCCTCCGGATGCGCTGCATGTTTTATCGCGCATCTGCCATAAATACAGATTGAATTGCAAAATTGTTGCACCTGCTCGAAAAAAATATCCGGTAACTATATACTTATCCCTATGAACATCACAAAAACCAAACAGGATCTATGGGAATATCTGGCAAAAGAACGCCGCCCGATCGCGCTTTACGGCACGGGTGACGGAGCAGATAAGATAATCGCCGTACTTGAACGGCTTCACCTTAACGAGCTCATCGCTGCGGTATTTGCAAGCGACGGCTTCGTCAGAGACAGAATGTTCCACGATTATAAAGTCATATCCTACAGCGACTGCTGCAAGCTCCTTGCGGATCAGGACTTCATCGTCCTTGTATGCTTCGGTTCCTCAAGACCGGAGGTCCTTGAGAAGATCGCGGAGATCTCCTCCGAACGTGAACTCTACGTTCCGGACGTTCCCGTATACGGCACCAACCTGTTTGACCGTTCCTTCTACGAAGAGAATAAGGAACGTATCGATAAGCTTTCCGCTGTTTTTGAAGACGATGCTTCACGTAATTGCTATGCCGATTACATCAACTACAAGCTCTCGGGTGATATCTCATTCCTTGCAAAGTGTGAGTCTGATCCCGATGACGAATTCGAACTTCTTAAAGATCTCTCACAGGGCTGTTATATTGACCTCGGAGCTTATTACGGTGACACCCTGCTCAGATACATGAACAGATTCCCGTGCCTTGTAAGCGGCATCGCAATAGAACCGGAACGTCATTCCTTCGCAAAGCTTCAGAACTGTGCATCAGAACTTTCCGGTAAAGGCTTTGACGTCAAATGCATAAATGCTCTTGTCGGAAGCAAAGTCGGCATCGAACTTGTATCTGCTTCAAGAGGACGCGGTACGAGAGCCGTATCCAACAGTAATGTTACTCTGACGAACACCCGTGAAGCAGAGGTCGTAACCGTTGATTCACTTCAGGCAGATAACGTCAGCTTCATTAAGTTCGATGTTGAAGGTTCCGAACTGGAAGCATTGGAAGGCGCCAAAGAGACCATCCTGAAGTTCCGTCCGGCAATGAAGATAGCGTGCTATCACAGGAGTGAAGATGTTTTCGCGATCTTGGAGAAAGTAATGTCGATACGAAGCGACTACAGGATATACATGCGTCACACAAGATGCATACCCGGTTGGGATACCGATTTCTACTTTATCTGATAAGGAAAGAACCATGCATATACTGATCGTAAGTGATTCTCACGGAATGAACGACTCTCTTAAGGTGACCATCCTTAAGGAGAAGCCCGACATGCTGATCCATCTTGGCGACAGCGAATACTCCCAGGCGGAGATCGCTTCATGGGCCGGCTCGCCTAAGACTCCGTGCGTATTCGTTAAAGGTAACTGCGACAGTTCTTCCTGCGATCCGTCTCTTGTAAAGGACGAAGCCGTCTTCAGCCTTAAGGGACACCGCTTCTACTGCACACACGGTCACCGCCAGCGCGTTAACTACGGACTTCTGGTCCTGTCTCTGACCGCGATGGAGAAGAACTGTGATATATGTCTGTTCGGACATACCCATGTTCCTTATGACAGTTACGGAGATTCCGTATCAGACTTCGACCGCGCATACGGTTCCGGAGATGTCTCATATAACGTGCACATTCTCAATCCCGGCTCGATCTCACTTCCGAGAGGCGGATCAAAGCGCGGTTACATGATCATGGACATGGATGATGACGGAAGATACGACGTTAAGTATCGCGTGATCGAGTAGATCACTTGGAGATCAGCTCGGAATATTGCTTTAGAGCATCTCCGATAACAACGTCCCAACTGAAATTCTCTTCAATGAAGTTCCTCGCATTGGAGGATCTCTCTTCAAAGGAATCTCTCTCAGCTATTACTCTTCTCAGACATTCAGCGATGCTGTCGGCATCGTTCTCTGCCATCCATCCGCAGTTATTGTCAGAGACCTTCTCTCCGAGATTAGTTCCTCTGGTAACCAGGCACGGCATGCCGTATGCCAAAGCCTCCAGGATCCCCATGGGCATTCCCTCGTGACGTGATGTCTGAACAAAGACATCGCTCGCAAGAAGCACCTTCTCTTTATCTTCACCGGTGACTTCATGGTGCAGCGTAACAACTTCGCCTACCTTGAAGGTCTCGATGAGTCTCTCTACATTTGCATATCTGCCGGCATAATCAGGACCATAGATATCGAGAGTAACGTTATTCTCCTTGAAGACATCCATACACTTACTGACAGCTTCGATGAGAAGATCCAGACCTTTTACGTGAGCATCAAGACGACCTACAAAGACCATCTTCATTGAATCTTTATTGAAGTTCTCTTTGCGATTGGCAGGAACTGCCGTTCCGTTGGTCGCAATGAACTTCTTTCTGCCGAAATGCGTTGAATCGTATTCCTGCTGAGACAGGCACTGAAGCGCCAGAGCCTTATCCGTAAATCTGTTGAACAATAAGATGTTTGCAGCTACCTTCTTCAGATGCTTCGTCTGCTGTGCCTCTTTACGAAGCTCACCATGAGGAACTATGACATAGGGAATGCCCTTATGCTCAAGCTGTTTGCCTATTGCAAGGAATTCCTTGCGGTAGCACTCCTGGAAGACGACCAGATCGGGATGGTTGAACGGCTCAGGCATCTTGTCGATGTCAAAAGGTCCGTCATTAGGGATCTGGTTTACGTGAGGCTCAACTTCGATTCCCCAGCAATTATAAAGAGCAACCGTGTGACCGAGTCTGCTCTGAACCTGCAGATACTGCGGCACTACATTGCAAACACCGCTGAAAGGATCGTTCTTCAATAATGCTATGTGTAATATGATCATGTTAACTCTTCCTGTGAAGCATCTTCTTGAATATCCAGCCGCGCAAAGATCTCGGAACCAAAGCAACACAGAACTGGATCAAAATGGTCGAGGCGTAATCCGCCCATGAGATGTATTTTGTCTCATAGACCATTTTCCTTCCGGTCTTATACTTCTTGAAGTAAGCCCAGCCGCCTCGTCTGTCGAACATATCCTTGCCGATCCTTGCATAGACCAGCGACTCATCAACGTTTTTGCAGCGAGCACCGTTCTTCATCATTCGCACCCAAAGGAACGTATCCTCCATGAGAGGACATGACTGATAATTACCGGCATCAAGAACGGCCTTCTTCTTGTACATGACGGTCATGTGATTGAAGGCATCACGCTTTTTCTGATACTTCTTTATCTCTTCATCCGTCACCGGAACAACACGCCTTGCCACGATGGCATCCGGCGTATCCTCGAACTCGTCAATATGACTGCCGATGATATCAAGCTCAGGATCCTTCCCGAATTCGGCAAGCTGCTTCTCGAACCTGTCCTCCTTCGCGATGTCGTCGGTATCCATTCTTGCGATGATGTCATGTGTACACTCGGGAATTCCCGCCTGAAGTGCAAGTCCCAGTCCCTGATTAACTGATAACGGAACCCGCTTTATGAGTCCGGGATTCTCTTCCTCATATTTATTCAGAACGGCATACAGTTCATCCGTAAGAGGACCATCCTCAACAACGACCCATTCATCCGCCTTTACGGTCTGTCTCAAAAGACTTCGAAAACACTCTTCGACATATGCGGGCTTCTCTTTATGATAAAGCGACATCAATACACTGAATTCAGCCATGGAGAGCTCCTTCGACATCAAGTATCTTATCAACAAAAGACGCATTATATTCAAGTACGGTGCTTCTGGATGACTTCTCCATCTTGACCTTATAGAGCAGGAGCGCCGGATGCTTCATGAAGAATCTCTTAGTCTTCTCACTGTCACCCGTATAACGCTCGGCAAATGCCTGCTTCATCAACTTATTGAAGCTGTCGTCCTTATCCGCCGATGCCAGAATGATATCGTTGGAAGCTCTCACGTCATTAAGCATTCTCTCAGCCCACTTGCTGTTGCCTGCAGTGGAGATTCCCTGACCATAACCGTACATGGCCATGGCATAAGGACAGTAGATCATCTTCACATCGTCATAAGCCATGAGTCTGTATGTCAGATCCTCACAATATATAGCCTTCCCTTCAAGCTTCTTAAGATACTTAAGGAATTCGTTTCTTCTTACCAACGTCGATACCCCGTGGAAATGGTCATCCACGATAAGGTAATTGCGCTTGATCGTATCGGGATCATAGCTCTCGGCCTTATAACAATCAGTATCGTAAGGACATGCCGCATTCTTGAGCACGGAGAATTCTTCTTTTGAGGAATCGAAAACAAGCATGTCACCGAATACGAGCGGCGAATCATTCTTATCCGCACAATCCGAGAAACGCTTCAAGGAATCCGTATCGTACAGATAGTCACCCGGACTGATGAGCTTAATATATCTTCCTGTGCTCTTCTCGACTCCGCTGATCACATTGATGATGGTTCCGTGATTCTCGGGATTCAACACAAGCTGATAATCCTTGAATCCGAAGTTATCTAAATAGGCGGTAATCTCATCTGCAAGGTTGTTTCTCGATCCGTCATCGGCAATGACGATCTCAAAGCTTACGCCTTCCTGAAGCATGACAGATCTGAGAGTTCTCTTGAGCTCGTTAAGATCGGCGTTATAAGTTAATACGACAACGGAGACATCAACGGTTTCCATACATGCGCTCGTAGTATGTCTGATATTCGCCGCTGACGATCTCTTCCCACCATTCACGGTTGTCGAGATACCACTTGATCGTCTTCTTTATTCCGTCTTCGAACTTCGTCTCGGGAAGCCAGCCGAGTTCATTATGGATCTTTGTGGGATCGATCGCATAGCGCATGTCATGACCCTTACGGTCAGTAACATGAGTGATCAACGACTCCGGCTTGCCAAGCTCACGGCATATGATCTTAACGATATCGATGTTCTTCATCTCATTATGTCCGCCGACATTATAAACCTCGCCAACAGTACCGTTATGAATGATCAGGTCGATTGCTCTGCAGTGGTCTTCTACATAGAGCCAATCACGGACATTAAGTCCCTCGCCGTATACCGGAAGCGGCTTGTCGTTCAGGCAGTTGGCGATCATGAGAGGAATGAGCTTTTCCGGGAAATGATAAGGTCCGTAGTTATTGGAGCAACGCGAGATGGTAACCGGCAGACCGAATGTGCGGTAGTATGCCATTACAAGAAGATCTGCACCTGCCTTCGAAGAACTGTAAGGAGAACTCGTATGGATCGGAGTCTCCTCGGTAAAAAACAGGTCCGGGCGGTCAAGGGGCAGATCGCCGTATACTTCATCCGTGGATACCTGATGATATCTCTTGATACCGTATTCTCTGCAGGCATCCATCAATACACTTGTACCGATAATGTTTGTCTGAAGAAATACAGAAGGATCGACGATGCTGCGGTCAACGTGGCTTTCTGCAGCAAAGTTTACGACCATGTCGGGATGCTCTTCTTCGAAGAGCTTATATACACCTTCCCTGTCACAAATATCGAGCTTGATGAATCTGAAATTCGGATTATCCATGACACTCTTAAGAGTCGAGAGATTGCCGGCATAAGTCAGCTTATCAAGACAGATGATCCTGTAATCGGGATGCTCTTTGAGCATATGGAATACAAAGTTTGAACCGATAAATCCGGCGCCGCCTGTTACGATAATGTTCATATATCAAAACCTCATAATGCCTTCGGCAACATTCTCAAGATGTGCACCGTAAGGTGATTTGCCATATTTCTTTGCAGACTCCAGCAGTTGATCTTTTGTGATCCATCCCTTACGGAATGCGATCTCTTCCGGTGCGGAGATCTTAACTCCCTGTCTCTTCTCTGTTATCTGAACAAATTCAGCAGCTTCGATAAGGCTGTCCATCGTTCCCGTATCGAGCCATGCGAATCCGCGTCCGAGTATCTGTGCCTTAAGCTTCTTCTCGTCAAGATAGAGGGCATTGAGTGATGTTATCTCATATTCACCGCGTGCAGACGGAGTAACCGTTTTTGCTTTCTCCGATACACCTGCAGGATAAAAGTACAGACCGGTAATACAGTAATTGCTCTTCGGATGCTCCGGCTTCTCTTCAACCGAGAGAATATTCATATTCTCATCGAATTCCATAATGCCGAATCTTTCCGGATCATTAACATAGTAACCGAATATCGAAGCTTCACCATTCTCGGCATTCTTACGTGCATCGTTAAGGAAAGCGGAAAATCCTCCGCCATAGAAAATGTTGTCTCCGAGGATCATCGCACACGGACTCTCACCGATGAACTCCTCACCGATGACAAAAGCCTGAGCAAGTCCGTTCGGTGTCTCCTGAACGGCATAACTGAGATTGATCCCGAACTGATGCCCGTCACCCAAAAGCCGTTCAAAGTTCTTGATGTCGACCGGAGTGGAAATGATCAATATGTCCTTTATTCCCGCAAGCATCAAGGTGCTCAACGGGTAATAGATCATCGGCTTGTCATAAACAGGAAGAAGCTGTTTGCTGGAAACCATCGTGAGCGGATATAATCTTGTCCCTGTTCCGCCGGCAAGTATTATTCCCTTCATTGCTCTGTCACCTCTCTAACAGCATATCTGCGTGAGTCTGTATAAATGTGTTCGACTATAGCTTCAGTAGAACGATTATACTTCAAATTCAGTTCCTTTAGTATGGAGAGACGTTTGTCCTTAAGCGGATCCTCTCCCCTTAACAGCATGTTGACCGTACTCTCGAGTTCATCCCAATTATTAACACAATAGCTTCCCGAGATAACAAGTTTGAACATATCTACCAAGTCATCTCCGAAAGGGCAATAGATGATCGGTTTGCCTGTCATAAAGAACATCGGAATTATCGAAGATCTGTCCGATATAAGAATGTCTATATCGTTAAACGTATCGTAGATACTGGTATTGCCGTCGATCTTGAAGCCGCGTTCATTCCATTCGGCAAGAATCTTCTCCTTCTCTTCAACAGTTACGATTCCCTCTTTAACAAAGTTATCCCACATAAGCGGATGAGGTCTGATAATGAACTCGTTGCTGCCCCATGAGAACTCTCCGAACTGCTTATAGTAATCCAGGAAATGGCTTCCTCCGATCAAGGGATCGGTACTCCATCTCGGTGCCCAAAGAACTCTTGAATATCGGCATTCTTTATTGATCTTCATGGCCTTCTCAAGTGCAGTGTTTCCGATGCTGAGGTAACGTGTATGCGTTTTCGAGGGGTATGTCTTATTAAGTGACAATGCAATGTCGTCATACTCATGGAATCCGAGATATACGTCTCTGAAGAAATCGTCTTCAAAAGTCGTGGGATCCTTGATCTCTTTCGTCGCATACGGGACATAGCATACCCTTGAATGACATACGACCTGTTCACTCCTGAGATGTCTCGGAAGGTATACTTCATAGGGTCTCTGATAGAAGATATAATCAAAGGAATCCATATCAATGTCGACCCATTTACCGTCCTGATAAGTAACTATCTTCTTACCATTCTTGCACTCGTTCAGATAGAACGGATCAACTTCCGCCTCGAAGCCTCCGGTTACGAATTTATAACTCGGAACGATAATGAACCACGGCTCAAAACGTGCATCTGCGCACATGGTCTCATATATAGATTTCTCGGTATGCCAGATTTCCGGCATCTGAACGATAAAGCCAACCTTAACAACGCTGCCCACCGGCTTGGACTCAAGCTTGCGAATATAGTGGTTCGACCTTACACGAAAGATCGAATGCTTAAGATCCTTGAGTTTTCTGATAACAAATGAATCTGCCATTTTATCAACTCCTTAAACGCCTGTACATATCGATGAAATACTTGCGCTTGATGATTATCAGAGCAAGCACTATAACGGCAACTGCGATCCTTACCCACAGGAACGGATATAGTAATGCTCCGATCGCAGACAAAACGCACAACAGAACGAATATGAGGATAAGCAGCTTATAGTCGTACATGTTGTCTTCTCTATTCTCCTGCTTAAGAACTCTTCGCATCGCAAAGTAATTGCATAGCACGAAAAGAACATAGCTTACAAGAGTCGTGTAGCCTGCAGCCGTAATACCATAGATCGGAATGAGGAAATAGTTCAGAACGATGTTTACGATCGCCGAACCGATGGATGCCCAGACCAGATCTTTCTTTCTCTCGAAGAAGAATTCGACATTAATGAAGAGCTGCGCATAGAACAGCAACAGCATGCTCAATGCTAACGGAATGACAACATATATCGCTCCCGCATAATCAGCTCCGGCATATAACAGAATGAATTCAGGCGTGAACCAGATAACTCCGCACAAAAGCAAACTCAGGAGAAGGGCTATGGCAACAGATACACTTCTGTTGTCCTTATTCTTTTTCTCCTTAAGCTGACCGTAGAACCACGGAACATATGAACCGTTGATCGCCGAGAGAACAAACGAGAGGATCATCGCGGCAGTATATGCAGTATTGTAGATTGCGGCCTGGGACTTACCGATGAGATGATCGATCATGATCCTGTCGCTCATGTTAAAGATCGTCTGTGACAGGTAGTATGCAATGAGCGGGATGTTAAAGCTTAATGCATACGTCCAGTACTCTTTGTTGAAGAGCTTCTTTCCGCGAATGGTACTGCGGATGAACAGGAACGAACCGAATATTACAGTCATCGAAGAAAAACCTACGATCCTTGCAAAGCCTCTCTGCTCGGTGTTCAAAACAATGATCATTGCAAGACATGGAGATATCAAAGCATTAATGACGGAAGCGGCAACGACCGGCTTCCATTTGTATTCGAATCTGTTCTTTCCGGCCCAGAGATCCCACGCGTTATTTGCAGTGATCTCCGCAAACATCAACAGTACGATCGGTGTAGGGAGCTCGAAAAAAGCATTGAATGTTTTTCTGAACGGTATGTAGATAATGACCATCAATGCCAAAAGGTACAGATTGATTCCCTGAACGGAGGAGATGTAACCATCTCTGTCTTTCTCGAACTTAACCATGGCGGTGGAGAATGAACCTGCCGCAAGATTAAGCGTAATAAATACCGTTATCATTCCCATCCAGGAACTGTACATGGTTACATCACCGTACTCCTCCGTTGTAAGGAGCCTGTAGAAGAACGGCATAGTAAAGAAAGAAATGCTTTTCTGAAGAACACTGCATACCGTATAGGCCGTTGACGCCTTTACGGTCGGAGACATGTTTTTCCATTTATTAATGACAGGTCCTATTACCGGGATCTTACTCATGAATCGCTCCGGATGTATGCTTTGAATTCAGCATAATCCCTGATGTAATCAGACGGATCATAGTGGTCGGATGCGGCAACACATAACACGGAATTCTTCTGAAGCCACAGCATCTCACGCCATGTAGGTTCTTCGATCAATACACCGATTGAAGGATCGTTGAGTTCGATCTCTTCTCTTCCGAGATTATTCTCAAGGATCAACTGAATGCGACCGTAGGGGCAGAACAGAAGCTGCTTAAGTTCTTTGTGTGCATGAAAGCCTCTCCTGACACCTTCCGGTACCTTAGAGATGTAATAGATTCTCTTAACGTCAAAAGGAATGTCCTGACCGCTCTCGAAGAAAGATAATTCACCTGCATTCTCGGTCGGTATTGTTCTGATATGAACAACCTTGCAGCCGACTATTGATTCTCTTGAATCGATATCATCGCCCTTAAGGATCAGATACCACTTCAGATCGTCCATACCTTCGTATTTTGCAAGTACATTTTCAGGGATATCTACAGCTTCATGGAAATTATGCTTGTCATAGAATCTGACGGCTCTCATATTCTTTCTGCTTACACACCAGTAAACGCAATTGAGATTCAGTTCGTTGAATGCCTTCTCAATGATCGCCTTCATTCCGTACCAGGAATAACCGCGACCCATGGCAGCGTTCCTTACGGTAATCGCGAACTCGGCACTTCCGTTCTCGATATCACGAAGAGTAACAGTACCCATATACTCATCTTCATCAGAAGCTATGGCAAGATGAATATCTTTGCTGTTAAGGCTGCTAGTGATAAAAGCCTCACAATCACTCAAAGTCTTGGAAGCAAAATCTGTACGTAGTGTACTTACAACGTTACTGTCGTGCATCCATTCAAGCATTAACGGTGCATCCTTCAGTTCCAATTGTCTTAACTGCATTATATTTCTCCTTAGAAACTATTCACGGAATCAATAACATATCTGATCTGTTCGTCAGTCATTCCGTAGTAAAGCGGAAGACTGAGCTCCGTTGCGCTGATCTCTTCGGCAAGCGGAAGACTTCCCTTTGCCATGCCGAGATCCTTATAACATTCCTGAAGATGCATAGGGATCGGATAATGCTTATTGGTGCCGATCTCAAGATCATTCAAGTGCTTCTCGAGCGCATCACGTTCAGAACATCTGACGGCGTATATGTGCCATACGGGAACACATTCTTCTCTTACGGAAGGAAGGATGATCTTCTCATTCTTTATGCCCTCCGAATAAGCGCGGGCAATCCTTCTTCTGTCCTCGTTAACCTTATCGAGGATCGGAAGCTTTGCCGAGAGGAAAGCCGCCTGGAATTCATCCAGTCTGCTGTTGTTACCTTTATAAATGTGATGGTACTTGTAATCCGAACCGTAGTTTCCGAGAGCCCTGATCTTGTCTGCAAGTTCCTTGTTATTTGTTACAGCAGCACCTGCATCTCCAAGTGCACCGAGATTCTTTCCGGGATAAAAGCTGAATCCTGCCGCGTCGCCGAATGATCCGACTCTTTTGCCCTTATACATTGCACCGTGAGCCTGGGCACAATCCTCAACAACAAAGAGGTTATGTTTGCGGGCAATCTCCATGATCGGATCCATGTCGCAAGCCTGTCCGTACAGATGCACCGGCATGATCGCTTTCGTCTTATCGGTGATCTTCTCTTCGATCAGGTTAGGATCGATGTTGAAGGTATCCATGCACGGCTCGACAAAAACAGGCTTTGCACCTACATATGTTACCGCAAGTGCCGTTGCGATATAGGTATTCGAAGGAACGATCACCTCGTCACCCTCACCGACACCGAGTGCCTTAAGTGCAAGCATCAGAGCATCAAGTCCGTTGCCTACACCTATTGCGTATCTTACGCCGCAATAATCCGCAAAAGCCTGCTCAAAAGCTTTATCTTCTTCCCCCTCGATATACCAGGACCTGTTATAGACACGCTCAAACGCGGCTCTTATGTCATGGTCAAGCTCCTTCTCGAGCGGAATAAATGTAACGAAAGGTATTCTCATTTGATGTATTCCATAAAGTTCTCTTTATTCTCGAGAGCCGTTGTTGTAGGTCTTCCGAGATCGTCTCTTGCACCGATCGAGCACTTAACCTCTATGAGGCTGAGTTCAGAACGTGCCTTTGCATTCTCAAGCTCTTTGTCGAGATCTTCGAAGTTATCAACGCTGACAGCATTGGGATAACCGCATGCCTTTGCAACTCCGACCAGATCGACCGCACCTGCTACGGTCGGCATTCCTCCGACAGTCTCATGAGCACCGTTATTGATCACTACATGAATGAGATTGGAGGGCTTGTTGCTTCCGAGGACTGCCATGGAACCCATATGCATGAGTACGGCGCCATCACCGTCAACGCACCAGATACGCATATCAGGCTTGTTGATCGCAACGCCCAAAGCGATCGATGAAGAATGTCCCATGGAACCTACTGTAAGGAAATCGTACTTGTGAGACTGTCCGTTTGCTTCTCTAATCTCGAAAAGCTCTCTTGAGGCCTTACCCGTCGTTGATACGATCGGATCCTCTCCGGAAGCCTTTACTATATGTCTGATGATCTCTTCGCGGATCATCTTGTTGTCGTTCTTATACTCGACCTTGCCGTCAAAGGAAAGCGCGCCCTTACGGATAACAAATGCTACGTTCTTACCCTTTGCAAGGATCTCTCTGAACTCATCCATCTTGGCTGCGACTTCTTCATCAGTCGTGTCCTTGCCGATGGCAAAAGAGGCTATATCCATGTCCTCAAGAAGCTTAATCGTTACTTCTCCCTGATAGATATGCTGTGGCTCGTCATGGATGCCGGGTTCTCCGCGCCAACCGACGATGAATACCATCGGGATCGCATAAACTTTATCGTTAAGGAGTGATGCAACGGGATTGATGATATTACCCTCACCCGAATTCTGCATGTATACGACAGGCACCTTGCCTGTTGCAAGATGATATCCGGCAGCAAGAGCCGTGCAATTGCCTTCATTTGCGGCGATCACGTGATGCTGCGGATCAATTCCGTAAGTAGCCATAAGGTAGTTACAAAGTGCCTTAAGCTGACTGTCCGGGACTCCGGAATAGAAGTCTGAACCGATTATCTCTATAAGTTTTTCAACTTTCATTGTTACCTCCGATCGCAGGAAAAATCCCGATGTTGAACTAATATAGCCCGGCAGGGAGACGGTTCCCCCTGCCGACACAATGCTATATTATAACACTTTGTTTTTATTAATGCTTTTCGAAGGCTCTCGAATCACTTTCTGCCGACAAATCTCGGAAGAAGAAGTGATACGAGGAATGCAATGAGAAGGTTGAATGCCGTTCCGATGCCGATGGAGATCATCGTATGTCCGGTAAGTACTCCGATGACGATTGCAGCTGCAGCCGGAGTTATACCGAAGTACAGGAAGATCATCTGAACCACGATCGCGATCGTCTGTGCCTGATCCTTAGGAAGAGACAATGAAATAAGCGTTCCGACTACCGATGCAAACAAGCCAATCGACAGGATGAAGACAAACCACAGAATAACATTCAGCGGATTGCTTCCGAGTATGCATGCCGCAACTATCATTGGAATTGCCAGGTCGATCGCCGTAACGCATGTACTTCCGAGAAGTGAATAGAATATCTTCGCATAAGGCTTTTCCGGTATGAGAATGAAGAATTCTCTTGTGGTATCCTCCCTGATCGGATCACCCAGCGTTCGGTAGAAAGAGATTGCTCCGAGTACGGCTGCAGGAATAAAGAAGCCGTCACCTCCGGTATATCTGCGGGCAAACCAGGCAGCAACACCTCCGGCGAGAAGATAGACGATCATGGTCGTGGAAAATATCTTGAGCTTTGCGAATCTGAATCTGTTGAAGACAGCCTTGAAGAAATAAACATTTGCACCGCTTCCGAATCTGAATCCTTCTCTGTCAAGCGAGTCGGAACGATCCTTTTTCCTCGTAGCGACCGCTCCCTTGGATGCATTCTGAGCAGCTTCGATCTCTGAAGCTTTGGACTCTGCCGCAAACATCGCATCCTCGTAGAAATCGGCTTTCATGTTCCATATAACTGCAATGAGAATGATACTTGCCACGAGGAAGATCCCGAGATAAACCACCGATCTTACGGTATCACCCGTGATCGCATAATAACAGATCGCTCTGAGCCAACCCCAGAAAGGTACCCAGTGCGTCTTAGGACTGGCAAAATAGCTGAACAAAGACTTTACAAGTTCCTGCTTTCCGATCGCTGTATAAGCAACAAAACCGAGAGCAACTACGCCGTAGAATCCGGCAAGGAACGGCTTCATCTTGTTGGCGCCGCCCTTAAATCTTGAGGCAATGGTATAGAAGACCACCTGCACCAGCGTGCTGAAGATGAATATCAAGGCATAATCGATTACCATCGTTACGGATGCCCAGACGCCGAATTTGAAGGTAGTCGTAAGCATAGGGATGTAACTGATCATGAAGACGGATGCGATCAATGTAACGCCCAACGAACATATCAGTCTGAAGAGCAATACCGACTGCGGTTTCAACGGTGATGCAAAGAGCATGGGGACATCGGCCGGCTTGAATATCTTGCCCGATTTCTCGGCATTTACAACGTCCAGTGCAAGCACCATCAGGAAGATCACCGAGATAGCAAGATCAACGGCCTGAGCCTTGGAGATATCATTCTCATGCATAAAGGCTTTGATCTTCTTCGTGCCTTCGCTTTCTTCATCGTCTTCTTCGGTTTCCACTACCTCTTCAACGGTAGTCTCCGGAGCTTCCGCCTTTTTACTCCTCTTCTCTATGGCTGAGGTGACTGTTCCGACAACAAAACCGAAAAGGATCGCTATCAGCATAAAAGCAACCCAAGTCTTCAACACCTTCCTGATCGTGTTGACGAAGGAATGGGTAATATAGTAGAGGAAAAGTCTCATTGAGCTGCTTCTCCTTCTTTGTTTTCTTCACTGACTGAAGCCTTATCGATACCTTCCGTTACTTCGAAGAACAGATCCTCAAGTGATTTGCCGCTGCCTTCTATCTCACTTCGCGTTACATTGGCACGAACCTGTCCGTTCTGCATGATGATCGTGCGATCCCACATCATGTCGACACTGTCGATGATATGTGTGCTGATGAGCATCGTCTTGCCTGCCACACGCAGTTCTTCGATATAGTTCTTGAGTTCTTTGATCGCATGAGGATCAAGACCCAGCAACGGTTCGTCCAACAAGATAAAATCCGGATCAGGAAGAAGGCCGAGGCAGATATTGAGCTTCTGCTGCATGCCTTTTGAGAGCTCATCACCGAATTTCTTGCGCTTATCATCAAGCTCAAAACGCTCCAGGAGTATATTGATCCTGTCTTTGTAATCAGTCAGTTTGTAAGCACGTGCGATGAATTCCATATGCTCGATGACCGTAAGTGTAGGATAAAGTGAAGGCAACTCCGGAATATAACCGACTAATTTCCTTGCTTCCACAGATCTGTTATCTAAGCCGTTTACCGTAATATCTCCCTGATATTTCAGAAAACCCAGTATCGACTTGATGATGGTACTCTTTCCTGCGCCGTTAGGTCCCAGCAAAACCGTCATGGAACCCGGTTCCAATGTGAATGAGACATCATTGCACGCAGCATTTTTGCCGTAACGCTTAGTTACGTTCTTTACTTCCAACATAATTATTCCTCTTTTCCCCGTTATATTTGATCAATTTCGGATCTCGCGAAAACCCTGACGATCCCCATCGTCTGAGTATCCCCGAGATTCGAAAACGATCAGGCCTTGTATTTCTCCGCAAAGGCCTTGTATCTCAATTCACTCGAATTATCCTTGCTGTGCTTGAAGTCGTGCATATAGGTGTTAAGATCCGTCTCATTTGCTGATTTGAATCTGTAAGCTATTGCCGCGATGTTAAGACTGTGCTCGGCAATCCTGACGCAACTGTAAAGTATATCGTTAAAAACAAATCCCTGCTCGGTGGTGCAGACACCTGACGAGATCCTCTCAACATGGTTATTCTTGAACTCATCGCACATCTCGGCAATGACTGTTCTTAAAGGTGCTACGTCACCGGCATTGATCATGTCATCTGACAGATAGCAGCCTAATGCCGTTCTATATATCTCCTGAACCGCGGGAATGACTCTCGCAAGCTCTTTTTTTGCTTCATCCGAGAATTCAATATGCTTTGATACGAGTTCTTCGATGGAATCAGACAGGTAATTTGCGTGATCTCCGATACGTTCAACCTCACCTATCGCCTGGAGCATACGTGAAGAACTGTTTTTGTCTTCTTCACTGAGATGCTGCGTCGTAGTGAGCTTCATCAGGTATGAACCCAGAAGATCTTCGTAAGCGTCGATGCGTTCTTCGTTGTTCTTTACGAAGTTGAAATCGTCCTCGTTATATCCGGTCTCTAACATTGCGGTGGACTTGTCGAGACCATTCATCGCTTTATTCACCATCTTGACCATCATGTTGCGGCACTCGGCGACAGCTACCGGAGGTGTAAGCATAAGACGCTCATCAAGTTTGAATTCCTGTTCTTCATTAGTCTCTTTTATGACGATCTGAGCGATCTTAACGAGGAACTTATTGAACGGCAAGAGTATTACGGTGTTGACGATATTAAAGATCGAGTGAATTGCAGCGATTCCGACTACGCCTACCCTTTCGTCCAGGAAATCAAAATGGAAGATGAGATTCAGGATATAGAACAATGTAAGTGTGATTATCGTTCCGAATATCTTGACCTCAGTATGTATGACCGCAACTCTCTTGGCATCTCTGTTCGCTCCGACACATGAGAGTAAGGCCGTCATGCAGGTGCCGATATTTGCACCGAGAATGAGAGGAATGGCCATGCCGTATGTAAGTTGACCCGTCATTGAGAGACTCTGAAGGATACCGATGGAAGCGGCAGAACTCTGGATTATGCCGGTAACGATCGTTCCCGCCAATACACCGAGAACCGGATTCTTAAAAGTCGTCATGAGTGAGACAAAGCTGTCCATCGTCTTAAGCGGCTCCATTGATTCGGCCATCATCGTCATGCCCTGCATGAGTATGGCAAAACCGAGGAGCATTGCACCGATATCCTTGCGGCGCTGCTTCTTGCTCATCATGACCATGACGATTCCGATCAGGGCAACAAGCAAAGAAAAGCATGACGGCTTAAGGAACTTAAGGAAGATGTTGTCTCCGCTGTCAATGCCTGCCATGGAGAGGATCCAGGCAGTAAGCGTAGTTCCGATGTCAGAGCCAAAAAGAACTCCTACGGTCTGCGGGAGTTCCATGATTCCGGAATTGACAAATCCTACAAGCATAACCGTCATCGCCGAAGATGACTGAATCGCGATCGTTATAAGTGCACCGATCGTAAGTCCCTTGATTTTACTGTCGGTTGCTTTCTTAAGAAGCTTCTCGAGCTTACCGCCGGCGGTCTTTTTAAGTGATTCGGACAGGAGATACATTCCGTAAAGGAAGAAAGCTAATCCTCCGAACAAAGATACAAAATTTAAGACATCCATAAAATTGCTGCACCAATTCCTTGTAAAATTAAATCTTCCAGTTCCACATTTTATAGCCAAAAACGGAATAAGTAAAATTAAAATTTCATGAACACATCTTGATATAGACAGGCATCTATAATATCAACAAATTTACAACAACTCGCGAAACTCGCGGCAAAATATTTAATATAGATGTGCATCTATATCAGCTCGCATCCGTTGCAGTTGACGGCTTTATCTTTTTCGAACATTGAAAGTGAGTTCTGTCACATTTTTGTAAGATTTTCGAGCTCATATAATATGCTAAAATAATCAAAATAACTTGGGACTTTGTGCCTATAGGAGGCTGTTTTATGGCAAAATGGATAATCGTTGTTGATGATGACACCACCAATCTCAAAATGGCAGGTCATATCCTGAGCAAAAACAACATGCGTGTTACTGCCCTCAAATCAGGAGCTTCTTTTCTGGAATACGTAAATACAAACGGAGTGCCTGATCTTGTTCTTCTTGACATCAAAATGCCGGGAATGGACGGCTTCGAGACACTCGTAAAATTCAGAGAGTTAGAGAAAGAGAAGGATCTGATGAAGACTCCGGTTATCTTCCTCACGGCTGACGAAGATGTCGCAACTGAGAAAAGAGGCTTTGAGGTCGGTGTCTCCGACTTTATCAGGAAGCCTTTTGATCCTGATGTCCTTCTCAGAAGACTCGACAATATCCTTTCCAATTCCCAGGAGATGCACAGCCTTAAGAACGAAGCAACGATCGATAAGCTGACCGGGCTTCTCAATAAGAGCGCAACAGCCACCGAATTCTCAAAGATGTGCCTCGAGAAGATCGGATGCCTCCTGATGATCGACCTTGACTCCTTTAAGCTCGTTAACGACATCTATGGTCACCAGATGGGTGATAAAGTCCTCATCTCATGTTCTGAGATTATTCGTTCGTCAGTACCCGAAGGAAGTAAGTGCGGCCGTATCGGCGGCGACGAATTCACTGCTTTCGCTCTCGGGATCACATCCGATTCAGATGTGGCTGACATCACCAAGCGGATCAACAGTGAGATCACGAAGAGTGCCAAGGAACTCATGGGTGAAGATGTGAATATCCCGTTGGGTGCTTCCGTCGGCGGAATCTATGTTCCGAGATACGGCAACGATTACAATGCGCTCTTAAAGCTTGCTGATAAGGCTCTCTACAACGTTAAAAAGAACGGCAAACACGGATACGAACTCTATGATGAGGACACCACGGAGACTGAGCCTGAACAGACTGTCTGCGATATCAGGACCCTCTCGGAGATCCTTGGTGAACGAGCCATACACGATGTTGCACTTCAACTCGACAAGGATTCATTCGCACCCGTCTACCGTTATGTCATCCGCTATAACATGAGACACAACATAGAAGCGTGCAAAGCCCTGTTCACGCTCGCTCCGGAAGACGGAAATTATAGTCCCGCCTTCTACGACAGCATGGATGAATTCGGTAATCACATAAGAAAATCTCTATTCAAGTCAGACATCTTCATGAGATGCGGCAAGAACCAGTATTTTGTCTTCTTTACTGAAATCAAGAAAGATCATGTTGATATGGTATTAACTAACCTTATCAATACATGGAAAGAGAAAAACATTCCGAATATCACCATCTCTTTTGAGACGGAGATAATGAACGTCCTTGCCGACGGCACTAAGTAAGTTGCTGTTCACAATGGCTATTTCACGGATGCATCCACAGAGGAATAACGAATGAGTACGAACAAAGAAAGCAAAGATCTGTTCAAATCTTCACAGTTGATACTGCTTATAAGCTACACGATTTTTTCGGCGATACTTATAACCGAATCACTGTTAATGGAATGGGAGAGATGGCCGCTGTTGATCATAGCAGGCTGTGTGGTCGTAGCTTGGATTCTGCACATCAGACATGATGTTCCTTCGGATGTCCGCCTATGGATTTATTCTCTGATGATCGCGGGCTCATTTTTCTTCTACGGAATCCATCCGGCAAGCACATTTGATCTTGCCATTGTCATGGCGGCAGTCATTATTCTCATTACTATGACCGGCCGCAAACCTCTCATCGCTTTGTGCGTATTTACGTACTTTTTTACGATGGGATATGAACTGATACTCATGATCACCGATAAAGATAAAGATTTCAATATGCTGATCCTCACAAGGGTCATTCTTCATTTCGTCATGGTTCTCTTTATCGGGAAATTTGCCGCAACCATCGTTGATAAGTGGACACTGGTTATCAACAATTCCCAGGAAGAGATGAAGCAGCGCAACATCGCAAATGAGCATCTCAACGATTTCCTTGCCAATCTGTCGCACGAACTCAGAACGCCTGTAAATGCGATCATAGGACTTACCAGTCTTTGCATCGAGAAGTCCAAAAATCGCGAGGTTCAGGGTGATCTTATCTCGGTAAGAGATGCCGGCCGCAAAGTTGCAACGCAGATAACCGATATCCTTGATTTCTCTGAGATCGACCGTAATAAAGCCGTATGCAACAACGAAGACTATATGATCTCCTCAGTACTGCATGACATCATCGTCGATCTTAACCAGTATAAGGGCGAGAATGTCGAACTTATTCTTGATGTCGATCCGTCCATTCCGGCCGTCATGAATTCCGATGCCGATAAGATCAAGAAAATCCTCAAGATCCTGATTACTAACGGCCTCAAATTCACGTCTCAAGGCGCCGTCTATGTCCGCATAGCGACAGAGAACCGTGATTACGGAATCAACCTCTGTATTGAAGTAACAGATACGGGTAAGGGAATGGATGCAGCTCAGCTCGATCTTATCCGCAGGAATTGTTATCAGTCAGGTTCAACACATACGGGCCTCGGCGGCGGTCTTGGTCTTGGTCTTGCCATAGCTTCCGGATTCATATCTCTTCTCGGCGGCTTCATGACGATCGAGAGTAAGCTTGATGTCGGAACGACCGTTAACGTCAGCATTCCGCAGAGAGTCATCGATCCGTCCAGCTGTATGTCGGTAGCATCCACTGATAAACTCTGTCCCGCGACGTTCATCAATGTTGAGAAAAACGAGAATCCTATGGTAAGGGAATATTATAATTCCACTATATATAACACGACCCGCAGTCTCGGCATTACAATGCACAAGGCTACGAATCTCAACAACTTGAAACTCCTGAATGATTCGGTACATCTTACGCATCTGTTCGTCGGTGAAGCCGAATATAAAGAGAATGCGGATTATCTTGAGAAACTGGCAAAGAATATGGTCGTTGCCGTTTTCGCTGATGAAAGCCTTCGTCTTCCGAACGGCAGTCGCGTCAGATTAATGGCTAAGCCTTTCTATTGCTTCCCCGTTGTCTCACTTATCAATTCAACGCTCGACAACAAGGACAAGCAGAACAAGAGGCTCCTCTGCAAAGACGTCAGAGCTCTTGTTGTTGATG
Source organism: Saccharofermentans sp. (assembly GCA_024403795.1). Taxonomy (GTDB): domain Bacteria; phylum Bacillota; class Clostridia; order Saccharofermentanales; family Saccharofermentanaceae; genus Saccharofermentans. The sequence continues at coordinate 35,111 of JAKSRD010000021.1, forward strand.
ACGAATCAATGAACCTCATTGTAGCCAAGAGCGTATTCGGAAGATATGAGATGAACGTATCGACCGTTACTTCCGGACAGGAGGCGATCGATATCTGCCGTGAGAACGTTTTCGATATCATCTTCATGGATCACATGATGAGCGGCATGGACGGTGTCGAGGCAATGAAGAGGATCAAGACCGATATCACCGGTCTCAACGGAAGCGTCCCCATTGTCGCGCTTACGGCTAACGCCATGAGTTCTTCCAAGCAGATGTTCCTAAATGAAGGCTTCGACGGTTTTGTCAGCAAGCCCATCGAGATCGAACAGCTCGAGCGCGTTCTGAAACAGGTGCTTCCAAAGAATGCAATTACTTATGTCGATTATGAGAATGTTAACGTGACAACCGAGATAGAAGTCACGGAAAGTGAGGAACCTGTGGTACCTGAGGAGATTGATTTTATAAAAGAACTCGGCAAATTGGGACTCGATACGGAATCCGGTCTGAAGTACTGTGCGGATGACAAAGAATTCTATAAGACTTTCCTCATTCAATTCTCAAACGAAGCGAAAACAAAATGCGCGACGATCGACAACTATTACTCGATCCGTGATTGGTACAATTACGAGATCCTTGTACACGCATTGAAGAGTACGGCATTGACTGCCGGCATCGGTGAATTATCCCGCAGAGCCAAGGCTCTGGAGATAGCCGCAAAGCAGACCGATGATAAGTATATTCTCGAGAATCACGGCAAGATGATCAGCTACTATCTGCAAATAACGGAAGACATCCTCGGAAAACTCACTGAACCGGAACCCGGCAAGAGTGAAGACGATGAGATCTTTGAATTTGCTCCTGAAAGTGACGGGGGTGACGATGCATGAATGACATACTGAAATATTTGTTTAAGCCGTCAACCAATAACGCGGAAGCAATAAAATCAGCATATTACGAGTCAGTCAAACCGACTCAGATCACCATGCTGATCACTCTTGCTGCCGGCATTCTTTTCCTCATACTCACTTTTGTATGTCCCTCATACTTTGGTGCCGAAGTGATCGTTTACCACCAGTTGTGTTACGGACTCCTTATCCTGATCGCATCCATCTGGTGTATCGGCGTTCACCACGCTTTAAAAGATTATGAGAACAGATACCGCACTGTCTATGTGCTTAATCACTTCATCAGTTTCCTGATGTATGTATGGGCGATCATTCTTGCCATAGTCAATACAATTGCAAGAGGTACCGTCGACACCACGCTGTTCATGATGGTCGCACTGATAGTTCCTCTTTGTATCCATATTCAGCCGATGATCTACATTCTCTTTGCGGTCGTAACGAATGGCGAGATGATGCTTTTCCTGTCCTATGAATGCGGACAAGGCGTAATCGAATTCAACGAAGTTATCAATTTCTCTATCTTCTTCCTGTTCCAGCTGATAATGGGACTTATCATGTCTTACGCAAGATATGTCATGAACAATCAACTCGTTACCGCAGAACATCAGAGACTTGAGATAGAGAAACTCAACAAATCACAGAACAGCTTCTTCTCTAACATGAGCCATGAGATCAGAACGCCTATCAATACGATCATCGGTCTCAACGAGATGATCCTGCGTGAAGACGTAAGTGATGAAGTTATTGAAGATGCCGTTAACATAAAGGCAGCAGGCAATCTCCTGTTAAGCCTTATCAATGATATCCTAGACATGAGCAAATTCCAATCCGGCCGCATGCAGCTCCTCATCGAGCCCTATCAGACCGGCAATATGCTCTCCGACATCGTCGGAATGCTCTGGTTAAGAGCTGAAGACAAATACCTTGATTTCAACGTAAACGTCTCCCCTGATGTTCCTGCCGAACTCGTCGGAGACGAAGTAAGAATCAAGCAGATCCTCATTAACGTTCTCAATAATGCCATCAAATATACCAAAGAAGGCTCTGTATCTTTTACCGTTCAATGCGAGAAGAAAGAGAACAAAGTCTGCAACATGATCTACACGATATCCGATACGGGTATCGGCATCAAACACGAGGATATCCCTTATCTGTTCTCTGCATTCAAGAGAGTTGACGAGAGTACCACTAAACACATCGAAGGAACAGGTCTCGGTCTTTCCATCGTTAAGCAGCTCGTTGATCTGATGGGCGGCAAGATAACCGTAAACAGCGTCTACATGAAGGGCTCCACATTCATAATCGAGATCCCTCAGCGAATTGACAGAGAAGGCAATGTCGGTGACTACGACTTCTCCAAGTCAGGAAGCGGAATAGGCAGGAAACATTACACGCCTAAGTTTGAAGCCCCCAAGGCCAAGGTCCTTGTTGTTGACGATAATGAATCAAACATCATGGTAGTCTCAAAGCTTTTGCGCGAGACTAAGGTTCAGGTCCACACAGCCACAAACGGTGCGGATGCACTCCGTAAGACACTTAACACCAAGTACGATGTTATCTTCATGGATCACCTTATGCCTGAAATGGACGGTATCGAATGCCGTAAGAGGATTAAGGAACAGACCGGCGGCAGATGCCGTGATACGGACATAGTAATCCTAACCGCAAACGCCGACGAAGAGAATCGTGCACTCTATGCCAGAGAGAATTTTGACGGCTATCTCGTTAAGCCCGTAAACAGTGACGATCTTGAGACTGAATTGTACAATCACCTGCCTAAGGAGATCGTAAATCTTACCAACAGCACAGACGAGATTGCACGTGATACGGCCTCATGGACCAGCGGTGTCACAAAGCGAAAGAGTGTCCTCATTACGACGGAGAGCGTTGCGGATCTTCCGGCAGAGATCGTCGAGAAATTCGGCATAGCGATCCTCCCGCACAAGGTTCAGACCGAAGAAGGTATCTTCAAGGACGGTAAGGAGATCGAGACATTGGGCATCCTGAGATATATGGAGGATCCCAACCACGTCGTCAATCCTATCAGTCCGTCGGTAAAGGAGATCGAAGACTTCTTTGCTCAACAGCTGTCCAATGCGAATAACGTTATTCACATAACGCTCTCCGGCAAACTCAAAAACACCGGTTACGACAAAGTCATTGAAGCATCCAAGTCCTTCGACAATGTATTTGTCATTGATTCCGAGAACCTCTCCAGCGGCATGGGACTTCTGGCCGTGGCAGCCTGCAAATTGGCCGAATCGGGACTTACGGCTGAACAGATCGTCAAAGAGATCAATGATTCAAAGAAGAAGGTCCATATGAGCTTCATCGTAGACAACCTTGATTTCCTTGTACGCAACGGACAGGTAAGCAGCAGAACGGCCAACCTGATCAAATCGCTTATGGGAAGACCGGTCCTTAAGATCAGCAAAGGCAAGATCGGTCTCAAGACGACTTACTTCGGTGACAGAGAAAAGTCCTGGAAATCTTATATCGATTCCGTTCTTACACGCGGTCCGATCGTTGATTCCCGAATACTCTTCGTCACCTACGTCGGACTCTCAAAGCAGGATACCGATTGGATAAAAGAACAGATCGAGAAGACCATACACGTTGAGAAGATCTACTTCATTCAAGCTTCGCCCGCAATCGCGGTCAACTCCGGTCCCGGCACCTTCGGCATGATGTTCGTCGAGAGATAATGCTTCGTACTCAAGGAGTTTTGGTCAAAAGCTCAGAGATGCGCTTTGACCCAAATGCAAGTAACAAGCACATTTGGTCAAGAAATCTGCAAATACTTTGACCAAGATCGGCTCTTCACATGCGGTGCAGACGAAAACCACATATCTCGTCTACATTTCGTCCGCATGCCGGAAACTGGTTCGGTAAACCCTGACAAAGATGGGTAAATATCAGGTAAAACATGAGGCAGTGCAACAGAAGATGGTAAAAAACGGGTGTTCTGTTGCGATTTTCAGAATAGTGCAACAGAAGTGAAGAGAAA
>JAKSRD010000022.1 GCA_024403795.1 Saccharofermentans sp.
CAGAAGTGAAGAGAAATTGTGTAGTTCTGTTGCATGCGAGTAGAAGAGTACCTGAAGTTTTACCTGGAAATCGCGCGGGAATGCCTGAAAATCAGGTAAAACATGCGGCAGCACCCTGAGGTTTTACCAGACTTTCAGCAGTCATACTTCTATAAGCAGACCACGCTATGTCGAGAAAACCCGTGAATACGGCGTTTTCGGGAAGTTTTGGGTAAACACCTACTCCTCTCTTCTATGCTCGCCAATAACAAAACAGGCCAAAGTTTTTCAACTTTGACCTGTTTTTGACTGATTATTTGTCTCGATAGACTGCGTCATCTTAATTAAAGAAATCGCTCATTTGAGACAGCCTTTCTTTTTGGAGTTAACTATAGATCAATAGTTCTCTGCGTTGATCTCGAAGTAACTCTGAGGATGAGCGCAAACGGGGCAAACTTCGGGTGCCTTTGTGCCGACAACGATGTGTCCGCAGTTCCTGCACTCCCAAACTTTTACTTCGCTCTTGGCGAAAACTTCCTGTGCCTCGACATTCTTAAGGAGAGCTCTGTATCTCTCTTCATGATGCTTCTCGATCGCAGCAACCATTCTGAACTTAGCGGCAAGAGCCTTGAAGCCTTCCTCTTCTGCCGTCTTAGCAAAACCTTCGTACATGTCTGTCCACTCGAAGTTCTCGCCGTCTGCAGCAGCTCCGAGGTTTTCAGCTGTTGTGCCGATGCCCTCTAACTCCTTGAACCACATCTTTGCATGCTCTTTCTCATTTTCAGCTGTTTTAAGGAAGATGGCTGCGATCTGCTCATAGCCTTCCTTCTTAGCCGTAGAAGCAAAATACGTGTACTTGTTTCTTGCCTGAGACTCACCTGCAAAAGCAGCCTGAAGGTTCTTCTCTGTCTGTGTACCTGCGTACTTACTCATTTTAAATTCCTCCTAAGTATAAATAATCCGCTGTTTATCATGTGTCTATTATAAGACTTCGAACAGAGAATTGGTACAACAGTAAATTATCACTCTGTCCTCAAAGCCGTTACGGGATCCTGTCTCGAAGCCGTCTTTGACGGTATGAGTCCTCCGATGAGCGTAAGCACGACACTCAACAATATGAGGATGATGGCTGCCTGCCAGGGCAAGATCGCGCTGACTTCTGTCGAATCTGCAAGCTTATGTATCAAAGCATTGATAGGTATGAGCGATACTGCAGAGATTCCGACACCGAAGAGTCCTGCCAGGAATCCGGTGATCATGGTCTCGGCGTTGAATACTTCAGCAACGTTGTGCTTAGAAGCACCCATGGCACGAAGGATACCGATCTCTTTACGGCGTTCCAAAACGCTGATGTACGTGATGACACCGATCATGATGGAGGATACGACAAGAGAGATCGCAACGAAAGCAATGAGCACATATGAGATCGTGTTAATGATCTTTGTAACAGACTTCATCAAAGCTCCGACAATATCCGTGTAAACGATCTTCTTATCTTCTTCGCCTGAAGATTCGACCATCTTGTTATAGTCGTTCAAGATCGTCGTAATCTGATCTTTTGACTCAAAGTCCTTAGGATAGATCGTTATCGACTGGAGATCTTCCTTGTCGCAGTAACCGAATGCAACGAGATTGCCTTCTGCAGAGGAGGCATTACCGCTCATCATCTCGCTCATGAACGATGCGAGCTCACTCTCACCCATATTGAACTTGAAAGCTTCCGCAAATGCATCCTGATCGACCGTAAGAGCATCACCGAAGTCTTTGAACGTATCCTGAAGAGCCTTTGTCATGTTCTCTGCAAGCTGTGTAACGACCATGGATATGGCGTTGGTGATTCCCTTGCTTATCTGACCTACCATGTCGGAAGTCATATCGGAAACATTGGACATGACTGTGGAGATTATCTCATCAACATTTACGGCTGTTGAGATCGTATATGTGATCTTGTTCTTTGCTCTGTCAGTGTTCATGTACTCCTGGATCGATTCCTCAAGGGCCTTCGGGTCAGGGAGATCGTTCTGTGATGCATATTCGCTGTATGCGTCAAGGAGAGCCTCTGCAACTGCCTGAGCCTGCTCCTGGGTAATGTCGATATTATCCGTTACCTCTTTCAGCATGATCTCAGACTGTTCCTCGACGATACCGCGACCCCTGTCGCTTCCAAGATAAGCACTGAAAGCCTGAGCCAAAGCTTCCCTATCCATTGTTGTCGGATCGAGTCCTTCTTCCTGAGCATAGATCAGGAAATCAGTTGTAATGGCCATCAGAGACTTCTCGAATACATCCATGTCGATGTTTGCAGCACCGCTCTCCTGAATGATCTTGATAAGCTGTTCTTTCAGAACGGCACTTCCTTCGGGCGATTTGATAAATGCCGCTATGGCATCGGGAAGGTTTGCATAATTGGTAGACGGATTTGCAGAAGCATAATCGATATAATCCTGCAAAAGGGATGAGATTCCCTGTCCCAATGCCTTTGTATCGACCTTCAGTTCGACACCTTCAAGAAGTCCGGAGATCGCATCGGAATCCAGACCGGGCATGGCTCCTCCGAAAGCTCCCGAAAGATCGATGCCGCTCATATCACCGAAAGCATCTTCGTCGAATTTGATCTTATCTTCATCGAACTTGAAAGCGTTCTGGATCTTATCTTCATCGATCTCGAAAAGATCGCCCATATCAAAGTCGCTCTCTTCCTCGTCGAATCTGATACCGGAAAGCACATTGACTTCACGGTCGGCAAGCTGTGCCTTAACGATATCGGCATTCTCCGCTTCTGCTCTGAGTTCTTCCACAAGATCGCAGCCGTAATAGATTCCGGAATCAAGCATCCAGATATCCTGATCAGGCTTAGGCTGGACAATGCCGACGATCTTGAGATCGCGTGATTCATCCAAGAGATCGCGCATAAACTCTTTGTTGCCGCTCATGTCGGTATAGACCTTCTGCTTCGTATCGTATTTATACAGATTGAATGCAGGAACAACCTTAAAAGTTGTTCCCATAAAATCCTCATAATGCCATGTGTAGTAATCCTGATCTGATTCGACCTCAACACCGTTGCTGAAGTCTCTGATCATGGAGTCGAGCTCGTCGGAATCACGAAGACCGAATGTATAGATGATATAATCCGACAATGAACCGTTCTGCGTAAGGACAAGTACTGCTTCAGAAGAATTCTCCGGCCATCTTCCGGTCTTGATGTCGTACTGATTAATGTACAAATCCTCATTCTCAGGCATCTCGAAAAATACATTCATGCTGTAAGCAGACGTAAACATGCTTGAAGAAGAAAGTCCCATTGAAGCAAAATCTTCATTCGGGTTGACCTGTCTGTAATCTCCTGTTCCTCTGTCATAACGGTAAATGTGCGGCGTTACGCCATAGGAATACTCGACACCGTTTGTAAGTTCATAGATATTCGTCTTGCCGCTGTCAAAGTATTCTTTCAAAGAGTAAAGGTCATTGGATCTTACCGTTGAAAGGATCTTGGAGACAGACGGAACTTCGGTGATCTCACCCGCTTTTGCCGGTTCCCAGGTATCTGTCGGTACCATCATGAGCGACATGAACGAGATGGATGTATTCTCGATCGACAGCGGATATTGCGATAATGTCTGCGACTCTATCTTATCGATATATGTGCTGACACCGTTCGATAATGACAGGATCAATGCAATGCCGATGATGCCGATGGAACCCGCAAAAGCAACAAGGATCGTTCTTGCTTTCTTTGTCCACAGGTTGTTAAAGCTCAACGCAAGAGATGTGAAGAAATTCATTGATGCTCTTCCGAGATTCTTATGTACCGGAGCAGCAGCACCTGCTTTCTCTTCAGGCTTGAACGGATCAGTATCACCGATGATATGTCCGTCCTTTACTCTTACGATTCTTGTCGCGTACTGTTCTGCCAGCTCAGGATTGTGTGTAACCATGACAACCAGACGGTCCTTAGCTACCTCCTTGAGCAAGTCCATAACCTGAACGCTTGTCTCCGTATCAAGAGCACCCGTAGGCTCATCTGCAAGCAGGATATCCGGATCGTTGACGAGAGCTCTTGCTATCGCAACTCTCTGCATCTGTCCGCCCGACATCTGATTAGGCTTCTTGTGAGCCTGCTCGCGAAGTCCTACCTTGGCAAGAGCATCAAGTGCTTTCTGCTTACGGTCTCTCTTGGAGATGCCGCTGATGGTAAGTGCAAGCTCGACATTAGAGAGAACAGTCTGATGCGGGATCAGATTGTAACTCTGGAATACAAAGCCGATCGTGTGGTTACGGTATGAGTCCCAGTCTCTGTCCTTATAACGCTTGGTTGATACACCGTTGATGATGAGGTCACCGGAATCATAGCGGTCAAGACCTCCGATAATATTAAGTAATGTTGTCTTACCTGAACCGGACGGTCCGAGGATTGCCACGAATTCATTGTCCCTGAGACTTAATGACACGCCGTCCAAAGCTCTCTGAACAAGATTGCCTGTTCTGTACTCTTTACGAATATCCTTTATCTGAAGCATAACTTTCCCCTTCGGTCGCACAATATCGGTCCGTTAACAACGGACTTACGCGACCTTTTCTCCTATCCCAAAAACTATCTATCCTGTCTCCGAAGCTCCCGGATCATATGGGGAGCTTTGAATAAAGCCACTGTATCTTCTCCGGCATGCCTGCATTGTTCATCTTTGAAAACAGCTGGAACTGGATCTTCCTGATCGACTTCATGTGCGGCTTCATTGCTTCTGCAATACCCTTGCACTCAGCTGCAAATGCATCTTCAGGACAATCAACTATGCACATATATGCCTTGTCATCACGGTTATCCGCAGGAGCGCAAATGAGGATCAAAAGCTTTCCGATATTTGCATGAGCTCCGCAATATGTCTTAACGGAATTCTCAATGGCGAGGAATTCCGGTGTGTTTACGGGATTCGAGATGACGATCCTCTGAACATTCGGACCGCCGCTGGCAAGGAACTGGTCCAATGCCTTGTTGCCTGAACCGCCCAAAGCACGTGACGGATTATCTGCAGCGCCCTCACCGAATCTCTTCTTGAAGATCACGGTCTTAACCATATCGTTGATGAGCTGTGTCGGAATCGTTATCGTAACGGGTCCGCCCGGATTGACAAGGAATCCCTGGTGATGCTCATCTCTTGAGATAGCAGCAACCTGGGCAAAGTTCAATGCAAGACACTTATCGGGTCCGCCCTCTTTACCGAAGCCTCTTTCCATTGCTTTTCTCGCAAGCTTAAAGTCAGTAAATACAGGAAGAAGCGATGCGTTGGAACCGTTCTTGGGAGTAACGCTGATAAAACCGACCGTGCTCTTGCCGTTAGCTGCCTTTGAGATCTTGGCAATGGTTACAAACTCTGTCGTCATAAGGCAATCCATGGTGCTTCCGAAGAATGCCGGATTCTTACCGTATTTGCCATACTCGCAAAGCATTGCGATCGTTCTCGGATTACCGAGATTAGCCATTCCTCTGCATGACGGATCATCCATGTTCTCGACGCCTGCGGAGTCCGTAAGGATAGCAAACTTCATGATGGGGCTGGATGCATCCTCATCCGGATTTGTCGGCAACGGTATGTCGCCTCTCGTTATCTCAAGCTCGACTCTCTCGTCAGAAGCTTCGTCAACATATTCTCTGTCATCATTCTTGATCTTCTCGATCTTAACTGAAAACTTGTTGCCGTATCCCTGGTAGAGGAAAACCTCACTGCCTGCCTTTACGGAGCCTCTGAGGTTACCGCGTACGATAAGATTGCCTTCGGTCTGCGGTGCAGCGTCCATGGGGATTTCATCACAGCAGATGAAGAAGGTCATTCCTTCAGGTACGGTGTCTTCGTTAAGGATCTTGGCAGCAGCCATTCTTGCCTGCTCATCGATCTCGTCACTTGATTTGACCAGTTCCTCCTGAGCCTGCTGTCTCTCTTCGGCTCTGGCGATCTTATCCTGTTTATCCTCCTCGCGTGCCTCGAGGATTATCTTCATCTCATCGGAGATGTTACTTGCCGTATTCTCAGCCGGTTTGTTCTCTTGAGCGTCATTCTTTTTCTTGCTGAATAAACCCATATTATCGGAGATTCCCCCTATTTATTAATTATCAAAAAGAGATTATAGCACATCCGGAACCAATATTCCCTCAATATTCCCTTATACCTTTACAGTCTGTGTCTCTGAGTAATAGAATAACTTCACGGTTTCAAACTTTCCGGGAGGTTAGCTCTATGGAGTACGACAGACAGGACATTTTGGATAAAGCTGCTCAGGCTTACGATCATGCAGAATCGACCATCAGAGCTTTGGACGGTGTTTTTCATGAGATTACCAAGTGCGATTACGACCCGGAGATCACGCTTGCTCAATTTGACATGATCCTTCAGGGTGTCCTGCTGAGCGTTGCCTGTGCGGACGGTGTTTTCGAGCCCATTGAACAGGATTTTATTCAGCAGTTTGCAATGCACGGAGACCTGCTCGAATTCATCAACAACAAATTCAAGGACGATCTGGCGGTGGAACTCACTTGGGAACTCATAGCCGAGCTTCCGGAAGAGGTTGCCGCATCCCTCTTGAACGTCTTGCCGCAGGTCCTGGACGAACAGTGCGAAGAATTGGTAATTCCTCTTGCCGCAATCGATTTCTCTTACAGCAGATACGGTGACGTATGCACCACGCCCGGTGATTTCCTTAAATCGATCGAGACAGACATGATCAGCATCGCATGCCTTTTGGCAGTTGTTGATTCCGAAGGCACTGATGACGAACTGAACGCGGCCGTTACCATGATGTACGAGCTCGAAGGCAAGCACTGGAGAGAGTTGCTTTCCGGCAGAGCTTTGGGCTCATAAGAACGGCATTTTGTCCCATAAACAGAGGCCTTCCCAAAGACCACCCCTCCCTGATGTGTTATACTCTAAGGTACGTGAAAACGTAGGGAGGGAAGAATATGGAAAAGAAGAAAAAGGTTCTGATCATAGCCGGTTCGGCAGGCGGAGCATTATTGATCGCTTTGATAGCAGTCATAGCAGTATTATCCAACAGACCGGCAGCCATACTCGGCAGCAGCATCAATAACACTCTTAAGGACGCCGAGAAGATCGAGGTTTTCAAGATCATCGAAGACACGGCTAACGGCGGCTCAGTCTCATTATCTGCCAATCTTGATGAATATGCCGATGATGTAAAGGTCGATGCCAAATACTACTCAGATATCAAGGATCTTAAGGGTGCTTTTAACATGACTTGGACTGAAGACGACGAGACTTTCCTTCAGACCGACATCAGATACAACGACAAAAGCGTAACAATGAGCGCACCCGAGTTTTTCGACGGTACATACGGTGTTAATCTCGGCAAACTTGAGAAGAATCTTCCGGGTTCGATCTTCGACCCTGATGAAGAGACAGATTATTCTTTGGACGATGATGAGTTCGAATTCCTTCTTAACCTTCAGGAGTATGTAAAGAATGACAAGAATCTCAGTAAAGAGTCGGCGAAGATCCAGAAGAAGTACTGTACACTTGCGATCAAGAAGATCCTGAAGTATTCAGAAGTCTCCAGGTCGACAAAGACTATTACCGTCGGAGAAGATAACATCCGTTGCAGGGTCATCTCCATCACTCTCGACGGAGAGGCACTTGCAAACATCGGCGAGGATCTCATCAATTACGCTCTCGAAGACAAAGAACTGGAGTCTTATCTCACGCTTGCTTTCTCCAACATCGGATTCTATACGGATACAGAAGATCTCGTCGATGATTTCTACGATGAACTTGAAGCAACTCTGGAAGACATTGAAGAATACAGAGAATCGGAAAAAGTTGAGATCATTACTGATTTCTATATCACATCTTCAAGCAGGATCGCCGAGTTTAATCTTACTTTCAAGGATGAAGAAAGTGAACAGGAGTTATCATTGGTGCTCGGCAAAGACATATCAAAGTCCGAAGAGATGAGTTTCTTTTACAAAAAAGTAAACGACATGAAGGCTGAAGAGATCTCCGTAACTTACGAAGTCAAGGAGAACACAAACAAAGCTTTCGAGGCTGACATTAAGTTCAAGGATGAATTTGAACGTTTCTATTCCAGCACCGGCAAACGCACTGAAAATTCCAAGATCAAGCTCAAGTGGAATAAGAAGGACGGCGAGTGCGAATTTAAGTTCGACAATGATAACGACGATTCTTACGTTATCAAGGGCATTCTCACCGAGAAAGGCGACAAACTGACATTCGTTCTTACGAACATCAGAGAAGACGGCGAAGCCGTAGAGAAGATCAAGTCACTTGAACTCACGATCATCGTCGACAGGAACGATCCCACACCTAAAGTATCATCACGTTATACCGAAATCACAACTCTTAACGAGCGTGATTTCAAGCATCTTTCCGGAGATATCAAAGACGGCATCAAGGACGTCATAAAAGATACCCTCGGGTGGTGAAATTCACCAATTTTCTTGATAATTACTTATTAGTTGACCAAAGCCCCGCTTATTTAATTAGGCGGGGCTTTGTTTTATACTTTTTTTGTACGGAGTGCCTAAAAAAGGCACTATCTTAGGCAAGAGAGGTGCGCACATGAAGAAAGTTCTGGTATGCAAAGAGACACTGCCTGCCGAGACCCGTGTTGCCCTTATTCCCGATGACATCAAGAAACTCAGCGGAATGGGCTTTGAATTCACGGTCGTAAGCGGTGCCGGTCTTAAGAGCGGTTTTGAAGATGCAGATTACGAACAGGTCGGCGCGAAGATCGTCAAGAAAGAGAATGACGGTCTGAAAGATGCCGAGATCGTTGTAAGGATCCTCAAGCCCGATTCGGCTGACGGAATGAATCCGGATACGGTTCACATCAGCTTCCTCGATCCCTTCAATGAGAAAGATCTTCTTAAAGGCTTCGCCGATAACAATATTCAGGCAGTATCTCTCGAGATGATCCCGAGAACGACTCTTGCTCAGAAGATGGATGTTCAATCTTCACAAACATCACTTGCAGGTTATGTTGCAGTACTTAATGCCGCTGCCCGCATGCCTAAGATCCTTCCGATGATGGTTACGCCTGCAGGTACCATTAATCCTGCCAGAGTATTCGTCATCGGCGTAGGCGTTGCCGGTCTTCAGGCCATCGCTACTGCTAAGAGACTCGGTGCCCGTGTTGATGCATTCGATACGAGACCGGTCGTTGAAGAGCAGGTTAAATCCCTCGGTGCCAACTTCGTAAAGATCGACCTTGGTGAGATGGGTCAGACCTCTCAGGGTTATGCAAAAGAACTTACACCCGAACAGATCGCCAAGCAGCAGGAAGCACAGGCTAAGGTCTGCGAGAAAGCAAATATCGTTATCACGACCGCAAAGGTCTTCGGCCGCAAAGCACCCGTCCTCATCAAGAAAGACGTGATCGACCGCATGCAGAAGGGTGCCGTAATCGTTGATATGGCTGTATCCACTGGCGGTAATGTTGAAGGCAGTGATCCCGATAAAGCAGTTGTTACGGATAACGGCGTAATCATCCTTCCGGGTGACGAGCTTCAGCGTCAGGTTCCGTGGGATGCATCCAAGATGCTCTCCGGTAATATCTCCGCTTTCCTCACCCACTTCTACAACAAAGAGACCAAAGAATTTGAAGTTAATCTGTCCGACGAGATCATGAAGGGCTGCCTTCTCACTCAGGGCGGAGCCATCATCCATGAGAGATTTAAGGAGGCTTAAAAGATGGAAATCACCACTGATACGATCATGCTCTTGATCTTCGTATTCATAATCGCGGCATACTTAGGTGTCGAGCTTATCTCGAAGGTTCCTTCACAGCTTCACACCCCTCTCATGAGCGGTACGAATGCCATCTCCGGAATCACGATCGTCGGCGCCATCGCGGCTACTGCGATCAACACTTCCGGAAGCCATGTGTTCGGCATCATACTCGGTGCGATCGCGATCTTTTTCGCTACCGTCAATGTAATCGGCGGCTACTTCGTAACCGACAGAATGCTCTCAATGTTTAAGAAGAAGGAGACACCCAAGAAATGACAGACTATATTTGCATCGTTCTCTACATGGTGTCCTGCATCCTCTTCATCATGGGCATCAAGAAACTCGGAAAAGCCGACACTGCACGTAAAGGTAACCTCTACTCCTCAGTCGGTATGCTCATTGCAGTCATCTCCGTTCTCATCTCACAGGATGTTATCGACGGCGGCTGGCTCAGCTATCTTCTCATCGTCATCGCCATTATCGGCGGTTCAGTCGTAGGCTTCATCTGGGCCAAGAAGGTCGAGATGACGGGAATGCCTCAGCTCGTTGCTTTGTTCAACGGCTTTGGCGGTCTCTCATCAATGCTCGTAGCGATAGCCCAGTTCACGGCCGAGATTACCGAGGATGCTTTCTCCGCAGCTACTCTCGGACTTACGATCCTCATCGGTGCCGTTGCTTTTACGGGCTCGATCGTAGCTTGGGGCAAGCTCGCCGGCGTCAAGTTCTTCAAGAAAAACTTCAATATTCCTTTCAAGAATCTTATCAATGCGGGCATCCTGGTTACCGCTCTTCTCGGCATACTCTTCATCTGCATCTCACCTGACGGCGGCTTGGGCATTGCAGGCGTCATCATTACTACTCTCGCTTCCCTCACTTTGGGTGTTACGATGGTTATCACCATCGGCGGCGGTGACATGCCTGTCATCATCTCATTTCTTAATGCTCTTTCCGGTCTCGCTGCGGCATTTGCAGGCTTCCCTATCGGCAACACGGTACTTATCGTATCCGGCTGCCTCGTAGGTGCATCCGGCGTCATCCTTACACTCATCATGTGCAAGGCCATGAACAAGACATTCACTGCTCTCCTCTTCAAGACAGCGAAGAAAAAGTCCTCTTCCGCCACCGAAGAACACAAAGAGCCGCGCGCAATGTCGATCGAGGATGCTTATCTCATTCTCGAATCAGCTAAAAGCGTTGTCATCGTTCCGGGTTACGGAATGGCCGTTGCTCAGGCTCAGCACGCCGTAAAGGAACTCTGCGACGTACTCGAAGATAACGGTTGTGAAGTCAACTTCGCCATCCATCCCGTTGCAGGCCGTATGCCCGGTCACATGAACGTTCTTCTTGCCGAAGCCAACGTTCCTTATGAACAGCTCAAGACGGCAGACGAGATGAATCCTCAGATGGCAAATCAGGACATCGCGATCATCATCGGTGCTAATGACGTTGTTAACCCCGCAGCCATCAACGATGAGTCATCACCGCTCTACGGAATGCCTATCGTAAATGCCTTTGAGGCACGCACGGTATTCGTCCTCAAGCGCGGTCAGGGTACCGGATTCTCCGGGATCGAGAACCCGCTCTTCACGATGGACAACACCGTAATGATCTACGGCGATGCAAAGCAGACCGTATCGCAACTGGTTGTCGAATTCGATAACGACTGATACGGTTCACATCAGAGTCACAAGGGGTTGCAGTCCGCTGCAACCCCTTTTTCGATTGGAAGAAGCTATCTCGAACAGACCGGCGCATATCAGCTCCGATCATTCCAAGCACTCGAAAACACTTCCCCGCAGCTTTCCGCCACGCCCCCGCAACTTGATAATCACCCGGTTAAGTGATTAAATAATCCGCATAAAACAGTTCATCGGAATATATCCATATTCGTTACTGAACGCACCGCTCTGACGATGCGCGAGGTGGTAAGGGAATCTCGGTGCAAATCCGTCGCAACAGCCATTACCGTAACTGAGGAGCCTCCTCTCAAGTCGGAATGCTTACCGTACTGTAATTAATAGCTCTTGGGCAAAAGGAGAGAACATCAATGAAAAGAACAAAAAGACTGTTGGTAACAGCCGTTATTGCGGCAACCGTTCTTGCCGTCTCAGCATGTGCCGGGAAGACCGGAACAACTGAACGGAACGAGACCGCATCAACCTCTGAGACAGTTGTCACGACATCGCAGGCAGAAGAGAACAAGGCAGCAGACGCTGACGGCATCTGGGCAGGTGCAACTTATCTTGAAGATACTGAACTGGGTGAAGGCGCCAAGACATTTACCGTTGAAGTTAAAGCGGATGAGAAGACGGTAACTTTCACTATTCACACGGATGAGAAGACTGTCGGTGCAGCGCTTATTGAGAACGGCCTTATCGCTGGAGAAGACGGTGAATTCGGTCTTTACATCAAATCCGTAAACGGTATCACGGCAGATTACAATGTCGATCAGACATATTGGGCATTCTACATTAACGGCGAATATGCCACATCCGGTGTCGATACAACGGATATCACCGAAGGAGCCGAATACCGTCTTGAGCGCACAAGATAAGAACAGCCTGACTACCAGAGAGATCGTTGTCTTTGCCATGCTCGGAGCAATAATGTTTTGCTCCAAGCTCATCATGGAAGCTTTGCCGAACATACATCTGCTCGGCATGCTCACCATGACCTATACGATTACCTTCCGCAAAAAGGCTTTGTTCCCGATCTACATAAATGTCATCCTGACAGGACTTTATGCCGGATTCAACATGTGGTGGATCCCATACCTCTATATCTGGACGATCCTGTGGGCTGTAACAATGTTACTTCCGCGCAAAATGCCGAAGGCGGCAAAGTTTGTCGTCTACCCTGTAGTATGCTGCATTCACGGACTCCTGTACGGAACTCTGTACGCTCCGGCACAGGCACTGTTCATGCACATGAACCTCAAAGCCACCATCGCCTGGATAGCGGCGGGATTGCCCTGGGATGTAATACACGGAATAGGTAATCTGATCCTTGGAACGCTGATCTTTCCGCTGTCGGAATTACTCAAAAAACTGAACAGAAAAAGCTTCAGGCCTGATTGACCGTACCGATAAACACAGGATTCATCGTGCGCATGTCAACGATCGCATATATGCAGGGTCTGTCAAAACAGGAATGCTGTCGGATTACTTTCTTCTTGTGCTGCTGCCGGGCTTGATCACAAAGCAGATAACTGCAAACAAAACAATAAACATTACCATTGCCGAAAGCACGTCGATAACGGAATGCTGTTTGATAAAAAGCGTGGAAAGGATTATCAACGTCACAAGGATATCACTCAAGACAAGAAGGAGCTTACGCTTTCCGAATGCCATATGGATCCCTGCTGCTACGCAAAGCGCATCGAAAACATGAAGGCTCGGAAGAACGTTGGTCGGAGTATCAATGTCGTGAAGATGATCGACCAGCGACATAAAGATGTTCTCGCGCTCCGGAATCTGTGCGCGAAGCTCCAGAGTATTCGGATAGACAAGCGAGATGATGATGAACAAAGTCATTCCGGTCATGAGCATGTAAGAAGTCTTACGTGAAGCTTCCCGGCTCTTGATCCCGATGGCTACCATGCTTATGAGAAGATACGGAAGCCAGAGAATGTATGGAACTATAAATGCCTCAACGACAGGGATCATATCATCCAGCGGAGTGTGGATGATATTGAAGCCTCCGGCAGGCTCAAGTCTCTCGATCCAGAAGAACAGCGGCATATAGATGACCATATATATGGCCATCGGAAGCAATGTCACGATCACATATCCGATCTTGGACTTAAGGCTGGCTGTACCAACGTTCTCCAAATCAAATCTCCATATAAAAAAGCGGGCATCTCCGGTTTGACTGTACCGAAGACACCCGCATATTATACTCCGTGGAAGGAAAATGGGAGTAACAAATTCATATAGTCTTTGGGCATCTGTATACCCTCAGACTTGTTGATTATGCATCAGACTTCATTAACTGTTCCGATGAAGATCGGATCCATTGTCTCAGCATCAACGATCGCATACATAAAAGGTCTGTTACATAATACGGTCTGAACCTGCTCAACAGAATCCCGCATCATGACTGCCGAAGCAGCAGCTGCTTTCGTGCCTTTTGCATTAACTTCGATATGAGTCTGGTGGATCACATCCGTGATACCCAAACCGCCGGGGATTCCCGCAATGCCGGAGAAATCCGGAGTATCAAACGCATTCGTAACACCGAGTGCTTTCAGCACTTCTTTCATCTCGCATTTGTAATCGCCGGTGAATTCAGGCATCGTTGCAATTACTTCACCGTATTCCGCACTTGCAACAAACGCCTCATAATCTTCTGCGGTAAAATCAATGGCAAACTCATTGGCACTGACAGATCCGTCATTAGGAAGGATCGCAACAAATGCATATTCCTCGCCTTCATAGTACTTCATGAAGCCTGTTGCTTTCTCAGTTCCGAAATATACTTCTTCGGATCCGGTGAGGAAAGTTGCTGACTGTTTGTCACCTGAAGCGGTTAAGAATTCTCCGCCGTAGACAGAGTCGTCATCGTAACCGTTCTCCCACTTTCCCTCGAATGCGATTGCATTGACCAATACCATGATCGCGTCCGGATCCAATTCATCAATGACTTCTTTGATCATGTGATCGGTATTCTCATCGATCCACTTATTGATCTCTTCCTTACCGGCGTCGTCAAATGTTCTTACGTTATACTCGGCAAGGAAAGTATCCTTAACATAATCAATGTAATCGGCATTTACGGCATAGTCGGCACGCAATGAATTAGACCAGGCGGAATTTGCCACAGAGAAATCCACCTTCTTGGAGCTGTTGAGTTTATCCATGAGATCTGCCGCAAAAGCCTGCTGTGTGAGAGGTCCCTGACCTGCAGCAAAGAGATCGGTCAACTGCGCTAACGTATCACCTTTTGCACCTGCCGCAGCCATGTCGAGAGCCATCATCAAAGATGCAGGTGAGATCATGAGGTTAGCATCTGAACCCTCAGCCTTAAGAGTCTCTCTTAAGATGTCCATGCAATATCTTCTGTATTCCTGATCCATGAGGTCTTTGTCATAATCTGTCTTCTTAACCTCATTGAGATTGATCTCTGCCTTAATGTCAGGATCGAATTTGAGCTGTTGGGGCTGCTTCGCACAACCGCTGAAGAGCATCGCAGCTGCCATTGTTCCGGTAAGTATCTTAAGATCTCTTTTCGAGCAAATATCCATATAAATAAATCCTCCTGAATCAACATTCGATTTGCTTTACGAACTATATACAGAAGTGCTTTTACAAATGTTGCAGATAAAGATCAAGATAAAACGGATCCGACAAATACGGCGAGAAAATGATAATCCGGTTAATCGATATCTGACATTAAAACAGCGGAAAGCCGATGGCCTTCCGCTGCAAAGATCGATCGTTATCAAGTGATCAGATTTACTGTCAGCTCTTAGGTGCGCCGCAGTCAGGGCAGAACTTTGAAGTAATGTCTGTCTTTCCGCATGCTGCGCATGTCCAACCGCTTGCGGGAGCTGAACCGCAGTCAGGACAGAACTTGGAAGTGATGCCTGTCTTTCCGCAAGAAGCGCATGTCCAAGTGCTTGCAGGAGCCGCACCGCAATCAGGACAGAACTTCGAAGTGATGCCCGTCTTTCCGCATGCTGCACATGTCCAGCCGTTTGCGGCACCGCCATTGACCTGATTGCCAAAGCCTTCGCCTATCTGCTGGGATGTTCCCATGATGGGATTCAGAGCTTCCTTTGTCATGTTCATTACACCGCCCATGGCGCCCAATGTAACACCGAGGCTGGCAATATCACCGATACCGCCGCCTGCACCGCCGGAACCTGCGCCGCCTGTGATACCGTTCTGCATAGCTTCCATACCAACCTGTCTTGCAGTCTCCTGCTGATAGGTATAACCCTTCATCTTCATCTCTTCAGCCTCAGCCTGAGCCTGCAACTTGTATGCTTCTGCTTCTGCCTGTGCCTTGATGAGAAGTGCATCGGCATCTCCCTGCGCGCTTACTGCTTTGATCTGAGCGCCGGTCTCTGCTTCGACCACCATTCTCTCTCTTGCTGCTTCCGCTTCAGCCTTCTTGATCTCTTCCTCACGAACCTTGAGAGTCTTCTCGGCATACTGCTGCTGAAGTTTGATATAATTCGGATCATCATCCGGTGTGGCAATGGATGTTACATAGAACTCAGGTATGGTGAGACCGTATTCGACCATTGCCGCATTGATATCTGTCTTGAGTTTCTGTGAGATAAGATCGAGATATGCATCGACCTCAAGGATGTTGATATTCTCTTCCTTGATGATCCTTGCAAGATCCGTCTTAACCGAGCTTACGATCAAAGGTCTGAACATGCCGGCATCACAAGCAAGACCGTCACTTGCACCGACAATGTCTGTCTTCTTAAGTGCGTCCGTTGTTCCGACGAGCTTAACAACAAGTTGTCTGGGATCAGATACCTTCATGTTAAAGCTGCCGCTGGCACCGATCTCGATGTGGAGTCCGGACGCCGGGTCAAAGAGTCTGACCTTGCTGTCTGTTCCCCACTTTACACCCATGATGGTGACCAGGTTTACGAAGTATACTTCAGCGTGGAAGACATTTACTCCGCCGGTACCGAGCTTCATGTAATCACGAACCTTCGGGATGTTATTCGTAACGAGCGTATGTCTGCCGGGTCCGAAAATATCCAGCGCCATACCGTCTTTGAAGAAGATCGCCATCTGCGTCTCATGTACGATGAGCTGCGATCCGATGGTAAAGTCCTCATTCGGATGCTTGTAGACCAGGACTTCATTACTGCCTTCATACTTGATTACACTGATTGCTTCAACCATTTTTCCAATCTTCCTTTCTCTTATTCATTTGTATTCTTTGTTGGCTTTTTCTCAGTTAATTTGGCTGTCGCCTCACCGGCTACCATCAAGGCTGCAGGTATTGCTATTGCAAGGACAACCGATGTTACCGTCGACATGTCGCACATGTACGCAAGTATCGTATATATCAACAGCGGCAATGCGATCAGGAAAGAAATCACTTTGAGGATTATGTTGAACACGCCTCCGAGATACATAACAAATCCCAATCCTGCTGATACGGCAACGGCGATCGGTATGGCTGCTCCCCAGGGAAGTCCGCCCATCTCCTTCATTACAAAACAACTTGCCGTCGCCAGGATCAGGCTGCAGATGACTGTCAGCGGGATCTGCTTCTTACGATCTTCTTTGATCCCCGCTTCACAGCGGATCTTAAGCTCTTCGGTATCTCTGTAACCGGGTATCTTTGCAAACTCTGATATCGCGCTCCTGTAAGAACCGTCCTTCAGAAGCTGCTGTCCCTTGGCATAGATTCCGGCCAATTCAGCCTTCTCCATTCCTTCGTTGCACAACTTCTCGAGTTCATCGGTAACATGATCGTGGATCTTGTTGCAATCCATGATCGTAGTCTTGAACGCAAGCCTTGCCTCATTGACCGTTGTGGTCTTCGGGCTGCCTTCAAGAAGCGAATACGCCTGATTAATGTTCGTGATGATTCCGGAATACTTTGCAACATCCGGGACAAACTCAGTAATAGCCCAGCTGTTACCGCAATTTGCGCATCTGCTTGAACCGGCAAGATAATCGTTAACGATATCTCCGCCGCAGACTTTGCACTTCTTCGATATCTGTGTAGTAATTACTCCATCCATTACATGATCCCCTATTCTGTTACTTCAGGTAAATACACACCCTTTGGATTATAACATGTATGCACGATTTGTGGGGATTTCTCGAAAACAACATTTTGACCGATTCCTGCTTTTTTCGAGCATAAAAAACGGCGAAAAGCACGAATGCCTTCCGCCGTGTTGTAAGTTGATTCAAGTCTGATCAGACTGCGAAGAATCCTGCAACGTATGTAGCAATCGCTGCACAAGCTACGATTACAAAAGCCTTCTTATTACCGGAGAGCTTAGTCTCGGCAGATACACCTTCGTAAAGCATTACGATGTAGTAGAGATAGCATGCGGTACTGATAAGTGAGCCGAATCTGATTGCCGGAATAAGTCCGAAGAATGAACCGATGAGATCTGTAATCACATATGCCGGACCTACCGCCAAAGCTACTGCAACGAGAAGTCTCTGGAAAGACCACTTCTCTTTGACGATAAGACCTCCAAGGACCAAAAGACCTGCCAGACCGGCTATACGGACTGCATAATAAATAAACGGGAAAGTGCAATCCTTAACAATGCTTCCGACAAGATCAAATCCATCATAGATCAAAGGATATCTGAAATAGTCGATGACATCGATAATGGTAGAGGAGAATGCATTTATGACTGCGCAGATGACACAAACGATTGCCGTAAGAATAATTGCATCTCCGGTGCTCTTATACTTGGGAACGATCTCGGCGGGACCCGTAACCGGATGGAGTGCCGCACTAAAGATATTCTTGAAGTGCTGACCGAACGGAATCCTGTCTGACGGCTGCTTAGAAGCAGGTGCTGCAGGAGCAACAGGCTGCTGAGTAACAGGTGCTGCCGCATACTGAGGCTGAGGAGCAGGTGCTGCAGGCTGCTGAGGTGCAGGTGCTACGGGTGCTGCCGCGTACTGAGGCTGAGGTGCAGGTGCTACGGGTTGCTGAGGAGCTGGTGCTACGGGTGCTGCTGCAGGCTGGGAAACAGGTGCTGAGGCTGCTGCGATCGCCATACCGCATCCGGCGCAGAATGCTGCACCATCGGGATTTTCGTTACCGCAATTAGGACAAAACATACGGGAATCCTTTCTTCGGGCTGAAAACCCGATAAACAATATAGGTTTATTGTATCATAACGTCAGTGTTTTCAAGGGGAGAACAGACAATTTCTTCGATAAAAAAGGGGGCCGAAAGCCCCCTTCGAATCAATTGTCTGTATCTTTACAGTGCATCAACAACGTTGCAGATGGTCTCTGTAGACTGAGGATCTGAGAACACGATAAGGTATGCCTTGCCGTCCTTCTTGAAGAGCGCGGCGTTCACATCTGCAGAAGCCTCATTCTTGGCTAGTTCGCCGACATTACCGAATACAACTCTGTAAAGTCTGAGTACCGTGCCACTCGGGGTGGTAACATCCGAGCCGACACTGTTATTATCCTTAAGGTAATGCGAGATAAGTTTGTTGATGTCTCCGCTGAGGAGTAAAACTCTTTCTCCGTTAACACCGAAGAATACTTCTTCTTCGAAGATATCGTAGCACTTGCCCGTACCGCTTCCCTTAAGATCGAACGGAAGAGCTTTCTTGATCCTGTCGAGGCGTGCATCGCCTACGCCCTCATTTCCGACATCCGTCTCGCCTTCAACTCCGGCAGTAACCGGTCCGGTCGTATCCCGGGGAACAGATATCGTAACATCCGTTCCGTTTACACTTTCTGCGGACAACGACTTATCGCCATAAGAAACACCGTCGCGTTGAGCCAAAGAATTCTCGCGGTCTTCCTCAAAGTTGAAATCGGGAATACTATCGATGCTCTCAGCTGCCTGTCCGCCAAGATTGTAAGCTGACTCGGCTTTGGAATTGTTAAGACGCGTCATTACAAAGATCACGCCGCCTGCTATGACAACAGCAGCCGCGATGGAAGAGATCCAGATAATGGGGCTCTTCTTTGCTTTCTTCCTCTTAACGGAGGTCTCACCGTCACCGTCAAATATAACTTCATTGGACTCGCGCTTATCAGTATGCGGTATTGCCGATACAAAAGGAGTCGACTCATCATCAAAATCAGCTTCAACTACAGAATTATTCGACTGTTCTTTAATGGCGGCCGAGACAGCACTCATGATCCTGGACTTCATCTCAGGATTAACCGTCGCGTTTTCCATGATCTCGTTGTACTTAATCAAAATCGTCCACCTCCTTCAATAATTCTCTCAGTTTGTCACGAGCACGCTTCAAGTCTGAACGTACCGTTGCCTCACGTCTGCCGGTGATCCTGGCAATTTCCGAGGTCTGATAACCTTCCTGATAGAAAAGGTGGATTGCTTCACGCTGTGCAACGGGGAGGCTTCGAACTGCATCCCAGATGGCTCTGTATTCTTCGCCTTTGTCGAGGTCTTCCTGAACCTCGCCGGCGATCTCTTCATTCAGCTCCATCGTGTCGCGAACATTATTGTAATCTATGCGATTCTTGGAGAGATTGGCTGCAACTCTCATAAGCCATGCTTTACGATGTGTATCGTTCTCGAAAACAGGTCTTACGGTTACGAACTTGATCATCGTCTCCTGCAATATGTCCTCTGCGTCCTCCTTGTTGTGCAGGTAAGAGAGCGCAAGACGGAAAATGGAATTACCATGAACGTCTAAGATCTCTTCTGCTTCCTTCTCTATCTCTTCGTCAGACTTTCTGGAAGAACCGCTTGTGGGTTCCTCATTGAAAGGCTCATCTGCGTCGCCGAAGACAACATCGGAAGCGGCTTCTGAAAAGCCGTTATCCGAGCTCTTGGCAAACAACAATACCGAGAGTTTTCTTAAAAGCGGTAGGTTAGCTTCGTAAGTAAGTTCCATCAGTTTCCTTATCGTTTTCCTCCGCCTTCACCCTATATACAGATGAGGCGGTCAATTTGTTGCAGGCAATTATACGTAAATGAATAAATCCATGCAAATTGTCCTTAAACCAATTCCATATTATAATACGAAGAACCAAAAAAAGGAAAATGATTTATGGATTCCAGATTTGAGCGCGAAGAGATCTTGGTCGGACAGGAGAATCTGTCCCGTTTGTCATGCGCCAAAGTCCTGATCTTCGGAGTGGGCGGGGTCGGCGGATATACGGCCGAGTGTCTGGCAAGAGCCGGCATCGGTCACATAACGCTCGTGGATTCCGACAAAGTCGACATCACTAACATCAACCGTCAGATCCTGGCACTTGATTCAACCATAGGGAAATACAAAGTCGATGTTTGCAGGGAACGCATCCTGGACATCAACCCGAATGCCGAAGTCATCACAAAGAACATTTTCTATCTGCCTGAATCCGCCGGTGAATTCGATTTTGCGTCTTACGATTACATTGCCGATTGCATCGATACCGTATCAGCCAAGCTCGACATCATCTGCCGTGCTCAGGAAGCCGGGACACCGGTGATCAGCGCCATGGGAGCCGCAGGCAAATTGGATCCCACCGCCTTTACCGTAGCCGATATCTCCAAGACGTCCTACTGTCCGCTCGCCAAAGTTATGCGCCGGGAGCTCCGTAACCGCGGCATCGTTCACCAGAAGGTCGTCTATTCGCCGGAGAGCCCCATCGCTCCCAAAGAAGGAAAACGACCGGGCACCTTGTCATTCGTACCGGCAGCATGCGGGATCGTTCTTGCCGGAGCCGTCATCAACGATCTTATGAACCTTGAAGAGATCTCTGCAAACTAATGACCGTTGCTGACAAAACTACAGCTTCGTCTTAAATGGTTTTTAATAATAACTTAATTTGCAAGTAACATAATTTACATCATATACGTAGGATAATAAGTCTATGAGCAGAAATGACGGCAGATTATTCATCAAATCCAATGCGATCTATGTCGCTGTCGTTTTCGCGAGCGTGGCATTATTCGTAAGCCTTCTCGCGGTTCAGATCTTCTCGAGCGTCTCCACGACAAGATATTTCATCGGCGTTGCATTGATATTGCTCGCTTTCCTGATGAACATCCTTGAGGGCAAGTTCGGCTACTATATCTCGTTTGCCCTGAACTTTGTTCAGTTCATGATCTACACCTATGAATACATCATGATGAAGCACGAATCGGCACCGATCCTCCTTGTAATGACGTTTGTCACCATGGTGATCAACATGCTGCTCCAGTATTACATCATTAAGCTTGCAAAGAAGATCCAGGGAATCACCGGAGCCAAGCGCGACGAACGCGGCAAGGCGATCCGTAAAGAATTAGAGGAAGAGATGTTCACCCGTACGAGCCTTATCGTTAACCATGAATCCATGGACAATAATCAGGATCTGCGTGAAGCGCTCGGCAAGAATATCCTTACTTCCATCGATCCTCTGACGACTCTTCCGGGACGCGACAGGATCACCGAACGTGCCGACAGACTCATAAGAGAAGACATCGCGAACATGCAGGAAAGCGAATATCCGGAATCAGCCAGCCGTCCGTTCACGATCATCTACATCGCACTCGACCACTACGATACACTGACAAGAACCATAGGTCATAAGTCAATGGATCTGTTCATCCAGAACATGGCCCACCGTCTTCGTGAGGCAGCCGATCCCACCGATATGGTCGCAAGGACCGACAACGCAGACTTTGTGGTTTTGTTCAAGAGACTGATCTCTCCCGAAGCGGAGACAAAATATGCCGAGAAACTCGCAAGAGAGGCTTCACGTTCTTTCACTGCCGGCATCGATTCCATGAAGCCGAGCATTCATTACGGTTTCTCACATTATCCGGCTGACTCCAGACACGGAAGTGAACTTATCGCCATAGCCGAAGCTCGCATGAACAAGGCGTCCTCCGATACGGAACCGGCAGGATATAACGAAGAAGTTCAGAACCTTCCCGGTGCTGAATTATTCAAGGACAAATCACGCAACGACATAGTCAAGATCTTCGAACGGGCAATATCAGACGGAAGCATTTATATGGCATATCAGCCGTGCTTCACGGCCGACCGAGTGCTGACCGGTTTTGAAGCTTTCATGAGATTCGATAAGAACGGCACGGCCATCTCTCCTCAGGTATTTCTTGCCGCTGCAGAGAACTCGGGTTATATGCGCAGGATCGGCGGATATTCCATGGAGTGTTCGCTGAATGCTCTTGCCTCGATCAATAAGATCGATCCGAAGCTCACGATGACGATCAACATCTCCAACCACCAATTACGAGAGCCTTCTTTCATCGAATCTTTCTCCAATGCAGTCTCATCCGCTGACTGTAATGTTGAGAACATCATCCTTGATCTTCAGGAAGAGAGCCTTATCACAAGCCTTCCCGACATCAGGATGACCGTTGAAGAACTTGCCACCACAGGCGTGAAAATGGCTCTCGATAATTTTGGCAGAGGTTATTCCTCATTCAACACGATTCCCCTGTTGCCCGTCTCAATTCTTAAACTCGACGGCAACTTCACATCTAAGCTCGCGACCGATGCCACCGTAAGGATCCTTACACGTTCGGCCGTCTACCTTATGCATGACATCGACATAACCGTAACGGCAACAGGCGTCGGTCAGAAAGAGCAGTTCGAGATCCTTGCCGGAAGCGGCTGCGACAGATTCCAGGGTAATTACATGGGTTCGCCCATCTCCGTTAAGGAACTTGCTCCGTTCATCGTAAAGTGCGCCAATCTGTCCGCCCTGTGATTTCATCAACCAAGCGTATCCCACTATGCTATAATCACCCTAGTTAAAAAGGAGTATCCGGGAATATGGGTGATTATGTTGTATCTGTCGAGAAAGTCTCACTGAAATATAAGAAAACCGTTTTAACCGATGTTAACATGAGCGCCGCAAAAGGCGATGCCATCGGTCTTCTCGGTCTCAACGGCTCAGGAAAATCAACACTCCTGTCAGCCATAGCTGGCCTTCGCAAGCCGGCATCGGGCTCCGTCACGCTTAAGGGCAAAGCAGGCTTTGTCACTCAGGAGAATGCACTCATCGAAGAGCTTACCGCCATGGACAATCTCAAGATGTGGACATCTCTCAACAAGCAGGAGATCCTCAAAGCATTAACTGAGACGGAACTGTCCAAGCTCAAGGTTGCCGACTTCATTGACCTCAAGGTAAAACGCATGTCCGGCGGCATGAAGAAACGTCTTGCCATCGCTTCCGTCCTTCTCTCCGCTCCCGACATCCTGCTTCTCGATGAACCTCTTGCCGCACTGGACATTCCTGCCAAGAACGACATCGTCTCTTTCATAGATTCATTCAGAGCCAAGGGCGGCACGGTCTTCATCGCAAGTCACAGCGAAGAAGTCTTCAGACATTGCAACAAGATCTATCTGCTCAAGAACGGCTCCGCTTCAGAACTCCCCGTGGGTGTATCCCTTACGGAGGCACTTAATGGTTAAAGCATACTGCAAAAGAGTATTGCTTTTTCTGCCCTATGTCGGATGCTATTTTCTGGCACTCGGCATTGCCATGCTGGCACTCGTCCTGTATGCTTCGGAGTTTCTTTTCGAGAACAACACAGACAGCATCGTATCGATCGCGGTCTATGTCCCCGACGATGAAGCATATACGCGTCTCGGAATCGATCTCGTCAAGAACATGGACAGCGTCAAGCACACGGTGGACATCGATCAGGTAAAAAGTCCGGAGAAAGTCGTGCGCCTCGTTGAGAATGGAGAAGCCATAGCAGGCGTGATCGTTCCGGACGAATTTTTCGACAACATGGGTACCTCATCCGCTCAGCAGGTTCAGATCATCTACCGCGATGCCGACACCTTCGAAGAGCACCTCGTAAACGATCTTCTCTACACGATGAGCGACCTTCTCGGCACCACGCAGAGCTCCATCCTCACTGCCGAAGAGTATGCGGCTCAAATTGGATTGGACGCTTCCGATGCGAACGCCATAGGTAACAACGTTATGAATGAGAGCTTCGAATATGTAATGAATCGAAAATCTCTCTTTCACACATTGGACGCCAAGGACATCATCGACAACTACGCCGTAAGAGAAAGACTCACTGCCTCTTACACCCTGTTCATAATCGTTATGGCGATCTTTGTCATCTCTTTCTTCTACAAAGGCAACAACGATGTCTTCAGAGCAAGAGCCAAGCTCTCCGGCTTCTCAACATTAAAACTCTTCCTCATCGAATCCGGCTGCACGGCCTTCATGCTCTATCTGATCTATCTGGCGATATTCATCTGTCTGTGCTTCATCTTCGATTCCATGAAGGTCCTGTCTCTCCTGACCGTTTTGCCGGCAATATTTGTCGTTGCTCTGTTCGGAACAGGACTCTGCTATCTCATCAAGAAGCCTTCCACCGTCTCATATATTGTTTTCGGAGCCGGTACTTTCTTCATGTATCTTGCGGGATGCCTGATCCCTCTCGACTATATGCCTCATTTCTTCAAAGAGGCAGCGGTCTATAACCCCTTCTACTACCTGAATGCGTTCTTTATGAGGTCTATGTTCTTATGAGATTATTCCTTAACAGATTCACGGTCCTCTGTAAGCGCAGCCTGATAAATCCGGCCATGTACATCATGGGAGCAGTCATTCTTCTCATGACTCTGCTCGTTATCTTCGTTCCTGACAAAGAGACGTCGGTATACATTCCTGTCGCCGTCCTGAACGAAGACCATTCCGACTTTACCGAGAACATAGTAGATTATCTTTGCACCAAGAATTCGATCTTCAACTTCTATGAGGTCGACGACGAGGATAAGCTCTACGAAGATCTCGCCTCCGGTAAAGCAAACAATGCTTATATATTTCCTAAGGGCTTCTCCGAGCATCTCACAGATGGCAACAATCATTATAAGATCCAACAGATCTCCACACCCGCATCAAGCTTCATCTTTCTCGCAAGAGAGGAAGTGTTTATCAGTTTCTATGATGAAGCCTCAAAGGAACTTATCCGTGATGCATATGCCGAGCGCGGTTATACCATTGACCCGCACGGACCTGAGATCGAGAGCCTTTTTGAGAAATGGCTCGACGAAGACTACCTCTTTGCTTTGGAGAGCGTTGAGGGCACCGTCTACAATGAGATAACCCATTCCGAGAAGGTCCCGATACCTCTCTATAAGTTCGCGGGTTTCTTCATCTTCGTTGCTTCTCTCTTAGGCGTTCTCGCTTTCCTGAACGATCAGGATAATCGCATATATATGCGTTTCGGTCTTGTTGAGCGAATCTATCTCGGCCTCATTCAGGTAGGTGTCTTCACCTTTCCCGCCATGATCATGTCGATCATATGCTTCCTTGTCTCAAAAACGGAGTTCAGTCCGATCCACGTTATCGTATATACGTTGCTCGTGACTCTGATAGCTTTCGTTGTCGGAACGATCCTTACCGTTCTTCCGATACGCACCGCACGTTCCAAGATCTTCTCTGCCGTGCTCCCCGTCTACCTCATCCTCTCTTTCATCTTCAGCGGAATCCTGCTGGATCTCACCAACTTCGGAACCGCACTCCGCACATTATCGAGATTCTTCCCGCCGTCAATGTTCTGATATCGTCAGGGTGTGGCATTAATTCCGGTTCATTGATATGCACCTGATTTTTGGCCGCCCAAAAACCCCGGAGTATCAGGTAAAACATGCGGCGTATACCTGAGGTTTTACCTGACTTAGAGTTGCCGAACATCATGCAAAACATGCTGCGCCTGCATGATGTTTAGCATGAGATTTCCTTCGAGGCAGCTCAGATCAGCAGTTGAAAAAACTCAAAAATGGTGTATCATTCACTTTGACCGTCAAACTATTTGACTATCAAAGTATTTCCCGTGAAGGAGATGATGTTATGCCGAGAAATCTGAAGAAAGACTATCCCTACTACAAAGTTCATTATGTAAGGGATCTGCGCGATCTGGTAAACCGCCGGTGCGAGATGTATCCGGATTCACCCGTATTTAAGTTCAAGTGCGGAACTACAGCATCTCCGCACCCGCATTCGAATGCTGATCTGAACGGAAAGCAGAATGCCGAGCAGAAAGTCGGGCACAATGGAGATTCGGAATGGAAGGCAATCTACCCTAAAGATTTTCGAGAAGACATACAAAATCTCGGCAGCGGCCTGCTCCGGCTTTGGAATGCAAAAACTTCGGTTGAACAGCGTAAAGCCGAGCCCAAGATCGCCATTTTGTCAGAGACCCGTTACGAATGGTATGTGTCATACATGGCTGCAACCAACGGCCTCGGAATAGTGGTTCCGCTCGACCGAATGCTTAGAGCCGAGGAGCTTGTAACAATGTTCCAAAGGGCAGGAATAGACATGGTGCTCTTCTCGAAGAAGTACACGGACACCGTCGGAAAGGTAATGTCGGAATGCAGTAATCTGAAGGTGGCGGTCTGCTTTGACGAATGCGAACTTCAAGGCGCGTACACCTACAAAGAGGCATCAGAGATCGCCGGCGATAAGGGAGAGTATAACAGCAGACGGATCGATCCTGATGCGGTCGGCATTCTGCTCTTCACATCAGGAACAACGTCTCAATCCAAGATCGTCATGCTTTCGCAGCGAAATGTCTGCTCAGACATAATGAATATGTTCAAGATGTGCTCAATGGGACCGGGTGATTCTTTTCTGTCGGTGCTTCCGCTCCATCACACATATGAGTGCACATGCGGCTTCATAGCGCAGGTCTATTCCGGAACGACCATATACATCGGAGAAGGACTGACCAAGATCGCCTCCGATCTTCAGAAAGCGAAGCCGACGTGTCTTTGCGTCGTGCCGGCCTTACTCGAGAAATTCTACGGAAAGATAATGAAGGAGATCGAATCCTCCGCGCTGAAAAGATTTGGCTTTGCCATGCTCAGAGGTATGTCGAGATTCCTGTATCTGTTGAGGATCGATGCTCGAAAAGTACTGTTCAAGAAGGTTAATGACGTTTTCGGCGGAAATCTCAGGCTCGTATTCATGGGCGGAGCACCTTCTGATCCCAATGTCATTAAGTTCTTTGACGAGATCGGCGTTGAAGTCCTTCAGGGATACGGACTTACCGAATGCGCACCGCTCGTGGCAGTTAACCGCGATCAGAATTACAGGTACAATTCCGCCGGAGTACCGCTTGTCGGAAATGAGATCAAAGTATATCAGCCGGATGAGAACGGGATCGGAGAGTTCATCGTAAAGGGCGACAATGTTTTCCTCGGATACTACGGAAACCTGAAAGCTACAGACGAGGTTTTCGATAAGGACGGATATTTCCACACCGGAGATGTGGGCTATATCGACGATGACGGATTCCTCTACATTACGGGACGCAAAAAGAATGTCATCATTGCAAAGAACGGCAAGAATGTTTTCCCGGAGGAACTGGAATATCTGATCAACAAATCACCGCTCGTATGCGAATCCGTTGTCTCACAGAAAGAGAACGAGACAGGCAACGACTATATCATCCAGGCGGAGATATTCCCTCAATTCGATGAGATCAGGGAAAGCTTCGGAGAGATCTCAGCGGATGAAATCAGAGTGAAGATCGAAGAGGAGATCTCCCGGGTTAACAAAAAACTTGAGAACTATCAGAAGATCAAGAAGGTCGTCATCAGAGATACGGAGTTTATCAAGAGCTCCACTCACAAGATTAAAAGGTGTGCTTAACTGATACGACTTCCGGCACAGGTAAAAAAGGGGCTGCCCTTATCGGACAGCCCCTATAATTTTTAAGATCTTCTCAGTTATCAGAAATATCCGGCAAACATCATAGCCAGATCAGCTACCTTGTCGACAAGATCTTCAACAACTTCCTTATTCATGGGAAGCTTTGAAGGATTGCAAGAAGCACCGAAAGCGCCGCAGAAAGAATTAAGTGTATCTGCCTTTGCGTTGAGTGAACCGCCTGCAATGATGAATACGTTGTTAGCATTTACTTCAATGGAGAAACCTATTGTTCCCTTAAGATCGCTCCAAGAATCCATAATATCTTCTGCATCACCGGTAGCCTCATCGAGCAAGTCCATGAGATCGTCATCTTCAGAAACGATCTTAACGAGCTGAGCAACATCGATGTTAAATCTGATGTATCCCTCGTTCTTGGATGAGAAGTACTCTTTGGATGAAAGATCCTTAACATCAACATCGATCATATCGAGCTTAGTCTCAAAGTACTCCATGATATCTTCTGTGTAGTTATCAGCGAGTGTCATCTGGAAAGCCAACGCACCTTCAGCCTCAACATCAGCAAGATCCTCAGGATCTTCGATGTCTTCAAAATCATCGGTGCCGGAAGTCTTTACTGCGAGACCGACTGAAAGAACATCTTCAACATCAATGACAGTATCAAGTGTTACTTCTTCAAGAAGATCAAGAAGCTCTTCCTGTCTGTCTTCGATATCATCTTCTTCGATGCAGGCATAGACACCGTCTTCGTAATCAACTTCGTCGATTGAATCATCATAGTCAGCCTCTTCGAGCTTCAACTTCTCACAAGCCTTAATGAACTTGTCAGCGCCGATCGTAGTTGTCTTGCTGCAGCCTGCGAACAAACCTGCAATCATCGCAACTGAGACAACGCTTGCCAAAACCTTTACTTTCTTCATATTTCTATTACCCTCCTTACAGGAATACGCAAATTGTATCATAAGTTTCATTCACTTGATATATGAAGAAATGGTCTGTCAGGATAAGGTGTATTGTTGAAAATACACCAAACTTCCCAAGGTGTTTATCATTGTTTGCACAACGCTTTGGGCGTTGTTTGCACTCGACATAATGCTGAGTCTTACTATAAAATAGTCCACGAGTGAAAGACTATTCGAACAAAGGAGATCCCCGATGAACAAAGAATACCTGAAGAAAAGACTGCCGTTATTATTGCTGGTATTCGCTTTCGGCGGAATCTTCGGCTTCATATATGAGGAGATCTTCTATTACTTTGATCTTGGTGAATGGGTCAAGCGCGGAACAACATTCGGTCCGTGGATCCCGATCTACGGCTTCGGCGGATTGCTGATGCTGGGCATGACATATACGATCCGTAAAAATCCGTTCCTTGTCTTCCTCTTATCGACACTTGCATCCGGGATCCTTGAACTCGGCACAGGCTGGGTGCTCGACGTAGTCTTCAATATTAGACTCTGGGATTACAACGAAGAGATCCTGAACTGGGGAAACTTCCGCGGATATGTATGCGCACGTTCAGTTCTCTTCTTCGGCGTATCCGGAATATTCCTCCGATTCGTAGTGGTACCCGTATTCGAATGGCTCGAAAAGAAGATGCCCAAGAAAGCATGGCTCGCCCTCTGCTTCATTCCGGCAGGTCTCTTCACGATCGATATCGTGGTAAGCCTGATCTGTAAAGCCGTCGGTTAAAACTCCTCTGTCTGCTCGTTCAGCTTGTCGATAACATCGAACTGTGAGCTGATGACACTCTTCGGATCGCTCTCAAAGCTCATCATGGTATCTGCTTCAGAGACGATGCTGTTGCTGCCTGCCAGTTCTTCATAGAATCTCTCTGCAGCTTCCTCTCCGAATTCGGAGACGATCGCATTCTCCAATTGTCTTGCACTGATCAGTTCGTCAAGATAGAGTCTCGTGACGACAACAAATGCGTCGTAGAGTTCTTCCTTGCTGTATTCGTTGTTGTTATCGGCAAAATATTCAATGACATTTCTGAAATCTTTACCGTTGATGTTCTCCAGATCCTGCTGATTCATGTCTTTATCCCCCTTTGTCAAAAGGTGTGTCCGGGTTGCTTATTTTCTTTTAAAATAATAGTAGAATGAAATGGTCGTGTCAAAAACGAAAACCACAAAAATACGGATAAACCGGCGAATTTTTGTTTTCGATGATAAAAATTGTCCTCAAAAGAAAGGATGCGCCCATGAACAGGATCGATATCTGGAACGAAGGTGAATACTCTTACCCCCTTGCATTTGAATTCAGACCGAATCTCAGAGCTTATCTGCTGGAGGACGGCAAGGTGCACCCCTGCATGATCGTACTTCCGGGCGGAGGCTACGCAGTCGCCGTGCCGCCTGAAGGTGAACTGGTCGCCAAAGAATTCAACAAGCGCGGCTATAACTGCTTCGTCATGACTTACACCACGAACCAGTTGCTTCGTGAGCCTGTCATGGACCAGGCGATGCGTGATCTGGCCAGAGCGATCAGATTTGTCCGCAAGAACAGTCAGACATATCTCGTTGATAAGATCTTCATATGCGGTTTCTCCGCTGCAGGGCACGTCTGCGGTTCTGTTTGCGATTACTGGGACGAGCTTGAAGACGGAAATCCTGACTACAAGGATATCTCCTGCCGTCCGGACGGAGCCATCCTGTCATATCCGGTGATCACGTCCGGCGAGTTTGCCCATCAGGATTCATTCCGTTTCCTCCTCGGAGCAGACATATACGACAGAGATGACGACGAGGCGAAGTATCTGCTCGACCGTTATTCGCTGGAAAAGCATGTCAAACCATCCAATCCGCCCTGCTTCGTCTGGCAGACCGAAGAAGACAATCTTGTTCCCGTAAAGAACAGCTATCTCTATGCTGAAGCACTTCAAAAAGCAGGAGTTCAATACGAGCATATTACCTTTGAGCACGGTTTCCACGGACTTTCCATTCCAAACGAAGACTGGATCAACGGCAATCACGGTGAGCCGTATACGGCTGAACAAAGCTTTGCGCTCGTTAATGCGATCAAGGAAGGACTTATCGAGGCACCCGAGGGCGGTGCTGATTCACTGCTTGGCTATCTCCAACATTATGACGGACCGGCACCTGAATTCTCGCCTGAAGTCCTGACATGGCCTGACCGCGCCGATGCCTTTCTCAGAAGTCTGTCTTAAGAGGTAACAAATGAAGATACGAGCATATACAAGAGAAGATTCACCCGTGATCGCAAAATGGGTGCGAACGGAATATGAGCTTTATCAGTGGTCCTCCGACAGATTCGGATTCTTTCCCCTTCTAGACTACAGCGTTGACGAGAACTATATTCCTCAGCTTGAAGATGGCAATTTCTACCCGCTGACAGCCGTTGATGATGACGGTAAGATCGCAGGTCATCTCATCATCAGATATCCGGATCCCGACAACAGGGCTTCCGTTCGCTTCGGATTCGTCATCGTCGATCCCGATGTCCGCGGCAAAGGTTACGGCCACAAGATGCTGCTCCTGGCATTAGATTATGTCAGAGAGAATCTTCCGCTTGTAACAAGAGTCGATCTCGGTGTTTTTGAGAATAATCCCAAGGCCAAGAGATGCTACGAGGCAGCCGGCTTCAAAGACTGCGGCGAGCATTTGATCACCACTCCTTACGGAGATTGGAGATGCATCGACATGGAACAATACCTCTGATGAAGTTCTTCACCGAATGCATTTGGGAGGACCGGGACAAGTTCTGACATTGCGCGAGCAAACGTCACTTATCTGATGCGGAACACTTGCCACACTCTTTCCGGTAAATCTTGTTAGAATATAAACAGCTCGGGATTGCAAGCGATGCGGAGATTTCAGCAATGGAATAGTCTGAATTCAAGAGCATCGGTCATGCTATCCCGAGCTTTAATTTTCAAATATGCAGCACTTCTGCCACGCGGTCTTACCGCACACGGACTCCCGAATGCCTGAACATCGGAAGATTATTGTTCTTCTTCCGGAGCACCTTCATTTAACCTGCCGGCTAATTGCATCTCTGCCCTGGCATCGTTATTCTCAAAATTCACAGTAACACAATTAATAAAGCAAATTACAGGGTCGCCAGGAATGACATACATTGCCTGAGCACTCTCTTGCTTCTCATCAAACGGAGTATACAAAGACGTCTCGCCCAACTCACTGTCCAGGATCTCATGAATATCGTTGAATCCTTTTCTAAACCTGTCAAGATCGATAGGACCGCTGCTGATGTCTTGCTTGGCACTCGCGTTGAAAACAATTCCATAAACGAGTCCGGTCTCGAGGTTAACCGTAAATTCTACTGAATCAAAGGAAAAGCCGGCTACTACCAGGTCTCCTGTATAGCTATATCCACCATTTAGTCCATCGGGAGATTCACTATGCTCTGTCTCGGTAAGTTCAGTACCCAAATATTTCTCAACGACTTCTACAGCTTGATCAATATCTTTTCCAATAGCAGAAGAGAACATTCCGCTGATTCCGTCAGTTCTCACGATGCTTGACGGAACGGTCGCATCACCGGATCCGGTCGTGTTATCAGCACTGCTTTCGGTCGTGGCATCAGTCTCTTCAGAAGTCTCTTTGCTGCTTTCTTCGGCCTCCGTCTCGATCTGCTCCTCTGTCACGTCCGCATCTTTATCCTCTCGCTTCGTTGCGCATGAACACATTGCGAACACCATTGAAGCCGCAAGTACGGCGGACATTGTCTTGGACAAAATTGTTTTCTTCATTTTGAATTCCCCTCTCATTCCAAATAATATGAACTGTGCGAAAAAGCTCTCACCGGAATTAATCCGTCATTCACATATCGCTTTGCTCGATTAAATAGCATACAAGAAAAGCAGAAGAATACAAGAAAATATCTTTGCTCTAATCTGCACAATGATACACCGGCAGCATATCCGGTTGTCAAAGCAATCTGCTTTGACCGGATGTTATAATCAAGAACATAAATGAACCGGAGGCTCTTTTTATGATCTTGTTTATCAATGCCTGTGTACGTGAAGCTTCAAGGACAAAGATGCTTGCATCGGCTCTTCTCGCAAAGCTCGACGGCGAAGTGAAGGAAGTCAGACTGGAAGACATGCACTTTCCCGTGGTCAACGAGGATTTCCTTAACAGGCGGGACAGACTGAGAGAGGAGCAAGCATGGGAGGATAAGCTTTTCGAGCCGGCAAGAGACTTCGCACGTGCAGATACGATCGTTGTTGCCGCACCCTATTACGACCTGTCGTTCCCCGCTTCATTGAAACAGTATTTTGAGCAGATCAACATCCTCGGAATAACCTTCGAGTACAGTCCGGAGGGATTGCCTGTGCCTCTCTGCAAGGCGAGAACTCTCTACTATGTAACGACAGCCGGCGGCGCCTATGTGCCTGAAGAATTCGGTTTCGGATATGTAAAAGCCCTGGCTCAGGGATTCTACGGGATCAACGATGTTCGGCAGATCCGTGCCACGGGACTGGACATCGAGGGCGCCGACATCTCGAGAATAATGCAGGACGCGATAGATTCGGTCCGGACGTGACCGCCTTTAAAACACAATCGCTTCTTGTAGAATGAAGTCTTTGATTGTATCATTTGAGAGATAAATCTAAGTTCAGGGACAGAAAATGAGCAGAGTAACTTTCTTAACACCTTCAGCAGACAAAAGCTTACCCAAGTCCGTTGCTTTTTGCGGCGCAGCAATGGGAGCCATCTTTATCAGCGTTATCGTGTTCTTGTACGCTGTAAGCTCTTTCTTTATCTTTTCTGTCGGATACAGACTTGACTTCACGAGCCAGAACTTCGTGATGATCATCTATGCTTTCGCACTGATGCTGACAGCCCTCGTGCTCTCGATCGTATCAAAGGTGATCAACCGCAAGAGCAGATGGGCCAAAACAAACATTATCCTGTCCTCGATCTTCCTCGGCTGTGAGATCGTCTGGTTCTTATTGGAAATGCTCACCATCTCCGAGTTAGCAACTTTCTGATACGGCTTAATAATATGATTCTTCGTAAGAGAACCAGACAGTGGCTGAGTTCGGATCGGAATAGTTCATATAGCTGCACCACAGATCGAATTCAATAAATTCTCCGATCTCATAATGAACACTGTCGTAATCACGTCCGGCTGCAGAATCATCGCTCTGAAATTCAGGGGCCCCCAGGATCTCGTTGAATTCGTTCATGCGCTGAAGATATAACTCACTCATCTCATCCCTCGGTGCATGAACAGAGTCGAAAGTAATACCATATACGGTATTCAAGCCTGCGATCCGGCTGCAATTCAATTTGATCTCGTCAAAAGTCTGACCGAATATTACTACACTCGTTGCATAACTGTATTCAGTATAATCGTCCACTTCCATTGAGTTGACGTTTTCCAATTCGGCACCAAAGCACATCTCCAAAAGCTCTACGGCTTCATCTCTCTCCAATCCCATAACCATGCGGGATAACTGAAGTATCTGATCGCAGCTCGGTCCCGATTCGTCGAAAACCAGCTCCGCCGCTCTATCCTGCACTGACAACATTCCGGGATCTGCAACTGCACCATTCGCGCCTGAGGCACCGGGCTTCGTTCCTGATACCTTCCTGTTATGGTTGTCATACTCTTCGATGTCTGCATCGATCTCATCCGAAGACTTGGACTTTTTGGAAGACCGGTTAATATCACAGGAGCACATTGTCAGCATCATTACTGCTGCCATCACCAAAGCCATGTTCTTTACATGGATCTTCATATCTGTGCCCCCCATTCAAAAGATAACAGTAGAATAGCAGAAAACCCGATTATTAACCACAACAAAGAAAAACTGAAGTGGTGTCTACCCTAAAGTTCTCGAAAACGCCGATTTGGTCAAGGTTTTCGCAGATCCCTTGACCAAACGTGCTTATTCCTTGCTCTTTGGTCAAAGTGCTTCTCTGAGTTATTAACCGCTCGTTGTCAACAAGTTTAAGGGGTGCCCCAAAAACAGATTTGAGACACCCCCGTAAAATTACTTCAATTACTGTTACAACAACTACTCTACTTTCTCAATGTCGAACGTGATCGTGGCGCCATTAGCTTCCTCGCCGACGAAGACCGAGATGAAGAAGTCATAGCCGTCTTCACTCTGATAACTGTAATTTCCCCAGCCTGCTCCTGCATCCAGGTCGACCGGTGTACTCATGTACGGTTCTCCACATTCCTCGCTTAATAAACCGGTAATAGTCTCAATATCTTCGGCGCAGTCTTCCTTTGAATAATCTAATGTCCAGAAAGACACCTGGCTGACTGTGGTCGTTCCGTGTTCACACTTAAGATCCGACATATTAACCTCAATATCGTAGACATAGTAATATCCGACGCATGAATAACGATCAATGTCATCGTGTTCAACAGTTAATATCTGCTTGAACTGAACATTGAAGAAATCCTCCAGCATGGTCTCTGCTTCAGTAACATCCTTGCCGATAAGGCTCTTTAAAAATGCCATAAGCTCTTCATGCGTGCCTTCAAAGACAGGTGCATTCTCAGCAGCAGCCGGTCTGCTCGGAGACGTAACTGTCGGCTCGCCGCCATCCGGTGTTGTCTCAGTCGGAAGCGTATCAGACGGAACCGTATCCGTCGGCTCGACATCTGTCGGATCAGTAAAATCCGGATCCGTCTCTGTCACGTCAGTATCGATTATCGGTTCATCATAGCTGGCTCTGTGTTCCGGCTTCGACGGTGCAGAATTCTGCACAACACCCGATCCTCTCGGCTTTGAACATGAGCACATCACGAATGCCATCATGAGTGCCATTCCCAAAGCAGTAAGTTTTACATGTTTTCTCATAACTACTACCCCCTAATATGAAAATGAACATAGCAGTAGGATAGCAGAAATCTTCGACTAAAACATCAGTTTTATCAAATATTAACCGAGACAAAGAGCATTGCAGGACGTTTACTCCGCATCAGCAACCAAAAGTCAGGTAAAACCTCAAGGTACTGCCGCATGTTTTACCTGATTTTCAGGCATCCCCGCGCGATTTCCAGGTAAAACCTCAGGTACTCTTCTACTCGCATGCAACAGAGCTACACAATTTCTCTTCACTTCT
>JAKSRD010000023.1 GCA_024403795.1 Saccharofermentans sp.
TTTTACTACAGAAAAAGTCCCGGAGGACTCCGTTTGGGACTTTCCCGGGACAAAACAACGTTTTTACTACAAAAAAAGTCCCGGAGGACTCCGTTTGGGACTCTTCTGAGCCAAAAAGTACCAGAATGCAGCATGCATAAGGGGTGCCTCAAAAGCTGATCTGAGACACCCCTTTGAATCGATCATAAGTCAGATAATGTTATGTCATCCCTGAGCTTCGAACTTCTCAACTGCTTCCTTCATGATCGTCGTGATCGGGAGGTGCTGAGGGCAGACGCCTTCGCACTGACCGCATTCGATACAGGCAGAAGCTTTTCCGTTGCCGTCTCTCTCGACGAGACCGTTGTAGAAGAACTGCGGTCTCATGTCGCCGGGGAACTTACGTCTTGAATTAACTGCATTGATGACATCAGGAATGCTTATCCTCATCGGACAACCGTCAACACAGTATCTGCAAGCGGTGCAGCCGATAAGATTAATACGGGACATGGCCTCGACCACCTTGCCGATCGCAGCCTTCTCATCATCACTCAACGGCTCGAAAGCCTTGAATGTGGCGAGGTTATCTTCCATCTGATCTGCAGTAGTCATGCCGCTTAAGATGGTAGCAACTCCGGGAAGGCTTCCGACAAAACGGAATGCCCAGGAAGCTACGGACTTATCGGGACGAACGCTCTTCAGGATATCAGTGCACTCATCATCGTGATTTGCGAGTCTTCCGCCCTTGCAGGGTTCCATGACGATGATCGGGATATTGCGCTCTACAAGGATGTTGTAGAGAGCGCCGGACTGAATGAGAGGATCCTCCCAGTCAGCATAGTTAAGCTGGATCTGAACGAACTCCACTTCCGGATGTGCATCCAGTATCTTTACGAGCAATTCGGGTGAGCCGTGATATGAGAAACCGAAGTGACGGATCTTGCCTTCAGCCTTCTTCGCGATACCCCAGTTGAAGCAATCGTACTTCTCATAGGAATCGATGTTGTTGCCGTCCTCAATGCTGTGAAGGAGGTAAAAATCGAAGTAATCAACTCCGCATCTGTCGAGCTGCTCGTTGAAGATCTTATCTCTGTCTTCCAAAGATTGAATACACCAGCACGGAAGCTTGGAAGCAACAGTGAAGGAATCTCTCGGATGACGCTTTACGATCGCTTCCTTAACGGCTTTCTCGGAGTTGCCGCCGTGATAAACATATGCAGTGTCGAAATAATTAAAACCTGCATCGAGATAAGCATCGACCATATCACAGACTTTGGCAATATCGATAACTCCGTCATTCTCGGGAAGTCTCATAAGACCAAAACCGATCTTGGGCATCTCGTTCATGTTTAAGCTCATAGTTACACCTCCGATGATCGAGTATTTATCAGTATGTTTGAATTATAAACGAACGATTGCAAACAGTATTGTCTATAACGGTTCGTTTTTGTAGATTTTTCTTTTATTCTGCAAAGAGTTTTGTAGACAGGTAACGGTCACCCGTGTCGCATAAAAGGACGACTATCGTCTTGCCCTTATTCTCGGGACGCTTTGCAAGCTCTATTGAGGCATGAAGCGCCGCACCGGAAGAGATGCCGACAAGGATCCCCTCCTTTTTGCCGATGAGCCTTCCGGCTTCGTATGCTTCATCGCTCGTGACCGTGATTATCTCATCGTAGATCTTTGTGTTAAGAACGTCTGGAACAAAGTTCGCGCCGATTCCCTGGATCTCGTGAGGACCGGCAATGCCCTTGCTCAGGAGAGGCGAATCCGAGGGTTCTACAGCAACGACTTTGACCTGTTTGTTTTGTGCTTTGAGATACTCACCGACACCGGTGATGGTGCCGCCGGTTCCGACTGCGGATACAAAGATATCGACTTCGCCGTCTGTATCTTCCCATATCTCTGGACCGGTCGTCTTACGGTGTGCTTCAGGATTTGCGGGGTTGTCGAACTGACCTGCAATGATGCTTCCGGGATTCTCGATAGAGAGTTCTTTTGCTTTCTCGATCGCACCGCTCATACCCTTGGCGCCTTCGGTCAGGATGACCTCCGCACCGTATGCCTTGATTATCTGGATCCGCTCAACGCTCATCGTGTCGGGCATTACGATGATCACGCGGTAACCTTTCGCTGCGGCAACTGAAGCAAGACCTATTCCGGTATTTCCGCTCGTGGGTTCGATTATGATCCCGCCTTCCTTAAGCCTGCCGGATCTCTCCGCGTCTTCGATCATCTCTCTTGCGACACGATCCTTTGCACTTCCTGCGGGATTCAGATATTCGAGCTTTGCGACTACCTTTGCTTCAAGTCCGAACATCTTCTCAAGATGCGTAAGTTCAAGAAGCGGTGTTCTTCCGATGAGCTGATCTGCTGATGTATATATCCTTGCCATGTTATTCTCCGATCCTTATCTCTCGCTGTCCGCAAGCTCTGCGACGTCGTCATATTCGGGCTTTACCCTTGTAACGCCGAAGCCTTCGGATATCTTGAGCCTTGCTTTCCCGAGTCTTGTGGTGACCTCTTCCTCGCGGCGGCTGAGTCTGAACCTTGCCGCTTCGCTGTATCTGATCCCGATCGTTGTGGTGTTCTCGAAGATCAGTCTTGCAAACTTCTCCTTCTCCTCCGGTCTCACGAGACACGTCAGAAGGATCCCCGGACGGTTCTTCTTCATGAAGACCGATGTGGTAAATACATCAAGAGCACCCTCTTCAATGAGCACGCCCGTCGCATAACCGATCTCTTCACCCGTCATGTCGTCAACATTGCACTCCATCTCGATGACCAGATCGCTCTCGTCACCGTCTTCGCCGAGGAAAGATCTCAGCATGTTTGCTTTCTCAAAATCCTTCTTGCCCATGCCGTATCCGATCTTGCTTATCGTCATGATCGGCCTTCTTCCGAAGCTGTCTGCAAAGTGTCTGATGAGCGCTGCTCCGGTGGGTGTAAGAAGTTCGCCCTCTATGTCTCCGCTGTATGTCGGAATGCCCTCAATTATGTGTGCCGTGGCAGGTGCGGGAACCGGAAGGATTCCGTGCGCGCATCTTACCTGACCGTAACCGGTAGCGAGCGGTGAGACGATTATCCTGTCCGGTGCGATCTCTTCAAGGAGCACACAGACACCGACAATGTCGGCTACCGCATCCATGGTTCCGACCTCATGGAAATGGATCTCCGATATATCCCTGCCGTGAGCTTTGCTCTCGGCTTCTGCTATGAGCGTATATACGGAAAGCGCATCGCCCTTAACCTTGTCAGAGACATCAAGACCGTTGATGATCGCCTCAATGTCACTCATATGTGTGTGATGGTGATGGTGGTGCTCAACTTCGAGCTCTCCTTCATGGTGATGTTCTTCATCGTGGCTGTGCTCGTGATGCTCATGATGTTCTTCCTCGCGGTGATCGTGAACATGCTCATCGTGATGAAGTTCATGC
This sequence comes from Saccharofermentans sp., assembly GCA_024403795.1. Classification (GTDB taxonomy): domain Bacteria; phylum Bacillota; class Clostridia; order Saccharofermentanales; family Saccharofermentanaceae; genus Saccharofermentans. The sequence continues at coordinate 3,417 of JAKSRD010000023.1, forward strand.
ATGTGTTCGTCCTCTTCAACGCCAAGAGCCACAACACGAGCATGCGTTCCTTCTATCCCGCACTTTATGCTCGATTCCAGACAGTAAGTAACATCCGGGATCCCCAACGAATTCAATCTGTCCTCACAGGCCTTAACGTCACCCGTAAGTTCGGCCAAAGATGCGAGAAGCATGTCGCCTGCCGCACCCATGTTGCATTCAATATACAAAGTCTTCATGTTTAACCTCCGATATGGTTGATCATGCTCGCGGAGTATCCCGCTCCGAAGCCGTTGTCGATATTAACTGTCGTTACACCGCTCGCACATGAATTGAGCATGCTGAGAAGTGCCGCAAGTCCTTCAAAGGATGCACCGTATCCGACACTCGTGGGAACTGCGATAACAGGACAGTCCACAAGGCCTCCGATGACGCTCGCAAGTGCTCCCTCCATGCCTGCGATCGCGATGACCACGCTCGCGCTCATAAGTTCTTCTGTATGTGATAAGAGGCGCTGAATGCCTGATACTCCTACATCGTAGATGCGCTGAACCCTGTTGCCGAGAAGCTCGGCCGTAACCGCAGCTTCCTCAGCTACCGGCAGATCGGATGTTCCTGCAGTCGCGACAACGATCGTCCCCTTCGCACTTACTTCGGGAATGATGCCTGCCGCAGCGATCCTTGCTTCCTTATAGTACTTGACCGGTACCGTAAGCTCTCCGGCCTTCTCCTCCGTAAGCCTCGTGATGATAACCGTTTTCTGACCTGCTTCAAGAAGGCTCCCGGTGATCTTATCTATCTGTTCCGGAGTCTTTCCTTCACCGTAGATCACTTCCGGTATGCCCTGCCTTATTCCTCTGTGAAGATCCGGCTTCGCAAATCCGAGATCGACGAAAGGCTTCATCTTAAGCCTGATCTCAGCTTCCTCCGGAGTCATCTCTCCGGAAGCAACCTTCTCCAAAATCTCCCGCGCATCATTCATGTCTTTACCTCTTTGCTCCCCAGGGCCTCATTCATGCTCCCGGTACGGTAACCGTCCATATCCATTGTCACATATCTGAAGCCGAGATGCCTGAGTTCTTCCGATATTCTCTTGCGAAGTTCCTCCTGCATCATCTTCACGATGTCATCAGGCGATGCTTCTATCCTTGCAATGTCGCCGTGCACTCGTACACGTATTCCATCAAAACCGAGGCTCTTAATGAACCTCTCGGCACTTGCGACACGCACAAGGCCTTCGTCCGTAATCTTCTCGCCGTACGCGAATCTCGATGCAAGACAAGCTGCCGACGGACTGTTCCATGTCGGAAGCTCTGCTTTCCGGGAAAGCTCGCGGATGTCTATTTTCGCGAGGTTTGCATCCTTCAGAGGGCTGATCACTCCGAGTTCTTTTACGGCGCGCATTCCGGGCCTGTAATCGCCCTCATCGTCAGCATTGCTTCCGTCAGAGACCTTGTCCGTTCCGAATCTTTCCGCAGCATTCTTTATGCTCTCGAAAATCTTCCGCTTACAGTGATAGCACCTGTTCGGCGGATTGTCCGCGAACTGCCCGACCTCGAAAACATCAAAGTCAATGATCTCCTGCTTCACGCCGATCTTCTCACAGAAGGCCTTCGTTCTTTCAAGCTCCTCCTCCGTAAGCACCTGTGAACTCACGGTTACGGCGATCACATCGTCGCCCAGGATCTCGTGTGCCTTATAAAGAAGATATGTTGAATCGACTCCGCCTGAAAAAGCGACCGCCAGTCTCCCGGCGGCCTTGATGATCTCTGTTAATGCAATCTCTTTATCTTTAAGCTCTGACATCTGATTTATTTCTTCGCTTTGGCCGATGACTTCGCTTTGAACTTGCCGGCAGGATCTTTGATGAGAAGAACTGCTATCCATATCACCAACCCCAATGCGACGACCGTCAGACCGAGGTAACTGTCGTTAAGCATCTCGGCAGGTGCCTGATCGAAATACTCTGCGCCGGCTTCGATATATTCGGCTACTGCATCCACGAGCCACATAAGACTCGCGCCCCAATAGATAAGAGCAAGCGTGCCGAGTTTTCTCTCGGCCTTGATGTTATACCAGCATATCGTCGCGACCGACGCTGCCAAAACCGTTATGAGAAGCGTCATTTCCTGCTTTCCTGAGCGTTAAGCCGGATTGCTTGCTTCAGTCTGTGATGACTTCTTCATTGCAGCTGATACTGCGACCATTACGAGCCACGCAGACGTTACAACGATCGACATTGCAACTCCGTTCGTAGCCATCTCGCGAAGCATCTCAGCTACTGACTGAGGCTCAGCAGCAGCCGTAAGGAACGGGAACCAGGGAGTGATCTCACCGTGCCATACATGCTCAAGTGTAAGGAGAGCCGTGCCGCCCCAAAGCATCTTGTTAAGCCAGTCCATCTTCTGAATAAAGATGCTGTCGGAACCTTTCTTATCGCCGATCTTCTTGATCACTGTAGTAACGATTGCCTCAGCGGCAGGAACTATAACACATGCCATAGGGAATACTCCTTTTAATATAAAACTCATGACCTGAATTCTATCACAGCTCTATGTGCTCGCAAAGTGCATTGAATGTCTCGTCGGAAATATCGTGCTCGATCCTGCACGCATCCTCCTCCGCCGTCTTCGGATCGACGCCGAGCTTAATGAAGACCTCCGTCAGAAGCTTGTGCTTCCGGTATGTTTTCTCCGCGATCTCCAACCCCTTAGGTGTCAGTGTGATCTTTCCCGAACGGTCCATGTCTATGTAACCTTCCTCACGCAGACGCTTCATCGCATTGCTGACACTCGGTTTGGTAACGCCGAGATGAGTTGCGATGTCAACAGAACGAACGACCTTATTCTCTTCTTGCAGCATGATCATCGTCTCGAGATAATCCTCCGAAGACTTGCCGATCCCGTAATCTACTCTCATTCATGGCTCCTTACTCGTTCTTGAGGTGATTTTGCTCGCTTTCACTACGCGCTTGTTTTCGAGCAGTTTGTTGTCGCGTGCGCCGTGCGCGCAGTTAACTTAAGCTAACTTTCTTTCTGACAATACTATACCCCCATTCAGCAGCCTTGCAATGCCGATCATGTACCGCGCAAAAACATATTTTGATATCAATCGGACCTATTGTTACTGTGTTTGCCGTTAATGCAGGTATAATATGGTTCGAAAGCGAGGTATGTCATGGACATTATTGAGGATCTGACTTTGGATGAAGAGCGCGCCCTTTACGGAAGAAGCGATCTGATCGTTAAGAATTGCAGGTTTGACGGTCCTGCCGACGGCGAGAGTGCTCTGAAGGAGTGCAGCAACATCACCGTGGAGAACACATTCTGCAACCTCAGATATCCTTTTTGGCATGTTCACGGACTCAATATCTCATCGACCGAGATGACGGACAAATGCCGCGCCGCGCTCTGGTATTCGGACAACGTAAAGATCAGCGGGACAAAACTTCACGGTATCAAGGCGTTACGGGAATGCTCTTCCGTTGAGATCACGGATTCGTCGATAATATCGCCGGAATTCGGCTGGTCGGTGCATGGCCTTACACTTACCGATGTTACTGCCGAATCCGAATATTTCCTTATGAGAGCTTCTGACCTCAGTCTCAGAAACGTTACCCTGAACGGAAAATATTCTTTCCAGTATGTCGAAAACGCGGAGATCGTGAATTCCGAGCTCAACACCAAGGATGCCTTCTGGCATTCACGCGGAGTAACCGTGCTCGATTCCGTGATCAACGGCGAATACCTGGGCTGGTATTCCGAAGGCCTGACGCTCATCAACTGCCGCATCAAGGGAACCCAGCCATTGTGCTACTGCAAGAATCTTACTCTCGTTAACTGCGTGATGACCGATTGCGATCTGGCCTTTGAACGTTCGGAAGTTACCGCGAACATAATGACTCCCGTTCTCAGTATCAAGAATCCTTTGTCGGGACAAATCGCCGTTCCTTCTGTCGGAGAGATAATCCGCGATATACCGGAAGCCAAAGGCGAGATAATCATCAAAGGATAATGACGGCACTGACTGCCGCCCGGCTCTTTATTTCTCTTCGTCCTTCATGACGACATTTACGTAATTGAAAGGTATCTCGATACCTTCCTTTGCAAATGCCTTGTTAACTCTGGTGTTGATATCACTGACAACTGCTTCGGTAGCGGCGGTAACGGGATAGTAGATCGTCGTTGAGAGGACCAGACTGCTGTCGGCATAGGTGCTGAAGTAGACCGGACCGTAGTCCTTACCCTTCCAGGAAGGAACTGTGAATTCGGAATCCATGACGGCTTTTCTGAGAACCTTCTTGGCATGATCGATGTCCGTGCCGTATGCGACGTTGAACTTGAGATTGAGAGATCTTGTTTTCGAGTTGTAATTCGTATTGGTAATGATGCTCGAGTTGATAATGCTGTTCGGAACAATGATATCTATCGTATCTATGGATCTGATGACGACATGTCTCGGAGTAATGTCCATTACCACACCCTTTATGCCGTTGTTGAGCTCGATCCTGTCGCCGATCTCAAAAGGTCTGTGGAAGCTGATGGCAATGCCGCTGAAGAGATCACCCAGGATAGGCTGAGCTGCAAGACCCGCAACAGCACCGATTATCGCGGTTCCCTGGAAAAGGACTTTACCGATGTCAGTGGTTGCCGACGAACTCACGAGGACCCAAATGACGGCTGCGATCACGAACAGGAATCTGACGAGATTCTGCGTGAACCTGATCTGAATATTCTTTTTGTCCCTGAGGCTCTTACTTACGATACGATTGTAGACAAGAAGAACGATCGTCAATACGACAGCGGCGATCGCGGCATGGAACAGGAATTCAAATGTGCGGCCGAGAGTAGTGGTATTGTCGAATAACTGATTTCCATCACCCCACGGGAAGTCGAAGCCGAACATAAGTAACCCTCACTTTTAAGAATAACGAATAAGGTTAAAGAATATATTAACCTTTTCGGACTGATATTTAAATATGTGCGGGTGTATAATCAGTGCGATTTTTTGTATAAGAGGTGATTCTTTTGAATAAGAAGATAATTGCGACTGTTCTTACAGCAGCCCTCACGATCGGTCTTTTTGCCGGTTGCTCGAAAAAGAAGGATGACGCCGTCATCAGAGTCGGTTCTCTCAAAGGCCCCACGACCATAGGTATCGTAAATCTCATGGACAAGGCAACCAAGGGAGAGACTGAAGGGAAATACGAATTCACCATGTCCGCAGCGGCAGACGAGATCGCAGCAAAGATCGTATCGGGCGATCTTGATATCGCTCTCGTTCCCTCCAACCTTGCGGCAGTTCTCTACAACAAGACACAGAAAGGCGTAACCGCAATAGACATCAACACCATGGGCGTTCTCTACTGCGTCACAGGTAACGCTGATATAAAGAGCATGGGAGATCTTGCCGGCAAGACCGTGATCATGACAGGTCAAGGTACAACACCCGAATACTCCGTCAGATACCTTCTCGAGAAGAACGGTATCACCGATTGTGAGATCGAGTTCAAGTCAGAGCCGACTGAGGTTGCCGCATTGCTCGCCGAAGATCCTTCGAAGATCGCAGTGCTTCCCCAGCCTTTCGTAACTGTCGCATGTGCACAGAACGATGCGTTGTCCGTTGCCTTCTCACTTGAAGAAGAATGGAATACGGCAAATAACGGCCTCGGCATCGTTACCGGCGTTACTGTGGTCAGGAACGACTTCCTCAAAGAGCACGGCGATGCGGTAAAGACCTTCATCAAGGAGCATGCAGCAAGCGTCGAGACCGCAAATACAGATCTTGATACTACGGCATCACTCGTCGTCGCAAATGAGATCATCGGAGCTGAACCCGTCGCCAAGAAAGCGATCCCCAATTGCAACATTGTTTGCTTAACAGGTGATAAACTAGTAGACAACCTCTCTTCATATCTGGAGATCCTCTACAGCTTCGATCCTAAAGCTGTAGGCGGAGAACTTCCCGGAGAGGACTTCTACTTCAAAGGCTGACATAAAGAGAACTAATGAGGACCAAGAAATACATCAGGACCGCCGTGATCGTAGTGATCTGGCTTGCGATATGGCAGATACTTGCGCTTGTCGTTAATAATAACGTGCTCTTGGCAGGACCTGTCGAGACAATTAAGGCCCTGATATCTCTTGGTTCCTCTTCTTTATTCTGGCTGTCCGTCGGAAGCACGATCGGCATGGTCCTCATCGGTTATCTTGCAGGACTCATCCTCGGTACGCTGCTGGCCGTTCTTTCTTACAGATTCAAATATGTTAAGGAATTCTTCGGGCCGTTCATTACTGTCATCAAATCCATTCCCATTGTAAGCTTCATCATCATCGCGCTCATCTGGGCCGGCAGTAAGAATGCTTCGATAATCGTATCGGCCATCGTAACCTTCCCCATCTTCTATAAGAACATCCTTGAAGGTCTTTTCTCCACCGACCCGAAAATGCTTGACCTCGCAAAAGTCTTCCGCATGAAGACTTCACGCAAGGTCAGATATGTCTTCCTCCCTTCGCTTGCTCCGCACATCAAGAGCGCCGTATCACTTGCGATCGGCATGGCTTTCAGAGGCGGCATCACCGCCGAAGTCGTAGGTCAGCCCTTGCGTTCTATCGGTAACGGTCTTTACAAAGCGAAGGTCAATCTCGCAACGGCAGAGATGCTCGCGTGGACCCTCGTTGCCGTGCTCGCGGCATTTGCGGTGGAGAGGCTTTTCGCGTTCATCGTAAAGAAGGTGCTCAAATGATCGAACTCAAAAATGTAAGTAAATCATTCAACGATAAGAAGGTCCTGGATTCCTTCAGCTTTGCATTTGACAGCGGAAGCTATCTTCTCAGAGGTCCTTCGGGAAGCGGAAAGACAACCTGTCTTCTCATCATGCTCGGACTTCTTAAGCCCGACTCCGGTGAGGTCATAGTCAGTGATAAGACACGCTTCGCGGTATGCTTTCAGGAGAACAGACTCTTTGAGAAGGAATCAGTCCTCACCAACATCCTGGCAGTAAACGACAATGTCTCTGAAGAAGCAGCAAAAGAAGCCGTTCTGGAGCTTCTGCCGCCCGAGACACTCAATAAAAAAGCAAGTGAACTTTCCGGCGGAATGAAGCGCCGTCTTGCCGTTATCAGAACCATGCTCCACGATTCGGATTGCGTTATCCTGGATGAACCTTTCACGGGACTGGACGACGATGCACGTGCAAAGACGCTTTCCTTCATAACCTCACGTCTGAACGGCCGTCTCCTTATCCTCACAAGCCACGACGAGCGTGGTCTTGATCAGTTCAAAACCGTTGAATTAACATCTGTCGAGTAACACCAGCTGCCGCCCGTCAGCTTACCGAATATGTACTTATTCGAAGCCGACTCGCACATGATGAGAAGTCTTCCGTCAACAAATACTATCTCCTCAGCCATCGGCGGAGCCTTGAATTCGGACACCTGATCCGCGCTGCAAAGGTCATATACCGGCAGCTGTCCGTCTTTTGTCTCAATATAGTGCGGCGTGCTTCCGCTTACATCATAACTTCTGATCGTTGATATTGCTGTTCCGTAAGATTGTGATATCCATATCTTACCGTCAAAGACCGTGATCCCCTGAACCTGATCGGGAAGAGAATATGCTTCGCATGCTTTTGTCTCAAGTCCGAATTCCGCACCTTCGCCGTCAGATACATTGAAGCTCAGGGCAAGTGCCCGATTCTTCTCTCCCGCACCGACCTCGCTGACATGCGTCTCCGGCGTCAGATAATTGGGATCTCTGTAAAACTCTCCGACAATGAATCTGCCTTCGTCAAAGCACATAAAGTCAGCGCGGATCCCGTCATCTCCGAATGTAGTATTGAACTTACCGAGCGCCGTGACCACGGTTCCTTCACTGCTTCCGGTAACATCAGCCAGACGGTAGACCCATACGAATGTATCCTCATCGCCCGCTATATAGAAATACTCGCCGTTCGCAGCAAGTCCTCCCGCATGAGGCGCGATCGCATTACCGCCTTCATCTCCCAGGACTACATAGCCCTTGCTCTTACCGCTGTTATCGATCCTGTATACTCTGGAAGGTGCGGCATCTTTCTGATAACCTCCGACCAGATACAATCCTTCACCTGCAAGATGATCTATTCCCTGAGGGATCATATTGTCCGACAATCCCGGGATCTTAAATGCCTTCTCGGAAGCCTTATAGTAACCGCTGACAGGGGCTCTGAAATAGATCCTCGCGCCTACAAGAACAACGGCCGCAAGTGCTGATAGAACCACAAGTGTCGTGATGACCGCTTTCTTTGCTTTGGAACTCTTAGCTTTGGAACTCTTTGCTGCAGAACCCTTCGCTTTGCTCATACTGATTGCCTCCTTCGGCGCCTGAATGGGTATGAGTATTGTATCACTAAGGCATTCGGTAAAAAATTTGTCTTTTGACGGCTGTTACGTTTTTGTGCCGTGTTTGGGCTGAAAAGTGGAACAAAAACTACATTTTTCGTTGGGGTGCCATTTGTGTTCCATTATTGGCGTGAATATCGGAACATTTTCGCAACACGCCCGATCCGGTTATTCCACCCCTGCCGTTTCTGCCGGGGCGTGGACTAAGTTCAACCCGAATGTTATTCCACACCTGCCGTTTCTGCCGGGGCATGGACTAAGTTCAACCCGAATGTTATTCCACACCTGCCGTTTCTGCCGAGGCATGGACTAAGATCTTATAAAGAACGCCTTCCCACATTCACTGCATAGAGTCCGTGTCTGTTGCAGTACGCATAGATCCTCCTCACACAACTCATTCGGAATCTGCACTCGGCGTTGCCTTCCGGATAGAGCTTGAAGAACTGGACGTCCTGATCCGACAGTGCGGCCAGGAAAGATATGTAGTGATCCTTCGTCATGGGATGATCGAGCGTAACATAATACTCATCTTCGACACGCTCTACACAAATCTCGTGCTCAGGGCCTTCGGAAGTTGACTCGTTGTTCACGGAAGCGGAATTCTTGGCAGTCTCGGCATTCTCCGCATTCACGGAAGCGGCATTCTCCGCATTCTCGGCTTCAAGCGGCGGCAGGGTGATCCCGCAGCAGCTTACTACCGCTTCACCCGTAGAATGGATCGCATTCCCGCAGACGGGGCATACGTAGAACTTACTCTTAAGCATGTTGAAAGAACGGTTGCCGTTCCTGATGTCCTCACCTGAGAGGAGTTCGATGACTGAGATCCCGAGTGCCTGCGCAAGAGATTCGATAAGGCTTATGTCAGGAAATCCCTGTCCGGTCTCCCACTTGCTGACGGCCTTACTGCTGACATGTATTCTCTCCGCAAGCTCTTCCTGCGTCATGTTCTTGTTTTCGCGAAGTCTCCGGATAACATTTCCCGTTACGTATTTGTCCATGTAGTTTATCTCCCTGCAATATCCTGCACTATTCAGCACTATCCAACAACGGCCGGCACTGTCCTGCATAACTAAATTAGCATAAGCGTCTTCAAGATGTTACCCACGCATCGTGGAGTGTAAGTGATATAATCCGCACGTATGAGTAAAAATAATGCACAACATAACAGCGCTTGGGGCGATGTGCTGATAATCATTGCCGGCCTTTTCTGGGGCAGCATGGGTATCTTCGTGCACCGCTTGAACGATCTGGGCTACACTTCGATCCAGACAGCCTGCCTGAGGCTTACGACCGCAGGGTTGATCTTCGCGCTGATACTTCTGATAAAAGATCCGAAAGGATTTAAGATCAAGATAAGAGATATTCCGCTGTTCCTAGCTCTGGGACTTGTAAGCGTGCTGTTCTTCGCATGCTGTTATTTTACCGCCATCAATCTCATGACGATGTCCACGGCGGCGATCCTTCTTTATACTTCGCCTATCTGGGTAATGGTGCTGTCGATAATATTCCTCAAGGAGAAGGTCACGAAGCGGAAGATCATCGCGCTGATACTGGCGTTTGCCGGATGCGTACTCGTGTCGGGATTCGGCGGCAAAGTGACTCCCGTGGGGATCATCGTAGGTCTGTGTTCGGGTCTGGGGTACGGACTGTACAGTATCTTCGGGACATTCGCACTCAGGAAGTATCCGCCTCTGACGGTCACCTGTTATACGTTCCTGATCGCCGGAGCCGGCTCGATCTTCGTCGCAGATCCTGTCGATCTCTGCTCGAAAATCTCATCCTCCGGGAACCGCCTCTCCTTAGCGATCCTCGTCCTTCTGACTTCCGTGATCACGGCAGTGATCCCTTTCCTTCTCTATACACTCGGACTGAACAAAACGACTGCCGGAAGGGCTGCCGTGCTTGCGACCGTGGAACCCGCGGCAGCAACGTTATTCGGTTTCTTCGTCATGGGAGAAAAGGTCGGCCCTGTTGCCATAGCCGGGATCGTTCTGGTTTTCGCGGCAATAATCATCCTCAGCATCCGTTCAAGACAAGAGGAAGGTCAGACGTGATCTTTAATCCTTCACGGTTTCTCGGACAATATCAAAGCCACTGAATAAAGGCTGTCTTATCGGTGCTGTTGTATCCGGCACCTTCGTAGAAATGAAGCGTCTCCGGCTTCTTTGAACCCGTAAGGAGCATCATCTTGTAGCAGTTCTCCTTCAGGGCTATCTGTCTGGCATGTTCCAGACATTCACCGGCAAGTCCGCGCTTACGGTAACCGGCATGAGTGACAACATTCTCGACGAATGCATAAGGTCTTACGCCGCGTGTGAGATTCGGGATGATGACGCAGACGCAGGAGGAGACGAGCTTGCCGTCCACCTCATTGACTATGATGTGATGATTGGGGTCGTCTATTATCTGATCCCAGGTCTTAGACAGGTGTTCATCGAAGTCGGGAACCGAATCCTCATGCAGATAGAGATAAAGCTCCAGAAGCGCTTTCAGATCTTCTTTGACGGCTTCTCGAATCATTGACCACACCTCCGGTACTGTTACTGATAGCTCTTGCCTTCCGAGTGATCTATCAGGTATTGTCTGAACTCTGCCTCGGGAATCGGCTTGGAATAGAAGAAACCCTGAATTCGATCACAACCGAGTTCCTGCAGGATCTTGACCTGTTCCTCCTTCTCAACGCCTTCACAGACGGTCCTGAGATCAAGGCTCTTGGCAAGATTAATGCACGAAGCAAGAACACGCATTTTCTTCTCGTCCTCTATGTTCTTAATAAAGGACATATCCAATTTTATAACATCGAGCGGCAATTCAGACAATGCATTCAAAGAAGAATAACCCGATCCGAAATCATCCAGTTCGACTCTGAACCCGGCCTCCTGACACCTCTTCAGGATACGTATGATCTCTGACTGACGGTAGTCCGCAAACAGTGTCTCGGTTACTTCAATGTGGAGCAATTCGGGACGAAGATGATAGTGGTTTACAGATCTTGAAACGATATCAAGGTAGTTTGGATAATCAAAATCGCATCTCGAGACGTTGACCGATATCGGTACGACTCGGATCCCTTCATCGATCCAACCCCTCAGGTTCCTGCAGGAACGTCTCCACACATATCCGTCGGCATAGGAGATGAATCCGTTACGCTCAAACAAAGGAATGAATTCGTTCGGCGGAAGGAATCCGTATTCCGGATGCATCCAGCGGATAAGTGCTTCCGCTCCGATAAGCTGTCCCGTGCCTACATCATGCTTAGGCTGATAGTAGACAAGGAACTGATCCTTTTCGAGAGCTTCTCTCATATCGGATTCCAGACGTGCCAAACGCTTCTCGTACTCTTCGTGATCAAGATCATAATATGCATGTCTGATCTCAAAATCGAAGCCGACACTGTTCATTGCCGCGATCGCACGATCGTACATGACTGAGAGGGAAATGTCGTGATCCGGAATGTCATATATGCCTGCACGGAAAGACACGCCTTTCACTCCGCATGCCTCTCGCATTGCTTCAAAAAGATTCTCGATCCACTTGTCCATATCATTCTTGGGAAGTGTCTCCTTCAGGAGAAGGAATCTTGCGGCACCGAATCTTCCGAATACATCGGTCTGGGAAGAGAAATCCCTCAATACGGTCGCAACGCTCTGAAGCACCTGGTTACCCTTCTCCTCGCCGTGCATCTCATTGATGAGCTTGAATCGCTCGACATCGAATATTATCGCCGAGAAATCCTTGTCGGGATTCTGATCTATTGCCTTGCGCGCATAGTGGTTAAAAGCCTGTAAAGTATAAAGTCCGGTGCACTCGTCATACTGCAGGACCGATATCGTTGCCACTGATTCTTTGAGTCGGATAATATTCGTGATCCTGCTGAGGATAATGGAACCGTCGTAAGGCTTAATGACATAATCGTTTGCACCCAGAGCGAGGCACCTCTTTTCTTCGTCCGTGCTGTTTGTTCCGGTAGCGACTATGATCGGGATCTCTGAAAGAAGCGGATCACTCTTTACTATCTCCAGAAAATCATACCCGTTCATGACCGGCATGTTTACGTCGAGAAGGACTACGGCGATCTCCGTCAGATGCTCCTGTAGCATTGCAAGTCCATCCTCACCGTTTCCTGCCTGAAGGACATCATAATGGTCAGAGAGCATATCCTTAAGGATCTCCTGATTGAGCACGTTATCTTCAATTGTAAGCACTGTACGTTTGCCGGTGGCAGATCTTGCCGTCATGGTGCTCTCGAGCATGCTGTTCTTATATGCCTGGATCGTATCGGAAATACTGCGGATATAGAGCAACGCAAGCTGGTTCTTACTCTCGGTCTTTATCGGCATTATCTTCATGGAGACAGCAGTATAGACCTTATCATTTACGTCGAATTTACGACGGTACACAATCTGGATGGCTTCATCACTATTTGCGGCAAAAGCATTCTGAAGGTTAGTCAGATCTGCGAATTTTAAGACACGTTCCCTGTCATTCTCATGGCACAAAGAACTTACCGCAAACTGAGAAAACAGTTCGGTGAACTTTCCTGACTTCTCCTTCAACAATTCCAGATTGATCTTCGTATCATTCTCTGACATTGCGTAGTATTCGTCAGCCGTAACATCTACAAGCAAAAATCTGCGGTAGTGTTCATCTGCAAGTCTTTTCAATGCATCACGTATGGTCTTCTCCTGCACTTCCATGTTCTTCACCCCTGTCTCTGTCTTACTCAGATCCTCTGCATCTATATGTTCCGCCCTTTTATTGTTCTTATATGTATTTACCGATAATTCCGAACAGAGTCTCGCTGTCGATCGGTTTGGCCACATGATCATTCATTCCTGCCATCTTCGACTCTTCCCTGTCTTCATCAAAAGCATTTGCCGAGAGAGCTATGATCGGCAGATCGGACTCAGGATACAACTCGCGTATTGCCCTTGTCGCTTCATAACCGTTCATTACCGGCATCTGAATATCCATGAGTATCACGTCATAGTAATCGATGCCATTTCGATTAATGTACTGAAGGGCGACGCTTCCGTCCTCGGCGCATTCGACGACCATGCCGCCGTCCTCCAGGATATCAGTCGCAAGATTTCTGTTAAGCGCATTATCTTCAACCAGAAGAACTCTCTTACCCTTCAAGTGAGACATGTCAGCAACAACAAAATCTTCACGTGCCGTCTCATAAGCTTCTATCTCTTCCGGTGTCGCGATCCTGAAGTCAGCTGTAAATGCGACCTTCGTTCCGACTCCCAATTCAGACTCGATATCGATCGTACCTCCGAGTGCGTCGGCAAGACGCTTTACGATCGCCATTCCGAGACCCGTGCCGGCTATTCCTCCGGATATTGCTGACTGGCTTCGTTCAAACGGCTCGAAAACCTTACTCAGGAATTCCGGGCTCATTCCGCATCCGGTATCCTTAACAGACATGACATACTTACCATATCCCGGCTTATCTGAAGGGAATTGTTCAAGCGAGTATGTGACCTCACCGCCTGCATCCGTATATTTGATCGCATTCGAAATAAAGTTAACTGCTATCTGGTGTGCACGGTTCTCATCGAACCAGATGTAGTGATCCTTAACATCGTACTTTGAATTCAGCTTAATGCCCTTGCGTTCAGCCTCTTCACCGAACATATCCAGCAGATCACTCTTTCCGTCACCGCCGTGATGCAATGTCTCCTTAAGCTCCAGCTTGCCGGATTCGATCCTCGCCATATCGAGAATGTCGTTAATGATCTTAAGGAGATAGTCACTTGAAGACTTTACCGTCTCAAGAGAATCACTGAGGACCTTCGGATCAGACTGATACTTAAGAGCTTTGTTGGTATAACCGATGATCGCATTCATAGGCGTCCTTATGTCGTGAGACATATGGAAGAGAAATTCCGTCTTGGCTTTGTTGGACAATTCAGCCTGAATGCGCGCCTTCTCCGATTTCTTGTGATTGATCCTGCCGAGGAGCAATCCGAAGTATGTTCCGGCAGTTCTCATGTTATCAATACTGTTCTCCGAGATGGAATGCGTATCACTGTAATAGTGGACCGAGAACACGCCTGCCAGTTCGCCGCCGACATAAACACGCAGCATGATGGATGACTTCGCGGGACATCCGGGATTAGGCTTCATGCCGTTGCATCCCTTACAGGTATCCTCCATTACTATTACGTCTTCGTTCCCAAAATCTATCGCCCCGATATCCGAATACGGACAACCGTCACACATATTTGCGGGGATATTCTCGGCATCGGGTGCGTTGAAGAAGATCGTGTTGCCGTCTGTGTCACGGAATACCAAAAGATCACTGTGGGATATCTCCAGCATTCTCTCGCCGAAGAAGTTGAACGCGTTGTTCAGATCAGGATCGTTATCGGCAAGATATGCAAGGACATCGGCACGGAGTTGTGACAGTGCAAGCTCGCTCTTAAGCCGCTTGGCTCTTTTTCGCTCTTCCTCATCAAAATGAATGATGCTCGTTACGTTCTGGTGGGTTCCTTCAATACGGATACCGTCGGTATACTCAGGATTGCGGATACCGCCGCAACGGACAACAACCGTATGTCCGTTCGGATGATGCCACGGATACTGAACCTCGGTCTGCTCGCCGTTCTTCATAGATTCCACGGCATCAGCCACAAGATCAAGGGACTCTTCATCGATCTGAGCATGCCAGGCTTTATAAGTCTCTTCAGGAGAAAGCTGATGATCAAGTCCAATGAGCTTCAGCATCGTCTCATCAACATACATTCTCGGCGGCTTGTCTTCATCAAGCTCGAACGCCCACATTCCGATCTCTGACTTCGCAAGGATGTCCGAAGACAACGGCAAAGTACCAAGGAGACGCTTCTTCTGCTCCTCCATCTGAGTCGTAATATCGATGTGTATTCCGAAGAATTCGCCTTCACCCTTATCGTCACGGATGATACGGCCGGCAGAATGGTACCAGTGGTATTCGCCTTTTCGATCTATCATCCTGTAAGTTACATCATACGGAGTTGCACAAGTGTGGTCCTTTATCGTCGCATTGAATGCTTCAAGAGCAGCTTCCCTGTCATCCGGATGCACGATGTCGACCCACGCGAGGAAATCATCGGAAAGATCGTAATCAATGATCTTCTGAACAACCTCCGAGTCCTCTTTCCTTGTGATCTCATCGTCAGCATTTATAAAGAATGACCACTTACCTGAATGGATGATATCGTGAATGGTATCGTACCTGATCTGCTGCTGAACAAGCTGCTTTGTCTCGATATCGTTGACTGCCAGGAAAACACCGATGATGACATTCTTCTTCTCGGCATCCTTATAAACGAGACGCATCTTGAACCATACCGAACCGTTCTCAGACAGGATCCTGTAGAAGTAATCGTAATAATCCTGCTTTGCAAGCTCGTCACGGATGGTCTCTCTCGTAAGCAGTTTGTGAAGACCTTCCCTGTCTTCAGGATCAATGATCGAATCGATGTTGGTATGAACATCCTCGAAGAAATCTGTCGGCGGAACAAGTCTGTCAGATACGATATTCCTGTAGAATTCGCCCTTTGCGAATTCTTCGTAATAACCGTCAGTCATGTCGATATCGTACAGGGACTCGAAGTTATCTTCCAACGCAAAGAAACGTGTAATATTCTCACGGAGCTTGTCGCTTACGACCTTCTCCGATTCCGTCTCGATCAATCTGTCTCTCAAAGTAAACAACGATACCGAGACGATGGATATCGATCCCAGAACGATCGTAAAATCACTCCTAAAGAATGCACCCAACGCGACCGCAATTATCGGCATCAGGTAATAAAGGACTATGAGGCCCGTTACCCTTGCACCGAGCTTCTTGTACTTGAACAGTGCAACACACGGAACGATGAGAAGTGCGATGATCTGGATCTGTCTGAGCCACAAAGGATAATCATTGACCTTGGTGATCACTCCGTCCTCAAATACGACAAGCTGTCCTGTTACAAACAGGAAGATATTAACTCCGATCACGATCATAAACAGAATGACCGGCACAAGGAACATCCATTTGCCTACCGTTGTCCTCTTGCGAACATATGCCTCGGCATACTTGGTGGTAATGACCACAACGACACCGCCTGCGCAGTATGAGAGCAGGTTGATCACATAAATGAATGCAAACGGATATGCCGAGTCAGAGAAAACAAGACAGCAAGCATCAACGATCAGGTAGAAGAACACCGATATCAAGCTGAGCTTCAGCCAGTTCGCATCAGATTCACCCTTCAGCTTCTTCGTAAGGCTGATGATACTTACGGCAACAAACGCTGCACAAACAAATTCTGCTACTGCCAGACTATTCATAGTTTGTGCCCTCCGCCGTAATTCGCGTGAGTAAAATCCAGGATAACATCTATTACCGTATCCTGCGGGACGGCATCATCCGTATAGAGCGCGATCTGCAAAACGCCGACGAGATAAGCTTCGAACAAAAGCTCCGATCTTACCCTGTCGATATCCGGATGCACTTTACACCAGGCCTCGAACTTACATTCTTTTGCAGCCTTGATGATATCTGATTTGAAATTGTCTGATATATATCCGCCTTCTCTGATGCCGTACAGATTCTTTATCCGTTCGATCGATACCATGAATCTTCGCAGAAGACTCTCCGTGGTATGCGGTTCGGAAGTAAGAAGCACTCTGAAGTTCACGAGCTGCTCCTGTATCAATTCATCAACTGCATCATCGATGTTTTTGTAATGTCTGTAGAATGTGGTGCGGTCTATCTCGGCCCGTCTGCATACCTCCGCAATGGAAATGGAACCAACCGGCATTTCCTTTGCGCAACCGAGAAGTGCTGCTCTGATTGCAGACCTTGTTCGCTGTGTTCTTACATTCGTCATAAGCGTCTTCCTTAGATAAGCTTTATACGAGAACCCGAACCCGCCACTAACATATATACCTATTTTAAGAGGGTAAAAAGCGAATTGCAACATGTGTTGTAATTCCAAATGTAAATTTTCTCTAATCGCAAAGTTAACAGACGGTGTTAGCTTTTTATGTGTAGTTCACCAAATCCGGCAACGGAATAACGCGGATTGCAATAAAAGCACAAAACAGGGAACGGCGGCGTCGGACCTGAGCATAAAAAATGCGTAAACCGGCTCTTGCGAGCACAATTTACGCACTTTTTGGTTGTCGGAACTCTCGAAAACAAGACCTCCGGTTAAATCTCTATATCTGATCTCTTAAGGCTGCGGAATCTGGATAGAACCGTCAAGCATCGCCAGCATGCCGATTGACATAGCGGCTACGAAAATGAGTATGAGGATAAACCAAACGTTACCGATCGCTGCCTTGTATACACCCTTCTCATTCTTGGATTCGCCGAGGAAGCTCTTAAGCTTTGTGCCGGCCTTGTCCTTCTTGAGCAGGCAGATCATGAGGATTACGAGAGCGATCTCAAGGATATACTCACCGTAATTAGCAATGAAAGGAACCGGAATTACCTTCTTCAATTCTGTAAAACCGATACTCATTACGCCGTTGTTAATGAAGTGGAAAAGAATTGACCACTTGATCGAGTAGTTCATTGCAATATAGAACAATACGATTCCGGGAAGGAATGTTGATACCAACTGGAACATATTGCAGTGATACATTGCAAAGAGCACTGAGGACATGATCATTGCAAACCAGATACCGTGCTTTCTGAAGTTACTGCCGATGCATCCGCGGAATACGATCTCTTCACCGAACGGTGTAACTATGCCGAGAAAGATAAATTGATAAATCGGACTGCTTGCTGTTGCGGTCATGCTTTCCAATGCCGATGCATTCTCCTCATTTACAAATGCTTTCAGAAGCAATGCAGACGGTACTAATGACACCAGCTTTGCAGCCATAAAAGCTCCCAGCAGAACAATAAGGCTGGTTGCAGTCATCTTGTTGCGGGTCTGAAAGAGTGTACCCTTATCAGGCTTGCCTTTTGTTGCCAGGATTACTATCGTACCAACGATCATGCAGACGCTCGATACCAGCTGCGACGGGATCGAGGGAACGATCATGCTTACGATCTGGCTTACACCCATTACGAAAACAACAAAGAGAAACGCAGTAAATGCTCCGCGTCTTATCTCTTTATTCCTTGTCTTAAGATCTTCTTCCATTCTTGTCTCTCCTACCGATAAAATTATTTTTATAATCAAATCAATTTGATGATACACCCGCATATCGGGTGTTGTCATTAGGAGAATTGTGAGAAAACTGCGTAAAATACACTATTTGAGGGGTATTTTTCTCTGAAAGGAATGTTTCCGTATTCTTCGTATCACTTCTCGTAGATTATCAGCGGTATCTTCATCTCCTGCTCGGTAACACTTCCGTGCATGGATTTCCATATCTCCTCATAGTTGAAGTAGATCGACAGATTGTCCGTCGCGATGGCCAGATAGTTACCCAGCATACCCGGGAAACATTCATGGTATTTCCCTGTTCCGAAGAGCTTCCTCTCCAGTGCTTCTTCCATTGTCAGAAGGAGGAACTTCTCACCAAACTCGCGCTTGAACTCTTCCTCAAATACCTGTTCTTTACCCGGCTTAACAAACAGATTCAGAACTCTCGGTTCCAGAGACGGCAAACGCTCAAGGCATGCACAGATCTTCGGGTAGTCCTGGATAACAACATATTCATTATCAATATGACCGTGATCGGCCGTTATGATGAACAAAGTATCCTCTAGTCCTTCAACCAGCCTGTTGACTTTGTCTTCTATCTCACGGAGTCCGTTCTTTACTTCTGCCGAATCGCTCCCGTATTGATGCAAGAGACCGTCCGGTTCATTCCAATATGCATATATATATTTGTGATCCGGCTCTTTGCAAAGTGATTCGATGCTTGCGCAAATAGTATCAAGACTATCCGGATGAGGCGGAAGAAACGGTGCTATCATGTATGCCTTCTGTCCTGATCTGACTATCTTTTTTACTATATTCTCATACGGAGTATAAGTCCATGCAACATTATAATCAGCTGCCGGCTTCTCAGTATTCTGTATCGTATTCAGAAAAACCGTAACGTTCTCATTTATCTGCGGATAGTAGTTATCCCAGCCGAGCCAACCGTGTTCACAAGTCTGAAGACCTGACAAGACTGATGTTGTGGCTGCAACTGTCGTTGACAGAAATACGGAATTGTATTCGGCCTTAAGATGCGAACTGAACGGTCCGTCCTTATCAAGTATCTTATCGATGATGAAGGTCCCCATTCCGTCCAAAAGAAGTACAACGATGTTTTTGTAATCCTTTGTAAGCTGCTCATCAAGAACCGGCAATGTTTTACCGACGGTCTCAACTCCGAACTTCTTGAGGATCGAGTTCGGGAGATTGGCGATACAGTTCTCATAGTCAGGCCAGATCAAATTGCTCATGTGTTTATCCTCCGTTTTCATCTTAAACTAAAAGACCACTTATCCGGTACAGATAAGTGGTCTGAATAATCGTAATTCTTGAAGACTTTATCTCTCTGTATGATCCGGAACCGAATATGCACCGACATAACCCACTGTGGAATAAAACACGGTGCGGCAAAATGAATATCTTGTTCGAACAGAGATATTGATCATGTGAGTCTTCCTTTCTTGGTATTAGCACTGATGTTACTCCGGAGAGATTACACTGTCAATCAGATCTTTTACTGTTATCGGCACCGATCTCGATGCCTCCATGCAACTGCATATGAACCTTCGCTCATCCGTTACCTTTAGTCTTGTCGTAGTATTCCTTATACCGATAGACAGTTCTTTTGCTGATATTATTCTTATCGGCTATCTCGATAAGAGTCATTCCGGATTCAAAACTGACTACAAAATCTTGATACGAGGACATCCATTTATCGTTGTGCTTCTTCCTTCCGCTTGTCTTCTTATTCTTGTAACACTCCAGTTCAGCTTTAAGCGAACTGATCTCATTCTCTAATTCTTCGATCCTGCGATTTGCTTCATCCAATGATCTGTACTTCTTCATGAGAAATCCTCCTTGTGTCAAAGTGATATTGACACAAGTATAGACCTAAAATGCATTTGTGTCAAATTCATTTTGACACAAGGACAAGAACTTCAGACATCCCCTTTTCTTAGCAAACTTCCAGAGCATGGCGAAGCATCTTTTGTGGGGAGTCTGTATTCCATAAGATCTTTTTCTCCGTTACTCTCTGTCTAACGATCTCGTCTTTATATCTATGTCTGTCCTTTGGTCCTTCACGGCGATCTGAAATTCGTCTTCGTAGATGACCTCGCCGGGGATCTCATCACACTCCGAGATGTACAGCCGGGTGTCATATTTTCGAGCCATCTCACGATAGAAAGTCATCTCGGAATAGATCCGATTGCCTTCGGGGGTATCCTTGAACCACGTCGTTGCCTTATCCGGATTGCCGTCATCGTAGAAAGGCGGGACCGGCAGCACCTTTTCAAAATACTCGCGATTCCTCCAATATTCCTTGACCTCCTCATCCGTCAGGAGCCCTGCATCGACCAGCTTGCCGATGGCGGTGAAGATCCCTCTGGGCTGTTGGGTAATATACGCAATATCTGCCGTATGAACGCGAAAATATCTCATGAAAGCCCCCGTCTCAGCACAGTATATCCCACAATTCCTACTGTCTTCAAACCCGTTCAGGCAGAATATTCGTTATTTTCACTTTGCATTTTTTGCTCATCCTAGGGTAATATCGTCTGGGAATTTTGATGAAACACATAAACGGAGGGGAATATGTGGTTTGTATTCGCACTCGCGACAACTTTAATCTGGGGTACTGCTGAGCTTTTCTACAAGAAAGGCGCCCGTCCTGATGAGCAGTATGCCCACCTGAAGATCGGTATCTGCGTCGGTGCGGTCATGGGCATACACGCTGTTTTTACTCTTTTGACTCAGAATATCGGATTTAATCCGATCAATATGCTGAGATATCTGCCCGTCTCTCTTCTTTACATCGGTTCGATGGTCTTCTCATACTTCGGAATGAGATTCATTGAAGAGTCCATCTCTGACCCGATAGAGAATACGTCCGGTGCGATATGCTCTCTTTTATGTGTGATCTTTCTTAAGGAAAGGATCTCGTTGATCTCTGCGATAGCCATCATCATCATGGCCGTCGGTGTCCTCGGAGTCGGATTCCTGGATAATCACGGCGATACCGACCGTAAAAAAGTTCTCGGAAAGAAGATGGCGATCATCGCTTTCTGCATGCCTTTCCTCTATGCGATCCTTGATGCAGTCGGAAGTTTTCTGGATGTTTTCTACCTTGATGACGTTACGATCAGTCCCTTGATCGATGTTACGGAGGAGACGATCGAACAGGTTGCCAACACCAGCTATGAGATTACATTTGCAGTATTCGCACTTGTTCTTTTTATCTTCCTGAAGATACGCAAAGTTAAGTTCGAACTTCCTAAGCAGAGAGATAAGGTGCTCGCTGCGGTTTTCGAGACCGGCGGACAGCTTACATATGTATATGCAATGAGCGGTAACGGTGCGATCGCTGCGCCCATCATCTCCTCTGTCTGCATTGTCTCACTGCTTCTCTCAAGGATCTTCCTCAAGGAAAAGCTTAAGGCAAAACAGTACATCTTCATCGCATTGGTAATCTTCGGCATCCTTCTCCTGGCAGTGGCCGAAGAACTGTGATCACGCCAAAAGGAGCAACAGGATACCCAGTACAACCTGATGCGCCGGATAGTAGATATAGAAGAACCACTTGCTCAACGCTTTGCCGTTGCCTTTCTTTCCGTTAAAAAAGAACTCGATAAGAATGAGTGCGATCAGCATTCCTAAGGCAGGCACTTTGAAACCTCCGTAAAGTTGAGGTTCAAAGATATTCAATGTTAATAATATGGTAAAAGCATGACTGAAAGTGAGCGCCGTATATCCGATCCATCTTGCAGGTCTGTTATTCCTGAAATAATAGAAGCACATTACCGTCGGAATGTTGAGCCAGCACCAGTCACTGTTAAATGTGATAAGCACAAGGCCGCAAGTGGCAAGTATCTTAAACGGAAGCTTCCATTTTGTCTTCTCCCATACCGTCAAAGCAAGAAGCGAGCACAAAAGTCCGGTTATTACGCTGAACAAGCATATGCACAGCGTTATATCCAACGATTGTATATACAATCGGCTGAACGGATAGTCGGTATAATTGCCGGCCATCAGTCTCACCGGGATAAACGATCCGGTCTCAAGGAATGAGAAAGAAAACCAACTGATGACAGAGAACAAAAACATCCTAATCACATATTTCTTCAGGTTGCGGGTATGGATAAAACCTTCTGCCAACATATATGCCATAAGCGGAAATGTGATTCGCCCTATGGTACGGAATATGAACCATAAGGCAGTACCTCTGGTGAAGAAGCACGCAGCTATGTGATCCATGGTCATCGCAATTATGGCTATGAACTTAAGTTGTTCTCTGTTTAGGATCTTCAGCGTGCTTACTTCCATCGGTGTATTCCCTTCTTAACGCTTCATCACTGAATAGGCTTGGATCCTTCTTTGATGCTCGGCCCGTATCTCCGGCGTATTACCGAACATGATACTCGGGTTTGCCCGGTACAACGCATTCATTACCGGCTGAAATTGCATCATGTCCATGTATTTCCTCCACATGAATTCTTGTGTTTTGTTTGACAGCGTATAAATTCGAACGGAAGGCTGCGGATACTTTGGGCGAGTTAAAAAAATCTCACCAATACATTCCACGACCACAAAACTTATATCTGCCGTAAACATGGCCATTCTATCCAGATCGATGACAAAGCTTCGGGTTATTATCTCGCCTGCCCCATTGTGAAAATTACTGTAATACACAGCATTACGGATCTCATACATGAAGTTCTGTTCACCGACCTTATCAATGAATGCACAAATCTCGTTTGCGTATTTCCTGTGCTTAATATAACCGTGTAATCCGTTCGGGAAAGTGCCCAAACAGACGGACATCAGGAGTATGGCCGAGGTGGAAAAATCGATAAATATCGAATCAATGCCGTTCGCCATAAACACGCTGATCGTAATGATAAGTGATATGACAAAAAGCGCCATCGTAACGATGCCTATGATCATAGTGATCCTCCATCGCTTTACTAATCCGAAGCCTTTTCTGAAATCCTCTATGGTCAGTTCATTAGTTTTCACACTATAAATTTCCCCTATTTGTGCTTCTCGTAAAGATTCGCCGCCTCAATACTCTTGGTCTTTGCTACATCGAGCGAAAATGTTTTCGCATACTCTTCAAAATGACCCCGGTTAATGTAATAGCGCAACTTGTCCTTATCCAATGCTCTTTTTCTCTTTCCTCTCAGAAGAGAAAAAGAGCTTGCCAAACAACAAAAATATCAGCTTTACCATACCGTAGATCGCATAAGCAAGGATAAGCGAGACAGACAGGACCCAAAGATTCAGTATCCAATGTCCGAGTTTGGGAAACAGTGCCTTCAGTATTATACCGACAAATTCCTGTACGCTGTAGAATTCCAACGATACAATGCCAAAGAATGACAAAAACTTAGTCACAGCTTTCCCGACAAATCTTACTTTGCTCAATCCTTCCAAAATGGCAACTGCTATCAATGTCCCGGAAGTCGCCATCAGGAAATTCGGCACACAACAATTGGAGAGGGGTACAAGCAGAAACATATCAAATACATTGGTCTGAAAGCTTAAGACTAATCCAACCGCAAAAGTCATGGCTACGGCAAACCATCCGCTTCTCCCGATCTTGACCGATTCGGCTTTCGACAAATCGCCCCAATATACTCCGAATACAAATATCGGTATCCTGTTTGTAAAACCATACAGGTCCTCTCTCATGACACCGTCGACAGACATTGATAAGAACAACCACAAACCTATTGTGCCGATGGTAAAGAGCAGTTTGTTCCCGGAACGCAAAAAACACTTATAGTACAACGGAAAAAACAGATATAACGTTGCTATTGCCGGTACAAACCAAAGAAAAGACGAGACATCCTTAACATAAAAATTGTACCCCGTCACGTTCTTAATATAGTCGAGGAACGACCACCCGCATAAAATGCCCCATATAACACCGGCTATAAGAAACGGTAATACTATCCGCTTATATCTCTTGCCGTAGAACTTCGCCAATGTATTTTTCTCGATGGAATAAGTAAGTCCCATTCCCGACAAAAGGAAAAATATGTCAACTCCGCAGAAACCTGTTCTCCGGATAAAATTCTCAATAAAGTTGATAACCGGGATGCTGCCAAACACAACTTCACACTCGTGATACACAAAGATCAGCAATGCTGCTATGCCCATAAGGGAGACTCTGTGCTTATTTATCAGAGCTAACCCGTTTGTATCTTTCATTATCTCCACCTCTGAATCCTGACAAATCCATAAGTTACACCGCCGGATTGTTTAAGATTATTATAACGGCAGACATTATACAAGCGTTGCATCTCAAAGCGAGATCAGTCACTCGTCATATAGACATCCATTCGATCGTCCGGAATCTTAGCCCAGTTGTTGTAGTCAAAGATGTTATCGTGAACCGTAAACCAATATGAATCCTTGGAATTAAAGACGCACTTATCCCCTAACTTGTTAACATTAGTATCATCTGCCCCGATGATCGCGATCTTCTCATCGAACTTAGGTGTCATTGATATCAGATTGCCTGTATAAGGATTAGTCGGCTCGTCGAAAAGGCCTTCCATTGCAAGATAGGGGGTATCGGCATTTGTCATAAATGAGTTATCTATGCTTAACTCCCCTGCGGAATTGAAATCTTTGACAAGAAGTAACGGATTGAAATCTGCGATCATAAAGTCTTCGCCTTCGTACCAGCGTCCGTGATCGGAAACAATTATGATCCTGGTGTTATCATAAACACCATTCTCTTTAAGGTAATCGATCCAGTCACAGATCTTGAGAAGGGATGCCATTCCGGAGCAATAAGCTTTCTCATATTCACTGACTTCCGAAGGCGCATCAAATGATGGAACATAATCAGGAGCCAAAAGACTTTCTGGCTCATGCGGAGTGGAGTTCTGGAATACCAACAATGTATTCTCATCACTGTCCTCAATATATGTAAGCTTCGGTAATTCCTCAAGCACACAGTACGAATCGAGGAATGAGCATGAGACAGTATTCTTCCAAACACCGTGATAATTACCATTGTCATAGATGAATCCGGCAAAGATGTTCGGAAGACAACGGAAGAAACCATAACCGATATAGTTGTGATACTGTTGCATTTGGAAATACGGACTATATGTTCTGTGAGTCTCGTTAACAACATGTCCAATGGTGTCATAAGCGGTTACATTGGGATACTCATCATATATCTCCAGGTTGGGGATCCAATTATAGTCACCGGCATAAGGCGGATCACATACTGTAACCTTGTAACCGTTATCACCGAATATTCTCGGCATCACGAGCAGAGCTTCGTTCTGCTTGTCCTTGAGAAGCTCATCACTTCTCTTATTGATCTTGTAAGGTGTGTAATCGTAACCTCCGAACAAGGAAGGGGTAGCAAAATTGGTAAACGCACCATAGGAGATCGTATTAGGATAGAATGTAAAACCCGATAACTCTTCCGCAATCTGCGGATCCTCTTCGATCATCTTTGAAAACTGTGACCCGACCGCTCTGTCCGTCATAAATACGATTACATTCTGACCCTCTTTACTCAATGGGATTATCGCTTCGTCTATCGTATATGAATTATCGCGGTTTCCCACAAAAGAAACACCCGAACTGGAAATATTCTTCGCGCAGAGGATCACTGAATTGATAACTGCCGTAATCAAGAACAGGAGCGTTGCATACCTGGCGATCTTAGATTTCCAACGATACAGGAAATTAAAGATAAGACCGACGGAGATCGCCAATATCAAAGAACCTATGATCAAGGAGCCGCGTAATAAAGGATATTCCTCATAGATCAATTCTTCAGAGATATTGCCGGCATAATCACTGAATAACAAATAGTCACAAGTGAAGATACCACAACAAGCAAATGCCGTGAACGTAAATACGTATTTTGCCCTGTCACTCACAAGACAGTAGATCAGGAGTGCCCAAAAGGCAAATCCGAGATATGTGCTGAATGTGTTGAGAATGATGTCCGTCCAATCATACGAAGTATATAAGAACTCAAGAGGAGATGCCGAGACGATCACGCTAGGAACATATACTCCCATTAATACCGCAAGATAGAGACATGAAAGTACCATTACTTTCATGTCGGGCTTCCTATCAAGCACAAACTTGTGATTAAATGCTTCGAATGTAAGAGGCTTCTGTTTCTTACATTCTTTGGCCTTGACCGGTCTGTTTTTTCGCGCGTGCTTAACGGCAGCCATTACTATGTTCTTAACAAGCGAGAATAAGTTATTCAATATCCAATAAATTACCAGACCACTCGGACTGTTATATAAAAGAACAAGGAATACTGCTGCCGTCAGATATACCTGCACCTTTTCCCTGAGCAGGGATCCCTTCGTATAGACAGCTCCTGATATGACGTTGATCAACGTCATAAGGATCGGAAGCACATTTACCGCAAATGTTCCTATACTGAATAATCTGTCAGGTTCACCCAGATCCCGGAAAATGAAAAATGACGTTCCGTTCAGTAATCCCTCGGTGCTCAGGAAGTTATACGCCGCAAGGAAGAATGGTATCTGAAGCAGAAGTGTGAACGATCCTTTCAATGCATGAACGGCACTGTAATCATTCTGTCGGTAATATTCCTGAAGGATCATGCTCCTCTTATCGCCCTTAAATGTCTTGCGGATATGCTTGACCATAGGCTCCATTGCCTTTTGCTTGGCACGTTCCTTCTCCTGAACGGCATCTGACCTCTTATAGAGCGGAAGGACCAGAAAATTAACTACAAGACTGACTCCGACAATTGAAAGGATCTTTGAATCAACCAGATCAAAGACAGTTGCAAATACAACTTCTATCAGATACTGAATCGGTCCTATGAAAATGTTATACAAAAAATCAAGCATCGGCTTTATTTCCTACAATACAATCTACGGTACGCTTTACCGCTTCGCCTTGATATGCCCATATTTCCTTCTTTACTTCTTCTCTTCCCTCGGCATATTTATCATTATTCATTACATCATCAATAATGTATTTTAATCCGTCCAATTGATCTTCCGTTATCTGCTTACCGAGCTTAGATACCATCCGGAATCTGTATGTCGTCTCTTTGAACCAATATGAATCATACACACCAAGATCGATATCTGCATCCGCATAAAGGAACGGTCTGTCAAAAACAAAAGCATAATCACAGGTGATACTTGAATAATCCGTAATCATCAGATCTGACTTGGCAAGCGTAAGAAAGTTGTCATTGCTGTAATCCCAATGAAAATTCTCCTTCTCAGGGAACTTAGCCATTAGTCTATCCAACAACTTCGGTTCTGACTTTTTTGTTTGCGGATGTGGTCTTACAACGATGTTATAATCCGTTGCAACCAACGCTCCAAGCATTTTCTCACCCATCCTATTGAGAATGCTGCTCTTGCCCCAGGAAGGTGCCAGAAGTATTGTCGGTTTATCACTTTCTCTTTTTATCTCTCCGTATGTCTTGCGCTTGTTCACCATATCATCAACATAAACAGAACCGCACAAATACAGATTTTTTGGCTTAAGATTGCGCATCCTTTCCATTTCTCTGATGTACTTCTCCTGGACTTTTCCGGTCATGATGATGTCATCGTAATGGTCTATTCCGAACATCTCATAGGCGGTGCAATCCGAGACATCGTGGAATACGTGAACATATCTGTTTACGTTTTTGGATCTCTTCCACTGATATACATCAAGACTCGGCGTCGTTGAGATTACTGTATCTGCATCAAGAAAATATAATTTGGCAAAAGCGGAATTGGTATTGCCGATATATTCACCGGTTATGTGCTTATAACTTGTCTTAAAAAACGGATCGTCTTCGCTCTGGGTCATGTAATGAAGGGCGATCCCTCTTCGCTCAAACTCATCACACAAAGGCTTAAAGACATTCCAATATCTCTTGCTGTCTGTATAGATAACATATTGATATTTTTTTGTCTCACCATCGTTTTGGGCCTTCTTCCCTTTGGCGACATAGAGCTTGACCTTGGAATACACGCCGCGCACGGCAAACAGAGCTGCTGTTGCCAGGCTCAGTATTACCGTAAAAAGCATACTTCCCGTCCCGGGATCGATATATAACGACATATTCCGTACTAAATCAGTTTGACCTTAATTCAAGTTTGCGAAGCAATAGTGTATTATACATTTGCACTTTGATAAAAACTACCATTAAAAGTGCACCCGCAAAATACGACACGTCAGAATTGTCATTAACAGATCATCCGTTACTTGATCGTCCCGGATATGATCTTAATCAAAATATTCTTCGTATAGATAATACTCGGGAAGGTGTCCCGGGAGCAATTCTCTTCCATATACGGAACCGTCCGGCTTAGTAACGGTGATCAAAGAGATCGCAGAGTAGTCATAATACAAAGTAACAACACTGCCGTCATCAAACATCAATGTCTTCTCTTCGTTTTTTTCCAATCTGCTCTTTATTGCATTGATCTCACTCATGTCTATCGACTTGATCGTAAAAGATTCAACGCTGTATTCCGTTACCATAGTGACTCTGTTACTGTCCCAATCGATCATCACCGTGTTACACGTAATATCGTCATTATGGAACAAACCGGCATTGTCCCACTGTTTGTTCTTGGTGGTCACCTTCTCATCAGCAAAAAGACATAAGACATTAGCCTTTATGTTGCGTTCCATAGCCATTGTCTCACTTCTGAAGACCGTTCTGATAACAAACAAAGCCGCCATAACAGTCGCGAGTATTGCAACTGTTATGGCAAGCTTCTTTGTACTGATCTTCTTTTTGCGACTTGAATTGATCTTGCCGATTATCAATCCGATATGTATTGCCAGACTTACGATCAATAACGGAACGATTACTACCGAGTATTCAGAGAAAAAAAGAATTATTCCCAGCAAAAAAGACTCGGCCGGATCAAGTGATGAACCTAAGAAACCGCCACCGTTGAACATGCACAACAAGCCAAACAACAAAATGACTGTATGCGGTATAAACGACAATGCCAATAATAATTTCCATTTGCCTGATTTAATCTTCATACCAAAAATCTCCCTGATTCACGAGGTATGACCCTGATTCCGCATTAGATGCTTTGATTATCAAAATATATTATCAGTTCAAGAATTGCAAGTCATTTGTACACGAAAATCGTCACCGTGAAGATCAGCATTACCTTCGATCGCACAACAGTCCGTCACTTACTCAGTGTCCATGACATCTCCCAAAACGCAAGTTCATAACGGGAACATGCAACAAAGATATCGATCAGATGCTGAACCTGCTTATCTGTATATGCCTCAGTCAGACGATTCAGTTCAGCCAAAAGGATAACGTTGCGTTCAATAGTCTCTCTGTTGTATTCATAATGATGCCTCCTTAGCATATTCTCCTTGAAGATCAAAAGCGTGATTCATCGGGCCGGAGCCTTTGCCAAGATCGAGCATTGCAGCCAAAGCACCGGAGATGTAGTTTTTTGCCCTGCGGACAGATTCGGTAAGGGTATAACCCTTGGCAAGATTGGCAGCGATGGCACTCGAGAGAGTACATCCCGTGCCGTGAGTGTTGGGATTGTTGATGCGCTTTCCATCGAACCGGATAATCTCTCCGTCTGTGTAAAGCAGATCGTTGGCGTCGTTGATGCTGTGACCGCCTTTCAGCAGAACTGCACAACGGTAGTTCTCGCTAATCTTCTTTGCGGCAACAGCCATATCCGTCTCGCTCTCAATGGTCAGACCGGAGAGGACCTGTGCTTCGGGAATGTTAGGCGTCACAAGTGTCGATATGGGCAGCAGCTCCTCGATAAGGGTCTGTACCGCATCATTCCTGATCAGAGCAGAACCGGAAGTTGCCACCATTACGGGATCGACGACCACATTTCCGGCATTGTAATATCTGAGCCTGTCCGCGATCACGCGGATCAGCTCTGCGGTTCCAACCATGCCGATCTTCACGGCATCGGGATAGATGTCTTCAAATACCACATCCAGTTGTTGCCTCAGGAAATCCGGCGTCGATTCCTGAATTGCTCTCACCCCGGTCGTGTTCTGTGCCGTAAGTGCCGTGATCACACTCATGGCATAAACACCGTTCATGGTCATTGTTTTCATGTCGGCCTGGATGCCGGCGCCTCCGCTGCAGTCGCTGCCTGCAATGGTCAATGCTACTTTCATTTTGTCAGTAGTCCTTTCTCGATTGATATGAAAAAACAGGAGAATACCCTTTGCGGTATCCTCCTGTCACAGAGCAAAAGCTTTCCTACGGCGGCATTATCCACATCAGGTTATAGGGTCGAAGTTTGATTACTTCCTCTCAGCCTGCTTACACAAGCTCCCCTGAATCTTCGGTTGTAAACAAAAACAGGAGCCATTCCTTGCGGATGCCTCCTGTAAAAAATCCATGTATACGACTTCCTACGGCGGCATTATCCGCATCAGGTTATAGGGTCGAAGTTCGATTACTTCCTCTCAGCCTGCTTAACAAGCTCCCCTGTTTTTATCTCGGATTGAGTTATACACCTGCTTTCAGAATAAAACAACCGTGATCGGTGTGCAGTTCCGCGGCATTTTCCGGGAAAATCCATCGGGAATGGCTCGTAGTCACGGTTTTCCGGTGCGAAAATTTTTTTCAAAAAAAACAAAATTTTTGAACCATCCGTCCGGTTCATGTGTCTTCTATGTGAAGACCCAAAAATCAAAATCAGTCTTAGGAGCATAAAAACCATGAAAAAGACACTTATTCCCACGATACTTGCAGCAACAACACTTCTCTCAGGATGCACTGTAAAGATTTTAACGGCGCAGACATGTGCATGCAGTAAGTCGGTGTCGTGACGATCAATATGTCAGCCTTATCGATCGCATCTATTATCTTCTTTTCTTCATGGAAGGGACAAGCCGTCACATTTTCAATGCACTGATAACATCCGGAACAGAAATGGTTCAGATCCTTAGGAAAGAAGAACTCCGTGATCTCGTTCTCACCTTCGATCTTGTCCGCTATCTCACCCACATAAACATTTGCGTAACCTTTTTGTGAGAATAAAGTCAGTGCCTCATCTAATATTCTGTGTTTCGTATCCATCGCGATATGCCCTTCTTGTTTGGCTAATCCTGATTAGCTGTCAACATGAATATCTATGATTGTCCCTGTTAAACTATTTGAATTCCGATACATATGACAGAATCCTGTTAATGGAATAAGGGATGAGGATTATTTACGGAGAGCAATATATCTGACTGCACTTCATTTGCATGATCAGCACGATAGCTGTGTGCTTTAGAATTGCTGCGGAGAAGCCTTTTTGTCTTTCCATCAGATTCTCCTTCAATAAAGTCAAACAGCAGAAATACTTCCTGCTTTATAACTGTACTTCAAAAGAAAACGGTTTTAAAGCTTTGGCCTCTGTGTAAGAATTCTTTCTTGGCTTAACAGTAACATTCTTGCTGTTAAGCTGAATATCTCCCAAGTTCCCAAGATCTGAGGTTTCAGGAAGATTTTCTCTCAATACCTCTGTTCCGTCTATGTTTTTCACAGAAAGCACAGGGAGATAATGTCCATTATCCAAGAGTTTCAGATAGATTGCGGCCGTTCCTTTTGTCGTTTTCTTTTCTTTGAAATGCATCAACATCTCCTGTCCCTTTTCAGCGTCCTTTATGGAATCCCTTATGATTACAGCAGAAGCTGAATCGCTGCCGAACAATGTAAGTAATACATTTTCAATATGCTCTAATAAGAAAGAGGTTTCACCCTCCGTTTCAATGGCAGACAGAGCATCCGGGGTAATCCCTACATGGACTTTGCGGAACCAGGGGAAGTACTTGTCAACGTCTTCATCCAAAGTAACTGACCCTCTAGGTTCTTCTGTAGAAAAACAAATGTATAAATGATCATACTCTCCGAGAGAAAAACCATTCTCTCTGAGTTTCATTGCGACACGATGAGCAGCAAGATGCATTTCCTTACCGCCAATTTGCTCCATTCTCACGCCTTTAAATATTCGTATATCACTGATTATCTTCATGGACATGCCCCATTAAAACAACAATTTCTTTTCTATCACAGAATCTCATCGTATGTCACCTTAGCTTCAGCCTCAGTAAGATCAAGCTCTGACATGTTTATAGTAACTTCAAGTTTGGACAATAAACATACCGTCTCCACATGGTTCGACAGGCCGAGATTGATGTCAGATTTTTGCCGT
>JAKSRD010000024.1 GCA_024403795.1 Saccharofermentans sp.
GTTTTCTTTTGCAATAAGATAGGGGCTATCTCTTTTGTTTTGAGACAGCCCCTTCGTTAATTGGTATAAAGTCAGTTATCAATAGATCAAATACTTGACCAATCCTGAATTTACGCTATAGCCCGGAGTGTTTACTTCAAGTGCTGCATTCCAATCCGCATAATTTGAAGAGATGATCTCGCTTCTGATGGCATTTGCCCAAGCCGGTCTGTTCGCCTCAAAGTAGAAGACTGTTACCGTCTTCTGGTCTTCAGATACCACGATCTTGATATCGCCTGCCTTACGGTCAGGTTCAAAGAGCCACTGGCCTGCCTCAACAGCAGAACTGTCCAAAGGATTCTCTTCTGTCGGGACAAAAGAGTCGATCGTTGCCGCTGCATAGTAACCGCCTGTCATCATCTCATTTGAGTCTTTGGTGTGCTCTTTTACTATCTTGTAAAAATCTATGGGTGCCATTCCCTGTGTGCAGTAAGCCTGAGCATCAGCAACCGTCTTCTGTGCAGCTGCAGTGATCTCTTCGGCTGTTGCATCACTCTTAACACCGGTGCTCAAAGTAAGTGTTCTGTAAGTGACGTTCTTTAATTCGTTAAGCTTCTTATCAGCAACATAGAGAACGTAAGCACCGGTCTCTACCTCGATTACCTTTACCGAGCCGACTTCACTCTCACTGAAGAGGAAAGCCTTAACATCATCATTCATATATGCCGAATAAGCGGTATTTTCCGAGAAAGTCGGATCTGCATCGTCTTCATAAGCCGCGAGTGCTTCAGTATCGCCCTTAGCCGTAAGGTAATCCATAACAGCCTTTCTGAAAGAAGCAGAATCCTTTGTTGCCTTAGCGATCTTATCTGCCTCAGCCTTAGACTTCTCTACATCAATGCTGTCATCATCCTTGCGGATCTGAACAAAGTATGAGTTGTAATCAACAAGATAGCTTTGGTAAGGATTCTCATCAAAACGAGCCTGAACCTCGTCATCAGTAGGAACGATCGTTGCTCCGAACTGCTGAAGATAAGCTGCATATTCCTGGATCAAGAGTTCACGTGAAGAGAAATCGATATAGGCTCTTTTTGTCATACCTGTACCGTATTGGGTGGAAAGAAACTGCTGACCCGACGGATATCCGTACATCTTGGCATAAAAATCCAATGTTGTAACGCCGTCAGCTGCCATATCTCTTGCTTTTGAAGTAGCATAGAATTCGCTGTCCTGCTTAGCAGCACGCTCAGCCAGAGCAAGTGTTCTGAGCTGTGTGGCTGTCTCTCTCAAAAGCCAATCTCTATATGTCTCTTCGCCAGAGTAAATAGAATCGAGAAGATCTTCCGATACCATTCCGTACTGAGAATACGAATCAAAAACCTCTTTAAAATGGTAGTTTGTCTCAAGGACAGAGAAATTCTTGATCGTCGATTGTGAACCGTCCGGAAGATTCTCAAAAATCTTAACACCTGTTACAGTCTTCGGAAGAACTCCGGTTATATATACGAAAAAGCATACGATCACGAGAACGATGGCGACGATGATCACATACATTCCGCCCGTAACGGCTTTTCTGTTTGACTTTCCGGATTTGGAGGTCTTAGCCATACTTACCTACCCACCTTATTTTAATTGATAAAAAGCACCAAACATTATAATTCGGTGCCTGTAATAATGCAAGAAAGACGTTCTGCGGTCTCGATCACGAAGTCAGGTCCCATACGGATCAGCTCTTCTTTTGGCATTCTCGTCCACCCGACAAGTGCAAAATCCGCACCGCAATCTCTCGCTGAAAGCAGATCGGCCGAAGCATCTCCGACATAGAGAACACGACTCATGTCACTGACTCCCATTCTGCGTGCGGCTTCGATCAGAGGCTCGCCATGCGGCTTTGCCAATACGGTATCTTCTCTGAAGATCATTGTGTCGAAGTATTCTTCGAGCTTCAGGAGACCGATGGTGATCATTGCAGAATCACGTCGCTTGGAAGTAACGATCCCCTGCTTAACATTCATCGACTTTATCTTTCCCAGGAAATCATAAACACCAGGGAAGATCGGAATGGCATTCTCCTTCATTCGTGCACAATTGTAATCAAGATACGCTTCAATAAGCTTGTCAGAAGTCTCTTTATCATGCATTGCGAAGGTGTCACCAAGAGGACGGCCGATGTAGCTCTTAAGATCCGCTTCGGTCCTGTCTGTGCCGCCCAGTACGATGTCATAGGCTTTTCGCAAAGATTCCAGTATGAGCGGGATCGAATCCCAAAGTGTTCCGTCGAGATCGTAAAGGACCAGATCGTACTTACTCATCACGTGAATCCTCTTCGTCCTCGTCCTCCAAGGAAGGCTTTACGACCGGATTGGCATGAATAAGCACCTTGGCTATTGCATTCTCCTCTACTTTGAGGACCTTTATTCTTAAATTCTTGTAGTTTACCGTCGGCTTCTCGGATTCTTCCGGAACACGATCAAGCTGGGAGATGATCAGACCTGCTATCGTATCGTACTCATCATCCGTAAGCTCGATCTCAAGCACATCCTCAAGATCACTCAAAGTCATGTCGCCTCTTACGATGTAATCACCGTTCGAGAGCTTGACTAACTCATCTGACTCATCATCGAACTCATCCGTAATGTTTCCGACAAGCTCTTCGAGCATATCCTCGATCGTGGCGATGCCCATCGTTCCGCCGTACTCGTCAACAATGACAGCCATCTGCATGCGGCAAGTCTTCATCTCACCGAAGAGGGATGAGATCTTACGCGTCTCGTGTACGATCAGGGGTTCTCTTATGTACTTCGCAAGCTTAAAGGGCTTCTCCTCCGTAGGCGGCGTAAGTCCGATAAGGTCTTTTATGTGAAGGATTCCGATGATGTCATCGATATTATCCTGATATACCGGGATCCTCGTAAACTTCTCATCACGTGCTACGCGCATTACCTCGTCATAGCCGGCAGTAATGGGAAGAGAGACGATCTTCTTACGGTGTGTCATTATCTCGGAGACTTCCTTGTCATTGAACTCAAAGACATTCTCGATCATCTCTTTCTCCGTGTCTTCGATGTTGCCTGACTCAGAGCCGACATCGACCATCATCCTGATCTCTTCTTCGGTGATCGACTTGTCGGTCTTGTTGGGATCGATCCTGAATATCTTCAGGATGAGATTCGTTGACTTTGTAAGGAACCAGACGAACGGCTTCAGAACGGCACCGATGAATTTAACGATACCTGCCACTCCGAATGCCCACTTCTCAGGATTGCTCTGAGCTATTCTTTTAGGAACAAGCTCACCGAGAACAAGTGAGAAATATGACAGAACGATGGTGATTACTACCGTCCACAAAGGCTCTACCCATGCATGGACCGAATCAGGGTCTGTCAGGAGAGCGAGCTTTGAAGCAAAGCTGTTGGCAGCAAAAGCGGATGACAAGAATCCGGCAAGCGTAACACCTACCTGGATCGTTGCAAGAAAGCTTCCGGGGTTATCCAGGAATTTAAGCACGCGGCGCGCTTTCTTATCACCGTCTTCGGCGAGCTTACGCATTTTCGCGTCATTCAAAGAGATAACCGCCATCTCGGTACCCGAGAAAAAGGCGTTTATAAGGATAAAGAAAAATACTAATAAAATATCAAATACAGTCTTCATTATTTCATCCCGTTAAGCAGATCGATAAGAGTCTGTCTGACGACCTGATGATCGGCCTTGCCCTTGAGAGCTCTCATGGACTGACCGATAAGGAACGTAAGATTCTTCTCTTCACCGGCAAGATATCCGTTTACGGCCTTCTCGTTAGCAGCGATGATCTCCTTGATGACAGGCTCAATGCTTCCGGCATCGGATACCTGTGCAAGACCGTTATCGGCAATGTACTTCTCCGGATCTGTTCCGTTGAGGAATGCCTCTTCCAAAGCCATCTTACCTGACTTGCGGTTGATCTTACCCTCATTTACAAGATTGATGATCTTGCCCATGACCTTACCGTCGAAATCAATATCGGCAGCAAGAATCTTTGCGTCTTTCGCGATCTTGAGAAGATCCGTCATGAGCCAGTTCGAACAATCTTTAGGGTTGGACGTTACTTCGCATGCGCTCTCGAAAACCTTAACCAAAGCAGGTGTTCCCGTAATGATCTCAGCATCATATTCGGGAAGTCCCAACTCGGCAACATATCTCTCACGCTTAGCATCCGCAAATTCAGGAAGCTCTGCTCTTACCTTATCAAGGAACTCCTCTGAGATATTGATTGGCATGAGGTCAGGATCCGGGAAATACTTGTAATCCTGAGCATTCTCTTTGGAACGCATGGAGTATGTGTACTCCTGCTCATCGTCCCAACGTCTTGTCTCCTGAACTACCTTTCCGCCCTCTTCAATAAGGTCTATCTGCCTGTCGCGCTCATATTCGATGGCACGCTCAATGGCCTTGAGACTTGCGATATTCTTCATCTCGGTTCTTGTACCGAACTCCTTCTGACCGCGGGGTCTTACGGAGAGGTTAACGTCAGCTCTCATGGAACCTTCCTGCATCTTGCAGTCGGAGATCCCGAGATACTGCATCGTGTCGCGGAGCTTCTCAAGGTAAGCGATTACTTCCTCGCCGGATCTGAAATCAGGCTCGGATACGATCTCGAGGAGCGGAACGCCGCAACGATTGAAGTCAACCATTGTCATTCCCGTTACCGGATCATGTACAAGCTTTCCTGCATCCTCCTCCATGTGGATCTCGTGGATGCCTATGGACTTCATGCCTTCGGATGTCTTGATGTCAACATGTCCGTTCTTACAGATCGGGAAATAAAGCTGTGATATCTGGTATGCCTTAGGAAGGTCAGGATAGAAATAATTCTTACGGTCGAACTTGTTATTTCTCGTTATCTCGCAGTTAAGCGCGAGTCCTGCCTTTACGGCATATTCAACTACCTGTTTGTTAAGTGTCGGAAGTGTGCCGGGCATACCGGAACAAACTTCGCATACATGTGTATTCGGTTCTCCGCCGAACTTAGCGGAGCATCCGCAGAAGATCTTTGATTCAGTCGAGAGCTCGCAGTGAACTTCAAGACCGATTACCATCTCATAATCTTTCATGTCTTCAGCCCTCCCCTCTCAAAGCTTCTTCGGGGATCTTGTTCTCGAATCCCTCTGATGCGGTTGCTCTCTGATATGCAGAAGCAACACCGATGATCGTCTCTTCGGAAAATCTCTTTCCCATGATCTGAAGACCTACGGGGAGTCCTTCACCCGTAAAGCCGCACGGAACTGACATGGCAGGAATGCCTACGATGTTAACGAGTACCGTGCAGATATCTCCGAGATACATCTTGAGAGGATCCGTAAGGCTCTCGCCCTTCTTAAGAGCAGCCGTCGGAGCAACAGGTCCGAGGATCGCATCATACTTGGCAAATGCCTCATCGAATGCCTGCTTGATCAGATTCCTTACTCTCAATGCCTTGTTGTAGTACGCATCGTAATAACCCGAAGAAAGAACGAAGTTGCCGAGCATGATCCTTCTCTTTACTTCGAGTCCGAAGCCTTCACTTCTGGACTTTATGTAAAGACTGCCGAGGTCTTCAATGCCCTCAGGTCTGAAGCCGTACTTAACGCCGTCATAACGGGAAAGGTTAGAGCATGCTTCAGCACAGCAGATGATGTAATACGTGGGGATCGCATACTTGATTATCGGCATGGCAAATGTCTCGACTGTCGCACCCTTTGATTTAAGGACTTCAACGGCATCAAGAACCGCCTTTCTGACATCCTCGTCGATACCGTCGCCGATATACTCTTCCGGAATGCCGAATCTCTTGCCTTCGAGGCTGTAATCGGAAATGTTGCTAAGATCGATCTTCGATGACTCAAGAGAAGACTGGTCTCTCTGATCTTTGCCGCTGATGACATTATAAACGGCAGCAATGTCTTCAGCCTTTCTTCCGAAGGGACCGATCTGGTCAAGTGAAGATGCAAAAGCGACGAGTCCGTATCTTGATACGGAACCGTATGTAGGCTTAAGACCGGTAACGCCGCAGAATGAAGCAGGCTGTCTGATCGATCCGCCCGTATCTGAACCGAGCGCAACAGGTGCGAGTGCCGCACTTACAGCAGCAGCAGAACCGCCGGAAGAACCGCCCGGTACTCTTGTCTTATCCCATGGATTCAAAGTATCGCCGAAATAACTGGTCTCCGTGGTGGATCCCATGGCAAATTCATCCATGTTCGTCTTGCCGAGAATGATCATTCCGGCTTCTTCTATCTTGCGGATAACCTCAGCATCATAAGGCGGGACAAAGTTTTCGAGCATCTTTGAAGCGCAAGTCGTCTTTATTCCCTTCGTGCAGATGTTATCTTTGATCGCTATCGGAACGCCGGCAAGAGGGCCGGTAAGCTTTCCGGCCTTGATATCCTCATCAGCCTTCTGAGCCTTGGCAAGTGCCTCGTCTCTGATAACGGTAACATAAGCCTTATATTCGCCGTTAAGTTCATCGATCGCATCAAGGAAAGCCTTGGTCGCCTGATAAGAGGTGATCTTTCCCTCCTTGATCGCAGAGCCTATCTCAAGAGCTCCTAATTTACGAATCTCAATATCAGTCATATCACACACCCCTTAATCAAAGGTCTTCGGTACGAGGATCGTGCCGTCCTTTGTCTCGGGTGCGTTGCTCAATACCGCATCCCTCATATCGTCATTGGCGATCTTGTCTTCACGCATGATGTTAGAAACACCCGTTACGTGGCTCAAAGGCTCTACACCTTCGGTATCAAGCTCGCTGAGCTGATCGATGTAACCTAAGATATCACTTAAGTCCTTCTGCGTTCTCTCTTCATCTTCAGGACTCAGCTCAAGTCGGCCGAGACTCTCAAGATATTGAACCAACTCTTTGGTAATCTCCATGGAATTACACTCCTGGCATTTTATCGTTATAAATAACCTTATGATAATAACATGACGCCTATATTAAATAAAGAGAAAAGGGCTGTCTCCGCGTGAATTTGCTTCACTTGGGAGACAACCCAGTATAATTCTCTTAATTCTGCTCGAAAAACCTATCCGGCAGGATTACTCCTCGTCTTCGGATTCGTCATCAGAATCATCTTCGTCACTGTCTTCTTCGGAATCTGCTTCCTCATCAGAAGCCTCATCCTTCTTCGAAGACTTCGCGTTTTTCTTTGTGTCTGCGACAGCTTCTTCTTCCTCGTCCTCATCGTAATCGTCGTACTTCGCAGACTTCTTGGGAGAATCGTTGCCGCCGTTCTTGCCGTTCTTCATCGCATACATTACGAGAATAACAACTACCGCAACAACCGCAACACCTGCAAGTGTCAGGAAAACAACTACGAGAACGTCAGTTGTGGACATTGTGTTGGAAGAAGCACCGTTAGCAGTGGAAGTGTCAACCGCATTCGGATCGATCGTCATCGTACCGTCAGTGATATCGATGGATGTCTCCGGTGTAGGTGTAGCTGTCGGAGCTGCAGGCGCAGGCTGGAAAGGTGTATCTGTGTGGAAATCATGCTTGTTTGCATCAATCTCGGAGTTAAGGTCTTCGCCCAAAGCCTTAAGAGCGATCTGATCGAGTGAAGCTGCCTCCTGCTCCTTCAAACCAAGATAGCCGACTACAAAATAACCGTATTCAGGTGCATAAATGATGTCGAGCTCACCTTCTGTGCGGCCTTCACCATATGCCCACTCTTCGAACTTGGGAACCATCTGTCCCTTCGGAACCATAATGTCGCCCTGATCCAAGACCTCACCGTTATTAAATGCTGTCTCAGCCAGACCCGTGAGATCATCAATGGTCTTGCAGGCATCCTTCATTGCGGTTGCAGCAGCAAGTGCCTTATCCTTATCTTCCTGAGAAGCAGACTCAGCAGCCTGGAAAAGGGCATATCTGACATAAGGAACCAATCTCTCTTCATCCGTGAATTCATAAGTCTCACAGTAATGCTTTGAGTAAGCATCTGCCAAGTAATATCTCTCAAGCACCTTTCTAAAGGTAGCCTCATCGTTTCCGGGACCGTAATAGAACTGGAGATATTCATCAAGAGTCTTTCCTGAAGCAGCAGCGCTTTCATCTCTGATATTAGCCAGCATCTCATCGATGTCCTTCTGTGTCTCATCGGTAAGAACAATACCTGCCTCGTCTGCACGGGCGCACATGATGCAGGCACTCTCAATGGAATTCTCGGCATAATCTACAAAGAAATCACCGAATGTGGCAAATTCTTCATCCGGATATTCAGCTGCCAGATCGATATATCCGAGAGTTGTAGCCGGATAGTAACCGTATGATGCATAAGTGCTTAAGTCAAGGAACGCATTGATAAAGTAGAAGTTTGTCTCCTGAACCGAGATAGGTTCACCATCAAAAAAATACTGATGATTAAAGTAGTTCATGAACTGTTCGCCATAAAGCTCTTCGAAGCTCTTAGGCTCTTCAGGAGCTGCCTGTGTCTCAGAAGCACCCGAAGCTTCCGTAGCAGCTGTAGTCTCACCGGCCGGACCGGTAACTGAAGGATCCGTGCTGCTGAGCTGTTTACCGCATCCTGAGATCATTGAGACAGCGAAAGCTGCCGTAAGAATTACTGCACCGATTTTTTTCATTTTCTTGTTATCCTCTTGTAGTCATCCATGCATGCGGCGATGGTATCGTCCATGTCATAGTATTTGTATTTACCCAGTCTTCCGCCGAACTCGACCTTACTGTCAGACTGCGAAAGCTCTTCATACCTCTTATAAAGCTCGTTGTTCCTCTCGTTATTAAGCGGGTAGTAAGGCTCATCTCCGACCTTCCACTCAGCAGGATACTCGCGTGTGACAACCGTTCCCTTGCCCTTGCCGAACTCAAAATGCTTGTGTTCCAAGATCCTCGTGAAGGGTGTCTCGGCATCGGTGTAGTTCACTACCGCGTTGCCCTGGAAATCATCGGTATCAGGAAGATACTCCGTCTCAAACCTCAGGCTTCTGTACTCGAGCTGGCCCAGTGAGTAATTATAATACTCATCGATCATTCCAGTATAGATGATTTTCGAGGCAATATTATCTAAAGATTCCTTATTCTCAAGGTAATCTATACCTAATCTGACCTCGATCCCGTCAAGCATATTCTCGATCCACTTGGTATATCCGCCGACCGGAATACCCTGGTAGCTGTCGTTGAAATAGTTATTGTCATAGGTAAGTCTTACCGGAAGTCTCTTGATGATGAATGCCGGAAGCTCAGTTGCTTTTCTTCCCCACTGCTTCTCAGTGTATCCCTTGACCAGCTTGTTGTAGATATCAGGACCGATCAGTGAGAGTGCCTGCTCTTCAAGGTTCTCAGGCTCGCCGTCTTTCTTTCCGATGGCGATCTGCTCATCAAGCTTTGCGCGTGCCTCCTCGGGAGTGACCACGCCCCACATCTTGTTGAAGGTATACATGTTGAACGGCATCGAGTAAAGCTCGCCCTTGTAGTTCGCAATAACCATGTTGGTGTAGCGGTTGAACTCGGCAAATTTGTTCGCAAAGTCCCACACTTCCTTATCGCTTGTGTGGAAGATGTGTGCACCGTACTTATGAACATTTATTCCGTTAACATCTTCGGTATAAACATTTCCTGCAACATTAGGTCTCTTGTCGATAACAAGGCACTTGTATCCGTCATCCGTCGCGAGGCGCGCAAAAGTTGCTCCGTAAAGGCCCGCACCTACGATGAGATAATCGTATTCGCTCATAAAAATGCCTCCTGTTCACTAAATTCGTGATAATAATACACTATTTATTGAAAAGTTGCTCAAAATGAGGAGGTCGTCCCTAAAGGCAGACTGCTTGCCGGAATTTGACCTACCTGAAACTTACCTTTATCATCTCATCCAAAACTCTGACATCAAACGGCATCGTTGAAGATTCAAGAGTCAGAAACAGACTGTCACCTAATATAATTCCCGCCTGTGAATATTCTTGAACTCTTTTGACTACATCGTTTGAGTATTCAGGATTATCCATCATTCCACAGTGCTCAAGATAAACATCCTTGCGAACACTAACTTTAAGGATCTTAAAATCAGGATGAATGATCTTACCGTTCACCTCCACAGGAAACTCATACCGGTAAGGTATTCCGTTAACAAAAAGTCTGTCTGCAATTAACTGTTCTGATTTTGACCTTACCCGTTCTCCACGCATTGTCATGTACACCGGCACACCTTCCTTAAACGGCTTTGGGGTGTAAGGAACATTCTGCCATTGTTCAATGAACTGTTCATCGGTAAGCACTATCGGCTTTGCAATTTTCCGTCGATCCTCACTAAGTGAAGAATAGACATCTTCCGCCAAAGTTTGCG
Source organism: Saccharofermentans sp. (assembly GCA_024403795.1). Taxonomy (GTDB): domain Bacteria; phylum Bacillota; class Clostridia; order Saccharofermentanales; family Saccharofermentanaceae; genus Saccharofermentans. Next base: position 10,299 of record JAKSRD010000024.1, read on the forward strand.
GATATCTGTCTATCAGTTTCTTTAACTGAAGAGCTTCCGCTTTAGACGCTTTCAACACTTTCTCAAGGTAATTCTTCTGAATGAGTTCCTGAATGCGAACATTATCACGTTCTTTATCCAACAATTTCTCTTCCGCACAGCTGTTCAAATAGTAGTAGTATTGACTCTCCCCGATGTGTTTAACCTTAATCCTGCCTTCCGGAAACTTCTTTAACTTCTTCTCAATCTCTTTGGCAAGAGTAGAAGTAAGTAAATATCTGTCATTTAATTCTTTCCTAAAATGATAACTCATAGCAACACCTCCTTGTCTTTTGACAAGATTATATGTTGAGGAGGAAGACATTGCCTGCGCTTGCCATGATTTTTGAGGACAAATAACATGTTCTAAGACAAAGTTGTCCCATTATCCGAATTTTACTGATTTGGGATAACGTGATTTCATATTCTTATCCCAAATCTCTCAGATCAGCAAAATGGGATAACTTCCAGCTGATTATTTATCCCAAACTTCTCAAATTCAAATTTTGGGATAAGTTTTCACAGCATTTTTATCCCAAATTCGCAAAAATACAACTTATGGGATAAAGAACGAGCTCATTTCTTATCCCATTTTCGAGAAATTATCAATTTGGGATAAATCAGCCTCATATTCTTATCCCAAACTCACAAAAAAACGCCGTTCGGGATAAATCAGCCCAACATTCTTATCCCAAACTTGCAAAAAACGCCGTTTGGGATAAATCAGCCTAATATTCTTATCCCAAACTCGCAAGAATCAGTCTTTTGGGATAAATCGTTTGAACTCTTGCTCCTTTCCTGCCCGGAACCCTCTTACGACCCGAACTTGCGGTATCTCTGGTATCGTGTCTCGCGGAGCAGATCGGCATCACACGTGAGGTTGTCTTCGATAAACAGCGCGATCTCTGAAGCCAGCTGACCTGCAACGACTGGCAGTGTCTCCCGCGTAAGCTCATCCGGCTCGCTGATAACCTTCTCGACGATCCCGAACGAGAGCATGTCCGAAGCGGTAAGCTTCATGACGGCAGCTGCTTCCGGGGCTCTCTTAGAGTCCTTCCAGAGGATGCTCGAATAACCTTCGGGTGAGAGAATCGCGTAGATCGCATTCTCAAGCATCAATACTCTGTCTGCAACACCGAGTGCGAGCGCGCCGCCTGAACCGGCTTCGCTGATGATGACAGACAATACCGGAACTTTCAAAGAAGACATCTCGTAGAGATTGCGTGCGATGGCTTCACCCTGTCCTCTTTCTTCGGCTTCAAGGCCGCAATAAGCACCGGGCGTGTCGATAAAGCAGATGACCGGGCGTCCGAATTTCTCCGCTTCTTTCATGAGGCGCAGCGCTTTACGGTAGCCGTCGGGAGATGGCATGCCGAAGTTACGTTCAATGTTCGACTTGAGATCGATTCCTTTCGATTCGGCTATAACGGTTACGGCACGTCCTCCGAAGGTCGCGATCCCGCCCATTACCGCCTTGTCGTCCTTGGCATATCTGTCGCCGTGGAATTCAATGAAATCAGGGAAGAGCGCCTCTATGTAGTCCTGTGCGACCGGGCGGTTCTTTCCTCTGGATATCAGTACCTTATCCCAGGGAGTAAGCTCCTTTCGGCAAGGCTCGACGGTGTTTTTCTGAGCCTGCTCGAAAACAAACCTCTCCCCATCCTCGTGTATCTTCAATACATTTCCCAGATACTGCTTCATCTCGCCTCTGGGAACGATGGCATCAGCAAAACCGTGCTCAAGCTGGAACTCGGCGCGCTGGAAGCCTTCGGGGAGCTTTTGTCCTATCGTCTGTTCGATGACACGCGGGCCTGCAAAACCCACAAGGGCACCGGGCTCTGCCAGGATTATGTCTCCCAACATAGCAAAACTTGCCGTGACGCCGCCCGTGGTGGGATCGGTCAATACGGTGATGTAGAGCAGACCTTTGTCGGAGTGTCTTTTTACTGCGGCAGAGGTCTTTGCCATCTGCATCAAAGAGACGATCCCCTCCTGCATTCTTGCTCCGCCGGAAGCAGTGAACATGATAACGGGAAGTCTGTCGTCAGCCGCACGCTCGAACATCCTGGTGATCTTCTCACCGACGACGCTTCCCATGGAAGCCATCATGAAGCGGCAATCCATTACGCCGATGCATGCGACATGCCCGTCGATATAACCCTTGCCGGTTACTATCGCTTCATCAAGTCCGGTCTTCTCGCGGGCACTTTTGAGCTTATCTTCATATCCTTCTGTACCGAGATAATTGATCTCTTCAATGTCGGTATTCCACTCTTCAAATGTTCCGGCATCAACCAGAGATTCGATCCTGCGGCGAGCATCGATGCGTGAGTGTTTGCCGCATAATGGACATACAAAAAGATTGCCGGCAAATTCTTCTTCAGATACCGGTTTGCCGCAGGCTTCGCACTTGCGGACAGGTATAGCATTCTCAAGGGACTTCTTAACAGGAGCTTCCTGAGACTTTTTGACATCGCCGGAGCTTCCGTCAGCCAATTCTATGGAATAGCTTAATGAGAGCTCGTATTTGTTGGAATCGTTACCTTTATCGGCCATTATTGACTATCTCCGTACAAGAGGTTCAATTATCGAGAACCGCAAATTTGAACTCGGTAACTACGCACTTTTTGCCGTCTACCGTTGCACAGGCTTCGCCCATTCCCGCGTTGCCTCTGATCGCGGTGATCTTTGCTTCAAGTCTTACAGTGTCACCCGGAACAATGGAAGACTTGAACTTGCATCTGTCCACTGCGGTAATGGCTGCGATCTTTCCCTTGAATTCATCTTTGGAAAGAATCGCCACGGCGCCTGCCTGGGCAAGTGCTTCCAGTGTTATGACTCCCGGTACTATCGGCATGTCAGGGAAATGTCCCCTGAAGAAATACTCATCGTAAGTAAAGTTCTTATAAGCGATGCAGTATTCCCCCGGCACATGATCCTCAACCTTATCGAGCATAAGGAAGGGGTGTCTGTGGGGAAGTATCTCCATGATCTCGTTTATGTTGAGCGGGTTAGCCATTTTCGAAGCCTCCTGATGAACAATATTGATGCGGTAAGCGCGGTGCGGATCTGACAGGTCAGCCGAGCTTTTCTTTCAGTTTCTCGATATCTTCCGGCTTGGATACGCCGATGACTTTGATGGAAGGAACCGTCCTTCTGACAAAGCCGGCGATCGTTCTTCCCGGACCGACTTCGACGATCGTATCAACACCCATCTTCTCAAGTTCGTAAAGAGTCTGTTCCCATCTGACGGGATTCGAGACCTGAGCCGTAAGAAGATCTTTGATCTGAGCCTTATCGGTAACAGGCTGTGCATTTACATTTGCAAGATACGGGATCTTAAGATCTCCCAAAGTAACGCTCTCAAGCTCTTTGCCGAGCTTCTCGCCGGCACCCTGAAGCAAAGGTGAATGGAACGGACCGGACACATTAAGTTCGGTAACCTTAAGTGCGCCTGCTTCGGTAAGCTTCGGCATGACTTCTTCAACAGAAGCTTTCTTACCGGTAATGACTATCTGACCGGGACAATTGAAGTTTGCAAGCCAGCAGCCTTCAGTTCCTCCGATGATCTCTTCGATCTTATCGGCATCCAGACCGATAACTGCTGCCATTGAGCCTTCACCCGAAGGGACCTCCGAAGACATGAGTCTTCCTCTGATCCTCGTTATCCTGACTGCATCTTCGAAGTTCAAAGCGCCTGCAACATAGAGACTGCAATATTCGCCGAGAGACAGGCCGGCCGTTACATCAGGCTTGATGCCTGCCTCAAGAAGAGCATCTGTGATCACACAGCACGCGGTAACGAGCGCCGGCTGCGTATATTCGGTAACATTAATGTCGTCATTCTCCTCATATAGGAGTTTATTCATATCGATCCCGGATGCTTTTGAAGCACTCTCGATCATGCCGGCATAACGGCTGTCCGAATTGACAAAACCCTCTGCCATTCCGATCTGCTGAACACCCTGACCCGGGTAACAAAAAGCTATACTCATTTACATTCCTTCCCCAACAGGCTCTGCGGCCCGTATTTCATTACTTAATTCGCTGATCATTGGCGGGTTGCGGCCCAGCCACCCTCATTCATGTGTGAACTCGTAAGAGTCTCAAAACCGGTCGCAGACAATATCGGTATGGATATCTTGCGCATCGTTTCTTCACTGATCTTAAAGCCGTTCTCACAATATTCCGCACCGGCTTTCCTGATGCTGTCCAGATATACCGCGATCTGTCTCTTGGCTTTACCCGTTACGAAGATCTCGCCTTCGGCACACAAAACAGCTGTATATCTGTCCCTTCCGCCGCAGATAAGATCATACTGCGCCAGCAAAGCCGGATAGACGGGACCGAGTTCGACGTATCCGCAAGAGCTTATTACAACAAGCTTCTTGTCGAAGATCGAATCGTCTCTCATCTTATTGAACGTCTGATTATCGGCACTCTTTCCGCCCATATAGGGTTCGGCCAGACACAGACATCTGTCCGTAAGTGCCTTGAGCTGTGACGGCATACCGTAGAAATACAAGGGAAAACTCTCGATTATCACATCAGCTTCCCTGATTGCTTCGATGATCTCCGCCATGTCGTCTTTTATGGCGCATTTTCCGTCCTTGGATGCCCAGCAGGCAAAGCAACCTCTGCAAGGCTTGATGTCCTTGGCATAGACATTGATCCTCTTAACTTCCGTGCCTTCCGGGAAACCGGATACGAAAGCATCGGTAACATTCATCGTGTTACTTCTGTCTTGCTTGGGACTGGCGTTAAGGACGAGTACTTTCATTTTCGAGAAGTCAGGCTGAATATCGAACGGATATCAGAGACTGAGACCTCCGTCCAACACGATTACCTGGCCGGTCATGTATGAGAACGCATCCGACACAAGGCTTGCGACACAATTTGCAACGTCCTCGGCACTGCCGAAACGCTTCATGGGAACGCTGTCCAGATATTTCTCCGCGAGCTCGCCCGGTATCGACTTGATCATGTCGGTTCCGATGAATCCGGGTGCTACGGCGTTAACCTGAATGCCGTATTGTGCAAGCTCTTTTGCCATCGTCTGAGTCATTGAATTTACGGCGCCCTTTGTCGCGCTGTAGACCGTCTGACCGGGAACGGCAAGGATCGAGCTTACCGAAGAGACATTTATGATCTTTCCGCTCTTCTGCGAACACATCTTAAGGCTTGCAGCCTGAGCACAGTTGATATAACCCTGAATGTTAATGGCGAGGCTCCTCTCGAGAGAATCCTCTCTGATCATGAGAAGAAATGCATCATCTACGACGCCCGCATTGTTGACAAGAACATCGATCGTCTCAAAGGCCTTCTTGATATCTCTGAACATTGCTTTTACTGCAGCAGTATCAGAAGTATCGGCCTTGTAGATCTCGCAGCGGACACCCGAAGCAATGATCTCGCTCTGAGTCTCCTTTGCTGCCTCATCGTTACTGGCATAATTCAAAGCAATGTCATAGCCTTCCTGAGCGAGCTTGATCGCTATCGCCTTGCCTATTCCTCTTGAACCGCCGGTAACTACTGCTGTCTTACTCATATTGCCGCCTTCCTGCATCCCGTGATCACGCCTTAGTCAGCAACACTGCCGAATAAAGCGCACTCGTTCCGAATGAGACTGCTATTCCGTTCTCTGCCTTTCCTTCGTAGATATCCTTTGCAAGCATCGCAAACTGCAGGGATGCCGAAGCTGCTCTTGCCTCTCCGTGCTCCTTCTTTACGAACTTGATCTCGATATCTTCTCCGAAGATCTCTTTGTATACTTCCTTCTCGAAAACATCGATCTCACCGATCCCGTTTCCGAAGCCGTATATGCACTTGACATCAGAAGGCTTCAGACCGCCTTCTTCCAAAACGCTGTTGATTGCCTTGGTAAGAGATATCTTGGACATTCTCATGTTGTTGAATCTGTCACCTGAGGTATCTCTTGCGGAAGAGAAACCTGCGATCTTTGCGTAACGCTTAGCGTTTCTCTCAACAGCACTCGATTCCTTCTCGATCACGCACGTAACAGAGCCTTCACCAAGCTTCATTCCGCCTTCACCGGTAAGACCGAGATCACTGTAGATCTCGTCATCGATATCCGTGCATTCGTCCGTTCCGGATGCCAGCATGATGCTCTCATAGCCGAATAAGATAGCACCTGAAGCAGCACATACACTCTGAAGACCTGACTGGAAACCGTTTGCGATCGTAAGGTTATAACCCTTGATGCCCGTAGCGATACTGAGATATCCGCCTGCCGCATTGTATACGGTATTCGGGAAAGCAAAAGCGCTTCCGTTCTCGATTCCGTCTCTGATGATGCCCTTCTGATAGTTTGCTATCTCTGTCATCGGTCCGTCATTCGTTCCGATACAGATACCGATGTTGCCGGAATTCTCATCCGTGATCTCCAGACCTGCATCCTGCAAAGCGCGGATGCCGCTGAGGAGCTGAAGCTGTGACAGTCTGTCGAGCTTTCTCAGGAAAGCCGACTTGATGCCGTTTGCCTTGAATGTCTCCGTGTCGATCTGTGCGATGTAATCGCCCTTCTCGTCGTCATATTCGCCGTTAACGAGTCCGATTCCCGTAACGTAGAGACTCTGCTTAGGGCACAGGAGATTAAGGACGTTAGGATCTTTTGCAAATACCACGCTCGCATTATTGCCGCCGAATGCAAAAGAATTCGACATGGCGTAGTTGATATCCTTCTGAACGGGCTTGTTGGCAATAACATTTATGCCGCCCTGCTTATCTTTCAATGCTTCGATATCTTCTTCACTGTAGCCGGTCGTGGGAGGGAGCTTGCCTTCCGTAAGAGACTTTACCGTAAGAACGGCTTCGATCGCACCGGCTGCACCGAGACAATGTCCTGTCATGGACTTAGTGGAGCTGACATAGAGCTTGTTATTGTCCTTGAACATCGTATTGAGGGAAAGGAACTCTGACTCATCATTCTTAGCCGTTCCCGTTCCGTGTGCGTTCACATAATCGATATCCGAGAACTTGAGTCCGGAATTCTCCACAGCGCGTCTGATGACGCTCATCTGACCCTCGCCGTCCGGGCGGGGAGCCGTAATGTGGTAAGCATCGGAGCTTACGCCGGAGCCTAAGACATCACAATAGATCTTCGCTCCGCGTGCAACAGCATGCTCATAGCTCTCTACGACGAGAACTCCGGCGCCTTCACCCAGCGTTATTCCGTCACTGTGATTGAACGGAGAACAGCCTGAAGGAGCAAGTGCCTTCAACGCGTGGAAGCCGGAATATGCAAGCGAAGAGAATGAATCACATCCGCCCGCGAGGAAGATCTCTCCCTTGCCGCCTCTGATAAGGTCAAGTGCAAGAGAAAGGCTCAACGTGCCTGCAGCACATGCATTAACAAGATTGGCAGTAATACCGCCGATGTTGTAATAGTCGGCAACGTTGCCTGCAATGACGGAAGCCGGCATTGACTTAAGATCATCCAGATCTCCCTTGCCGCCTTCAGCCTTCTGGTTGTAGTATTTCTCAACACAGGCAGCACCCGCGATACAGCTACCGAGCAGAACGCCGATCTCTGAAGCATCTTCGGATTCCAGATCAAGTCCGGCATCCTTAATGGCTTCGCCTGCCGCCTTGATACCCAAAGCGGTCGTTCTGTCATATCTTCCGTCGGCAAGCTGAGCGTTAGTAAGCTTTACCTCTGCTCCCTTGTGTGAATAGCAATTAGTCGTATCAAAGCTCTTTGCATCGTCTATCCCGGAAATACCATTAAGCGCTGAAGCAAAACATTCATCAGTGCTGTTTCCGATTGCGCAGACGAGGCCTAAGCCCGTGATTACGCATCGTTTCTCATTAAGCATTCTTATGCCTCTTTATGAGCTTCTACAAAAGCCGTAAGTGTCTCGATGGAACGGAAATCTTCCTTTGTAGCGCCTGAACCTGTGAGGTCAACGCCGAAGAGGCTCTCGATGCCTACGATGATCTCGATCGAGTCGATCGAATCAAGTCCGATATCTTCACCGAAGAGCTCTGAATCATATTCAAGTTCATCTTCCGGAATTCTGAGTCTTTCTACCAACATTCCCTTAATCTTTTCTGCTGTCTCAGTATTCATATCCACAATCCTCCAAAATAATAAAAATGAATCACGTGCATACCTTACACTATGTTGTCACGTTTTTCCATTGAAATAGAGTAAAAGTGCAAAATCACGCTGAATCGTTTTAATTCTTTGACAGACATCTTACACTTGTTCCCCCAGGACGATACCCAAAGCGTATCTCCCTCCAGGCCGGTTATCGTTACCCAGTGATAACTGCACATCGTCTTATAACCGCTCGGTTCCTCTACCGAGACATTGGTGCGCGGCGCCGTAAAGAGCATTACCAGCGGATCACCTTTTTCGAGATATTCGGGGATCTTCTTAAGCCAGCCGAACCTGAATGACTTGATCCTGACCTTGAAGCCTTCTTTGAGTGCAAGCAGCTTTACGCCTTTCTTGAACCGGTGCGCGCTGACACCCAGACTTCCCATGAATTCCTTACCGAAGATCTTGCGCTTCTCCCTGTTCTTGCCGATTATGAGCGGCCTTATGTATTCCGTCGCCTCAGCGACCCTGTTGAGATAGTCCTCTCTGGAGAACTCCTCTTCACCCTTCAGGCGCATGAGAGAATCAAGTCCGGCAATTACGCCGCAGGAACTTCCCTTGAGCATCTCGTCCTTGATCCACATCTGGCTTCCGCCGAAGGACTTATGGCCGTATCTGTCAATTATTCTTGGCGGCAGGCTCATCTTATCAGCACCTCCGCCCAAGCGCCTTCGACGGGCATTCCGGAAAGCTCGACCGCTCCGGCATCTCTTAAGATCTGTCTGCTCTCATAGACTCCGCCGTCACGCGGGATCGGCGCCATATAGACCTGAATGCCGCGTGAGACCCAGTTCCTGACGGCTCCTTCGAGTTCAGCTGAAGCCGTTCCCGAATGATTGCAGCAGATAAGAACTCTGTCAAAACCCTCTTCGGGTAACACTGAACCGGGGAAAGCCGGCACTGTCAGGATCTTCGGCAGTTTCTCACCTGCAGGCAGCGCCCTCAAAGAAGGCTCGATCCCGTCTTTGTATTCCGCATAGATACCGTTTATGTCCGGTGACATTATGAGATGCGCTCTGTAAAGCTGCTCTTCGCCGGATTCATTTCTGAAGACGACACCCGATCTTCCCTCCGATAGCATCTTAACGGCGAATGCCAGATTGCCCGAAGGCTCGTCACTGTCAACATCGGGGGACTTCATGGAACCCGTAATGACAAAAGGGATCTTGGTATTCGGCAATGTTCTTGCCGCCAACTGCGCGAAAAAAGCACATGTGTCAGTTCCGTGTGATATCAGGATTCCGTCGTATCTTGTGGTCTCAGTCTCACTTACGATCCGACTCAGCGCGTTTATGTAGAGCTCGGGCGTTGCATTCTCCGAAGAGTATGTCTCAAATGAGGGAAATACAAATTCATCCGAAGGAAAATTCTCAAGCAGGAAAGAACGGACAAAAGACGATCTGCCGAGTTTTATGGTTCCGGAGACGTTCTCTGACGCGATCGTTCCTCCGAGCATTGCTGCCAATATCCTCATATCCCTTTCCTTCCGAAGCCAAAATGGTAATATTTACTTGATATTATAATTCATGGAGTTTTTTATGAGAATAGCAAGCTGGAACGTCAACGGAATACGGGCAGTAGCGACTAAAGGATTCGCCGAGAGCCTGGAAAAGATCGATGCGGACATCATCGGAATTCAAGAGATAAAAGCTCTCAAAGAACAGCTCGGACCTGAGATCACCGACATCCCCGGCTACAAGAGTTGGTTCTATTCGGCAGAGCGCAAGGGCTATTCCGGAACCGCTCTCTATTCAAGAATTGAACCCGAGAGCGTTGAATTCGGCTTCGGTGTTGAAGAATTCGACCACGAAGGACGTGTTATCAAGGCTGACTTCGGGGACTTTGTCCTCTTTAACATCTACTTTCCGAACGGCGGCAGAGGCGACGAATACGTCAAGTTCAAGCTGAGATTCTACGATTGCTTCCTCGATCAGGTTGATGCGCTCAAAGCGCAGGGCAAAGAGGTCATCTGCTGCGGTGACGTCAACACCGCTCACAAAGAGATCGATCTGTCGAACCCCAAGGCAAATTCCAAGATCTCCGGATTCCTTCCTGAAGAACGAGCGTACATGGACAAGTTCATTGAAAGAGGTCTTACAGACACATTCAGGATGCTCCATCCCGATGACGAAGAATGCTACTCGTGGTGGTCTTACAAGACTGCTGCAAGAGAGCGTAATGTCGGCTGGAGGATCGACTACTTCTTCACTACTGACGGCCTAAACTCCCGAGTAAAGGAATCCAACATGATGACAGACATCATGGGTTCCGATCACTGCCCGATATATCTGGATATTTAGTTTTTTCACCGCTGCTTTTCCAATCGATTCAGGAGGAAATCAAATGATAGTCCATTGTCCGAAGTGCACCGCGTTGATTAGAGACGGCGTTGACTCCTGTCCAAGCTGCCATGAGGAATTCTCGGAGGCCGATAAGGAATCAATTCAAAAGGAAATTGCTGAAGCGGCCGTAAAAACCACTGAAAGCGTAAAACGAGAGAAAAAAGCGATCAATGTATCCTTATTAGTGTTTAGTCTGATCGAAGCACTCGCCGTTGCATTGACCGTAGCGATAATCGGATGCAACAGTGTAAACAGTTATATTTGTGCGGCTGAAAGCAGTTGGCTCTTTTATGACGGATATGCAACTTTTGACTTTGACATCCAAAGTTCAGACGGCAATACCATATATCCTGCCGGCACCAGAATTAAAATCCAGGCTTTTACCCGCAGCAGCGGCTCAATCATATTCGATAATCACTTCATCAGTTCCCATTCATACAATATAGGCGATACGAGTAACAAAGAAGAGTTAACAGCGGCATTTAATGAACTGACAGATGAAAGGAATCAGGAATACCTGCACCGGGATGCAGGTGTTATCGCCGTCTCTGCTGTTATTGCTATCGTGGCATATCTGATCTTCTCGGTCATAAACGGTAAGTTGCGAACAACAGGACGGATCATCTTCTTTGTGGCTGTAACTTCGCTCTCGGTAATAAATACACTGACCTTAAGGTCTTATCTTTCAAGAGCCCACGCCCCTATCATCTACCTCTACCCCGAAGAAGAGACCACGGTCAACGTCCGTCTCTCACTTAACGGCGAACTGACTACGACTTATCCTTTGTACGATGAAGATCTCGGCTGGACTGTTACCGCCTCCCCTGACGGAACACTCACTGACGATAAGGGAAGAGAATACGATTATCTTTTCTGGGAAGGCGACCTTGCGATCAAGCCCGACTTAAGTCACGGCTATTGCGTCAAGGGCAAAGATACGGCAGCTTTCCTTGAAGAGGCGCTGGCTCAATTAGGCTTAAATGATTCAGAAGCCAATACTTTCATTATGTATTGGCTTCCTCAGATGGAAAGTAATGAATACAATGTTATCACCTTCCAAACTTATGCATACGAAGACGTTGCATCACTTGAGATCACACCGGACCCTGATACCGTTATCAGAGTCAACATGCTATGGTTCCCGACATCGTCCTACGTCGACATGGAGCCGCAGGACCTACCTTCTCTTAACCCTTCCGAGCGTGAAGGCTTCACCGTAGTTGAGTGGGGCGGCGAGAAGTATGAGAAAGGCGCGTTGTCACTGATATTCAGGTAAACAAAACATCCTGTTCATTACAATAAATAACAGCTCTTCAGGCTTATCTTGGGAATTGATAGAAAAGTCCCTTTTCGGAATTATGGGTCCAAGTCAAAAATTCAAAGGAAATATTATGGATAATATACTAATTGAAAATATAGATAGAGTACATACTACTGATATGGGAGTAGAAAGAATAAGAAGAAACCTTGGCCTTGGCGAAATAGATGTAGTTGCCTGGTGCAAGGAAGAAATCCTTAAAACTGACGCAGATATAGAAAGGCATGGTAAGAATTGGTATGTTCATACAGATGGATGCGTGATCACTGTCAATGCTAGCAGTTATACCATTATAACCTGCCATAGAGAATAGACTTCAATAACTGCAGGAACACTTTTCCGAAAAGGGATATAGAAAATAACTTGGTGTCAGTCATTGTTGTGCGACCGATGTTGAACTGATAAGCAAACCGCTGAGAAGACCGCTCTGAAGAACAATCAGTATGAGATCTGGTTTAAAGTGCTCGAAAATCACGCAGAACCCACGCGATTTCATATTCTTATCCCAAATCTCTCAGATCAGCAAAATGGGATAACTTTTAGCGGATTATTTATCCCAAACTTCTCAAATTCGTAATTTGGGATAAGATTTCACAGCATTTTTATCCCAAACTCGCAAAAATACAACTTTTGGGATAAAAAACGAGCTCATTTCTTATCCCATTTTCGAGAAATTATCAATTTGGGATAAATCAACCTCATATTCTTATCCCAAACTCGCACAAAAACGCCGTTTGGGATAAATCAGCCGAATATTCTTATCCCAAACCTGCAAAAAGCGCCGTTTGGGATAAATAGGACTTGACCGAAAATCACGCAGAACATCACGCAGTAGCGTGAGGTTTAGCGTGAGATTTGGCCTGAAACAGTATTAGTCCACAACAGCGTTTATAACCGAGTGTGGACTAATATCAGCATGGTCTATTCAATGAAAGCGAGAAGCATCTGAAAACAGCTGCCTCAGATCATTGAAGCAGCTGTTTTGATCTATTCAGTAAAATTCAGTTCCCTTATGCAAGTACTCTGTCTACCGGAGCATAACCTGTTGTCTTCTTGAACTTAACAAAATGCTCAAAACTCTCAAGACAATCGGAAGGATCAACACGCTCGAAGTTAACTGTTGCAAGTGCATCTCTCTTGATCTTAACGGAAGCGATCGTAACCTCCTCATCATTACCGGTTGCTGAATTCAGGACCTTATCTACGGCATGAATGACAACCTTCTGAACAGGAAGAAGAGCAAATGTGTCTCTTGCAACTCTGAGCATCGTGCTGGAAACATAATCCTGAACGATCTCATAGTATGCAGACTTTGTGAAATCCTTCATGACGATCTCACCGTTAGCCTTCATGTCAGGATACTGAGTCGGAATGACCTCATCCGACTTAACCTGGAACTCGACTTCGAGGAAACTCGGATCGTCTGTTCCCACTTCAAAACCACTGCCGTATTCGAGAAGATCATCGAACGGTCCGACCTCTTCGATTACATTGAGATATGCATCGATATCGCCTGCAAGAACGCTCTCGGCAAAAGGCTTAACTTCCTTCAGATCACCGGACACTGCACCGTTGGCGATTGCTTCCCAATCGATATATCCGTCAGACTGCTTGTGAATGGACTTGAGGGCCTCAATGGAAGCTGCGAATTCTTCAACCTGAGCCTGAGACTGAGCAATGAGTTCTTCATCAACTGCCTTTGCCTCTGCTGTTGTCTTAGCCTTCTTATCAGCCGCCTTCTTGTCTGCGCCCTTCTTATCGGCTTTCTTATCGTCCTTCTCGTCTTTCTTATCCTTGTTGAACAGACCGGCAATGCCGCTTCCGATCTTCTTAACGTTGCTGGATTTTGTATAGTAGATTCCTGTACCCGGTATGCCTACGGTAGTTCTTGTCTGGCCCTTAAGATTAATGGACTGTCTTAATCCTGTCTTTCCGAATGATACACTCGGACCAGACTTGCTTAAATTAAGCTTCAAGCCTTTGCCTAAAGAGATGGATTTGCGGAAATTAAGTCCCATACGCCTTCCTCCGGAATGAATAATGATAAAGTGATTTTACCACAAATAGCGGTACGGAAAAGCAAATATAACCGTAGTTAAAAATGCTTATATGAAGCCGGCTGAGGATCTATATCACACATTCATCAAATACATGCTTTATCTTGAATCTGTGTATTCTCCCTTTACTGTCGGTACCCTGATAAAGACTGTATCTATCAGTCTCCTCAATCTGTTCGACATGGAAATACTGTCTTACTCTGGCCGTTCCGCCGCTGAAAAGATCGCGTTTGAAAGAACCGTCATCGATCTTATTGAGCAATTCACGAATATATGTCATATCGTGGGACCGGCTTTCCGCGCCCTGAACATCAGGAACATTCGATACCCATTCCGCACCTCCATCAGTGGAAGCATTCGGATCCATCCTTATCACATATGCCTTATTACCCTTGAAGCAGAACACGGCGAGTCTTTCATTGGCAAAGGGCGTAAAGATAAGAGACGGGACAGGTATCAACAATGCAAAAACAAGAAGGCCGATCAGCATAGCCGCATTGCCAAAAAGGACCGACATGACTACAACCGCGGCCGCCATCAGGCAGAGCGCAGCCATGGCGGTCAAGAAATAGTGCCAGTCCTTGTACACATACAATCCGTTCTTCCGGGCTGTCTGCTCACTGTAGGTCAGGACTCTTATCGCGAACTGTTTTTCAGTGTTGTTATCTGCAACGGAACTGTTATCGGCCGGCATCAGCATTCACCTCTGTCATCTCAACGATATAAAAACTCTATTCTGCAAAGTCATTATAACAGAGGATATCATGCTTATGCGGGTATGCTTTCCCCGTTATCTGAGGAATCCTTCAATGATCTTCTGCTCGGCTTCCTGCTCGCTCAAGCCCAAAGTCATGAGCTTAATTATCTGCTCGCCGGCGATCTTTCCGATTGCAGCCTCATGAATGAGAGAAGCATCAACACATGTAGCCTTAAGCTTCGGTGTTGCAACGATCACGCCCTTGTCCATGATGATGGAATCGCATTCCGCATGACCCTTGCACTTGGCATTACCTGACAGATCGATGACTACATCCTGCTCGGATTCTCCCTTGGCAACGCCGCGGCTTACGATATCACAGGTGGAATCTTCACCGTCAAGATTGACCGTGATCTCCGCCTTTGCAGTCTGGTCAAAGTTCGTAAGGATCTTATCGTGCATGATGAGCGTCGCACCCGGACCGAGTGTTGCTCTCGTGATTCTGAATGTATCGTTGATGCCTGCAATTTGAGATGTATCCATATCTACGGTGGAGCCTTCTTCAAGAACAAGCTCCGTGGTAGGATTCATGAATCTCTTGCCGGTACCAGTTCCTTCACCGTAGTGACGCTCGACATACTTAACCTTGGAATTCTTGCCGACATGGAAAGAATGGATTCCGTCATGCTGGCTGTCGTGGCCACCGCAGTTGCTGATACCGCAGCCTGCAACAATGGTAATGTCACAGTTTTCACCAATGAAGAACTCGTTATAAACGCTCTCCTTATGTCCGGATTTGCTGATTATGACCGGAATGTGGCAAGACTCGTTCTTAGTGCCGTCCTTGATATAGATGTTGATTCCGTCACCGGATTCTCTGTTCTCGATCTGGATGTTGGCAGTTGAATTCCTGCCCTCGCTTGCACCGTTGCTCCTGATGTTGAAAGCACCTACCGGGAGGCTGTCCAATTCGGCAACTTCTTTAAGCATTCTCTTCTCTAATTCATCCATTGCGGGAGTCTCCTTTCTTGGAGTTCATACAACCGCATCCGCCCATGTATTTCATGTTCAGATCACTCATGATCTTCTCCGCATCATCGTATCTGTCGACCGTACCGTCCTTCAGGTAGATGATCTTGTCTGCGATCTCAAGTATCCTCTCCTGATGGCTGATGATCAGGATGTTTCCGTTCGTAACTTCTCTTAAGTTCTCGAAAACCTCGATCAAACTCTGGAAGCTCCAGAGGTCGATACCTGCTTCAGGCTCATCGAAAAGACTGAGCTTTCCGCCTCTTGCGGCAGCCATGGCGATCTCGATCCTCTTCATCTCTCCGCCTGAGAGCGTATCGTTGATCTCTCTGTCGAGATAATCCTTGGGGCAAAGACCGACAGCTCTTAAGTAAGAGCAATCCTTGGTAACGTCTACGCCTTCGCCTGCGGCAATGCTGAGAAGATCCTTTACCTTCAGTCCCTTGAATCTTACGGGCTGCTGGAAGGCAAAGCTCATTCCGAGATTTGCACGCTCATTGACTGCAAGATCTGTTATGTCCTGTCCGTCAAAGATGATCTTTCCGGATGTCGGAGTGATAATGCCCATTATTATCTTAAGCAAGGTAGACTTGCCGCTTCCGTTCGGTCCGGTAATGGCAACGAATTTGTCGTCTATCTTGAGATTTATATCTTTAAGGATGTCCTTGTCATCGGCATGGAAGCAGATGTTCTGAAGTTCAAGCATAAGACAGTCCCCTTTCATTATTTAAGCGAATTAACTATATATGGTTTGCGGACGATAAACAATAGTCATTTTCGACATATGACGAAATAGTTACTAACAGGGTCTGTTATTGAACGATTCGTTCCGCATAATCCGGCTACCAATGAATGTCCGAGAGCTAAAACTGGATGATGTTGATTTGGTGAAGTTCTTGGGTCTTATTCTACCAATGAATGTCCGAGAGCTAAAACATTATCTCAGGAGTGATGCACCTATCATCAGTCTTATTCTACCAATGAATGTCCGAGAGCTAAAACGTGTAGCGTTGAAGCCTGCATTGATTGCATGTCTTATTCTACCAATGAATGTCCGAGAGCTAAAACATTTGTTGCTTACATTGTGCGTTTTTTGACGTCTTATTCTACCAATGAATGTCCGAGAGCTAAAACCTAAAGGCAGAAGAGCACCGCCTCGCAGAGGTCTTATTCTACCAATGAATGTCCGAGAGCTAAAACTTCTTCGATTCTATGATGATCTCCGTAACGGTCTTATTCTACCAATGAATGTCCGAGAGCTAAAACTGGCAGGTTCACGGCTCGATTGCTTCGTGGGTCTTATTCTACCAATGAATGTCCGAGAGCTAAAACTCCGAGACAGGCAGCGACGTATGGCGTAGGGTCTTATTCTACCAATGAATGTCCGAGAGCTAAAACTGGTTCTATAAGGATGGTACACAGTATTATGTCTTATTCTACCAATGAATGTCCGAGAGCTAAAACCTACGGCTTCAGCCGTTCTCATTCCGTTTCGTCTTATTCTACCAATGAATGTCCGAGAGCTAAAACGCAGAAAAAAGCGGAATCAATAAAGGAACGGTCTTATTCTACCAATGAATGTCCGAGAGCTAAAACATTCAGGTACCGGATAGAAGAAGCCATGATGTCTTATTCTACCAATGAATGTCCGAGAGCTAAAACTCCGACGATGAGTAATAAAGAGTTAATCGTGTCTTATTCTACCAATGAATGTCCGAGAGCTAAAACTATAAAATGTATGTCTCTGACTCTCTGTTTGTCTTATTCTACCAATGAATGTCCGAGAGCTAAAACCCGCTGTCGGCGGCGTACCGCACATCAAGGGTCTTATTCTACCAATGAATGTCCGAGAGCTAAAACAGCTGATGTTCATTCAGTTACACGGAGTCAGTCTTATTCTACCAATGAATGTCCGAGAGCTAAAAC
>JAKSRD010000025.1 GCA_024403795.1 Saccharofermentans sp.
AGTCCGAGTCTCGTATCCCGCTCCACAAATAATTAGGCTGTCGAATAGACAGCCTTTTTTATTTTCGGTTATACTCCTGTTAGCTCAATAGTATAATTCACCTGAGAAGGGGACACGCTTATGGAAAGAACAGTAAACGGTTATACGGAACTTCCGAATATACGAGTCAGTGAACATCCCGTCTCTGCTTCAGGTATTAACCAGATCAGATACAGAGAGACAACTGCTGCCGGCGTGCTCAGCATATTCGCTGAGAGCAGCTATGAGGTCGTGAGAATAAGGATCACCGAACCGGACGGCTCAAAAAGGCAATACCGTGTGGAAGGAATTAAGCTCTTCGACGAGATATCCGAAGAGATCGGCAATGCAGCCATGCTGGATTGGAGATACCTGAACAATGAGGATGTCGAGAAAGAGACCGATACAAAGATCGAAGTCGAAGTCCGCGTTGTATCCAGAAATGACAGATTCGGCAGTGTCAGGATGCCGTTACGCGGTATTGATTATCTGCATAATCTGGCTGCTGTCATTCTCTCTTATGCGGAGAGTGAGGAAGACGAGGTCAAGCCATTCGATGTTACGATCGCGGGGAAGACCTATCATACGGTCAGAGGTACCGGCAACAGTGCCGGAAGCGGCGCAGTAATAGATTTTGGCGATGATAAGTGGTGGATCGTCGAAGGGTTTACGGGAACTTACCGCATGACCGAAGCTGCGCAGAAAGCATCAGAAGAGAAGTGGGGGAACTCTTACGGCGGGGAGAACTACAGAGACGCGTATTTCGAGCTGCTGGAAGACGGCACGGTAACTCTGAAGGTCGGAGACGACATACGCAAAACGGAAGTCAGTGACAGGCGTCTCTGGGGATGCTACGCGACCGCTAAGGGAGGCATATCATTTGATTATCGCGGATCTGACAAGAACATGATCGAAGTGTGTGTCGAGATGATCCCTGCTCCTGTAAATTTCCCCGGATACATGTTGTATCTTGAGCGAATTCAGAATTGTTCCTGATGATCGCTAAGTTCTTAAAAGCGCAGAAGAATCCGTTTGTTTTGATGGCTTAATGAATGTCGAAAAAAAGACTAAAACGCGCTTATATATTGTCTCACAGCCCCTGACTGTTGTATATTATAAATGTTAACAAACTATGAATGTCCACGGAGGTGATGTAATGAAAGGTATTATTCTTGCTGCCGGAAAAGGAACACGTCTTTATCCGATAACAAAGCCGGTTTGCAAACCGTTACTTCCCGTTTACGATAAACCGATGATCTATTACCCGCTTTCAGTTCTTATGGAAGCCGGGATCAGAGATATCCTTGTAATCACACCGCCTGATGATACGAAGCCCTTTATCGATCTTTTGGGCGACGGCTCACAGCTTGGTGTATCGATTCAGTACAGAGAACAGAAGGTTCAGAGAGGTATCGCCGATGCTTTCCTGATCGCAGAGGACTTTATCGGCGGAGATTCCGTATGTCTCGCACTCGGTGACAATATCTTCTATGGACCGTTCTTCAGACGTAAGTTAAGACAGGCCGGACGCCAGGCTGAAGGTGCAGTTATATTCGGTTACTATGTGGCGGATCCGAGAGCCTTTGGCGTAGTCGAGTTCGATGCTGACGGAAGAGCCGTATCGATCGAAGAGAAGCCGAGATATCCCAAGTCAAATTACATCGTACCGGGATTGTATTTCTACGATTCGAGAGTCGTTGAGATCGCCAAGAAGATCAAGCCCTCTGCAAGAGGCGAACTTGAGATCACATCTGTTAATGAAGAGTATCTCAAGGATGCTGATCTGCATGTCATTCCGCTCGGCAAGGAATTTACATGGTTCGATGCAGGTAATCCGGACAGCTTATATGAGGCTGCAGGACAGATAAGAGCCGCACAGAGGTCAGGCAGAATGATCGGATGTCTTGAAGAGATCGCTTGGCATAACGGCTGGATCGAGAAGGAACAGTTCCTTGAGATCGCACGTTCCATGGAGAAGACGGATTACGGTCAGTATCTGGCTTCTTTGGGCGAAGATATCTGATACGGGGTTTGTGCCGATTAGATTTTCGAGCAGGCAATGCTATAATTGACATATGTCGTAAACGCGGCATATGTCTTTTTTTATTCAGGGGTAAACGGGAATGCCGAGACCGGTCAGAGTCAGAAGAGTTTGTGAAGAGCCTAAGTATACGAAATTCGTGCCTGACGGCGCGTCAGAGGCAGCCACAGAGACACTTACGATCGAAGAGTATGAAGTGATCCGCCATGTTGATTATCAGAAGCTGACGCATGAGGAATGTGCGCAGAAGATGGCGATATCGAGGACAACGGTTACCGAGCTTTATGAGACCGCCAGATACAAGATTGCGGATTCCATCATTACCGGAAAGATCCTTTGTATAGAAGGCGGCAATTACCGAGTATGTGAAGGCGGGGAATGCTGTATAGCAAGGACTAATCCCTGCAGTGATGATTCATGCGGAGCCGCTTCCGGTGAATAAGCGGATTTAAGTGAGGAATTCGGGGATCATGTCTTTCCCGGAAGAATCATACTCCTGAACGAAAGCGTTCTCCTGCCCCCTTGAAGCAAGATAATCAACGAGGCTGTCGCAGCTTCTGCGCGAAGGTCTCTCGCTGAGCTTGCCCGTGCACGAAGGCATCGGCGTGTACTGGCTCATGAGACTGATAAAGATCCTGTTGCCGTATCTTGATGTCAGGTAGTCGATGATGTGCTTTGAATCGAACAGCCCTCCGGGAAGGATGAGGTGCCTGACGATAACTCCTCTCTTGAGAAGACCGTCACTTCCGATGTCAATATCACCCGTTTGTCTTACCATCTCATCTATTGCGCTTGCACAGACAGAGAAGTAGTCGGAGGCTTTGGAGTATTCGGAGGAGAACTTGGCGGAGAAATACTTCATGTCCGGCATGTATATGTCCACGAGCCCGTCGAAAAGCCTGAGCGTTGACACAAGGTCGTAGCCGGAACAGTTTATTGCCACCGGTACGGAGAGCCCTCTGGATTTAGCCTTAGAGATCGAGTCGGCTACCGTGGGGGCAAAGTGCATCGGGGTGACCAGATTAATATTGCCGGCGCCTTGCTCTTCCAGCTCTAGATAGATGTCTGCCAGACCATCGCTGTCCAACCTCACGGCGTGCCCCGTAGGGCCTCTGGAAATGGAATAATTCTGGCAGAAAACGCACCCGAGACTGCAGCCTTCGAAGAAGACTGTACCGCTTCCGTTCTTGCCGGATATTATCGGTTCCTCGCCGTAATGAAGCTTATACAGATTCACCAAGGGCTGATCGGGCATCCTGCAAAATCCCGTATTACCGCTCGTTCTGTCGACACCGCATCTTCTGGGGCAAAGAGTACAATTTCTGTATTTATTCTCCATATCTACGCTATTTTACTACTAACGATAACAAATTCTTATTGTAAGCTGCCACACAATTATTACGATTTATGGCATAATATGCGCGATAATGTGGCGGATATAATAGGAAATTGAAAGCCGGAAGGTAAGATGCCAGACTCTGATTCATTTAACAGGGATCATGAAAGGTCAAAAGTAAGATCAAGTGATGCAGCTGTAATTAAAGCTGTACAGCGTGGTGCTGCCCGCGAACGGAAAGAAGAACTTCGTGAAGAGCGTGAGGCTAAGAAGCTCGCATCGCGTAATCCGCAAAGGAATGTCCGTTCGGTTAAAGAACCGGTTATTCCCAAATCACAAAGGCCGGTCCGCGTGGTAAGAAAGCCTGTTGCCGAGTCTGAGGATGATGAACGGGTCAGCAAGGCTAAGGCTTCAAGAGACAGGAAAAATAAAGGCGAATCCAAAGATTACGGCGTCAAGGTGATCCGCAAGAAGAGGAACGGTGTTCTTGCACTGCTGATCGTACTTCTCCTTGAGATCCTCGTGGCAGCCGCCGCAATTCAGGCCATAACCATTTTCAACAGAGATACGGACATGATCGTAAGGACCAATACCATTGAAGCCGGAACGACTGCGGATCTTGGCATGTATGTTCAAGGCCAGCCGATGTTCCCGGAGTATGTATCCTGCAACCTTGATTTCACGACGGTCAATTATTCAGTTCCGCAGACTATCAGATTTACGGTAAGCATGTACGGATTGAATTATCCGTGCCTTCTTACGATCGTTGACACGACAGCTCCCACTGCCGAAGGAATACCTCAGACATTATTCTCCGTAGACGATCTGCCTCCGGTTGAGGAGTGCGTTACAGGTATCTTTGATCTTAATGATTACACGATCGAGTGGAAGCATGTGCCGAATTATGAGGCCGGCGGTGTTTTCTTCGCAACTGCCGCCATTACTGATTCATCAGGTAATGAGACCGATGTCGATGTCGTACTGCATGTTACCAGAGACAGTGTTGCTCCTGTTATCGAAGGAACTGAAGACATTGCCCAGTATTGCGGAGATCCGATCAAGTTCAGAGAGAATGTTACCGTTACAGACGATATCGATCCCAACCCTACGCTCGAGATCGATACGAGTGAAGCAGATCTTACCGAACCGGGTGAATATACAGTCTACTATGTTGCGTATGACTTTACCGGTAACACGACAAGAGTTCCAATCAACGTAGAGCTTTGGGATAAGCCCTCGACTTACGTTGAGCCTGAGGAAGTCTATGAGTTGGCTCAGGATGTTTTGGACAGCATCACTTGGGACAGCATGGATGATATGGAGAAAGCGCTCGCCATCACATACTGGGTAAGATATAACATCTACTACATCTCCAATTGTGATGACACTTCCTGGACGAGAGCCGCTTACGACGGATTCACCAAGCGTGAGGGCAATTGCTACACATACGCTTCCTGTGCAAGAGCTCTTTTTGATGTTGCCGGGATCGAGAATATGGTTATCGTAAGACACCCGTATATTCACAACCCGCACTTCTGGAATTATATCAAGATCGACGGAGAGTGGTATCACTGTGATTCAACACCTCGAAAAGGATATGACAGCTATTTCTTCATGTACACGACATCCGAATTGCAAAATTTTTGGCATAACGGTTGGAACGGGTATAATTTTGATGTAGACCTTTATCCTGAATCGGCCACCGAATCGGTTCAGGGCAGAATAAACTATTGGAATCATTCATTAAGATATTGACATGAAGAGCAACTCGAACGGCAATCGGCAGAAGCCACCAATGCGGAATCAGATGCATTCCGCCAATGAGGCATCCGCAAGACCGATAAAAGTTCCTGCCAATCAGAGTAACAATAATGCAGCACCGGCCCGAAGGGTTTCTTCTCAGCAACGATCTCAAAGACCGCCTCAAAGGAATGCTCAGCAAGTTTCTTCTCAAAGAGCTGTTCAAGGCATGCCTGCGCAAACAGCGCGAAAACCTGTTCAAAATCCTTCTCAAAGACAGATACAAAAACCGTCAGGTCAAAACATACAGACCAAGCCTCAGAACAGACCAGAGCATAAGTCTGTTCAACCTGTCCGCAAACCCGTGAAGCAAGCATCCAAGCCGGTTAAGGAGACATCTCCCGTGACTCCGCAACAGACCGGAAGGATCATAAAGATCCTGATAGCGGTTGTCTGTGTGATCCTTGTCGGATTACTTGCTTATATGACTGTGATGTTTTTCAGAAATGAAATTGCTCATCTTACACAGGAAGTGACGATAGAGGCGGGAACTGCAAAGCCTGATATCAGCATGTATTTCTCGGAGGAACCGAGATTCCCCGGGCTCGTCTCGAGCAATCTTAACTTTGATGAGGTCAATATTGAGATCCCGCAGACGATAAGATTTAACATCAGGATATACGGGTTGAATTATCCTTGCAGGCTCATAATTGCCGATACGATCCCTCCTGAAGGACAAGGGATCGCGCAGGCAATCTTCGCGAGTGAAGATATGCCTGATGCGGCTTCGTGCATAACCGGAATAGAAGACATAACCGATGTCGTTGTCACATGGCAAGACGTTCCCGATATGTCTGAAGGCGGTTCGTTTATTGCTAAGGCTATGCTTACCGACGGGTGCGGAAATGAGACTGTTGTGGAGGTTCCTTTTGAGGTAACGAAAGACTCTCAGGCACCGGAGATAACAGGCGCGGAGGATATCGATGTATATCTTGGCGATTCGGTATCTTACAGAGGCAAGATCGTTGTTACGGATGATTACGATGACAACCCTTCATTGGACATAGATACTTCAGCGGTCAAGCTTAATGAGCCGGGTACTTATGAAGTCATATATACGGCTACTGATTTCTCCGGTAATGAGACTAAGGTCAAGGTAAACATTTGCGTTAGTGAGAAGCCGGAAGGTTATGTCGAACCTGAGGTCGTGTATGCTGCTGCCAAGGAGATACTTGAAGAGATCACCGAACCCGGAATGACGGATGAGGAAGTTGCTCTGCAGATCGTATATTGGTGCAGATACAATATACGATTTATCCTGAGGACATACAGCAATTCATGGACTGAAGCAGCTTATAATGCTTTTACCACTCGCGTGGGGAACTGCTATTCCACTGTCTATGCCGTAAAAGCATTACTTGATGTTGCCGGGATCGAGAATCAGGTAATCGAGAGATATCCGTATGAGACGGCAACACACTTTTGGAATTATGTAAAACTTAATGGTCAGTGGTATCACTGCGATGCCACTTGGCGTGAAGGATATGACAGCTATTTCTTTATGTATACGACTGAAGAATTGCTTGATTTCTGGCAGGGCGGATGGAATGGATTCCAGTTCGATCAGGATAAGTTCCCGGAGAGCGCCACTGAGTCGGTCCAGAGCCGGATCGATTACAAGAATCACACCATAGAATCTCCTTGATTATGCTATAATTTATAATCAAATTATTCCGGAGATCACTATGACACCTGTACTATATCTGGTCATTCCCTGTTATAACGAAGAACAGGTTCTTCCACTGACGAGCGGTAAGTTCAAGGCAAAGCTTGATGAACTTGTTGAAGCCGGCAAGATCAGTGATAAGAGTCGCGTTATGTTTGTTAACGACGGAAGTAAAGATTCCACGTGGGATATCCTGTCTTCACTTACCGAAGAGAACCCAAGATACAGTGCCATCTCGCTGTCGCGTAACAGAGGTCATCAGAATGCACTTATTGCCGGGCTTCTGGAAGCAAAGAGTCATGCTGACATTACGATCTCCATGGATTGTGACGGGCAGGATGACATCAATGCCATCGGAGCGATGGTCGATGAATATGCCAAGGGTAATGAGATCGTCTATGGCGTAAGGAATGACAGATCTACCGACACCTGGTTCAAGAGAACTACGGCGAGATCTTATTACAGCGTTCTTCGCGGAATGGGTGTTGATATTATTCCGGATCATGCGGATTACAGATTGATGAGTGCCAGAGTTCTTGATGCTTTGGAGGGATATGGTGAAGTTAATCTTTTCCTCAGAGGTATCATTCCCCAGCTTGGCTTCAAGCAATCGATCGTCTACTATTCCAGAGCGGAGCGCGAAGCGGGATCGACCCACTATCCGCTTTCCAAGATGCTTGCGCTTGCGATCAACGGCATTACGTCTTTCTCGGTAAAGCCGTTGCGCATAATCACAGTTGTCGGTCTGCTCGTTGCACTTCTGAGTTTTATCGGTATTGTCTATGTTTTGATCTCATATATCTCCGGTAATGTTATTGACGGTTGGGCTTCAACCACTTGTATCATTTGCTTCGTTTCCGGAATTCAGATGGTAAGTCTCGGTGTTATCGGAGAGTATGTCGGAAAGATATACCTTGAGACAAAGCAGCGTCCCCGCTATATTATCAGCGAGCGGAAGAATATAACGGAGGAATAATTGTATGGATATTTTATATGTTGTAATGCCGGCTTATAACGAGGAGGATAATATTCTCGATGTTGTTACTGCCTGGTATCCGATACTTGAAGGTAAGGATCCGGCCTCCAGATTGGTTATAGCAGACAGTGGAAGTGTAGACAGAACGCATGAACTTCTTGAGAACTTCAAGAAGGACCATCCCCAACTCGATATCCTGTCCGACACGGGAAAACAGCACGGACCTAAGGTAATCGCACTTTACGATTACGCGATCAAGAATGGTGCAGACTTTATTTTCCAGACAGATTCAGATGGACAGACACTGCCCGAAGAGTTCGATGCATTCTGGCAGATGAGGCACGGTTACAAGGGCATCTTCGGTCATCGTGTGGTAAGAGGTGACGGTAAATCCAGAGCATTCGTCGAGAAGGTTGTATGCTTCCTTCTGAAGATGTACTTCCACGTTAAGGTTCCGGATGCGAATGCACCTTTCCGTCTCATGGAAGCAAAGACGGTTGCCAAGTATCTTCCCAAGCTCGACAAGGATTACAACCTTCCGAATATCATGATGACTACATATTTTGTTCATTACGGCGAGGAACATACTTTCCGTGAAGTAACGTTCAGACCACGTCAAGGCGGAACGAATTCCATTAATATCAAGAAGATCTTTAAGATCGGCTGGAAGGCTTTGGGTGATTTCCGCCGTCTAAAAAAGGCAATGTAATGACTGCAAAAAAAGAAGAGAAAAAATCAATTAGAAAAATAGTTGTTGCGCTGGTTCTGCTGGCGCTTACTTTTGCGATATTGGCGTTTGCTCAGCGTCTCCTGATGCCCAAGTACCAGAAGGGCGTCATTGAGGGTTCTTTCACGGAGGAATATTATAAGGAGAAGGTGCCTCATGATGTTATCTTCTTCGGAGACTGTGATGCTTATGAGAGCTATTCTCCGATCAAGATGTACGAAGAATACGGTATCTCTGCCTATATCAGAGGTTCCGGCGAGCAGTATATCTGTCAGTCGTATTATCTTCTCAAGGATGTTTTAAGAACTGAGACTCCTAAGGTTGTCGTAATGTCAGTTCACAATCTTCAGTTTGATGTCCCGCGCAAAGAGGCGTACAACAGAATGACTCTTGACGGTATGAGATGGTCACAGGATAAGATAGATGCGATCAATGTCTCAATGACCGAAGGAGAGACATTTGCCTCCTATGTTTTCCCGATCCTCAGATATCATGACAGATGGAACAAGCTTACCAAGACTGATCTTGAGCATGTTTTCTCCAAGGACATAACATCGTGTAACGGTTACTATATGCGTTGCGATATCAAACCGTTCGACAAGTATCCTCATCAGGTGCCGCTGGTCAGCTATGACTTCGGTGAGAATGCGATGGGATATCTCGACAAGATAAGAGTGCTCTGTGAGGAGAACGGAATAGCTTTGGTTTTGGTGCGAGCTCCGATAGGGTACGGCTGGTATGAACAGTGGGATGAGAATGTTGAGAATTACGCTGCGCAGTACGGTTTGCCATACCTCAATTTCTGTGACTATATGGATGAGATCGGTCTCGACATGAGCGTGGATACGTATGATTCCGGCTTCCACCTCAATATCTACGGTGCAGAGAAGCTGAGCGTTTATTTTGGAAAATATCTTACCGAGAATTATGATCTGACTGATTACAGAACGGTGCCGGAAGTTGCTTCCGAGTACGACTCGAAGATCGCTTTCTACAATGCAATGCGAGATGACCAGCTTTATGAGATTGCTACTTACGGCGAACTAAGAAGTTATGGTGCCAATGCCATAGAGAATTAGTAAAGGTTTCTTGTTTTTTTGCTTAAAGAAATACAGTCATTTTCCCACAATTTTGTAGTACGTGAGTTGTTACTTTCGTGTATTATAATGTGGTGCTCGTAGGATGAGACGGATATGGAGGATATAATAGAATGAGATTTGCTACTAAAGCGGCAGTTGTTGCCATGAGTTTAAGCATTGCCGGAATGAGTTTATGTGCCTGCAGTGCTGAACCTGAGCCTGTATCATCTGATGTTAATGTTATTTCCACTCAGAATCAGAACAGCGACAATACACTTCCCAGCGGTTCCATTGATGCAAATGCTGAGAGCGAGAACTTTGTTTTCGAGTACTCAGGCGTAAAGTTCATTGTTAATTCCGCATTGGATGTTAATTCCATTCCTGATGATGATTATGATGTTAAGCCCAATGCTTCTTGCGCACATCAGGGTATGGCTTACATTTACGATCTTAAGGGCGGCTCGATCGAGCTTTTCACAGATCAATATCCTGACAGCCCGGATGAGGTTATCAGCGTAATCATGCTTTTGGATGATACTGTAACCACAGCTGAAGGAATCTACATCGGCAATACTGTTGAGCAGGTTAAGGCTGCTTACGGTGAGCCTGCTGAAGAGACAAGCACACTCTTGATCTATACGAAGGGCAGCTCAAGACTTCAGTTCAGCATTGACGAGAACGGTACAGTTACGGAAATCGATTACTTGGCGGTATGATCGTAAAACGCGTCGGCAAAAAATATAGCTTCAACTTAATGGGCTTCTTGGGAGTGCTGGTTATGCCTTTACTCGCAGGAGCCTTGTTGGGTATTTGGGGAGCCTACATTTTCTATTCGACATCGATCACAGATATTGAGAATAAGTGCCTTGAGGAAGTAAAGCTCGACTATGGTCATCCGATCACACTTGACTGCTTTTTCTCTCAGATTCCGGCAAACACAAAGTTCATAACGAATGTTGATGCCATTGATACCGGTGTTCTGGCAACTTATGACATTGCCATCGATTGCGGTGGCCATGTTGTTCACTCTATTCTCAGTGTTGTTGATAATACTGCTCCGGTCGGAAAGCCGGTGCCCGTAAATATGTATTCAGGCAAGGCTCCGGCTCCTGAGACGATCATTACGGATATCTTCGACATGACGGAAGTAACCTGTGCTTATAACGACGGAGAACCCGACTTAAGCAAGGGCGGGAAGTTCGATATCGGTGTAAGACTCACGGATGCTAACGGTAATTTCTCGGTAATCGATGTTCCTTTCAGCATAATCAAGGATACCAAGGCTCCTGAGATTTTCGGAACACATGACATAGACGTTGTTGTCGGTGAAGATGAGATCTCATACAGAGACGGAGTTACCGTAACCGATGATTACTGTAAGAATCCGAAGCTTGAGATAGACAACTCTGCAGTTAATCTCGGTATAGTCGGAGATTATCCGCTGATCTATTCCGCTAAGGATGATGTAGGAAATGAGACGGTTGTAACGGTAAAAGTACATGTTATCCCGATCTCCAATGCCGAGCAGTCATCTGCGGTAACCCAGGCTTATGTTGATGAAGCATACAGAATGGCTGAAGAGATCAACGCTTCCATTTTGAGTGATGATGATACTGACGTAGAGAAGGCAATGAAGATCTTCTACTGGGTACACAGGAACATCTCATTCATCTTAAGTACGCCGAGTTATGAGAACTGGGCTGTTGCTGCGATCAACACGTTTACAAAGAGATATTCTTCATGCTACGGAACATGGGCTGTTTGCAAAGCTATGCTGGACGTTGAGGGGATCGAGAACATCTGCGTAGTCAGAGAAGTCCATAATTCGTGGGATAACTTCCATTATTGGGCATTGGTCAAGCTTAACGGTGAATGGTATCACTGTGATGCACAGAAGTATTTCAACAGTTATACGTCTGCGGGATATTTCTGCTTCATGATGACAGATGATGAGATTGCCAATGCTCCGACAAATCACGATTTTGCTGAAGATGAGTATCCGCCGAGAGCTACATCATCAGTTCAGAGTTACATAAATGTATATTCGGGGAGTGTTTCTTCGAGTTTTCCTTATGTTTGACGGATGACTTGAAGTACGGGGAACAAAAGAAAGAGGAGATACTTTATGAGAAAGAAGACTTTCGGTATCAGTTTATGCATAGCTATTGCATGTATTCTTACATTGTTTGCCGCGTGCGGCAAAAAGGGAGAAGACCTTGTTAAGAAGGAAGCCATCGTTGAGGTCGGAACCCCGATCACACTTGAGGCTTTCTTTGACAAAGTTCCGTCTGATGCGCAGTTTCTGACGGATGTCACCGGAATCGATACTTCTGTTCCTGCCATCTATCAGTTGAGGATTGCTTACGACAAGTATGAAGTCGACGTAATCTGCAGACTGGAAGACCATACGGGTCCTACGGCTGAGGCAGTTCCGATGACTGTATATAACAATTGGAAAATGCCTGAAGCATCGGAGTGCGTTACGAGCGTTTTTGATATCTCCGGCGTTGCTTCGATCGAATATCAGGATGGCATTCCCCAATTTGCAGCAGCCGGTGAATATGAGGTTGCAGTAGTGCTTACTGATGTTTATGGAAATGCTTCCATTATTAATGTTCCTTTTACGGTAGTTGTAGACAAGAATCCGCCGGTTATTACGGGAGCACATGATCTTGAACTCTCAGGCAACCCGGATGATCTTGATTTCTTCGAAGGAATTACCGTTAAGGACGATATCGATCCCAACCCGATCCTCAGACTTGATGATTCACTCGTTGACTATTCCAAGAACGGAACATACGACATCATATATAAGGCTGTTGATAAGGCAGGAAATATCGGCACTGCAAAGGCTAAGCTTACAATCTCCATGCCTGTTGAAGAGAAATCAAGTTCTTCCGGCGGAGACAACGGAACATATCACGTCGGTGACGGCGACCCTTACGGAATGGCAGCAAATATCGTCTCAGGTCTCAGAAGAGGCAGTGATGTTGAGACAGCAAGGGCTATCTTCAACTGGGTTCACGATACACTCTGGTTTAAGCTCCTTTGGGGAACTCCCAACTTCGAAGATGCAGCTTACAGAGGCTTCACAAAGCACAGCGGTGACTGCTATGTTTACTACGCTTGCTGCAAGATGCTTCTTGATGCTGCCGGAATCGAGAACATGAGAGTTGACCGTTCACCCAGATACAACGGTAACGTTCACTTCTGGTTGCTCGTTAAGCTTAACGGTGAGTGGTATCACTGCGACGCTACGGAAGGTTACAGCGACCATCCCGGTGTTTGGTTCATGTGCACTGACGCTCAGATCAACGACAGATATCACCAGTTCAACGGTTCACTCTATCCGGAACGTGCCGGCGGTTCTAAGGACTTCAAGGCTTCACCTACGCCTACACCGTCAGTTACACCTACACCTTCCGTATCAGTAACACCTACGGGCGGAGTTCCGTCGGTATCGGTTACTCCGACTCCCACGACTGCGAATGCTCCGACATCAACGCCTACGCCCATGCCTGATCCCGTACAGCCGGATCCGACGGCTACTCCGACACCGGAGCCCACACCGATTCCCGAGCCGCCGAAGGAAGACCCTACTCCGGTACCCGACCCGGTTGATCCGGATCCCAATAACGGCGATCCCAACGCACCTGATCCCGGCACGGAGAATTAAGCCTATGATCGCATAACGATGTAATGTGTGTCTGTTTCAGATCGATTATTGACAGGCATTACATATGTTGTGCAAATATATATAAAGATAATAGGAGAAAAAAGAAATGAAAAAGACAGCTTTAATCACAACAGCAATCGCTACATGCATGACAGCAGCTATTTTTGCAGGCTGCAGCGGCAACACGGAAGTCTCTCATGAGACAGCAGCAGCTTCCCTTATCGCAGGCGGTCAGGCAACAGTTGCAGCAGAGCAGCAGACAACAGGAACAGTTACAGCTGCAAACTATGCATACGCAATTAACTACAACGGATATAAGATCGGTGTCGGCATGACAGCAGATGAAGCGATCAAGATCCTCGGCGACAATTATGAGTTTGACGCTCAGGCTAACTGTGCCGGTCAGGGTTTTGCAAACAGATATACCTATGACGGTTTTGCTCTTTTTGCACAGGAGAAGAACGGAACAGAGGTTGTTGTACAGATCGACATCACAGGCAACCTTGTTGACTGCAGCGGAATCTATGTCGGAGATACCCTGACAAAGGCTAAGGAAGTATTCGGTGCTCCTACAGAAGATTACGAAGTAACCATCTCTTACACATCCGGAGCAGAGAAGATGGATGTATTCGCAGAAGGCGACAAGATCGTTGAGATCGTAATCAACGCTGTAGAATAATCGCGAAAAAAGGTGATTTTCGAAGAATTTTTGAGAATTACCGAAGTTTTTTCAAAAAAATGTTGACAACACCGTTCTGCGCGGTTATTATATGCAGGCTTGCTTAATGGTGAGCGTTTCTGCCCGGCTTACATAGGCTTCGGCAAGATAAGAAGAATCAATGAATTTCAAGGAGAAAGACACATGGCTACATATGTTGCAACCAAGGATTCAATAGAAAGGAAATGGCTCGTAATCGACGCTGAGGGTAAGACTCTCGGTCGTTTGGCTACAGAGGTTGCTAAGCTCTTAAGAGGTAAGCACAAGCCCACATATACTCCTTTCCTTGATACCGGAGATAATGTAATCGTAATCAACGCTTCTAAGATGGTACTTACCGGTAAGAAGCTCGACGACAAGAAGTATCGTCATCACACAGGTTTCCCGGGCGGACTTAAGGAAGTTGATTATCGTACTTTGATGAACAACAACCCTGAGAAGGCTTTGGAGCTTGCTGTTAAGGGAATGCTCCCTAAGAACTCTCTCGGCCGTCAGATGTTCAGAAAGCTTCATGTTTATGCAGGCTCCGAATATGAGCAGGCAGCTCAGAAGCCTGAAGTTTACACATTCTAATCGGAGGACCTGATAAATGGCAGCAAAGAAGACAAGCAGCAAAGTATATTATTACGGCACAGGCCGTCGTAAGGACGCAGTAGCAGCCGTTCGTTTGGTTCCCGGTAAGGGCAGCATCACTATCAACGGTAAGGATATCGATGAGTACTTCGGTCTTGATACTCTGAAGCTCATCGTTCGTCAGCCCCTTGCGATCACACAGACAGAGGATAAGTTCGATGTCATCGTTAAGGCTATCGGCGGCGGTATCTCCGGTCAGGCTGGTGCAATCCGTCACGGTATTGCAAGAGCTTTGGTCGAAGCAGATGCAGACAGCTACAAGTCAGTTCTTAAGGAAGGCGGTTTCCTCACACGTGACGCACGTATGAAGGAAAGAAAGAAGCCGGGTCTCAAGAAGGCAAGAAAGGCTTCACAGTTCTCCAAGAGATAATCTCTCGAAGACTTACAAAGTTTTCACAAGGGCTTCGCAGAAATGCGAAGCTCTTTTTGTTTTGCTATTTCTTACTTGTGAAGGTACAATTATCACGCATACGAATAGAAAGGCAGATTCATGATCAGATTTAAGTCTACATCACCTGAACAGACTGAGAACTTCGGCAAAGCACTTGCCGCAAGTCTTAATGCCGGTGACGTTATTGCGCTGACAGGAGATCTAGGTGCAGGAAAGACTTGCCTTACCAGAGGAATAACCGAAGGGTTAGGTTCGACATCACATGTCTCCAGTCCGACTTTTACGATAGTAAATGAATATGACGGCGGAAAGCTGATGTTGTTCCATTTCGATACATACAGATTATCCGGACCGGATGATTTTCTCATGAGCGGTCTTGATGAGTATTTTTTCAGAGAAGGCGTATGTGTTATCGAGTGGAGTGATATCATTGATGAGCTGTTGCCGCAGAATGCTATCAGAATGACGATAACAGGTGACGGTAACATGAGGATATTCGAATGCAAATGCTCAGATGAGCAAGAGCACATTATAGAAGAAGCTGCCCGCAAAGCCGGAGCCGAGGTTGAGAAATAATGAGACTTCTTGTTTGTGATACATCTAACAGCAACTGCAGCGCAGGAATATTCGAGGACGGCAAGGAGATCTGTTATGAGCTTTCTTTTGAGAAGTTGACACATTCCGAGACGTTCATGCCGCTGGTCAATCGAATGATGGTGAAGGCCGGATTGAAGCATGAGGATCTTGACGGATATGCAGTTACTGTCGGTCCCGGATCTTTTACGGGAATCAGGATCGGACTTGCTGCCGTAAAGGGAATGGCGCTTGCTGCCGGTAAGAGATGCATCGCCGTATCCTCGACGGAAGCATTGGCCAGGTCTTGCGAGAATGTGACAATGACACCGAAGAGCGAGACGCTTATTGTTCCGGCAATTGATGCGCGTAATAACAGGGTTTTCGCGCAGGCTGCAGAAGATGACACGCTCAGATCTTTATTGCCTGAAGATGCTTACGATGCTGACGAATTGGTAGCAAAGATCGAGAAGATCCCGGAGATAGTCTACGGCGCGAGAAGGCAGATAATCGTAGTTGGAAGCGGTGCGACCGTAATGAACAAATCCTTTGAGAAGGCGGGTTCAGGTCTTAATATCTATTATGCGCCCGGAGCCGCGATCGTACCTCAGGGTGTAGCACGTGCGGCATTTG
The DNA here is from genome assembly GCA_024403795.1 of Saccharofermentans sp. Classification (GTDB taxonomy): domain Bacteria; phylum Bacillota; class Clostridia; order Saccharofermentanales; family Saccharofermentanaceae; genus Saccharofermentans. Next base: position 16,268 of record JAKSRD010000025.1, read on the forward strand.
CGAGCAGTGAATTTATCGATGCGAGAGATCTGAAAGCATCTTATTGTGCAGTATCACAAGCTGAACGCTTAAGGAAAGCTGAAGCGGATCCGAAGTCTTCCGAGACAGATAAGTAATTCGGACAGATGAACATCAGAGAAGCAGTGATCTCAGATATTGAAGGCATTATGCAGCTTGAACAGGGCTCGATCGTTCATCCATGGGAGAGAAGTGAATTTGAACTCTTGATAGCCGATGAGAAGAAGTTGTGTCTTGTTGCGGAAGATGAAGGAAAAGTCATCGGCTATATAGGCGCCGAGACGGTACTTGATGAATGCAATATCGGAAACATCGTGACTGCTGAAGAATGCAGAGGAAGGGGCATCGGAACATCTGTGATGAATGCTCTGATGAACGAACTTAAGAACAGAGAGATCGTGAAAGTATTCCTTGAAGTCGAATCAGATAATGCACCGGCATTGGCTCTTTATGATAAGAATGGTTTTGAGAGATACGGATTGAGACGAGATTATTACGGACGCGGAATGGATGCTGTTCTAATGTGCAAAGAACTTTGATTGTTAAATTTAACAAAAGGTTTACACAAAAGAACCTCATTTGGGGTAAATAGTCGAAAATAGCCAAAACCGCTCAATTTCAGTTGATTTTCAATGAGCGCAAAAATATACTTATGTCGTAATAAACGAGGGGTGTACCTATATTATGACTACAGAAAAGATTGTTTTTGATTGTGAAGAAGCTTTGCAGATGAAGGCCGTAGCGGTCATGATCCAGAAGGCATCACAGTACCACAGCACAATCTATATCGTTCGCAGCGGCAGAAGAGCTAATGCGAAGAGTCTTCTCGGTGTTATGTCCCTTGGTATCGAGAACGGAGCCGAGCTTGAGATCGAAGCAAACGGCGACGACGAGAAGGAAGCTTGCGAAGCACTTCTTGCTCATCTTAAGAGTCCAAAGATTACAGCGTGATGCCCGCCGGAAAATTCGACGCGCGTCTGGATACTGTTCCATTAAGCCCCGGAGTGTACCTTATGAAGGACTCTTCGGGCTGTGTTATTTATGTAGGTAAAGCGAAGAAGCTCAGGAACAGATTGAGAAGTTATTTCGGAGGCGGTGCGATCACCATCCCTAAGGTAAGAGCGATGGTATCCCATGTTGCGGATTTTGAGTATACCGTCGTTGGTTCTGAGCCGGAAGCGCTTCTGCTCGAGAACAACCTCATAAAAAGATATCAGCCCAAATACAATATTCTGTTAAGAGATGACAAGGGATATCCTTATATCTGCGTGACGCTTAATGAAGCCTATCCCAGAGTGTTCAAGGCATTCAGGCCTGATCCCGAAGCGAGGAGCAAGGGTGCCAGATACTATGGTCCTTACATGAGCGGAGATTGTTTTGAAGTGCTTAAAGCAATATCCGATATCTTCCCGCTGAAGCGCTGCAACAAGGTCTTTCCGCGAGATATCGGTAAAGAGAGACCCTGCCTTAATTATCACATCGGAAAGTGTATTGCTCCTTGTCTCGGTACGGTTAAGAGCGAAGAATACAGAGGCATGATCGATCAGATCGTGCAGTTCCTTGAGGGTAAATATGACGGCATCGAGAAAGACATAAAAGCACAGATGGAAGCATGCTCCGAGAACCTTGAATTTGAGAAAGCGGGAGCACTTCGCGACAGGCTGTTTGCACTGCGTTCGATAAGACAGAATCAGAGAGTTTTCCTTGATATAGAACGTGATGTCGATGCGATCGGAATCTATTCTGATTGCGGCGAGACATGTGTAAGAAAACTTGAATTGAGACAGGGAAGAATAGTCGGTTCTTCAACATATTTCTTCTTGGGGGAAGAAGCAGACAAAGAAGAAATACTGAAGAATTTCATAATGCAATATTACGAGGATGCACCGTTTATTCCGCCCTTGATCCTTGTTCCGTTCAAGCTTGAAGAAGAGAATCTTGAAGTTATCGAAGCGACTCTCACGGAGAAGCTCGGAAAGAACTGCAAGCTTCATGTTCCTGAACGCGGAGAGCTTCGTGAATTCCAGGCACTCGCAAATAACAATGCGCGTGAGATGATGGTGAGAAGGATACTCAGAGGCGGTAATGCGAATGCTGATCCGTCTGTCCCGCTCAGATATCTGGAAGTGCTTCTCGGTGCACCTGAAGGTTCTGTCTCACGAGCAGAATCATTTGATATCTCCAATCTCGGCAATGACGATATATGTGCCGGAATGGTCGTATTCAAAGACGGAAAAGCCGACAAACAATCGTACCGTCTTTTTAAGATGAAGAAGGTCGAATCGCAAGACGATTATGAGTCGATGAGAGAGACCTTGGAGAGACGTTTCTCGCATAATGAAGATGACGGTTTTAAGTATCCGGACGTTATCCTTGTTGACGGCGGTAAAGGCCAGCTTGAAGCGGTCGCATCCGTCGTAAGGAGCATGGAAGGAACAGAGAATATCTATCTTGCCGGAATGGTAAAGAATGACCACCATAAGACTGCGGGAATTGTTTTCGAGGACGGACGAGAGATCAGGCTTGAAGGAAGGACTTTGACTGACAGTGAGATGGGACTTCTGAGGTTCCTTACGACTGTTCAGAATGAAGTGCACAGATTTGCGATCTCGTATCAGCATAAACTTGCAGGCAAACGTAACATCAAATACAAGCTTGAGAATATTGAAGGAATAGGACCCGCAAAGCGCAAGAATCTGCTCTCGCATTTTGGTACAATAAAAGCCGTGGAGAACGCAACCGAAGAAGAACTCAAGGAAGCTAAAGGCATATCCGAGAAAGACGCTTCGACTATATTCAGGTATTTCCACAGGGAGTCTTAATGGCAATTTACGCGCTCGCAGATCTGCATCTTTCCTTAAGTGTCGCCGACAAGACGATGGAGGTGTTCGGGTCTTCCTGGGACGGTTACATAACGAAGATCAAAGAGAGCTGGGAATCAATGGTTACGGATGAGGATACCGTACTGATCCCCGGCGATATCTCTTGGGCTACTTATGTCGAGAAGGGCGAAGAGGATTTCCGCTTTATCTCGGAGCTTCCGGGACGTAAGATCATGTGCCGCGGCAATCATGATTACTGGTGGACGACCATTAAGAAGATGGAGGATTTCTTTGCGGAAAAGGGGTTCCGGAATCTTGAGCTTGTAAGGACCAATGTCATTGAAGCTGATGACTGCCTGATAAGCGGTACAAGAGGCTGGATGATCGAGAGCAAAGAATGTGTCGAAGGAACCGAGAATAAGAAGATATACGAACGTGAGAAACTGAGGATCAAGATGTGCATCGAGAAGCTCAGCGAGGCCGATCCCGGACATGGCAGGAAGCGCATCATGGTGATCCACTATCCGCCTATCACGTCTAAGATGGAATATACGGAATTTGCACAAATGATGGCTGAAGGCGGTATTGATATCTGCGTCTACGGACATCTTCACGGCAAGGCTCACAAGAAAGCCTTTGAGGGTGATTTTATGGGGACGCGTTTTGTCTGTTCTTCGGCGGATTTTGTAGGGTTCATGCCGATAAGGGTTATCTGATTCACCGAAGAGGCAGAAGTTCTCTTTGTTGATCTCTCGAAAACGGCACTTTCAGGGGTGGAAAAAACCACGTACAAAATTTTTTCGAGTCTGCAAACGCAATGAATTAAGGCGTTTGCGGGATAGATAAAATATTTTTGATAGACAGCATTTATATATTAATATATAATACTTTTGGGCCTTAAGCTAAGAGATATCTCTTATGCGGCAGGCCCTTTTTTGTCTATATCTGCATTAGAGGTAATCACATGGCTTACTCGATGACAGGCTTTGGCCGCGGCGAGAAATTATTCGACACGAGAAAATACAGTATTGAGATAAAATCCGTTAATTCCAGATTCTGCGACATATCTATCAGAATGCCCAGAATGTTCAATTATCTGGACGGCGATATCCGCCGTGCCTTAACGGACAGACTTACCAGAGGTAAGATCGATGTTTTTATTAACTACGCAGATCAGGGAGATGCAGGACAGACCGTAACGGTTAATGAAGCTCTTGCAGTTGAGTATTCGGAAGCAGCCGCCGTTATCTGTTCCGTCACCGGAAGAGAGGACGACATGGGTGTCGCAAGGATTGCTACAATGCCTGATGTTCTTACGGTAACTCAGAATGAGATCGATGAAGACACCGCAACGAAGGAACTTCTCGAGACCTTGAACTGCGCCATAGACGGAATGCTTGCGATGAGGAAGAGAGAAGGCGAGAATCTCGTAGCTTCGATCCTCACGAAGATCGAAGCACTTGAAGGAATCAGAGAAGAAGTCGTAGCAAGATCTCCCATTGTTGTTGAGGCATATAAACAGAAGCTCGCTTCCAGGATCGACGAGATCCTTACGAGCGATCAGAGAGCATTCTATGATGACAACAGACTTGCGGCTGAGGTAGCGATATTTGCAGATAAGTGTGCCATCGATGAAGAGATGGCAAGACTCTCCAGTCACTTCTCACAGGCGCGGAAGATCCTCGGCGGTGAAGAGACTGTCGGCAAGAAGATGGACTTTCTTGTTCAGGAGATCAACCGAGAGGTCAACACTACGGGCAGCAAGGCAAATGATATTGAGATCACCTCAAGAGTCCTTTCGATGAAGAACCTTGTTGAAGAGATCAGAGAACAGATACAGAATCTCGTATGACGGAAGGTAAGAAGATGTCATCTGAATTTATCGATATCGGCTTCGGAAACATTGCACAGGCTTCGCGGATCATCTGCGTGGCAGCAGCAGACTCTTCACCGGTCAGACGCATGATGCAGGATTCAAAGGACAGAGGAACACTTGTTGATTGTTGTGCAGGCAAGAAGTGCAAATCCGTCATAGTTACGGACAGCGGATTGGTATTAACCTCCGCATTGGCAACATCAGAGATAAAGGAGATGCTGGGATGAACGAAAGACGAGGATTGATAGTTGCAGTCTCGGGACCGTCAGGTGTCGGCAAGGGCACAGTTCTTGCAAAAGTCGAAGAATTGCTGGAACAGGCTAATCCCGGCAGCATAGGCCATTCGATCTCGGTTACGACGAGAGCTCCGAGAGGAAGCGAACAGGATGGCGTCGAATACTACTTCAGAACGACAGAAGAGTTCGAGCAGATGATAAGGGAAGGCAAGATCGTAGAGTATGACAAATATGTCGATAACTACTACGGAACCCCTTCCGAGCCGCTCGAGAGAATGCTTGATAAAGGTCAGGACATCCTCTTTGACATTACCATCGAAGGCAGCCTTGCATTGGAGAATAAGTTTGGTGATGATTCGGTTACGATATTCATCCTGCCGCCTTCATTCGAAGAACTTGAGGCGAGACTTCGCGGAAGAGGAACAGAGACTGATGACAAGGTGAAAGCACGTTTGGCAGCAGCGAAGAACGAAGTCAAAAGAGCAGGAGAGTTCGAATACATCGTTACTAACGATGACATAGACAGAGCAGCAAGAGACATTCTTGCAATAATTACCGCGGAAAAGCTTAAAGCTTCGAAGAATATTTACACAGCTAAAGAACTTGAATAAAAGGAGAAGAGAGGTAAAAAGATGTTAACAGATCCTTCAATCGAGAAACTCAAAGCAAAGACAGCCAGCCCGTATGATCTTGCCGTTTTGGTAAGTAAGCGTGCCAGAGAACTGACAGACGGCGCACAGCCCATGATTGACGATGAGGGTGCAGCAAATGTTGTATCACTCGCTTGCCGTGAAGTTGCAGCAGACAGAGTTGTTGCTGTTAAGGGCGACGTAGAAGACGAGGCAGTTATTCCGATCACAAGAGAAGAGAAAATCAGAAGAAGAGAAGAGGCTGAGAACAAGAGAAGAATGCTCGATGAAGAGCGTGCGGAGAAGATGTCAGCATCAGCTGCTCTCAATTCCAAGGGCCTTGATGATCTTATCAACGCAATTGCAGGTGACGAAGTTCCTGAAGAAGAGGTTGAGGGTGAGTTCGAAGCAGAACCCGAAGCCGAGACTGAAGACGAAGAGTAATTGCAAGGAGATGAGATTCTGATATGGCAGTAGAGAAAACAATGGATAAGATAGTCTCTCTTGCAAAGGTAAGAGGCTTCGTATATCCCGGTTCTGACATCTACGGAGGTCTTGCGAATTCGTGGGACTACGGCCCGTTGGGTGTTCAGCTTAAGAATAATGTTAAAGCCGCTTGGTGGAAGAAGTTCGTCCAGGAGAGTCCTTACAATGTAGGACTTGATGCGGCCATCATAATGAATCCGAAGACCTGGGTCGCTTCCGGTCACGTAGGCGGATTCTCCGATCCTCTCATTGACTGCAAGCAGTGCAAGTCCAGACAGAGAGCTGATAACCTCGTTGAGGATTGGAACAAAGAGAATGGTATTGAGAATGTTCCCGTTGAAGGTATGGGTCCTGAGGAACTTGTTAAGTACATTCAGGAGAACAACATTCCCTGCCCTCAGTGCGGCGGCCATAACTTCACAGACATCCGTAAGTTCAACCTTATGTTCAAGACATTCATCGGTGTTACCGAGGATGCTACAAGTGAGGTATATCTGAGACCTGAGACAGCTCAGGGTATCTTCGTTAACTTTGCTAATGTTCAGCGTTCTGCTCGTAAGAAGCTTCCGTTCGGTATCTGCCAGATCGGTAAGTCTTTCCGTAACGAGATCACACCCGGTAACTTTATCTTCCGTACAAGAGAGTTCGAGCAGATGGAGCTTGAGTTTTTCTGCGAGCCCGGTACGGATCTTGAGTGGTTCGATTACTGGAAGAAGTTCTGCCACGATTGGCTCATCGATCTCGGTATAAAGGAGAGTGAACTCCGCACAAGAGATCACGCTAAGGAAGAGCTTGCTTTCTATTCAAGAGCTACTACAGACTATGAGTTTGCTTTCCCGTTCACAGACTGGGGCGAACTTTGGGGTATAGCTGACCGTACAGATTACGACTTGAAGCAGCACATGGAACATTCAAAACAGGATCTTACTTATTTTGATCCCGCGAAAAATGAGAAGTACGTACCGTACGTCATCGAGCCTTCGCTCGGTGCCGACCGTGTTACTCTTGCATTCCTTTGCTCTGCTTACGACGAAGAGGAACTTGAAGGCGGCGATGTAAGAACGGTTATGCATTTCCATCCTTTCCTTGCTCCCATTAAGATCGGCGTGCTTCCGCTTTCCGCAAAACTTACGGATAAGGCGCAGCCGATTTTCGAGAAGCTCTCAAAGAAGTATATGTGCGAACTTGATGACAGACAGAGCATCGGTAAGCGTTACAGAAGACAGGATGAGATCGGAACTCCTTATTGCGTAGTTTATGACTTCGATTCAGAGGTTGACGGCTGCGTAACCATCAGAGAAAGAGACTCAATGAAGAACGTCGAGTATGAACCCGGCAACATCAGATTCCCGATTGATAAACTCGAAGAATTTTTCAGTGATAAGTTCGAATTTTGAGACACTATTCTGATACAATAAAACGATAAGAATTTAGTTCGGCTTATGCCACCCAGAATATTGATTTTAATTTATGAAAGGCGGATAAAAGAATGACAAAGTATGTTTACCTGTTTACCGAGGGCAACGGAAACATGCGCGAACTCCTCGGAGGTAAAGGCGCAAACCTTGCTGAGATGACCAACATTGGTCTTCCCGTTCCTCAGGGCTTTACGATCAGCACAGAAGCATGCACAAAGTACTACGAAGACGGTCGCCAGATCAACGACGAGATTATGGGCCAGGTCATGGAGTACATCACAAAGCTTGAGGAGATCACAGGCAAGAAGTTCGGAGATCTTGAGAACCCGCTTCTCGTTTCCGTAAGATCCGGTGCAAGAGCATCAATGCCGGGCATGATGGATACAATCCTCAACCTGGGTCTTAACGAGCAGGTTGTTGATGTTATCGCAACAAAGTCCAACAATCCCAGATGGGCATGGGACTGCTACAGAAGATTTATTCAGATGTATTCCGACGTCGTTATGGAAGTCGGTAAGAAATATTTCGAAGAACTCATCGATAAGATGAAGGCTGAGAGAGGCGTTAAGCAGGACGTTGAGCTTACAGCAGACGACCTCAAGGAACTCGCAGCTCAGTTCAAGGCAGAGTACAAGGCAAAGATCGGCGAAGACTTCCCGACAGATCCTAAGGTACAGCTCGTTGGTGCCATCAAGGCCGTATTCAGATCTTGGGATAACCCGAGAGCTAACGTCTACAGAAGAGACAACGATATCCCTTATTCTTGGGGTACTGCAGTTAACGTTCAGTCCATGGCATTCGGTAACATGGGTGACGATTGCGGTACAGGTGTTGCTTTCACAAGAGACCCTGCTACAGGTGAGAAGGGCTTGTTCGGTGAGTTCCTCACAAACGCACAGGGTGAGGACGTTGTTGCCGGCGTAAGAACACCTATGAAGATCGCTGAGATGGAGCAGAAATTCCCTGAAGCATTCGCTCAGTTCACACAGGTTTGTGCAACACTCGAGTCACACTATCGTGACATGCAGGATATGGAGTTCACAGTTGAGCACGGTAAGCTCTACATGCTCCAGACAAGAAACGGTAAGAGAACAGCTCAGGCTGCCATGAAGATTGCTTGTGACTTGGTTGACGAAGGAATGAGAACACCTGAAGAGGCAGTTGTCATGATCGATCCTCGTAACCTCGACACACTCCTTCACCCTCAGTTTGACCCTGCAGCTCTTAAGGCTGCTGAGGCTATCGGCAAGGGCTTGGGTGCTTCTCCGGGAGCTGCTTGCGGTAAGATCGTATTCACAGCAGAAGATGCTGTTGAGTGGCACGAGAGAGGCGAGAAGGTCATCCTCGTAAGACTTGAGACATCTCCTGAAGATATCACAGGTATGAAGTCTGCTGAGGGTATCCTCACAGTCAGAGGCGGTATGACATCTCATGCTGCAGTTGTTGCAAGAGGTATGGGTGAGTGCTGCGTTTCCGGTTGCGGTGATATCGCTATGGATGAAGCTAACAAGAAGTTCACACTTGCAGGCAAGACATTCTGCGAGGGCGACATTATCTCTCTCGACGGCAGCACAGGTAAGATCTATGACGGCGCCATCGCTCAGATCGATGCAGATCCTAACAACGGTTATTTCGGCCGCATTATGAAGTGGGCTGACGAGTTCAAGAGACTTGAAGTACGTACAAATGCCGACACACCTAAGGATGCACAGAAGGCTCGTGAGCTTGGTGCTGAGGGTATCGGTCTCTGCCGTACAGAGCACATGTTCTTCGGTGAAGGCAGAATCGAAGCTTTCCGTGAGATGATCTGCTCAGAGACTGTTGAAGAGCGTGAGGCTGCTCTCGATGTAATTCTTCCTATGCAGCAGAGCGACTTCGAAGCACTCTATGAGGCTTTGGAAGGACATCCTGTTACGATCAGATTCCTCGATCCGCCGCTCCATGAATTCGTTCCTACAGAAGAGGCTGATATCAAGGCTCTTGCTGACAAGAAGGGTAAGTCTGTAGAAGAGATCAAGTCTATGATCGCTTCTCTCCACGAGTTCAACCCTATGATGGGTCACAGAGGATGCCGTCTTGCAGTTACATATCCTGAGATCGCTAAGATGCAGACAAGAGCTGTTATCCGTGCTGCAATCAACGTAAACAGCAAGCATCCTGATTGGAAGGTAACACCTGAGATCATGATCCCTCTCGTAGGCGAGATCAAGGAGCTCAAGTACGTTAAGAATGTTGTTGTTGAAGTTGCTGACGAAGAGATCAAGGCTGCCGGAGTAGCTATGAGCTACAAGGTTGGTACAATGATCGAGATTCCTCGTGCAGCTCTCACAGCTGATGAGATCGCTAAGGAAGCTGAGTTCTTCTGCTTCGGTACAAACGACCTTACACAGATGACATTCGGTTTCTCAAGAGATGATGCAGGTAAGTTCCTCACAGCTTACTATGATGCAAAGATCTTCGAGTCTGATCCGTTCTCTCGTCTTGATCAGAACGGTGTTGGTAAGCTCATGAAGATGGCTATCGAATCCGGTAAGGCAGTACGTCCTGATCTCCACCTCGGAATCTGCGGCGAGCACGGCGGTGATCCTACGTCAGTAGAGTTCTGCAACGCTATCGGTTTGGATTATGTATCCTGCTCACCTTTCCGTGTACCGATCGCTAGACTTGCTGCAGCACAGGCTGCAATCAGCAATTCAGGTAAGTGATAACGATTTACCTCGAAAATCATACTTCTTAATGTCGATTACAGTTACGAAAGACGATGTTATGAGATACATAAAGAATCGTCCGGAGTACAAGAAAGTAAACGCTTTTAAGGATATGAGAGTTGATATTTACATCTAACAATTAAGAGCCCTGAGTTATTTGCTTGGGGCTCTTTTCATATCCGCATGTGCTATGTATAGATGGTATAATTAGTACATAGCAGTTAAGGGAGAAAATATGGAATTCGGTCTTGAGTAAACGTTCATTGAATCGATTTATCTAACTACGAAAAATAATAATTTAAGTTAGCTAATTGAGTCCGATTTTATAAGCTAAGATGAAGAAGTATATATGATAATTAAGAAATGTACAATTAAAGATGTCAAAAGACTTGCTGAACTAAATAAGCAATTGATTGAAGATGAGAAAAGCGATAATAAAATGAATCTATATGAGCTAGAAGTGAGAATGAGATCATTTCTAGAACAGGATTATTGTGCTTATTATTTTATGGAAGATGCTAATATAATAGGCTATGCATTGGTCAATATAAATGTGGATCCATTATATTTGAGGCAATTCTTGATTGAGAGAGCTTATAGAAGAAATCATTATGGTAAGAGAGCTGTAGATTTATTGCTTCAAGAATTGAAAGTAGATAGTTTGGATATAGAAGTTCTATCTTGGAATGAAGTTGGAATGAAATTTTGGGAAGACTGTGGATTTATTGAAAGAAGCAGATATATGCGACTATCTAAATGAATTTAATACTAACTACGAAAAAGAAGAATTTAATGGAGTTAGACAAATTTGAATTTGCGAGAAAGGTAATAATATATGATTTATATAAAAGAAATGGACAAATCA
>JAKSRD010000026.1 GCA_024403795.1 Saccharofermentans sp.
AGAAAGCCTTTGTGATCTCTCTTGCACGGTCAGGACGGAAGTTGAAGAAGATAACTGAATCGTTAGGCTTAACAACGCTTACGGGCTTGCCTTCAGCATCAACGATGACCGTAGGAAGAACGAACTCGTCCGTTACGCCGCCGTCGTAAGAATCCTGCATAGCCTGAACAGGATCCGTAGCCTTAACGCCTTCACCCAAAACGAGTGAATCATAAGCTGTCTGGATACGATCCCAGTTGTTGTCTCTGTCCATTGCATAGTAACGGCCGGAGAGTGAAGCAACCTTACCTACACCGATCTCAGCCATCTTATCTACGAGAGCTTGGAGGTAATCCTTACCGGATGCCGGAGGTGTATCACGTCCGTCAAAGAAAGGATGAACATAGATCCTGTCGAAGTTCTCCTTCTTGCAGAGCTCTAAGATCGCATAGAGGTGTGTGATGTGGGAGTGAACGCCGCCGTCGGAAAGAAGTCCCCAGACGTGGAGATCGGAGTTGTTCTCTTTGCAGTTGTTGATCGCTCTCAAGAGATCTTCATTCTTGAAGAAAACGCCGTCCTCGATGTATTTTGTGATGAGCGTCAGATCCTGATAGATGATTCTTCCGGAACCGATGTTCATGTGACCTACTTCAGAGTTACCCATCTGTCCGTCAGGAAGTCCGACTGAAAGGCCGGATGCGTATCCCTTAACGAAAGGGCACTCTGCCATAAGCTTGTCCATTACCGGAGTATTTGCCATTGCGATGGCATTGTATTCCTTGTTGTCGGAAAGTCCGTAGCCGTCAAGGACCATAAGTACTACAGGTCTTCTGTTCATATATGTTCTCCTTTGTAAAAAATGATTTGCTTTCCGGTCCGGATATCATCCGGCGGCAAAACGGTTGAGTTCTGCATTGTACGCGAAGCCTGCATCTGCAAGCGGTCTGCTGATCTCTTCCTCGTTCACGCCAAGCGATGCGGCAAGTTCCGACAGGCTTGAGTAATTGTCTCTCAGCTGGGTATTCACATAGCTCATGAGCATAAACGGGTCTTTGGGCAGGGACATAGCTTCACCTCCATACGTTTTGACCTGAGACAGTATATCAAATAATTATATATATTGCTCGAAAATATCACGCGGAATTCTACTCTCCCGCCCGTCGATTTGATGATAAAATTCTTTTTATAAAGCAGCGGAGGTACTGCAATATGATAGATACGCGCACTTTCAGTCTTCTCGCTCCCAGAGGCAAAGAAGCTAACTATAAAAAACTTGAAAGCTCAACATTCCACGATCTCGGTCTTGATGTCATCTGCAAGGAAGTCACATCAGAACCCAAGGAGCAGGTAATAATATCAGAGATCATCTCAAATATCTCGAGTGATCCGGCTGTCACGAATTACAGGCAGGAGATCTTCGAAGACTTAAAGAATCTGCCGGACTTCAGGGAAAAGCTTAACGACCTTCTCATAAAGATCGAGTTCAATAAGAATTTCGGCGTGCTGAGAAAAGCCAAGGACGAGTTCGAGGGCATGTGGTATCTTATGCACAGGCTGAACCAGTACCGTGACTATATTGCCTGCGTTGATGCTCTCAAGGAGTGTCTTGACGATGACAGGATCAAATCCGCCGGTCTTCGCGGCTTCAAAGAATATGTCGACGAGATCTACTCGGATGCTCACTACAAGGAGCTGAAAGATGACCTCTCGAAGCTTAACAGCGAGACATCGGAAGTTAAGAGCGTCACGCTCGGCGTCAACCTCAATGTCAAGCTTGAAGCAGTAAGCATGGGGCTTATCTCCATTAACAACAAGCCCTTCAAGAAGTCCAACATCGTAAGCAATTTTGCGGACAGCATCTCGAAGGGTGACAAGATCCATGATGGTACCGACTGGGACGGCGACATGCATTACCGCGAAGTCGACGCTTCCAAAGATAATGCGCTGCTTAACAAGATCGAGAATTTCGCGAAGTTCCAGGCTTCGGCAAACAATGCCAATCCGCTCATGCGCAATCAGACGGTCTCCTCGATCGTTGCCGGTGACGCAACCGCGAATTCGACTTTCTACCTTGATACGCTCCTTAACAGGATGCTCGATACGATGGTCAAGACCTTGAAGCGCACGCTCGACAAGTATTCCGACATCGCGATCAGCACGATTGCTGACATCATCCCGGAATTCGTTTACTACATGAAATTCGCAGAGTTCGTGACACGTCTTGAATCCAAAGGCTTCAAGCTCACAAGGGCGACAGCCGTTCCGAAGACCGAGTCGTCGATGCGTGCAAAAGGCTTCTACAACATGAAGCTTGCAGTCTGCCTTCCCGATCCGAAGGAACTGGTCACAAATGATCTGGACTTCGATGACGACCACACGATATACATTCTCACCGGCGCCAACAGAGGCGGAAAGACGACGTCAACGCAAGCCGTAGGACTTCTTTTCGCGCTGGCTCAGGGCGGCATCTATGTACCTGCGGATTCACTTGAATTTGCGCCCGTCGACTGCATATATACGCATTTCCCCGCCGATGAAGACAAGACGATGGATCTCGGCCGTCTCGGCGAAGAATGCGTCAGGTTCAAAGAGATCTACACGGCATCCACGAGCGACTCACTCGTCCTTATGAACGAGACATTCTCGACCACTTCATTCGAAGAAGGCTACTACATCGCATGTGATTCAATAAAGGCACTCCTTACAAAGAACGTAAGGACCATCTACAATACACACATGCACAAGCTCGGCATCGATGCCGAAGAATTCTCAAAGGAATCCGCGGTCAAAGCTTCTTCGCTGATAGTAAAGACTGAAGGCAGCAACCGTTCCTTCAAGCTGGAGGTCGCTCCGCCGCAGGGTTCTTCTATGGCATCCGACATTGCAAAAAAGTACGGCGTCACCTACGACATGCTGGTCGGCGGCAAAGCAGCACCGTCTGATGTGACTGTTGCGGCAGCTGATACTGCATCTGCGAAGTAAACAGATCGATCTTAATAACGAGGATACTGATAACACATGAATATAGTTGACATAACCGCTTCGGGAGACGCATTGATTAGCGTCTATACATCGTGTTCAGAGCCGCAGCTGAGGCACTACCGTGATCCTGACGGAGGCATCTTCATAGCGGAAAGCTGTAAGGTAATAACCAGGGCGGTAAACGGCGGAATGAAGCCGGAATCCGTTCTTGTGGATGCTGCGGTTTTCGAGAAGGACGAGGTTCAGGAACTTCTTGCAAAGGTCGGCGATGTGCCGGTCTACAGAGCGCCCACCGATGTCATGGAAAACATCACAGGATACCACCTTACGGGCGGAATACTCTGCTCAATGACAAGACCGTTACTTCCTTCGGCAGAGTCCGTTCTGGCAGGCGCATCCAAATCCCGTTCACGCATTGCCGTCCTTGAGAACATCGTTAACCCCACAAATGTCGGTGCGGTATTCAGAAGCGCCGCAGCCTTTAACATTGACGCGGTCCTTCTTACGGAAGGCACCTGCGATCCGCTCGAACGTCGTGCGATGCGTGTCGGAATGGGTACGATGTTCCAGTTGCCGTGGACCTTCATCTCACGCGAGAATGTATGCGGAACTCTTCGTTCATTGGGTTACAAGTCCGCTGCGATGGCATTGGTCGATGATTCGCTCACTCTGGATTCACCCGTATTGAAAAATGAGCCGCGCCTCGCCGTACTTATCGGCAACGAAGGCAACGGTCTCACTGATGAGACGATCGGGAATGCTGATTATAAGGTAATAATCCCCATGTCGCACGAGGTCGATTCTTTGAATGCCGCAGCTGCAAGTGCAGTGGCATTCTGGGAACTTACCCATTCTTAAGAGCGATCTTTCTTCGGTTCTTACTTCTCAAACTTACAGATATCGTCCACGTACACTTCGCCTTCGGTCTTCCCGCTCTGAGGAATCCGGAGGGCCCTCCGGTGATCTTCCTGACCCAATTGACAGGCTTCATTATTCCGTTCTTTATCTTCCCCACAGATTCTTTCCCCATATCTGCGATAATTCAAAACATATATCAGTCTGTTTTTCGCATTCTTCAACAGAAAAACTCTTAATCTATCCCTATATTCCTTTTTCTGTTCCCAATCTGTCCCATTAACAGGAATTCTTCTTCCGGTCACTTCAGATTATCAGGACCAAAGCTCTCCGGAAGAAGTTCTTCCAATGTGAATTCTTTATAATCTTCTGCACTCTTCGCCAGGTATATCTTGAAGGAAGGCTTACAGAACTCACGCATCACCTGACGGCAAACGCCGCAAGGCGCACAGTACTGCAATTCTCCGTCCTTCTTGCCGCCTGCGATCGCAATGGCAGCAAACTCTTTATGACCTTCACTGACGGCCTTGAAGATTGCCGTTCTCTCAGCGCACATGGAGGGGCCGAATGCGCTGTTCTCAATATTGCATCCGCTGTAGACCTTACCGTCTTCGGTAAGCAAAGCGCAGCCGACAAGGAAATCCGAATATGGAGCATAACTCTTACTTCTCATATCAACTGCCTGACGGCAAAGGATCTCGATCACCTGTTTATCGATCGTCATATAAGCCCTCCTTACAGGTACACCTGACGTTTTTGCTTCGATTATAATGCTTTATGTCGATTATTCGTCGATCTCGATATTTCCTGCATCAACATTGATCCTGATACAGCCGTCGCCGTTGCCGTCAGAATTATATTTCGTTCCCTTGGAGTGATCTCCGACCTGAACAAGACCTACCTCGACTTCGCAATCGATGTCATATGAATCCAGATCTTTAACGTCTTCGATCTCAACGTTTCCGAAATCAACATCAGCCTCGAAATCCGTAAAATCCGTGCTCTTGATCTCTACATTACCGGCATCCGACTTGATATTGATATTCTCTGCTGAAGAGTTATCCATGGAGATATTGCCGGCATCTGCTTCGAGTTCAAGCTTATCGAATGTGCAGCCGGAGATCTCAATGTTACCTGCGTCAAAATCACCGGTGTAGTTCACTACGTTAACATCATTCATGTCGATGTCGCCTGCATCGATGTTCATCTCGATCCTGTCGATCTTTGTATCCTTTCCGACAACGATCTTGAGCCTCGGATTATTGAAACTTCCGCCCAGTCTGATGGATGTCGTGTCACGCTGACTGACCTTAAGAGTTCCGTTATCGTAGCTTACTTCAGGACAAAGATTCTCATTGCCGCTGTAGTCTACGCTGATAAGACCTTCTCCTTCTGCAGAAGTGATGTCGACCGAGCAGACATCGACTTCCATCTCGATCCTTGTAAGCTCACTGACACCTTGCGTACTGTAAAGGTTCTCGGAAATGCTTATTATATCTCCGCCGTTTGTTATATCCCAGATCCACTTATCCGCTCTCTTGATCCCGGGGATAATGATCCCGCATACGAAAGTAATGACTGCAATTACAAGCACTGCGACAGATGCAATGATGATGGGTGCCTTGTTGACCTTGCGGTCTTCCTTCGGAACAAATGTCTCACTCATCTTGCCTGCTTCATTGAGTTCGAGAAGACGGTCGTATCCGTCCATCTTTGTGTTAGCTGAAGTGATAAGGAATACACCGAAAGCAACAAAGAAAAAGAACAGGATCGTTCCGAGGTTTGAATTCAGGAACGGGAAACTGTTAAGGATCATGGGATTGATGATGCTTACGATGCAAAGAGCGATACCGAGTGATGCAAGCACCTTATATGTGCTCTTATAGCTCTTACGTTCATTTCTCACATACTCGGCAGTCTCAATGCTGAGTGAGCATTCTTTATTCTTGATCTCTGCATATTTTTTATTCTCGATACCCGTATAGATGAACAGACCTACTGCCACGGCGATAACGCCGAACATTCCGCCCACGCCGATGATATTTACATGTACCGGCAAGAAGTCCGCAATAACATTCGTTATGACACTGATGATGCACAATGCGATAGCCAAAGGCAAAAGTATCGATCTTTTGTTTATCATCGCGAGATATTCTTTGACTCTGTCCAATGAGAGCATCGGCTTGGACTCATCCGGATTCTCGGTAACTGCTTCCGTGATCCCCAGTGACTCTGCAAGTTCATCAAGATTACCGAACTCCGAGATAACTATACCGACTGCTTCATTCTCTGATTTTCCTTCGGAGATAAGCTCCTCATACTTATCCTCCATCATCTGCAGGAGTTCCGACTTAGCTCTCCTGACCTCTTCCGTATTCGGAAGATTACGGAACATATTGTCCAAATAATTCTTTATCGCGTTCATAACAAGCTCCCCTCATCTGCAATAAACTTCTCAATAACTTCCTTAGTAAGCACCCACTCTTCACGCTTGGCTTTGTAATGCTCCACACCTGCCTGCGTAATGCGGTAATAAGTCCGCTTTTTTCCTCCTGCCAGATCCTCATCTACAAATGACTCAATGAATCCGTTCTTCTCCATTCTTGTGAAAGCCGAATAGAGCGTGGTTTCCTTTATGATGTACTTCTCTTCCGTCAGTGTTCTGATCTGCTTCGAGATCTCATATCCGTAAGACGGATTCTTAAGAAGCAGATAAAGGATGAATATGTCATTGTATCCGCGGATGACATCACTGCTTATCTCTGCCATTCTGATATCCCCTTTTCATGTTTTTGCAATTACTACGGCTGCCGTTGCTATGTCTGTCGTACTACGACTGTCGGAGTAAATATATCATCGCCATCGAGCAATGTCAACACAAAAGCGAAAAAAATACCGTCAGCAGGCGTTTTCGGGCAGTTTGGAGGTGCTGACTCACGCGCGAGATTCTTCAAGTCAAAACACGGATTCTTATATATTTATTCTTTTCGCATTGTTATATTAGATTCATCACAAATACTTGCGAAAGAGGTACTGCCATGGATATCTATGTAGACATTAAGGCCCTTAACAACTCAGGCGACGGTTCACAGACTTCGCCGTTCGGAACGATCTCGCAGGCTGCCAAGATCGCCAAGCCCGGTGACACGGTTCATGTTGCACCCGGTATTTACAGAGAGCAGGTTGAGCCCGCAAACGGCGGTACCGAAGACGCTCCCGTCACCTACGTAAGTGACGAGCCTCTCGGCGCAACTATCACAGGTGCAGAGCAGATCACCTCTTGGGAAAGATACGACGGTAACGTCTGGGTCGCAAAGCTCGACAATTCCTTCTTCGGTGACTTCAATCCGTTCACGACCTTCGTCTATGGCGACTGGTATTTTGCAGGCAAGACCAAACACGTCGCATGCGTTTACATCAACGACCGCCGTCTCTACGAGGCCGCTTCCTTTGACGAGGTGATTAAGGCAGAGATCTACCCCTGCTCATGGGTTCCCGAAGAATCCAAGTACAAGTGGTTTGCTGAGCAGGATGGCTCGAAAACCGTCATCTACGCCAACTTCGGCTCCCTCGACCCTAACGCCGAGCTGGCAGAGATCAACGTCCGCAGAAGATGCTTCTTCCCTGCAGAGACCGGCCGCAACTACATCACCGTCAGAGGTTTCAAGGTCTGCAAAGCAGCAACCAACTGGGCACCTCCGGCAGCCTTCCAGGAAGGCATGATCGGACCTCACTGGTCAAAGGGCTGGGTCATTGAAGACTGCGAGATCTACTTCAGCAAGTGCGCCGGCATCTCCGTCGGTAAATATCTCGATCCCGAGAACGACCATTTCTTCACATACAAGCACACAAAGAGTCCTACGCAAATGGAGCGTGATGCGGTCTGCCGCGGTCAGTACCACGGTTGGCTCAAAGAGAACATCGGCAGTCACATCATCCGCCGCAACAACATTCACCACTGCGAGCAGGGCGGAATCATCGGCCGTATGGGCGCCGTATTCAGCACCATTGAAGATAACCACATCCACCACATCAACAACATGATGGAATTGGGCGGAGCAGAAGTTGCCGGCATTAAGATCCACGCTGCGATCGATGTCCTCATGAGACGCAATCACATCCACCATTCGGTCATGGGCATCTGGACGGACTGGGAAGCTCAGGGTACACGTATCACTCAGAATCTCCTTCATGACAACCAGCGTCCTGATTTTGCAAAGCCGCTCCGCGGCGGCATGGGCAGCGAGGATATCTTCGTTGAAGTCGGTCACGGTCCTACGCTCATCGACAATAACATCCTCCTCTCCGATGCAACACTTCGTATCGCCACACAAGGCGTCGCAATGGTTCACAACCTTATCTGCGGAGCTTTCACTTCCGTCGGAGCAGGCACAGACTGGCGTTACACACCCTACCACTTCCCTCACAGAACTGAAGTCATGGGCTTCATGACCATCCTTCACGGTGACGACAGATTCTACAACAACATCTTCTTCCAGAAGTTCCCCAAAGCATCACTCGTATCACGCTTTGACGACGGAAGGATCGAAGTAGAAGAACGCGTTGTCGGCACTCACGTCTGGGATCAGTATCCTGAATATGACGAGTGGATCGGCTGGTTCGACATGGATACCGATACGCCCGACATGATGAAGCTCTTCAAAGGTCACGAGTCCCACCTTCCCGTTTGGATCGACGGCAACGCTTACTTCGGCGGTGCTCAGCGCTTCGCCAAAGAGAAGAATTACCTCCTCGACGAGAAGAGCGAAGTCTATGCAAACATTCGTGAGGAAGGCGACAAAGCTTACCTCGACACGAACATCGCGTCCTTCCTCGGTGATTTCACGGGCAGCATGATCGACACGAATGTCCTGGGTCAGGTTTTCGAGCCCTCACAGAGATTCGAAGACCGCGACGGCAAAGACATCGTCTTCGACACCGACTACTTCGGCAACAAGCGCACCGCCGTCATCCCCGGCCCGTTCGCCGATCCGAACGTTGAAGGCAAGAATGTCGTGCTGTAAATAAGTTCTGGTTTTAATTACCGGGCCGTCCGCGAGGGCGGCCTTTAGTTGCCAAAACCAACCGCAACTCGTTTGTTGCTTTGAGGCGCATTCCTGAATTTCTCCAAAAACTGGCTCAAATCTGGAGAGATTTAGGAATTTGAGCCTTTTTTCCTATTTTTCTCCAGATTTGGCGTCTTTTTTGGAATTTTTCAGGAATTGGTGTCTTAGCGCATTAGTCTCAACCTTGTCGGTTTTGTCGCATTTTGTCGTGAAAAACCAACAAAGATCCGTTGTATATTATTTGTATGGAACGAATCGATAAATACATACCAAAAGAATACCTTGCTTTAAGGATCAACTACCGTCGCATTATCCTTGCGGAACTCCCGGTTGTTAAATTGACGGAACACACTCTCTATGGTGTCCCAACCAAAAGAATATCTATAGATAACCATAGATATAATCTGAATACTCCGGCAGGCGAGAATTGTATGGAGATTTACAAGCAACGCAAACTTTGCGAGCAGGAACTCCGCTGCTACGAGGCGATCTGGGAGGCGCATTTCACTGATGAGCCGCTGCAGGAATGCATGCCTCATAATGTGAACAGGCTCCTGCGCGTGTCTTATAATCAGCAGGTCGTCATGAACAAAGCGTTCTTTGACAGCCTGAAGAATGATGCTGATACCAGACATCCCAAGCCAAGTTACTATCCGTTTAAGGGAATATTCTACCGTTCGGCTGCCGAGCGTGACATTGCGGTCTTTCTGGACGATATGGGGATTCCCTTCAAATACGAACCGGAGATCTCGCTCACAGGGCTTAATTACACGATTCATCCGGACTTCGTAATCTATATTGAAGAGATCGACACTTGTATCATCATTGAACATTTAGGCATTAAGAATTCTTCGGACTATATCCGCGATAACAAGATAAAGTACGGTAATTACACGGGAGCCGGGCTGATATCGGGGGTTGATTTCCTCTTCACGCACGATACGGACAATCTCCCCTTTGACATAAGAGGTTTGATCTCCGCGCTCAACAACGCAATATATCAGTTGCTTATCTCGGACCGGTCCGATGCGGCCTGATATTTCCCTGCGCGAAAACCATTCCGCTGCAACCTTATTCCCCTGCCCGACAACTATTCCGCCGTCATCTTTTGTTTTTTCGCTCGAAAACCATCACGGACGCAAATCACCCTTGACAGTTATATCGGATGGCGATATACTCGAGCTACGATATATCGGTTGCCGATACGCAAAGCCAGCTTAAGGCCATAGCTGACCGGATGAAAGCAACGCAAAACAAGGAAAGGAAAGGGGTAATAATCATGCCGCAGCAAGCATTAACAGAAGCTGTTTTCTATATATTATTATCACTCCAGAAGCCACTCCACGGATACGGAATCATTCAGAACGTCGAAGAACTGTCCCACAAGAGAGTAAGACTTGCTCCGGGTACACTTTACGGAGCACTGAATTCACTCGTTGAGAGAGGATGGATCGATGCACTCCCCGAGAATCCTGAAAGCCGCAAGAAAGAATATGTAATTACTCCTTCCGGTAAAAGTGTTCTTACGGAAGAACTGAAAAGATTGGCTGAACTCGTTGAGAATGGCAGACGAATCATGGGGGAGGCATAAGATGATCAGGACTCTGCATAAGTTGTACTTCATCTGGCAGCTTGATAAAGAAGAGGAATGGATCAACAACATGGCTGCTCACGGATATGCAATGAAGGCACGCAGCAAGTTGGGCCGTTACGATTTCGAGGAGACAGATGCCGGAAAGTATGTATATAAGGCTTTGTTTCTTCAGGGAAGTTTTGGCAACAAGAAGAATTCCGATTACTTCAGATTCCTTGAAGAGATGGGTATTGAAGTTGTCTGTCATTCCGTTTATCCCGGGATGGCCCTCGTATACACCAGAGGCAAGGCCGAGGATTTTCCGGAAGGAATTGAGCTCTATTCAGACATTGAATCTAAGATCAACTGTTTGAGGGCTATGGCACTATATCTTCTCTTTGTTGTAATTCTCTGTGCATTTGTCTGTGCAGGAAATATCTTCTTGTATTTCAGGCAGAACACCATACACAATCTGATAATCGGATCACTGATGTTATTCCCGTTCACAGCCGGATTAATATCAATGATCATTAGATTTGCTCAAGTCAGCAAATTAAAAAAGGAACGTAAGATACACGAGTAACTGATACTCACCGTAACTTAACAAGATTTCACTTATGGATTTCCCCGGCACCGGAACAATTGAATACGGGATAAGGAGTTTGTTATGCAAAAATTAACTAATCAGGAACGTTTACGTCCATGGATGGGATTTGCATTATTTGCTTTTGTAATGCTGTTTTTTGTATTTGTATGCGGACCTTTGCAGGAGCATCTGGGCTTAGTCGGATTGGTCCTGACTGAGATCCTGTTTCTCACGATAGTAATAGTATTTTGTCTTATCCGCAAGATAAGCATCAAAGAAGTCTTGCCGATGAAGAAGATCAGCTTTAAAGACATTATGGGATGCATCTTCCTTCTCGCAGGAAGCTTTCCGCTCTCGCTGCTCATGGTCGTAATCACATCCATCATCGTCCCTTCCAGTACGTCGGAAGCTGAAGCTTTAAGCGATACACTGTACGGATCGATGAATTACATTACCACCGTGCTTGTAATCGCATTGCTTCCGGCAATCTGCGAAGAATCAATGCACAGAGGCTTGTTGCTGAGTTGCTTCAGAAGTTTGAAGAAGGATTGGCTCATTGTTCTGATCATCGGATTGTTCTTCGGAATCAACCACCTTTCAGTCCTGAGATTTGCAACAACATTCATGCTCGGCATGGTTCTCAGTTATGTAGTCGTAAAGAAGAACAATATCCTTCTGTCGATGTTCATCCACTTCATGAATAATCTCATATCCGCGACCGCAGGCTATCTCTCTTCAACAGAAGTTGCAAAGCCGATATCACAGGCAATGGATTCAGTTGAGATCTCAACTGCCACGGCTTCCATGTCTCAGTTTGTCGGTTCTTTTATTCTCATCTGCACTTTATCGCCGCTTTTCATCGCGATCGGCATGAAGCTCCTGAATCCGGAGAAGCACAGAAGAAGAAATTTTCTCATCGCAGGTATCCTCTCAACTGTATTGTTCATCTCGGGACTCGGGATCACGATTGCCAACTCAACGTTCGGAATGCTCCTTAATTCGACGATCACTTATGACATAACCGAAGAATACAAAGAGAATTCAACGCTTGAGTTTGATGTAGATGAGGAGCGCCAGGCCGTTGTTGTTTTCGAGCTTCAGGATTCACAGGGTGATTACACCGTAAAGATCGACGGAGACAATGGCAGCAACATTCTCGACGTGGAAGTCCCTTCAGACGGGCTTCGTTTGGGCATCTACTATGTGCCGCTTCAGCCTGATCACTACACCGTCACGATCGTTGCCGGCGACAATGCCATAGGCGAGACACCGACATTCGACATAGCAATATCTTGATCCAAGGAGGTCAGCATCATAAAAAAGAAACATATCGGTATAACTATCGCCGTTGTCACTGTTCTTGTTGACCGCACACATCGAAAACATCGAATCGCAAATATAATCGCACTTCATAATCAGAAGGAGGGAATTCTATGAAAAAGAGCACCATTACAATTATCGCATTGGCAGCAAGTCTGACTGTAATCGTCGGTTTTGTAATCTTTTTGGGCTTAGGCACTTACTTATCCAAAGCTAAGTCGGCATCGACTGTCATTACAGAACACAATACAAATGGCGAAGCAGTAGATCGTTCGATCAACGCTGTTCTGGGCAACACTTCTGCCGGCTACGGTGAGTATGCCGAAGCAGCTCCTGATGCTGTTGATCCAAATCTTACCAATCCGACAATCATAGATCCGACTAAGGGGCGTCTGCTTATCAGGACAGTTGACATGACAGCGGAGACGGTAAATTTCATTACGGTTGAGAACGACATCAAGGCAAAGACCATCGCCGCAGGCGGCTACATGGAATACTCTTCCGTCAGCGGCACCGGTAAAGACAGAAATCTTCGTGTCGGCAATTATGTTATCCGCGTGCCTGCAGACAAATTAGATGAACTCATCTCATCCGTCGGCAGCAATTGCACCATAACCTACTCAAGTGAGAGTACGACCGACGTTACTCTGCAGTACGTCGATACAACGGCTCGACTCGAATCTCTTCAGATCGAATATGAACAGCTCTTGGATCTGCTCGAAAAGGCCGACGACCTCGACAACATCTTCCTCCTTCAGAACAGATTGACCGAAGTCAGATATGAGATCGAGAGCACTAAGTCCACTCTCCTCGTTCTTGAGAATCAGGTTCAATACGCAACGCTCAGTCTCACCTTACAGGAAGTATTGGAAGAACGTGAGATCGTCGAACCGCATGTGATCACATTCAGCGAGAGAATCACTCAGCAGTTCGAAGCCATGAAGGAGGATACAAAAGTATTCTTCCAGGGTCTCGTTCTTTGGGTTATCTCTGCTCTTCCGGGACTGATCTTCATCATGGTCAATGCGATCATACTCATTTTGATCATCTCTTCCGTACGCAAAAAGAAGAGAATGGCCGCAGAAAGGATCAAGGCGGCGGAAGCATCTGCCAATAATGTTAAGGATGAAAGCAAGTCTTGATCAGCCGTCGCAGGTCGGATAAATCAATCTTCCGTAAAGCCGTCTGACAATACTGTGCCGCTATGTAAATGCCCATGTTTTCTCTTAGAAACATGGGCATTTTCTGTTCTAAGGACATTCATATAAACTGTCGAGTTGTTATAAATTATTCGCAATAAATTCAACAAAAACCATAAAAATCTGATATAATATAGTCGGTAGTTTTTCCTTCTTGAACGACATAAAGGCAGGCTGTTATGAGCAAACTGTATCCGCATTTTTGTGGTACCTGTGGTTCGCAACTCATTCTTGAGAAGAAGAGCTCTATATTCGTTTGCATTTCCTGCGGCAACGCCTACGACTACGACTATTTCCCTGAAGATTCACTTATAGATGAAGCCGAACACAGTCTTCGTTCCGGTGATTTTGTATCAGCCAGGATGAGTTACTCGTACATTCTCTACAGAGAACCCAACAACTGTCTGGCGCTTCGCGGTCATCTCCTATGCGACCTGGAGGCAAAATACGTAAGCAACCTCATCGCAACAGAATACGAATTCAAGCCGGGTGTCTTGTACGATTACTATATGGAAGAATCCAGCACTCAATTCAGGAATTTCTTCAGCGACATCAAATTCCTGAGTGAGCTTAAAGACAAGCGTGTCCGTCTTGAGAAGAAGCTTGAGGACAGCAAGAAAAATGTCGATCAGATCTCCGACTTCCTGGATCCTTACAAAACACGTGCCAAAGGCGGATGGGTCGACGAAGCTGTCACCCAGACAAAGAAAGGCATAAAGATCACCCAGCTTCTCTGCCTCATTATTGCGACCACAGCGTTGATCCTGTCGATTCTTGCGATGATCGCATACGCGCCGAAGCTGAAAGGTGATGAGATCGACTTCACGGCACTTGCCATAGTAATCGTCGCTGCGATCATCAGCATTGCAGCAATCGCATACTTCATCAGTGCCTTTACCGCTGCAGTCAGCAGAACGGCCGAGGCAAAATACATCGTCACAAATAACAATCGTTCTTATCTGAGAGCAGAGATTTCATTAACCGAGGTCGAAAATGCTCTTGAAGAGACAAAGGATCTTCAGAAGATCGTAATGAACCGTGCAGCAGATACCGAGAGAAGAATACTCATTCAGTACGGTGTTTTCGAGAAGGTAAACGAGAATCCGAATCTTGACGATTCATTGCAGAAAGAGCAACGGGCCTTATCTTAAGCCTCTTCAGTCTCCACTGTATTCTCCTTAGATTCAGATTCGTCATCTTTATCTGCCATAAAGCGGTCCCAAACGCCTGAGAAATATCTTCCGAATTTCTTGTCGAGATCGAAAACCTTGATCACCTGAATGATGATGATCGCAAGGATGGGTCCCAAAAGGAAGCCTGCCGCGCCCCAGATATAAACACCGGCCGCCATTGAAATGAGCGTGATAAGCGGATGCATGTGCATTGATTTGCCAAGGATAGGCGGTTCGATAAAACGGCGAATTACTGTCATCAACACATAACCGACGAGTACTACCGCTGCCGAAGCATAACGTTCCTGAGAAATCAGGTAGATAAGGCTCGGGATCATGGTCACGCTGACACCCAGCACAGGCAGGAAATCGATCACCGCCGTGATGAGCGCAAGGATAATGGCATATTCACGAAGTCCGGCAAGGAAAAACACCGCTAATGACTCGAGTGCCGTGATAATGAACAGAACGAAGTATCCGCCAAGAACACGGAACACCATGTTGAAGAGTTCATTCAAGAGCGTGCTGATCCTGCTCCTGAAGTTACGGTTGGGGGTGTTCTTTACAAAGAATCTCATAACGGCAGGACCGTCATGGATGAAGTAGAATCCGCTCAGGATAATGCTGATGACAAAGAATATGGCATAAGGCAGATTGCCGACCAGTTTCCAGGCAGCTGACAGTGCGGAACTGACGATCTTGGGAATATTGCTGACAATGGTCTGCACCATATTCGCGATATTGAGTTCAAGCGAAGCGATCATGTCCGGTGTAAGGAAACCGCCGTTCTCTACGCTGAAACGTTCCAGAAGCTGAGTGTTGATCGCCTCATCAGGTTTGAATGTTCTTGCGATCTCAGCTGCAGTAACAAGGAAATTGTTGGCCTGATAAGCAAGTCCGATGCAGGTAAGGATGATTACCGCAAATGTAAGGACATTGAGGATTACATATACAACGAGTGCGATCCGGTTCACGAGAGGCTTCTTCTTGCCCTGCTTCGGATCCGTGTTCTTCTTCTCGAACGGCTTTGCTATTCCCTTTGCGATCCCGATGGAAGTCTTCGAGAGAAGAAAACCTATGAGAAACGGGACCAGAATAACTACTATGTTCTTGCCGATATAACCGATCGCGAAAAGGATCACTACCGTCAGAATGAACTTGAGCATCGACATGACCGATGCACGATCGCGTATATATCGCTCGGAATCACTGATATCTCTGACTTTCTTCTTACGCACTTCCATTTCTTATCCCCTGCTTCCCCTCAGATACGAATTCCTTTTGCCAACAAGATCCAAAGAACGGCACAGATGATCACACCCAACACCAATGTAAGATTGATTCCCGAAATGATACCTCCCGCCTTTATGCCGTCCGTATCTTCAGGATGCTTATCGTCGCCGTAGATATCGGCACTGTAAGTAAAATGGAACTCGCCCAATGTCTTCTTAAAAAATGCCATCATTATGGCCGCGATGATTATCGCCGGAACAGTCGAATAATAGAACGTTGACGGTATATCACTGAAAGTCCTTATCGTCGTAAGATCCAGTTCACTTACTATTCCGCCTGCAAGTATTCCGGTAAGTCTTGAACCGATAAGTGAAAGTATTACTCCGTAGATATTCTCAGTGTTATCGCGCACGACACAAAGCCACCAACCGATAATGAGGATGCCTATGATATCGAGGAAATCAAATGAGAAAAGGGCAATAAGCAGAGGTAACACGATATACGCAAGTCGCTTATTTTTCTCAGTAAATCCCTGCCAGACAGCGCCGAAGAAGAAGAGCGCAAAACCGAATGCGGGAATGACCGTATCGATAAGGATCTCAAGGAGCAGCGTAAGTCCGTTCTCGGTCTCCACATGGTAGAACACCGCAGGAAATACGATCGTGCCCCCGATCTTAAGCCATAATGCCGTCAACAGGTTATGGAAAGAAGCCTTCATCAGATACAGCGGAGCACCGGACAGGAATGACAGTATAAGCACACCGATTCCCGTATAACGCCCCGCAACATTAAGTCCGCACTTCTCCGCAATGATCACCGACGGTGTCACAAAAGCAAACATCACGATCACCAGAACGATCACCGCACATCCGATCAACGAAGTCGACGAGAACGGGAACATGCCTGAAAACAGGAGCAAAAGCATCGCCATTGATATTCCCATTCCGGCAGCACCGTAAAACAAAGGATAACCCCAGTTGTAAGGCTTCGGGAACTTGAAAGCGTTAACAATGGCATTGCCGAGGGACTTAAGTATGTCCATCAGAAAGCAACTCCGAATAAAGACATCGACATGAACATCTTCTCAAAGAAGAAGGGCTCCATGATGAGAAGAACCGTACAACCCAAAGCAATAAAAGGACCGAAAGCCATATAATCAGGATCGTCCGCAAAGTGGATCTTTGCCTTCTCCCTCTGGATTATCAGCTTCTCCTTCCTCGGATCTTCAGCTTCTGCGATCCTCTTCTTCTCAGCAGCAACTCTCTTGCTCTTCCTGATAAGAAGCGGAACGGCGAAAATAACCGCCGAGAAGATCGATACATATATCAGAACGATCAATCCGTAACAGCCTGTAAGTAATCCCGTTGCAAAAAGGAGATTCCTGTCGCCCATTCCCATGCCCTCACGTCCGAGGAAAGTAATGGACAGGAAGCCGATGAGCCAGATAACACCGCCGCCTACAACGGAAGCAATGACCTTGTTAAGGACCGGCAGCCACCATGCCGCACCGGGCGAGAACCAGACTGAACCTTCAAAGACATCGGCCAGGATAGACAAAAGCCCACAGGCTCCGATATACACGGTAAACTGGTTCGGGATGATCCTGTTGAGCTTATCAGCTATCATTACCAGGAAAAGCACCGGAACTACCAGAAAGATAACCGCCAGATGCATCGGCTTGAATTCATCAATGTAATACGGCTTACAGAAGAAAATCGCAACGCAATAGCAAACGATACAGAAGCTGCCTGCTATGATGCCCTCCGGGAAAGGTCTCATTCTCTTTGAAGGCCTGTAATCAGGATCTTCCGGTGTTACGCCGTACTCCTGAAGCCACGCGTCAGGAAACTTGCCGAACAAATATGTCACAAGAGCACCTGAAAGTGCTCCGGCCAAAACAGCTAAGATGTAATAAAACACTATGTTCATAATATTTGAAGTTTAATATACCCTTAGCGAAAATACAATTAAATAAGAGCAACTTTGACTCAAAAAGGACACATATCGTCTGTTAAGTGGCCGCATAACACGATTCGAACGGGGCGTTTGACATATAAGGCAAATTTAGGGTAATTTTGTTAGTTTTCTGACACTGCTATTGTCAAATAACAATGCGGAAATAAGGCTTTTCGAGGTCTTTTTGGGTAATAGTACAAACTTGCCTTAATAAATTGCGAACACCCCCCTTTATTGATAGAATTCAACGTATATATTTTGCAGGAAGCAGGTATTTCTATGCCGGAAAAGACTACGAAGACAAAAGATATGTCAACAGTAACAGCCAAGACACTGGAGCAGATGATGCAGTCTCATGTAAGAGCTGAGACCGGTCTCAGCCTGGAACAGGCTACACCGCGCGACTATTGGACAGCGCTTTCCAAGAGCATCGTTGAGCTCATCGCAGAGAACTGGATGGCTACCAGACACAAGTACAATCAGGGCCGTCAGGCTCACTATTTTTCAGCAGAGTTCCTTGAAGGACGCTCAATGCTCAACAACCTCGTAAACTTAGGTATTTACGATCAGGCTAAAGACGCTCTCGCTTCTTTCGGCCTCAACATTACGGATATTCTTGAAGAAGAGACAGACCCTGCCCTCGGTAACGGCGGTCTCGGTCGTCTTGCAGCATGCTTCCTTGATTCATGCGCAACCTTGAATCTCCCTGTAACAGGTTACGGAATCCTCTATCGTTACGGTCTCTTCAGACAGTCGATCGAGAACGGCTTCCAGAATGAGTATCCTGACTCCTGGATGGAGCACGGCTATCCGTTCATCCTTCCCAGATACGACCGTAAGGTTAAGGTTCACTACTCGGATATCGATGTCTGGGCAGTTCCCTGTGACCTCCCGATCACGGGTTACGGCACTAAGAACGTAAACCTTTTGAGACTCTGGAAGGCTGAGCCTGCACAGGAATTCAACTTCAATCTCTTCAACTCACAGAGATTCGATGACGCAGTTATCGAGAGGAACCGCGTTCAGGACATCTGGAGAGTCCTCTATCCGAACGACACTTCCTATGACGGAAAGGTCCTTCGTGTAAGACAGCAGTACTTCTTCGTATCTGCTTCTCTTCAGGACATTATCTTCAGATACAAGAAAGTTCACGGCAACGATCTTCACGATTTTGCCAAGTACAACACGATTCAACTTAACGATACACACCCTGTTGTCGCCATTCCCGAGCTCATGAGACTACTCGTTGACGAGAACGGCATCCGTTGGGAAGAAGCATGGGAGATCGTTAAGGATACTTTCGCTTACACCAACCACACCATCATGGCAGAGGCACTCGAGAAGTGGGATATCTCCATCTTCCGTTTCCTCTTCCCCCGTATCTTCGAGATCATCGAAGGCATCAACAACCAGTTCCGTGCACAGATGTACGAAGCAGGTCTCTATTCCGAGCTCATCGACCGCATGTCTCCTTTGGCTGACGGTAAGATCCACATGGCTTGGATGGCCATCTACGGTTCACACTCCGTAAACGGCGTTGCCGCACTCCACACGGACATCCTGAAGAATGACACTCTCAAGGATTGGTACAACATCTATCCCGAGAAGTTCTCCAACAAGACAAACGGCGTTACTCCGAGAAGATGGCTCAGAGCCTGCGATCCTGAGCTTGCTGAGCTCATCACGGACCTTCTCGGCGACGACAAATGGGTTACGGATCTTGACCAGCTCAAGCAGCTCGAGAAGTATAAGGACGACGATAAGGTAATGAAGAAGTTCATCGCCATCAAGAAGACCAACAAGAAGGCCCTCTCCGCTTATCTCGAGAACACACAGGGCATCAAGCTCAATCCCAACTCCTGCTTCGATGTTCAGATCAAGCGTCTCCACGAATATAAGAGACAGCTTCTCAACGCTCTTTATGCTTTGAACCTCTACGACAGGATCAAGGAGAATCCGAAGCTTGACATGCCCCCGGTTACCATCCTCTTTGCCGCAAAGGCAGCTCCGGGTTACTTCAGAGCCAAGGCTATCATCAAGTTCATCAACGAGATCGCACGTCTCATCGACAACGATCCTGACATGAAGAACAAGCTCAAGGTAGTATTCGTTGAGAACTACAACGTATCTGTCGGCGAGAAGATGTTCCCTGCAGCAGATGTTTCAGAGCAGATCTCCACAGCAGGTCTTGAGGCTTCAGGTACCGGTAACATGAAGTTCATGATGAACGGTGCCGTTACCCTCGGTACACTCGACGGTGCAAACGTTGAGATCGCCGAGTGCGTAGGCGATGACAACATCTACATCTTCGGCTGCCGTTCCGAAGACATGGCTGCTACAAAGGCTTACTACAATCCGAAGTGGCAGTATGAGAACATCCCCGGACTCAAGAAGTGCCTCGACCGTCTTATCGACGGTTCCTTCAACGACGAAGGAACAGGCATGTTCAACGACCTCTTCAACGGTCTCATCTACGGCTCCAACTGGCAGCCCGGTGACCCTTACTACGTATTGGGCGACTTCGATGACTACCGCAAGCAGCGCGACCGTCTCTACAAAGATTACAACGATAGTCTTGAATGGGCTAAGAAGTGCTGGGTCAACATCTGCAACTCAGGCAAGTTCTCCTCCGACCGTACGATCAAGGAGTACGCAAGCGAGATCTGGAAGATCAAACCGCAGAAGATCTGAGAATATATCTTGTATTCTTGAAGGGCTGTCCGCACGGGCAGCCCTTTTTATTCGTTCTTCGCGAAAACTAGAATATTATAAATAATGTTTTTCGAGCCGATTTGAGGTATAATCTTCTTTAAATCTTTTAAGGAGGACTTTGATATGCCTATATTTCAGGACCTAAAAGGAAAGAACATCGCCAACTTCCAGAAAATGATCGATGAGAAGAAGAACACGATCCGTAAGTATTACGATGAGATCGGCCACCTGTACTATGGACAGTACAAAGACGTCAACGTTGATATGACTAAGGATATCAACGCAAGATGCGAATCAATCTCAAACCTTTATGCCGAGATTGAGGACCTGAACGTTAAGATCCTCCGAGAGAGAGGACTTAAGAAGTGTGCAGTATGCGCTACGGAGAACAACCTTTCCAACGCTTTCTGCTTCAAGTGCGGTGCGAGATTTGATGACAGCGATGCAGTTCCTGCTGACGTTATCGCTCCTCCGAACGCTTCCGCTACCCCCTCTCGCAATTCAGTTTCCACTGAATCTTATGCAGCAGCAGAACCTGTTGCAGCTGATGATATTGAAGCACCTGCAGCAGAAGAAACAGCTGCAGAGGGAACGGAGGAGTAAAGAAACAGTATGGCAATCATCTTTGAAGAAGAGTCAAGAACTTTCTCGGAGTACCTTTTGGTACCTAATCTAACAACCGAGAAGAACACACCCGATCAGGTAGACCTGTCTGCCCCTATCGCAAAGTACAAGAAGGGTCAGGAAGAATCACGTCTTAAGATCAACATCCCTATGGTATCTGCCGTAATGCAGTCCGTAAGTGACGACGGTCTGGCTATCGCGCTCGCAAGATGCGGCGGTATGTCTTTCGTATTCCAGTCACAGTCGATCGAGTCTCAGTGCGAGATGATCCGCAAAGTAAAGAAGTACAAGGCCGGAATCGTTGAATCTGACTCCAACCTCGCTCCCGACGATACACTCGCAAAGGTTATCGAGCTCCACGAGACAACAGGTCACGGTACAGCTCCTGTTACAGAAGACGGCACACCTTCCGGTAAGCTCGTAGGTCTCGTTACAACACGTGATTACCGTGTAAGCAGACTCTCACCCGATACCAAGGTAAAAGAGTTCATGACTCCCATCGAGAAGCTTGTCACAGCTCCCGAGGGCACTTCCCTCAAGGAAGCAAACGACATTATCTGGGACAACAAGATCAACCAGCTTCCTATCGTTAATGCAGACGGAAGACTTGTCGGTCTCGTCTTCCGTAAGGACTATGATTTCCACAAGGCTAACCCCAATGAGCTCTTGGACGCTGAGAAGAAGCTCATCGTAGGTGCCGGAATCAATACAAGAGATTATCAGGAGCGTATCCCCGCTTTGCTCGAAGCAGGCGCTGACGCTCTTTGCCTCGACTCCTCAGACGGTTTCTCCGTATGGCAGGAGAGAGCTTTGAAGTGGTGTAAAGAGAACTATCCTGATGCCATCATCGGTGCAGGCAACGTCGTAGACGCTGAGGGCTTCAAGTTCCTCGCAGACTGCGGTGCCGACTTCATCAAGATCGGTATCGGCGGCGGTTCCATCTGCATCACACGTGAGCAGAAGGGTATCGGTTGCGGCCAGGCTTCAGCTGTTCTCGCTGTTGCAAAGGCTCGTGACGAGTATTTCCAGCAGACAGGTGTTTACATCCCGCTCTGCTCTGACGGCGGTATCGTTCACGACTATCACATGGCTTTGGCTCTCGCCATGGGTGCTGACTTCATGATGCTCGGTCGTTATTTCGCAAGATTCGACGAATCCCCTACGCGCAAATTGCTCGTCGGCGGTTCTTATGTTAAAGAGTATTGGGGCGAAGGCTCCAACCGTGCTCGTAACTGGCAGCGTTACGACGACGGCGGCAAGGGCGGCAAGATGGCTTTCGAAGAGGGTGTTGATTCCTACGTTCCTTACGCAGGCAACCTCAAGGACGGCGTCGAAGTATCCCTCGCCAAGGTCAAGGCAACAATGTGCTCTTGCGGTTCCTCTTCGATCGAAGAGTTCCAGCAGAAAGCCCGTCTGGTCGTAGTATCTTCTACTTCCATCGTTGAGGGCGGCGCACATGACGTCATCCAGAAAGACAGCAACGGCAACGTAAGATAAGTTCTTACGGCCGGATGCTTTTCGAGACGGCTCGAAAACGACATCTACGAGATATTGATATAAATCTATTTATTACGAGGAGACACAAAATGGCAGACGAGATCATTAAGAAGCAGATCACCAAGGAAGGTTACGACGAACTGCAGAACGAACTTTCCGAGCGTAAGACTAAGAAGAGAAGCGAGATTGCAGCCAGGATCGAAGACGCTAAGGCACAGGGCGACCTCTCCGAGAACTCTGAATACGATGAAGCAAGAGCTGAACAGGCTGAGAATGAATCACGTATCGAAGAGCTCGAAGCAATCCTCAAGGTTGTTGAGGTTGTTGACGATTCCAACCTTTCTACTGATAAGGTTTCACTCGGTGCTACAGTAACACTTCAGAACACTGCAACGAAGCAGGAATACAAGTACAAGCTCGTTGGTGAGAGCGAGATCGACTTCAAGAAGAAGAGAATCTCAGAGAACTCTCCTGTAGGAAGAGCAATCTCTAACCAGAAGAAGGGTAAGACGGTATCCGTATCCACACCTTCCGGCATCATCAAGTACAAGATCATCAAGATCGAGAAGTAATTAACAAAAGAAATTTTCGAGAACGAGACAAGATATTTATGGGAAAGAAATTTGTACCTCAAACAGAACCTTTAAGTGCAGAAGAGATTCAGGAACAGACCAGATTCCGTATGGAGAAGCTCAAGGCTCTCCAGGAGTCCGGCAACGATCCTTATGAAGAACTTACTTACGACGTAACTCACCACTCCGTTGAAGTTGTCGAGAACTACGAGCAGCTTGCCGGACAGACAGTAAGAGTTGCAGGCCGTCTTATGTCAAAGCGCGGTATGGGTAAGGTCTCCTTCTGCGATCTCTACGACCGCAGAGGCAAGATCCAGATCTTCACCAAGATCGACAATCTTCCTGAAGAAGACTACAAGGCTTGGCAGAACCTCGACATCGGCGACATCGTCGGCGTAGAAGGCGAAGTCTACCTTACCGAAAAGGGTGAGGTATCGATCCTCACAAAGGCATACAAGCTCCTTTCCAAGTGCCTCCATCCCCTGCCGAACAAGTATCAGGGTCTGAAGGACACAGAGATCCGTTATCGTCAGAGATATCTTGATCTCATCGTTAACCCCAACGTTAAGGACACATTCGAGAAGAGATCACAGATCATCAAGGAGATCCGTAATTTCCTCGCAGATCGTGACTTCATGGAAGTAGAGACTCCGCTTCTTGTAAGCAATGCCGGCGGTGCTGCTGCAAGACCTTTTGAGACTCACTTCAATGCTCTCGACATCGACTTAAAGCTTCGTATCTCTCTTGAGCTCTACTTGAAGAGACTCATTGTAGGCGGCTTTGAACGAGTTTTCGAGATCGGCAGAGTATTCCGTAACGAAGGTATGGACACACGCCACAATCCTGAGTTCACACTCATGGAGCTCTATCAGGCATACACCGACTATCAGGGCATGATGGAACTCACAGAGTCCATGTTCCGTTATGTGGCAGAGAAGGTATGCGGCACGACGCTCATCAAGTACGGCGACCTGGAGATCGATTTCGGTAAGCCTTTCGAGAGACTTACAATGAACGATGCGATCAAGAAGTATGCAGGCATCGACTTCGACACAGTTAACTCTGATGAAGAAGCCAGAAAGCTTGCCGAAGAGCACCACATTGAATACGAGGCATGGCACACAAAGGGCGACATCGTTAACCTCTTCTTCGAAGAGTACTGCGAGAAGAACCTCCTTCAGCCTACATTCATCATGGATCACCCTCTCGCCATCTCCCCTCTTACAAAGAAAAAGAAGGACGAGCCTGATAAGGTTGAGAGATTCGAGCTCTTCATCAACACATGGGAAATGTGCAACGCTTATTCAGAGCTCAACGATCCTATCGACCAGCGTGAGAGATTCGCTGCTCAGGACGCAACCGCTGAAGCCGGCAACGACGAAGCTGACCACACCGACGAGGACTTCCTCAATGCATTGGAGCTCGGTATGCCCCCGACGGGCGGTATCGGTTACGGCATCGATCGTCTCGTTATGCTTCTGACAGACAGCGCATCAATTAGGGACGTGTTGCTGTTCCCGACAATGCGTCCTTTGGACTAAAAGACTATCGGTTCCATAACCGGTCTGAGTCGGTAAACTCAATAAATTCAAGTATTTCAGCCCATTTAGCCTCGTGTTGATGGGCTGTTTTAATGCTTTGGTACGACAATTACCACGACAAAACTCCATGAAGCCTAAGCAAACACAGTAATATCGCACATTTCTTAACATTTTGACTGGGCTTTTCAACTCGAATTCTATAATATAAAGAACTCTTATAACAAGATATAGCAACTTATTTGCGAGCATGTCACTCTTTGTTTTCCCCTACTAATACTGTCGTATGAATGTCGTACTTTTGTCGTGCGATACCGACTAATAGAATGATATACACTAGAAATATAAGGTTATTGGAGACTATGTACTGCTTTTAATCTCCAAATAGGACATCCCTATTTCTTGAAGTGTGCCTCCTGATAGAACTTCAGCGCCGCTTTAATATATTCCGTCGTCTCCTCGAAAGAGATATTTCTGGGGATATAATCGCGGATCTGATCATAACGGATATGGATTTTCTCTTTTTGATTGCCTTTTTCCTCTCTCATAATCTCTTCTACCAGATCTTCACACAGTATCCCTTTCTCGGCTAACCTGCGAATCCTTATGGCTTGTGCATGCGAGGGAGTACATACACAATCCAGCATCAGTTCATGCACCATAGCTTGATCGTCTATGTCGAGATATGAGAGTTCAACAGCGGGACGCATACCCATATTACCGACATCAACCAGTTCTAGAAACTGCGGGATCAGCTCGGTGAGGCGGATATATCTCTTAATCTGAGAAGCGCTCTCATTCACATCATTACCCACCAGCTGTGAAGTTCTTAACCTGGGTTCCGTCGGGTCCCCGGTCAAATCAGTCCTTTCTCCAGCACGCCTCTTGAGGGCTTCATAGCGCATCTTATATGCAAAAGCCTTCTCACTCGGAAGGATAACCGTTCTTTGCAGATTGGATTCGACCATAAGGATCGTTGCCTCATCGCAGGTTATTTCGCGAATATCAGCTTTTATGGTAGTCAGACCAATCTGTTTGCACGCATCCTTTCTCCTGTGTCCTGAGACCATCTCATATCGTCCGTTGCGCTTTGGTCTGAGGGTTACAGGAGTTATAAGCCCGCGCTCTTTTATACTGGCAATAAGCAACCCCATATCTTCATCTTGGCGGACCTTGAACGGATGATTCGGGAAGTCATCAATTAATTCAATGGGTATATCATATATCCTTGGAAGCTTTGATTCAGCGAGTTCTTCTGAATTCATGAACAGCTCATTAAATGCAGTAAACCCCAAATCAAACTTTGGCTTTGCTTCCAAGATTC
>JAKSRD010000027.1 GCA_024403795.1 Saccharofermentans sp.
AACATCACGATATGTTCGGATATCTAGGTGCAATCGGATGCGGTATGTTATTTGCTACAGTAACGGGGTTGCTGATCTTAGCGATAATTGATACGCTTCTTGGTGTAGCCGGAGTAGCTAAAGGCATAGCAGATATCAAAGACGGGCATATTGGTTATGGTATCACTGAGATTTTAGCAAGCATAGCAGGAACAGCTATAGGTTGGAAGAACTTTGCCAGTGCCAGAGCTGCTGGTAAAGCAGCGGCTGCAGCAGAAAGTATCGGGAGCGATTCTGAATGCAGTTCAGGAAAACGTAGTGGAACGGGTTCTGAGAATGGTGATGGATTTGGAAACGCTGGGAAAGATGAGGTGTATTCTTATGATGACGATTCATTACTATGGGCTGGTTGGAATGACTATGAGCATGTAATGATTGAGGGAGAAGAATATACTAAAATCGGAAATAGATATTATACTCAACATGCTGTGGAAAGGATTAAACCCAGTGGAATGCGCTATAGCAGTACAACGGATGTCGTAGTACATGCTTCACGTATTTATGAAGCTGGTAGAGGCAAATATGGCAGAAGCATTTCTCCTAACTATGTTGAGGTCGTTATTAATTACGGAAGTGAATCATTACCCATTTACGTTAACGGTTCAGAGCGAGTGAATTATACATCAGGCAGTGTTACAGTAGTTACGGAAGATCACGGAAGAATTATTGTAACCATTATTACAAATTAGGAGATTAGGATTGATGGATGAATTGTTTGAACTATACCACCGCTATAAAGATGGAATCTACAGTATTTCAGATGTTGAGAGAATAGTCTCATATATGCCTGTCCCGAATGTGGATGATAAATTCCTAAAAGACGTGGAAAACCAAATTGAAATGATCAGATTCTTGACGGAAGAAAGTGAGCAGAAACAGAAAGTACTATCGGTTCTATATGAATTGATCAAAAAAGCAATTTGTAGAAATGATATTAACTGCGAATGAGTGTGAGTAGTATGGATAGTATTGAACTTAGAGATACAAGTGTTTCAACCGGAGAGAAGTTGCCGTTTCTTTTAATTAACGACATACCACTTTCCGACTTTATATGTGATTTTTCAGAAGCAGGTACTATAAATAAGCTTAAGCATCTGAGACTTTGTTGGACCGATGATTATGATTTTAAAGCTGATTCTCGATTTGAACGGTTCTGCCTTGCGCAAAGTCATGCAAATGTTCCAATATTGTGTGGTAAAGAGGGATTTGAGTTTTCGGATACTGTTATCGTAGCTGAGATATCAAAAACAGAGGCAATGGTATTCTGGCATCGAATAGGGATAATAGATCAATCTGCTTGGAGTTTTGATGATGAACGAAAAAGCGGTGTTCTTTTGACTGATAAGTATTCAGATCAAGATTGGGAACAGTTTGGTAATACTTTTGTGTTCGAAGATATAAACAGTGAAGTTTTCAAGAAATATGTGTCAGAGCATTGGGAAGAAGAGTTATATCGACGCAGAATCAATTATACATATTCTTTTTATCAAAACGATAAGAATGTAAAGTGGTTATTACAAAAACAGCTTGTATTTGAAAGAAAAAAATATGAGGGAATTATAGATCACAGTTATGAATTTCAGATGAAGTAACAGAATAGTAGTTAAGTTAAATTTACCATGTTAGTTAGTTGTAGTTGCCTTTCTTGAATTTAGAGATTTTCGGTAGCCGCTCCTAAGCGGTAGGCCAGGTGTATCATATGATGTGGAAGAAACATAATGCTTGTATTAGCGTAATTCGGAGTTTATAAATAGCATTGTTTTGAATGTGCAAGTGTTGAAATATAGGGAGCCGCATTGTTTTATGATGTGTTTTGTGGAGTTTTGTGATGTTTCATAAGAAGTATGAAAAATCACTATTGATTGTTTCAGTAATTGGAATGCTGTTTTCAATTGTATGTATAGTCTTGTTCAGTTTTGAATGCCGGAAGATCGGGGGTGCCGATGAGTATTGGAATCTGTTATTCCCATTGTATTTGTTTGCTGATTCGTTGATTAATATAGTGATCAAGAAACTGCATGATACAAAATACTGTTATATCTCGCTCTTGAGATTTTTGGTCCTGTGCTTTACTGTTGCATTCTTATTTGATGGTATAGGACCGAACAGGACATATTCAGAATTCTTTTCAATAGGCGTCTATCTGTATACCGCGGTGTTGTTCTTTTCGATTGTGTTGTTTCAGTTTCCGATTAAGGCACGAGCAACAAGTATTGAGATTACGAGAAATATACGTAAGCGTAATACAGGCAAACACATCATGCTGCGTAAAAGGCATCAAAAAGTGCAGACGGTTGTATCGGTGATAGGGGTAGCAGCTTCCACTGTGTTTACTATTCTTTTCATTCAGGAATGTCGAGAAATCGGATCCGGGTTCTATAGTCTGATTTTCCCTGTGTATTTGTTTATTGATTCGCTTTCTAATCTTGTGTTTAGGAGAATTCGTGAAGGCAAAAGATGTTATTTTTCGTTAACAAAAGTGATAGTACTGTTCTTTGTGATTTATTTCTTCTTCCACGGAATTGGAACGGATAGGATATATTATAGTGCTTTTATGTATTTGGTATGCATGTATGTAGGTGTTATATTTTTCTCAGTTATTATTTTTCTGTTAACGGTTAGGCTAAGAGCCGGAAGGATCAGCAAAATACGGAGTGCATACGATAAACAAGGAAAGAAGACGAATTAGTTATTGCATATCATTTAAAGTTGTAAAGGTTCTAATAGAATCTATTGTTCCTTCGAGTTCGTTAGCAGAGTGGCCTAATGTGTTTAATTGTGCAGAGATGGATGCGGTCAATCAGGCGCTTAATAATGGTGTAAGACTTGACAATCTTCAATTGTATACAGTATATACAAAATCTGGACATTCAGCAGCCATGTGTGGTAATTGTTTTAATTCTTTTGCCAATGGGAATGTGTCAAATGCATATGAGAATGGCTTTTATATGTTGGGAGGATAAATGAATAGTATCATTAACATAAAAAAACGATTGAGAATGATATATTAACACTTGAAAGTATTTATGGATGAATGGAGTGTAGTAGATGCTCCCTATTCAGGTTATTAATTTGATGATGGTAAACCTAGGTTTTTTCAACGAGAAATTGATTATCTAGAATCAAGAGGATATTCATTTGAAATAGTTGGTGATGGTCTTTGGAGGGCCATATGCGGAGGGTGAGAACATGACGTTGAATGAAGCAAAAACATTGTATCAGAAATATAACTGCTCATTGTTTTCTATTTTTAGAGAATGTGAACCGAGAGATTATGAATACATCTCAAGTCTTCCCCCAAAAACGCTATATAAATGGAGTAAAGAAAAACTCATGGAGTTATATGGGCAATTGAAAGAAGATGGTTCATGGAAAAAGTTTTCTCATATTGTTGTAGTATTTAATAGTGCTAAAAACAGGAAAAATCTATTGATAGTATTAGATGCATTACATCTTGTGAATTATTCAGAGCCGAAAATTAATGCAATCGTTGCAGGAAAAGTGACCGGAGAAACCGTATTACCCTTCAAAGATGGTTTGATCTATATAGCATATGATATGGGAGAGAAAAAGATTGCGAATGAACTACTGCAATTTGCATATAAACTCGTTTCTGTTCAAACATCTGATAGTGATATTAAGCGTAGTTTTGAATGGACTTTAGAGAGATGTGCTAATTTGGAAACGCTCTTGAATAAGTGAAGCCTCTTTTGGCTAATAGAGTGAGGTTAAAGTGATAAAGCCTATTAAGCGTTTCAAGATGAACAATGCGGCATATTTTGATATGGGAGCTGAATGGGGTAGAATACAATCAGAATTTGGTTATTCAAATCGTCAAATGTTTGATAACTATAATGTTCCATTTTTAGATGATCAAATCGCTAGAGGTCATAGTTTTTACTTTACAGTTGATCCTACTACTGTTGGCAATGAGTGTGGAACTTATTGGGAATATCAATATCTTTCAACGCAATATAATATTCCCACTGAGTGTACATATAATGGACAAACTTTTTGGGTTATGACACCGAAATGAGGCGAAGAAATGTTTGAGCAATTTGAAAATTTATTAAATCAAAAATATGGTTCGTTAATGAATTCGTGTGCTTGTTTATATCCGGAACGTAATGCGGTTAGTATATCCCCGTTATTTTTGCGTTTTATTTTTATCTTCGATGAGGATTTCTATAGAGTTGTAATGCAGATTGAAGATGGATCAGAAGTAAACCTAATAGGTGGAAGAGAAATTTGTGAGCCGATTTCTGCTGAAAATCTCTTGCATACAATGGAATATTTGGATGAATATGCATCCTTGAGATTAGGAAAGAAATATACGGAGGCACTGAAATGAATTTGAAAGATGCAGAAACGATGATCTTGCAGAATTATGGAGATGTTGTGACTATCAGTTCTTCCGATCACGCATGCCGCTTTTTCAGTTTATGGTATGGAACAATTCCGATAGAAGTTGAAATAATACATGAAAAGATTGAATTAACACATCTATCGAATATTGGTCGTTGGAGGAGCAGATCGCCTTATCTGAAACCTACCAGTGATTATGAGGAGTATCTCTATTGCTGTTCTCTCATGGATTTGGAAGATTGTAATGGTTTTTGCATGCGAATACTTCCGGAAAAGTATTTGACTTTTTATTATGAAGGATTCAAACCTGACTATGAAGCTTATTGCAAGATGTGCGATGATATTTGTACTGCTTTAGTTGATTCATTAGGTGGTGATGTTACAAATATTGTAAATGACGGAAATGTATGTAAATTCATAGTGTACGAGACACTAAGCTTATCGATAGAGCAAACCGACAAATGTTATTCGGTTAGGCGTCATTTTCGTGATGGATACTCCGTTGTCATTCATAAAACAAGAAGCATTGAATTTGGCATAGCTGAAGCAGTTGATTTTGTATATAAATACTCGTATTCAATTATTCCTGATGAGTGGATAGAACGATATTCATATCGTTCCGTTTCAAATTAAGACTTGTGAATGAACGTCTGTAAAAGTTAAAAAGGTCTTCACTTACGGGGCTTTCAAGGATTCAACTTATGTTGCTATGATATATGATCCGCGATATTCTATTGTTCCAGTTTCGAAATTTGATTATTTTAACGCAATTAATTATTCGACAGAAGGCGGTTTTAGTGTATGGAATACAAAACATTAGATTTGTATCACCGATTAGGATTGATTATTCACGAGAATATGGATATCGAATGGATGAAAGGCTCTATGTATGATCCCCAAGACAGATACAAAGTTTTTCCGTGCTTGAATATGAGATTTCATGAAGCAACCCGTGATGCTTACATAAAGAGATTACATACTATTCTTGAGACATATAAAGGGAAGAACGAGTGGTGCATATTTAAGTATCCGTTCTCTAGAAAGGATGTATACTTGATCTCAATAATACAATATAGGGAGTACTGTCAATTCATATACCAACAACCTGATTTCATTTCACCACAACAGTATTTCGGTGGTGACAAGTATATCTCTTTGTGTGATGAATGTATTTCTGATTTAGAGTCATTGTGTGATTGGGTATATGCACATATGTGAAAACTGTCACAGTATGTGTGGATGGATAAGCAAATCTCAATATTTGCTTCAAAATAAGATAATTGTTTTTCAGAATACAGAATTAACATCACCTTTTATATTCGAAGAGTTGTCTATCGAACTCGGTTATGATGTTGAATATGTCTCTGATGCTGAGTCCTTGTAAGTTATGAATACACGATAGGCGAAGCTGAGACGGACAGCGAGGTCACTTACTATACCAGAGGCTTTGAACTCATCTCAAAGACAACAAATGGCGAGACTGTATTCTATCTCTACAACGGAGGCTCGTTGGTAAGAGCATTGACGGATGAGAGCGGTAATTCTCCCAATGTTATTCTCTTTCTCCCAAAACGGTGCTAAATATGTGAGAAAAAGAGGTAATTGGGAGAAAGGAGTTAGCACCTAAATGAGAGAATTTGATTATTCAAAGCTTAAGGATAGAACTTGGGATAACGAGATATTATCGTACATTGCAAAGATTCATGAGTTTAAAGGTAAGCAGGAACTGTTTTTAAGACAAAAACCAGTAGAACTTAATAGACTCGTTGAAATAGCCAAGATTCAAAGTACAGAAAGTTCTAATCAGATTGAAGGCATTGTTACCACTAACGCAAGATTAAAGCAGTTATGTAGTGATAAGACAACTCCAAGAAATAGAAATGAAGAGGAAATCTTAGGTTATCGTGCTTAAAGACATTCTGGCACACTAATACATGGATGGCAAAAAGAGCAAGTGACGACAGCTTTACTTCAGCACGATATCGGTCTTGTTGATACCGATTACTCTGCCGTACTCTATCTTGTGTGAGACAAGCTTTAACATTGAGATGTTGTCGAGTTGCTCAACATCGGAAGATCCGTTATTTGCTGTCGGATCGAATTCCACACCGTTGTCAGAGAATGTGACGAGCAGTTTCTCGTCAACCTTCTTAACAGTTACATCAACGTGAAGTTTTTTGCCTTTGTTCCTTTCAAACGCGGAGACGGCCATCTCCTCGATCGCGACGCCCGTGCGGTTTGCGATCGTTGAATCAAACCCGGCATCACTGACGGCTTTGATAACGGCGGCAACTATATCGGAGATCCGTGAATAGTCGATGGAGAATTCTTTCAGATAGGTTTGTCCCTTCATTTTGAAGTATTTTTCAGAATTTCCGTGTGACATGAAAACGATCGTTAGGATCGGAACTATGCTTGATATCGGGAAGGATATCCACACACCGATGAGTCCGAAGAAGTGCACCAGCGGATAAATAACGACGACGGTCGCTGCAAGGCCCTGAAGAACCGACAGCAAAGTCGCCGTCTTCCTGTTCTTAGTGGCAGTGTAATAGGTGATCGTCAGCATGATGAATGCTTCCATCGGAAGATAGATTGCAAATATCCTCATGGCAGTGGCAACGGAAGCCAGATTTTCTGCTCCTCTGAGTCCGAACAGAAGAGGTATTGATTGCGGGAAGATCTCAAGAAATACCATGAGCGCCAGTTCGATCCCCATCAGGATCCGACAAGCATGAAAGAAGACCATGCGTACGCCGTGATAGTCCCCGTTTCCGTAATAGTAGGAGATCATCGGCATCATGGCTTGCTTGATTCCTCCGATGAAGAGCGACTCCAGTGCCCACGCGATC
Organism: Saccharofermentans sp.; assembly: GCA_024403795.1. Taxonomy (GTDB): domain Bacteria; phylum Bacillota; class Clostridia; order Saccharofermentanales; family Saccharofermentanaceae; genus Saccharofermentans. The sequence goes on from JAKSRD010000027.1 coordinate 7,257, forward strand.
ATGAGCATCGACATGACCGTCATTCCCATCGTGCCGCCGTAGGATAAGGCGAGACTGTTTACGATCAACAGCTTGATGGTAATAAGTCCCATGTTCGTTGCCGGCGGGATACCGACGGAGACGATGTCACCGAGATTCTTAAGATAATTTCCTGCTTTGAAGCGATATGACCTCTTGAAAATGTAGTAGTAGCAGCATAACAGGAAGCCCGACACATATCCGAGGACCGTTGCGATAGCCGCGCCGGTAAGACCGAGATCGAACACCTTGATGAGTACGAAGTCGAGGATTGCGTTGACGATGTGCGGCAGAAGGAGAACAGCACCGGAAAGCTTCACCATTCCGTCTGAGCGCATGACCGCCGCCAGAGAATCGCTGAGCAGGATGAAGAACGTGCTTAAGAGGAAATAACGATAGTATTCGAGCGCAAGAGGGTAGAGAGCATCGTCGTCGGCGAAAACTCTGCATATGTTCTTTGCAAAAACGAGCTGAAGCACCGTGAGGATCACGGCCACCGCCAGCGCAGAGAATATGCCTGTCGAGTATAGCCTGTTCGCGTCGTCTTTCTTGTTCTGCCCGATCGAGATCGCAATGCAGGTAGCAAGACCCGAGGCAAATATCTCGGCAGTAAAACCGTATACCTGCATGGCAGGGCGGCAGGCGTTTACCGCCGCAACGGCTTCGCTTCCGATGATGTTACCGACGATGATGCCGTCGATTATGCCCGCTAAGTTCGCAGAAGCACCTGCAAGCAATGCCGGCAGGAGGATGCTTACGAAAACGGACTTTATCAAGTTTTTGTTGCGCACATCTGCAATACTGTTCATGTTTATTCCTTCTATTAACGGATCAGATTGTCTGAGTCAAAGAAGAGCAGACCTTCGAGAGCACTCAAAAATCTTTCCACATAACTCTTGTCCGTGATGTTCCAGAAGAAGCCCAAGCGGCTCAGTATCTCGTTTGTGTATGTGCAATCGATACCGACCGGCTTCACCTTCTCGTCCTGTGCAGCGTTTACATATGCAAGAAGACTTGAAATGATCGCTGCCTTTGAGGGGTCTTCGCCCGCCTTGAGGAGCAATTCGTTGAACTCGTTTTCCTCTACGAGTCTGATGTTCCTGCCTCTTTCTTTCAGGCATTCGACGATGTCTGAAAGGAAGATCGAGTGGCTGTTGACGGCGTTAAAGAGGCAGCATTCCTTCGGGGTTTTCGCGAGCTTCATGAACGCGTCGACACTGACGTCGATGGCGCCGAGACGGACAACACTCTGACACAGACTGTACGGGAATGCTTCGACAAGGGCGTAGGTACGCAGTCTTCCCATAAAGTTGTTGGAGAGGTAGTTGATCTGGAACTCACCGTCGCTGTTTCTCGGAGAGAGCGTTCCGACGCGGATGATCTTAGCGTCAAGACCGTCTGCGGCTGCGGCGAGGACATCTCTCTCTGCAATGAATTTGGAGTGTGTGTACTTGTTATTAAGTATCTGTCCGAGATAGAGAGTCTGCTCGTTCAGTGTCGGAGCTTTCTCACCGTCGCGAAGGCGTATGTCTCCCGATGTGCTTGTAGTCGAGAAATGTATAAGACGTGCGCCTTTTCTGCGGCAGAACTCTATGCAGTTCTCCGCGCCGCCGATATTGACGTCTTCGATATCCGTGCCCTTGGAGAAATGCTTGACGTTTGCTGCGCAGTTGAAGATTGTGTTGATCTCGAATCTCTCGAACTGTTCGAAAGCCTTGTACTGAGTCACGTCGCCTTCCAATACTTCGACACGTTCCTCGAAGGCTTCACTGGCTTCTTCACCGAAGTAGAAGAACATCATGTTCTTCAGACGGAGCTTAGCTGTCTCATGTCTGCCGCGACGGAGCATGCAGTAAGCCTTTCCGGTCTCGTTCTTCAGGTAATTGAAAAGGACGTGGATGCCCATGTATCCCGTCGCACCGGTCAAGAGGATGTTACCGATCTCGCGCGTTTCTCCGTTTCTGAATGACTCAAGTGAGTTGAGGCTCAGGTATTCTTTGATCTTTGTATAGTCGTAGTCCTCGATCTCAGTGTCTCTGTCTCCGATCTTTTCGCCTGTTACCAATTCTGCGAGTGCACGCGGAGTGGTATGACTGAAGATGTCGGAGTAACTGAGCCGGTAGTTAGCCTCGGATGCTGCTACGACGATGGAGGTTGCCGTGAGCGATGAACCGCCGTTCTCGAAGAAGTCGTCTTCTGCACCGACCTTGTCCAGTTTTAATGTCTTCGCGAAAACGTCGCAGAAGAAGCGTTCGGTCTCGCCGGATGCTTCTACGAAGTCTCCGACTCTTACCGGGATCGGTTCGGGCAACAGCTTTCTGTCGGTCTTTCCGTTGGCGTTGACAGGGAATGCCTCAAGCTGCAGGTAAGCAGCGGGGACCATGTAATGAGTCAGCTTGGTCTTCAGCGCATCGCGTAGTTTTGCCGGATCGAGAGGCTCGGAGGCAGTATAGTATGCGCAGAGCGTGTCCTGACCATTCAGTTTCTTTATCAGCACGAGCGCCTGAGTAACAGAGGGCTGCTGAGTTATGATGCTTTCGATCTCTCCGGGTTCGATACGAAGACCTCTCAGTTTGATCTGATTGTCCTTTCTGCCGAGGATGATGACGCTTCCGTCTTCGTCCCATCTGGAGTAATCACCGGTCTTATAGACTCTCATGCCGCGATAGTTTACAAAGTTCTTCTGCGTCAGTTCATCGAGGTTTTGATAGCCTTTTGCGACACCGGGACCACCAACATAGAGCTCGCCGACAATGCCGGGCGGCAGGAGGTTCTCGTCGCTGTCAACGATGAACTCACGGTAGTTGTAAAGCGGTCTGCCCACGCTGACTCGCTCGGCGTGAGTGAGATTTGCCATGTTGCTGGAGATCGTGATCTCCGTCGGACCGTATGTATTCAAGAGAACTGCATCCGTCAGAGACTTCAGACGGTCCTTAAGTGCCGCGGGATACATCTCTGCACCGCAGACGACCATCTTAAGTCCTCCGAGCAGTTCGACGAAAGGCGGATATTCCATATATTGCTGTAATCTTGACGGCGTGCCGCTGAACATATGGATGTCGTGCTTTTTGATAAGATCCGTGATCGCCATAGGATCGTTCATCTCTTCTTCGTTTGCGAATATGATCGTCCTGCCGTTGCAGAGCATACCGAAAGAGTCCTTCATCGACATGTCGAAGGATATTGTCGTGATGCAGAGGATCCTCTCGACGTTTTTCTCGATGACCGTATGATACAGAATGTTTGCCGGATCATCCGCGAAATAGTTGCAGACTCCGATGTGCCTTATCAGAACGCCCTTTGGCTTTCCGGTCGAGCCGGAGGTGTAGATCTCATACACCAGGTCGTTGGAGGACATCTCCGTCTGAGGTGTTGACTCATCGCTGCCGGCGAGGAGAGCCGTAATGTCGAGAGCCTTTTCGCCAGGGTAGAGCGGGAGCTTGTCAGCGGTCATTACGATGTACTGAGCTCCGGAATCTTCCGTGATCAGATTGATCCTGTCTGCAGGATACTGAGGATCGCACGGTATGAATGCCGCTCCGGTCTTCATTACGCCGAACGCGGCTGCGAAGTAGAACGAACGTCTGGGCAGGAGCAGGACGACAGCATCGCCTCTGCCGACGCCTTTTGCGATGAGAGCGTTTGCGATGATGTTTGCCTGCCTGTCAAGTTCACCGAAGGTGAGTGTGGCGTCACAGGCGATCACGGCGGTCCTGTCGGGATGCTCGTTCGCCTCGGCTTCGAACATGCGGTGTACGAGCTCGTGCTTCAATTCACCCGTTCCGCTCTGTGAGAACTTCTCGAGTGTTGATGCATCGGATTCGGACAGCAGAGAAAGCGTCTTAACTTCAGCTGAAGGATCTGACATCATTCTCTCGGTGCAGATCTTCAGCGATCGTGCAAATGTCTGCATATACTTCTCGGAATACAGCGCGTTGTTGTACTCAACGCAGATACCGATGCCGTTGTCACTGTCCATGACGGCGACTTTAAGCTTGAACTTGGGCGTGCCTTCGTCAAGCTCGATACTGCGGGCGACCTTGCCGCCGATCGTTATCTCGGAAAGGACTCCGAGCTGACACTCGTACATGACGTCGGTTCCGTAGCCGTACTTCTTAGCAATCTCTGTGAAAGGATACAGCTCGCTTGCGATACTGCCGTTCATGGAGTCGGAGGAGTCACGGATGTAATCAAGCACGCTCGCTCCGTCCTTCCTGCGTATCGCGACCGGTAGTGTGCGGACGAACATACCGACGGCACCGCGCGTTTTCGAGTTCGATCTGCCGTTTGATATCGTTGTGATATATACGTCTTTGGTATTGGCAAAGCGTGAGACGGTATAGAATGATGACGCGAGAAACAGCGAGGAAGGAGTGATCTTGTTCTCTTTGCAGAAGTTCTCAACGGACTTCCTGTCGACATACTCCCATACAGTCGCGGACATACCGTCCTCGGCTTTTCCGCTTATGTCTGCGGGCACCTCCGTCGTGCTCTCGAAGTCTGAGAGCAGATTATTGAAATACTGTTCTGAGCGGGTGTATTCCTCTCCGCCGGTCGCCGCTTCTTCATCGAGAGCGTAATCAAAATATGCGTACTCTTCTATGTCAGCCTTACCGCTCTCATACGCCTGTTTCACGGACTCCATAAACAGATTCACCGAGAAGCCGTCGAAAACGATATGGTGGAAGTCCATCATCAGATAGACGGTGCCGTTGTCACACACGATCTCAAATCGGTACAGCGGGCCGGTGTGGAGAGCGAATGGTCTTATAAACTTCGCGAAAACAGCCTTAATGTCGCGGCCTTCGAGTTCGCTTATCGTGACGATTGCTTCCGCATCAACGTTCCTTACCTGCAGGAAGCCGGTCTTTCCGGTCTTGATGTGGGTGTTGAGGAAGGCGTGTGCATTCACTGCAGCCTTTACAGCATCGCTCAGCCTGCCGCTGTCGATGCCGTCGAATTCCAGGCAGAACGGTATGTTGTAAAGAGTCGTATCCGGGCGCTGCATGCTCTCATAGTAGACTCCGAGCTGGGACTGCGTCAGAGGATATTCGTCCAGTATCTCGTGCTTTTCTGCCGGAACTTCAGCTTTCTTCATGCCGGTGCCGGACAGGAGCGAGCGTACGACTTCATTCTCGATATCCATGATCGAAGCACCTTTGAGGAGCTTTGCCACGGGAACGTTCACGCCTAATTTCTTTTCTACGACAGTCACGAACGAGATCGCGGAGATCGAAGTGACGCCGAGAGCCACGAGCTCCGTGGTGACGTCCGTCGTGCCGATGCCTGTCGTGTCTTTGAGGATCGCGAGCAGCTGCTCTTCGAATTCTGTGAGTACTCCGTTCTTGACTTCGCCTTCGTCATTGTCTGAAGAGCCGAGCTCAGGCTTCGGCAGAGCTTTTTTGTTTACCTTCTGGTTCTGATTGAGCGGTATGCGGTCGATCTGCATGATGACTGCCGGAACCATGTATGAGGGCTTCTCCGCGCGGATGAAGTCCTTAAGCTTCTTTGTGTCGATATTTATGTCAGAGACTATGTATGCCGCGATCTCTTTTCCGCCTGCGGGTGCATCGAAAGCAGCGACCGTAACGTCTTTGATCCCTTCAAAGCGGCCGATGATCTCCTCGACCTCGCTCAGCTCGATACGGAAGCCTCTGACCTTGACCTGACCGTCGTTCCTGCCGACAAAGTCAACGTTGCCGTCAGGGAGGAGGCGAACGATGTCTCCGGTGCGGTAGACGTGCTCGTAACCTTCCTTTGTCTCAAACGGGTTATCGATATACACTTCGGCTGTCTTCTCGGGACGGTTCAGATATCCTCTTGATACCTGATGTCCTGCAATGCAGAGCTCACCGGGTACGCCGACGGGAAGTCTTCTCATGTTCTTGTCTGCAACGTACAGTTTTACGTTATCAACGGTGCATCCGATGGGAACACGCTTGTACGCTCCGTTAAGTTCATGGGAGGTCACATATACTGTTGTCTCTGTCGGACCGTAGAGGTTTACAAGTCTGATCCCGTTCGTGAGTGTGACGGGGACGAGTGTCTCGCCTCCGACATATATGAACTTCACATAGGGGCTGTCGCAGAGCATGGCGAACTGACGTCCGACCTGGGTCGTCATGAATGCGTGTGTCACACGCAGCTCTTTGTAGTATTCGAGGATCGCGGGCAGATCGAGCCGGATCTCCTCGTGTACGATGACGAGTTCCGCTCCGGCGCAAAGTGTCGGGTAGATGTCCATCATGTCAGCATCGAAGCCGTAACTTGCGTATGCGGCAACGACGCTGTTCTCGTCGATCTCCATTCTGGTGATATGCTGACTGCAGAATGCCGCGATGTTACGGTGCTCGAGCATGACTCCCTTGGGCACTCCGGTGGAGCCGGAAGTATACAGAAGGATGAACAGGTCTTCGAGCTTCGGCGCTGTATCTCTTAACGATGATATCTCCGCTGCCGTTGCATCAGGCAGAGAGGGTATGTCATCCGTGAGTAAAGTCTCGCCGCTCCACTCACTGAGTTTTTCCGTCAGTGAGGCGTCGGCGATGAGATGCTTTGCGGCGGCATCACCGACCATGAAGTTAAGACGCTCCTGCGGATAGGAGGCGTCGAGCGGCTGATATGCCGCTCCCGTCTTCAGAACACCGAGAGAAGCAATGGGCATGTATTCGCTGCGTCCGATGAGGATGGATACCACGTCGCCGCGGCCGATGCCCTTCTTCATGAGATGTGCCGCGATGTTGTCGGAGATGCGGTCGACCTCGCGGTAGGTGTACGAATTCCCGCAGTAGACAACAGCCGTGCGGTCGGGATACTTATCTATGTTCTCTCTGAATATGTCGACTATGGTCTTGCCGGTGTCATACTCCGTTTCATTGCGGTTGAAGCCGTCAAGCACCTCCTTCTGATGAGATGATACAAGGTCAACTTCACGAAGTGTCTCTTTCCGGGTGAACTCAGTCGCGGTCTGCACAATGAGTTCGAGTATCGCGAGCATCAGTTCTTCGCTGTAAAGCTCCGTTTTGAACTCGGCACTGATACGGAAGGTGTCTACGGTGGGGAATACCTGAATGACCATCGCGCCTTTGGTACTCTCCGGGCGATATTCACTTATCGTGTATTTGTCGCCGCACAAAGTCTCGGGATCGAAGATAACTCCCTGATAAACAAAGAGAACATCCGAGCCGATGCCGAAGGCGGCGGAGATATCCGCGAAGGAGTAGATGTCGTTTGCCATGCTGTCAAGGAACTGCTTGTCGGTCTTTCTTACGTACTCCGCGATGCTCTCGCCTTCACCTGACGTGCAGCGTACGGGAAGAGTCTTGACGTACATTGAGATCGAGTTTGCTTTTCTGCTGTCGTCTCTGCCGTTATAGACTGTGGAATAGACCGTGTCGTCCTTGCCGAGCAGTTTGCAGAGCGCGTAGCCGAAAGCACTGTTGAACAGGGCGTTTGCGGAAATACCGAGACGCTCGCAGGCCTTAGCGACGTCACTCTGTGAAAGAGAGAGTTCAAGACTGACATTTCCGGTACCGATCTCGCTCGTCTCGGGGATTGCTAATGGCAGATTGTCAGTGTCACAGCCGTCGAGAAGTGTCTCGTAATACTTGCGGGCTTCATCATATGCCTTCGAGGAACGTGAGACCGCCTCATCGAGAGCCGCTTCATAACCGGTGTAGGACTCTGTCACGGGCGTTTCTCCCGCGTAAGCCTTATCGAGGTCTTTTAAGAATACGCCCTCGCTCGTGCCGTCGAAGATAATATGGTGAAAATCCGTAAACAGACAGATGCCGCCCTCATTGCGGAACACCTTGATCCTGTACAGCCTGTCCTTGAAGAGGTCGAACGGACGGACGAGCTCTTCGATCTCGGGAGCGTTTCCTTCCGTAACCTCAATGACGGGTTCATCTGTATCCAATCGTTTTGCACGGATGTCTCCGGCATCGGAAGTGAACAGGCGTGTCTTCAGGTACGGATGCGCATTTACCGTCTCTTTGAGTGCGCTTACAAGGCGATCTGCATCCACACCGCTGCCGAGACGGAGCAGCTTCGGAATATTGTAAATGGTCGTGTCGGGATTTGACATGCACTCGACAAAGATACCCTGCTGGGTCTGTGTCAGAGGATAGTCTGCGAGTATCTCATGCTTTTCGAGTTCTTTGCTCTTCAAGAGCATCTGCTCAAGCTTGCGTACCGTGTTGTTTGTCTTGATGTCTGTGATCTTGACGGGTATGTGGAAGTTCTCATCCAGAAGCATACTGAGCTTTATCACACCGATCGAGCTGATGCCGAGCGCATACAGATCGGTATCGGGTCCGATGCTTCCGCGATCGAGTACCGCCAGGCAAAGCCCGGCGATCTTCTTCTGCATATCGTTTTCCAATTCGGAAGTCTCTTTGGTCAAGTCGGCAGGATCCGGCAGGGCAGGGCGGTCAAGCTTTCCGTTTATGTTCAGCGGAAGCGCATCCATATGTATGAACATGCGTGGGATCATATACTCCGGCAAAGTTCCGGAAAGTTCTGCACGCAAAGCGGCTTCTTCCTTGTTCTCGCCGTCGTAATATGCGGCAAGATACTTTTCTCCCGAAGCATTCTCGAGGACACGGACTGCTGCATGAAGAATGCCGTCTGACTGCGAGATTGCGCGCTCGACTTCGAGAGGCTCCACGCGCTGACCGTTTATCTTGACCATCCAGTCTTTTCTGGATACGTAAACAATGTCTCCGTTTTCATCAAAGAAAGCCATATCTCCGGTGTGGATAAGAAGGGTGCCGTTCTCCGTGGGGATGAAGGTCTTGGCGGTAAGCTCGGGATTTTTGAAGTATTCCACATTGAAGTTGCCTTCGATACATAATTCACCGGTCTCTCCCTGAGGTGCGGGCAGACCGTTCTCGCCGAGCACTACGGCTTTCAAGTCATCAAACGTACGTCCGATCGGTGTACTGTCATGACTGTGTTCAACTTTAAAAAAGCAAACTGCCATGGCGGTCTCGGACTGACCGTAAAGATTGATGAGCTCGCAGTTTTTCAGGGAAACGCCCGAGAGCAGTTCGCTTCCCGTGAATATGCGTCTCGGAGTAAGATCTTCGTTCATCATCAGCTTCAGTAACTGAGGACTGATATGTGAGCATTCGATCTTATATTCCGAATAGTATTCAACAAGTTTTACCGGGTCGCGGCGGATCTCATCCGAAAGAATATGAACGGTACCGCCAAGTGACAGGATAACAAGATTCTCCAAAGTGTGTGCAATAAAAGAGAATGGTGCAGATGCCGCATAAACAGGATGACTTATTCCGTCAAGCAGAGTTTGCTGACGCATGACAGCTGCCGCGATACTTGCCGCGCTGTGAACGATGCCCTTCGGGCGGCCGGTCGAACCGGAGGTGTAGATCATGAGTGCGGGAGAGGAATCATCCGTGGCGGCCTCAAAAGGCTCATATGAATCTATGTCATCGAAGAAGCCTTCACGGATAATGCACAACGCTTCCGATTCGCGTTCAATAAATTCAACCCTTTCATCGGGATATTGCGGAGTCAGCGGAATAACTCCGCAGCCTGCCTTGAGTACTCCGAAATAGGCCGCAAGATATTCTGCTGTACGCGCCATATCGATAATGACAAAATTGCCGGTCTTTGCACCCATGGCGTGAAGTTTGCCTGCAACTTTGCCGCTTTGTTCATCCAATTGTATGTAACTGATGCGGCGGCTTCCGTTGTGATCGACAAGTGCAATACGATCTCTGTTCTCTGCAATAGACTTTTTCAGTAAGGTAAGGTAATTCATTTTCAACTTCCTCGTCTTTATATAGTCATAAACATCTGCCATTAAACTATATTTATAATTATCATACTTTTTTGCACAAATGAAAGTCTTGACTCAAAATTCGTGTAGCACAATTGTTGCTGTCTTCGTATAAAAAAGCATCTGACGATCACATAAGATTACAGATCTTGTAACGATCAAAACATTTGAAATATATGGAGATAACAGTATGGACAGATTTATCAGAGACGAAGAAAACAAGACATATCAGATTTTTGATGAAGAACAGTTGGACATTGTTAGCGGCGGTGCGAAAAAAGTCGATCAGTATGCTGTAAAGCCGTTACATATCTACACGATATATTTCCCGATGCAGCATGGTCCGTTTGACATTGAACCCTATGGTAAACGCAGTGGTAATTACTATAACATCTGCGTTTACGAAGTTTTCGAGGAGGATGGCGTCCTTGGCGGACTCTTCGGAACAAATCGTTGTATCAGAGGCATAGACATCGATAACGGCGAATATGTTAAGGTCCGCATTAATTGCAGCAACGTATGGGAATACCAAGGTTAACGGAAGGAGAATCAACATGAGAGAAGATATTATGTTCCTAAATGAAGACGAACTAATTATGGTTAATGCAGGTCAATCCGTATTTACTTCGGATCAGTGCGTGACTATTTGCAAATTTGCAACGAAGGCCATCATAGCACTGTTGGAAGCCCTCAAGCCGAGTTACGGCTACAGTGATGTCGGTGCAAACTTCATGAGCCTTATCTATGAGTATGCCGAATATCATTTCGGTGTTAACGGAAAAAGCGAGAGCGATCTTAAGTGTCAGGCGATTATCATGACACTGGAACATAACGGATTCAGCGTTACACAGATCAATGAGATCTTGGACTCCGTCAGCGCAAAGATTTATTGTTGAGGTGAGTAAAATGAAAGAATATACGGAAATTGATGTATTTGATGAAGAGTTGGAGATAGTGACGGGCGGTTTCAGCGAGAGACCTTATGATTGCGGCGGCGAAGTCGATCAATATGCCGTAATACCGGGCAATGATTACTACTATCATTACGACGGCGGCGGACACGATCAGTGGATCGACATCCATGTCGTTGCAGTTTACGAGAAGACGAAGGTCTTGTGGTTTACCGAGCGTTTTGCAGTAGTAAGATATGCGACCGGAATGTTAGGGGAGCTTCCGCTCGATACGAATCAGATCTTCTACAGAAACTGCTGATAATCGTCGTACATGACAAAACAGGACCGCGGGGTTGCTTGATGAGCGATCACCGCGGTTATATTTATGAGTTGTGACTCCGTTGAATACGCGAGGAACGAAGCAGTGTTGTTCATTATATTTCTTCTGCGTTTGAATAATCGGTTCTCCATATGAGAACACTCTGAATATTCATTTCTCCGCAAGAGAATGTGGACCTCGATTTATGCGAATGTATCTGAGATTGTTTTTCGACTTGTTCTGTTGCAAGTGCCGACGGTAAGTTGCAACAGAAGGACTCAATTTTTGGGGTGTTCTGTTGCGAATTCTCGAAAAGTGCAACAGAAGAGGCTGCTACGCCCGCATTCTGTTGCATCGATAATGTTCTGTTGCAAGTGGCGACGGTAAGTTGGGATAATGCTCTGTTGCAAGTGCCGACGGTAAGTTGCAACAGAAAGACTCAATTTTGGGGGCGTTCTGTTGCGAATTCTCGAAAAGTGCAACAGAAGAGGCCGCTATACCCGCATTCTGTTGCATCGATAATGTTCTGTTGCAAGTTCCGATGGTAAGTTGCAACAGAAAGACTCAATTTTGGGGACGTTCTGTTGCGAATTCTCGAAAAGTGCAACAGAAGGGG
>JAKSRD010000028.1 GCA_024403795.1 Saccharofermentans sp.
ACAATACTTGGCTGGCAACGGCCCGGGAAGATAGATTGCTGCCGGATTATATAAGCCCCTTCGCGCTAAACGCGGAGGGGCTTTTCATTTGTAACAGTTTGTAAAATATCAAAAACAAATTTGTAATATTACAATTTACATAAATTCGATTATTGGTAAAATACTTATATTGTATTTATGAACCGTATCCTAATGCGAGGTGTGATTATGGCAAAAATCCTTATAATCGATGACGATAAAGCCGTTGTAGAATCAACTGCCGATATGCTCAAATCCTTTGAATTTACTGTTATTACCGCTACTGATGGTAAGAAGGGATTTGAACTTGCCGACCTCGAGAGACCTGACGTTATCATCCTCGATTGGATGATGCCCGGATACAGTGGAATGCAGTTCATAAAAGATTACAGAGATCAGGGTTACAAGACTCCCGTTTTATTCCTCACAGGTAAGGGTGATCTTTCCCAGTATCAGGTTGAAGCTTTGCGTGCCGGAGCAGATGACTATGTTTCCAAGCCCTATGAGCCGATGATCCTTGTTGAGAAGCTCAGAGCAATGATCAGACGCACCGAGTACAGCAATAAGACTCAAGGCGCAGAAGGTAACAGACACGAGTATTGCGGCGGCGAACTTATCATCGACGGTGATGTTATGCAGGCCTTTAAGTATGAAGAGAGCTGTGACCTCACTAACAGAGAGTTCCAGCTTCTCCAGTATCTTGAACAGAACATGGGACGAGTATGCTCCAGATCTGAATTGTTAAAGCAGGTTTGGAAGTTCGATTTTCTGGGTGATGAGAGAACTGTCGACGTTACCATCAAGCGTACGAGGCAGAAGATCGAACCCGATCAGAAGAACTTTAAGTATATTTTGACAAGAAGAGGCTTCGGCTACTTCTTCCCTAATGATCTGGAATAATCTTGTTTAGCAATTTTTCTTTTTCAGTATTTGAAGAGGCGTTCAAGAACCCTGTTATTCTTGTGGTTCTTGCCTTAATTTTGATTCTTATCGGAGTATTGGCGGGCTATCTGATAGGTAATACGTCGTTGCGCTCTAAAGTTCAGGGTAACATCGATAACCTTGAGCGCGATAAGCAGATACAAAAAGCTGTTCTTGATAATGTAGGACTGGGTATTGCGGTATACGATTCCAAGGGCGCTCTATTCTGTAACGAGACGATCTTCAAACTTCCGGATTTCCTTAAAGGCGGATTACCGAACACACTTAACAATTTCCTTGAGACGTTCGATAACGGCAATCAATTGAAATCAAATTACATCTTAAGTCTTGAGAACGGTGTAAACCTTATCAGAGTTAATTACATCATTAACCGTAAGATATACGAGATCAAGATATTGAGGAAGCCGACACAGCCGGATTCCAAGTTCTTCGGAAAAGACGAGTTAAGCATAGTCATCGTTGATGACATTACTCAGATCAAGGATGACGAGAGACGTCAGAAGGATCTTGCAGCAAATGTCTCACACGAGCTCAAGACTCCGCTTACATCAATAACGAATTCAGTATTCTCCATTAAGAGATCATGTCAGGATGGCAACGAGCCGACACGTGATGATCTTGTTACCTGGAGCGGAAGAATAGAAGAGAATGCCGTAAGAATGCAGGATATCGTTAACGACTTCCTGGTTCTGTCCCAGTGTTCACATGTAAGCAAAATGGGAATCTTCGACATAAGAGATGTTGTATCAGCGGCATATTCTGACATTCAGGATTATCCGGGTGCGAGCAATGTGCGTTTCTCCTTCCCTGAGGAATGTTCATATCCGTTGCTCTATGGCAATTCAAAGCTTATAAAGAGAACCATTATCAACCTGCTCACAAATGCCATCAAATATATCGGTTACGAAGGCAAAACGGAGCCTGATCAGATTCACATAAGCATTGCCGTAATAGACGATCGAGTAGCAGTACAGGTAGATGATAACGGAAGAGGTATCCCTGCAAAGGATATCGATCATCTTTTCGAGAGATTTTACAGAGTAGACAATTCCGGCAACAGAGAAGTCGGCGGTTCAGGCATCGGACTCGCGATCGCCAAAGAGATTGCCGACATGCACGACGGCGCGATCAGTGTAACATCAACTTTCGGACACGGAGCAACATTCGTATTGAGCCTTCCTACCGGGAAGACGGTTTTCGATGCGGCATACAGCGATGCAAAGACCGGGGTAATAAGCGACAAACCGCTTCACAGAGCAGCCGCTTATTTTCTTGGATTGCAGGAGTGTGAAGCCGCAAGATCGCTGGGGTACAAGGATATCGAGGCCATCGTTGATGATTACGAGTTGATCCCCGAGCATGAGGTTGCGTCGAGAGATAAAGCGCTCGCGAAGCTTCTGGCAGCATTCGGAGATGAGAGATTCGACGAACTCAAGGAAGAACTCTTATATGTTGAAGACATGTTTGATGAAGAGGACGGTCCCGTAACGGGACTTGAGCCTGAGGTCGTTCTTGAGACTGCAGTTGAGGCTCTACCGGTCGAAAATGTTAATGTCGAAGCAGTTACGGAAGTAAAGCCCGTTCAAAACACAGTGATCAATACAACTTCAGAAGATATCAGCGTACAGATGATCACTAAAGAAAAAGTTGAAGCTGATGTTCCTAAGGCGATGCCGGAAGTTCAGGAGGCAGCCCCGGTTATGATGCCCGCTTCCATAGTCACCGAAGCAGAGAAAGTACCGGAACCGCAGATTATCGTAGATCCTGAAGAAGAGGCCAGACAGCAGGCAAAGGAAGAAGCGAGAAAGCTTCTGACGCAGCCCGTAGTTCAGATTAGTGCCGAACAAAGAAAGTCTGTCTCGCAAATAAATCGTGAAACTCGAGAAAAGCATGTAATACACCCAATTGATTCACAGAAAAGGTATAATAAGAGTGCTGTCTCGAAGAACGGGAAAGAACCTTCAAGATCAACCCGTTCAGATAATAGTGACGTTGCGGTAAAGTCGTCCCTTAAGAAGGTGCTGGACGAATCAGATTCGCACAAATGATTTGATGGAGTTTTATGGAAGATATATTTAACGGCGCAGGCAAGAACTACGCTTATGAGATAAAGGGCGGTGTGTCGCTCAAAGGAGATATAGATATCAGCGGCAGTAAGAATGCCGCACTTGGTGTTATTGCAGCTTCTATCATGGTAGACGGAGTATGCACACTCGAGAATGTTCCTGACATCGTAGATGTTCATGTTATGTTCGATCTGTGCCGCTCCCTGGGTGCAACCATTGATGCCATTGACGAACACACTTACAGGATCGATCCGACGACAATCAATACATATAAAGCATCGGGTCCGCTGGTATCAAGGATCAGAGCTTCCTATTACCTTATGGGCGCACTTCTCGGAAGAGGCGGAAAAGCTTCCATCAGACTTCCGGGCGGATGCAACTTCGGCACACGCCCCATCGATCTTCACCTTAAGGCTTTCCAGCTTATGGGCGCGAAAGGTGCGACCCCCGCAGAGATAAACAGCGGTATTGTCAACCTTGAAGCAAATCCCTTACACGGTGCCAGGATCTATCTTGATATCGTCAGTGTCGGTGCAACGATCAATGCAATGCTTGCGGCTTGCAAGGCTCAGGGACAGACCGAGATCATCAACGCGGCAAAAGAACCGCACATCGTAGACGTTGCAAACTTCCTTAACTCAATGGGTGCCAGGATCAAGGGTGCAGGTACGGATACGATCAAGATAACGGGCGTACCGGTGCTTCCCGGCAACTTCACATATTCGATAATCCCGGATCAGATCGAAGCCGGCACTTACATGATCGCTGCGGCAGTTACCAACGGCGACGTTACGATACACAACCTGATCCCTACACATATGGAGCCGCTCTCAGACAAGATGCGCGAGATGGGTTATCAGATCGAAGAAGGCGATGAATCCATCAGAGTGTACAGAGCAAATTGTGAGGATACCATCTATCCGACCAGCGTTAAGACATCTCCGTATCCGGGTTTCCCGACTGACCTTCAGCCACAGACTGTAGTCCTTCTTTGTTCGGCAGACGGACAGAGCCGCATGCATGAGAATGTCTGGCAGAACCGATTCCAATATGTTCCCGAGCTCGCGAAAATGGGAGCCAACATCAATGTTTATGAGCGCATAGCATGGATCAACGGCAAGAGTTCATTCAGAGGCGCCATCGTTGAAGCAACCGACTTAAGAGCAGGTGCCGCACTTGTTTGTGCAGCATTAGAAGCCGAAGGCACAACATACATTATGAATGCGCAGAGGATCGACCGAGGATATGAGCATATCGTAAGGAAGCTCACCGCTCTCGGTGCGACCATTACCAGAGTTAACCACGCTCCGGAATATAACGAAGAGGACACCGAGGCATGACGGGAGCAGACAGGATCATTCCTCTCTATTCCTCAAGCAGCGGCAATGCAACACTTATCAAATCCCACGGAAAGTACTTGCTCGTAGATTGCGGAATGAGCTGTAAGATGATGAGCAAGGCACTCGTGGAATGCGGTGTCTGTCCTGATGATGTAAGTGCGATATTCCTTACGCACAGACATTCCGACCATGTTAACGGCGTAGCTGTTTTCTCAAGAAAGTACCATACTCCGATCTACGGCACGCAGGCCACTCTGGCAGTGCTTGATAATCTTGCGTCTCCGATCACGGAATTTAACGAAGGCGACATTATTCAATTAGAGGACGGACCTGAAGTAAGATCTTTCCCGACCCCTCACGATGTGCCGGGTTCCGTTTGTTATAAGATATTGAATCCATCCACGGGCACTTCATTTGCGGTAATGACCGATCTCGGCAGAGTAAGCGACGCGATGAAGGGTTTTGCGAGATCTTGCGATGCCATTCTGCTTGAATCCAATTACGATCCGGAGATGCTTAAGAACGGACCGTATCCGTGGCCTCTTAAGCAGCGTATTTCCGGCGGACACGGACATATCAGCAATCCGGAATCGGCTCAGACTGCTGAATACTTTATCAATAACGGTACGAAGAGATTTATTCTCGGACACCTGTCACCTCACAACAATACTCCCGGCATAGCGCATAAGACCTTTACGTCTTATCTTAATGAGAAAGGCTTTGTCCAAGACGAGGATTACGAAGTAAAGATTGCAAGGAAGGATTGTCCTTCAGAAGGATATACGGTATGAAGATAATCGTAGTATGTCCCGGAAAGCTTAAGGATAAGTGGCTTAAAGAAGGTATAGAAGAATACAGGAAGCGCATATCGCGTTTCGCAACATTGGAGTTTATCGAGGTTGCGGATTGTCCGGATTCCGTACCGGTCAACGAAGCACTTAAGCGAGAAGGCGAACTGATACTGTCACATATCAAGCCCGGTGAGGTCGTATGGGCAATGGATCTCGGAGGCGAGAATGTGTCTTCCGAGAGATTATCCGAATATCTGACTTCCGATATCGAGAAGGGCGGAGGTACTCTGAAGGTAGTGATCGGAGGCAGTAACGGAATAAGTCCTGAAGTTCGGTCGCGTGCCGACAGAAGAATGTGCTTCGGCAATATCACGCTTACCCATCTGATGACGAGACTGGTTCTTTCCGAGCAGCTCTACAGGGGCTTCAAGATCGCCAAGGGCGAGAAATATCACAAATAAAAAGCCTGGGACAGTGCAGGAAAAACGCCTGAAAGTTAATGTTTTCGAGCTCTCTTTATTCGAATAAAGAAAATGCTTGACATATACCTGATGCACAATTATAATCCTTTAGTCAACTAAAGAATATGTTGAAATGACATGTTATCGTCATTTGCCCTGTGAAAGCACGGCAAGTACAATAGAGAAGATATTTAAGATGGAGAGTTTATATGGGAAATAAGTTTTACACACCGGACGGATTCAACGATCAGTTTCCGGGAATCTGCGGATTCAAAAGAGAGCTTGAGTCAAAGCTCCGCAATCTGTTCCTGCTTAACGGCTATGAAGAGATAGAGACTCCCGGAGTGGAGTATTTTGACGTTTATAAAGAGTTCGTTGCAGAGGAGATGCTCTATAAGTTTACAGACGGCAACGGAAGACTTCTTTGCAACCGCTACGACGGTACCATCCCGGCAGTGAGATTCTGCGCGGGAAGGAACGATCAGTATCCTGTCCGTTATTCTTATATCGAGAACATGTTCCGTGCAGGCAAGTCAGGCGGCGGCAAGCTCAGCGGCTTTACACAGGGCGGTATCGAGCTTCTCGGTGCAAGCGGCACCAAATCAGATGCGGAAGTACTTGCCATTGCGATAAAGTCAGCTCTTGAGATCGGCATTACCGATCTTCAGGTATCGATCGGACAGGTCAAGTTCTACAAGGGACTTATGAGACAGCTCGGAATCGGTCAGGAAGAACAGATCAAGATCAAGAATGCAATCGCTAACAGAGATACGGTTACTTTGGAGAAGCTTGATATCAGCAAGGAAGACAAAGAGACATTGCAACTTCTCGCCGAATCCGGCGGAACATACGATACGATCGACATGATGCTTCCGAGAGTTACCGATGAGGATGCAAAAGAGGCACTCGGAAACCTCAGAGAGATCCTGGACATAATGGGCAATTACGGTTTCCTCAAGTATGTTTCAGTAGATCTCAGTCTCATCGAGAGCCTTGACTACTATACAGGCATGGTATTCAAGGGATATACCTATGAGGTAGGTTTCCCGATCATTTCCGGCGGAAGATACGATGATGTTGCCAAGTCATTCGGCAAGGACATTGAGGCAGTCGGCTTCTCGATCTCCCTGACACTTGCGATCACTGCGCTTATCAGGCAGGAGAAATACATTCCTGCAAAGGGTGCTTCCGTAATCGTCGGAGGCAACTATGAAGCAGCTTCTGCCACGGCTGAATCACTGAGAGCAGAAGGAACGCCGGTTATCCTTGATACAACGGGAATGGATGAAGAAGCTCTTGAGAACTATGCAAAAGAGAAGGGAATAGAGACTGTTATGTATATGGACGGAGGTAATGTCTGATGCTTACTATTGCTTTACCTAAGGGCAGACTTGCCGACCAGACTTTGGATCTTATGGAGAAGGCGGGATACGATGTATCCGCTGCAAGAGATAAGTCGAGAAAGCTTATCCTTGAAGATAAGAATGCAGGATTAAGATTCATTCTTTCTAAGCCTTCCGATGTTCCTACTTATGTTGAATACGGTGCCGCCGACATCGGTGTTGTCGGTAAGGATACGCTTCTTGAAGAGGGAAGACAGCTTTATGAAGTCCTGGATCTCGGACTCGGAAAGTGCAGAATGTGCGTTGCAGGTCCGGCAGAACTTAAGAACAAGCTCGATGAGATCCCCAATAAGCGCGTAGGAACCAAGTACCCCAATATCACAAGAAGCTATTTTGAAGGTGTTAAGGGCGAGAGCGTTGAGATAATCAAGCTTAACGGTTCCGTCGAGCTCGCACCTCTTACCGGTCTTGCAGAAGTTATCGTCGATATTGTTGAATCCGGAAGAACGCTCTATGAGAACGGACTTGATGTTCTTGAGACTGTTGCGGATATCTCGGCAAGACTTGTCGTAAATCGCGTATCGATGAAGATGAAGGAAGAAGAGATCAAACCCATGATCGCGAAGCTGAAGGCAGCTTTGGCTGAGGAATAAAGGAGGCCCGCATGCGTTGTAAGTTGGTAGAAGGAACAAAAGAGAACCTTAAGGCTACAGTTCAGAGCCTTGGCGTAAGAGGCAAGATGGACTTGAAGCCGGTTATCGATGTCGTTCAGGATGTTATCGATAACATCAGAGAGAACGGCGATACGGCACTCCTCGGTTATACGGAGAAGTTCGACGGAGTAAGTCTTACTTCCGCTCAACTCAGAGTATCCGAGAAGGAGATCGAAGATGCGATCGCATCGATCGATCCCAACCTTTTGTCAGTCATGACGAAGGCCGCTGATAACATCAGAAAATTCCACGAGCAGCAGAAGGAACAGGGCTTCATGATGAATGTCGGTAACGGCGCCAAGATCGGCGTTCGCGTAAGACCGATCTCCATTGCGGGCATCTATGTTCCCGGCGGCACGGCACCTTTGCCGTCAACCGTTCTGATGGACGTTATCCCTGCGTCAGTTGCAGGCGTTGAGAGGATCGTTTTCGCGACACCTCCTCGAAAAGACGGAACCATCGCTCCCGTTATCCTTGCAGCTGCAAAGATCGCCGGTGCGACAGAGATCTACAGAATGGGCGGAGCTCAGGCTATTGCAGCCATGGCTTACGGTACTGAGACCATTCCGAGAGTAGATAAGATATGCGGTCCCGGAAACATTTATGTTAATACTGCGAAGAGGCTCGTTTTCGGTCAGGTGGACATCGATATGTTTGCAGGACCTTCAGAAATCCTCATCATTGCCGACAAGACCGCTGACCCTGACTTTGTGGCAGCTGACATGCTCTCACAGGCAGAACATGACAAGATGGCTTCCGCGATCGTTCTTACTGATTCGAGAGAACTTGCGGAGAAGGTACTTGAGTGTGCGGACATCAGATCCGAGAAGGCTGAAAGAAGAGACATAATTGCCAAGTCAATGGAGGATTACTGCGCCATCATCGTATGTGACAGCCTTGATACGGCGATCAACTTCTCAGAAGAGATCGCACCCGAACACCTCGAGCTCTGTGTGGAAGATCCTGAGAGATTATCCGAGAAGATCAACAACTGCGGTGCCATGTTCCTCGGAAGCTATTCACCGGAGCCTTTGGGAGATTACTTCGCAGGACCTAACCATACGCTTCCGACATCCGGAACCGCGAGATTCTTCTCGCCGCTCAACACCGGAGACTTCTACAAGAAGATGAGTGTTATCAACTACAACGAAGAGACACTCAAAGAAGTTTATAAGGACGTTGCGGCTTTCGCAGACAGTGAAGGACTTACCTGTCACGCAAATGCCGTAAGAGCAAGATTCGAAGACTGATCTATATGAGTAAATATTGGAACAAACTTATTAATGACATAGAGCCCTATGTAGCAGGCGAACAGCCTAAGCCGGGGCAGAAAGTGATCAAGCTCAATACGAACGAGAATCCTTACGCACCTTCACCGAAGGTTAAGGAAGCTCTCGCCGATTTTGACTTATCTACGCTGAGACTTTATCCGGATACAAACTCAACTGATGTTATCAGGGCAGCAGCAAAGTTTGACGGAGTCGGTGAAGAGAATATCTTCTGCGGCAACGGTTCCGACGAGGTCCTTGCGATCTGCTTTCAGACTTTCTTCGAGAAGAAAGCGCTTACCGGACTTCCGGTGCTCATGCCTGAATTCAGCTACAGTTTCTATCCGGTTTTCTCTGAATTTTACGATATCAGAAGGAAGGCAATTCCTTTGAAGGAAGACTTCAGACTTGATCCGGATGACTACATCGGAGTCCCGAATTGCGGAATCGTATTTGCGAATCCGAACGCACCTACGACAAGAGCGATCGCAGTTGCTGACTGTGCAAGGATCGCGGCAGCCAATCCCGATTCTGTAGTAATCGTTGATGAAGCATACGTCGCATTCGAAGAAAAGTATGAGACGGCCGTATCTCTTATCAAAGAATATAAGAATGTCTGTGTCGTAAGAACACTGTCAAAGGCTTTCTCACTTGCCGGAATAAGACTCGGATATGCAGTTGCAGATGCAGAACTGATCGAAGGACTTAAGCGTGCGAGAGATTCGTTCAACTCTTATCCGGTCGATCGTCTGGCACAGAAGGTTGCCGAGGCGGCTTTGCTCGACGTTGATTACTATGAAGAGACGCGCAAGAAGATCATCGGCACGAGAGGACGTGTTGAAGCGGAACTCAAGAAGCTTGGTTTTACGATGCCTCCGTCTTCTTCCAATTTCCTGTTCGCAAAGCCTCCTATGGATTGCGGCACACTGTACCAAAATCTGCGTTCTAAGGGTATACTTGTAAGATATTTTAATAAGCCCGTACTTTGCGATTATCTCAGGATAACGATAGGCACGGACGAAGAGATGGATGAGCTTTTGGATGCCATCAGGCAGGAGGTACAAAATGCCGAGAACAGCTGAGATCACAAGAACGACAAAGGAGACCGACATCAAGGTCAGGATCGATCTTGACGGTAAGGGCATCAACAACATCGATACCGGTATCGGTTTCTTCGATCACATGCTCACAGCTCTCTCCAAGCATTCCGGAATCGACATGGATATCTCTTGCAAGGGTGATCTTAATGTTGATGCTCATCACTCGGTTGAAGATGTCGGAATAGTACTCGGACAGTGCTTCAACAAGGCGATCGGAGACAAGGTCGGAATCAGACGCTACGGCTCCGCCTCCATTCCCATGGATGAAGCTTTGGGAACATGTTCGCTTGATATCTCAGGCAGAGCTTTCCTGGTATTTGATTGTGATTTTGCAGGCGATTTCTGCGGAACGATGGATACACAGCTTTTTGAAGAGTTCTTCAGAAGTTTTGCATTCAATGCAGGGATCACATTACACATTGCATGTCCTTATGGTGCAAATGATCACCACAAGGCAGAGGCTATGTTCAAGGCTCTCGCCAGAGCTTTGAGAGAAGCTACTGAGACTGACCCCAGATTTGCCGGCGAGGTCGTCTCCACTAAAGGCAGTTTATAAATTTATATTCACGGAGGATATACGAATGCTTATTAAGGATACTGATTTTATCGATCAGCCGATGCTCGCTAAGGGTAAGGTTAGAAACATCTACGATCTCGGTGATTCTCTCCTTCTCGTCGTAACAGACAGGATCTCGGCTTTTGACGTTATTTTCGATGAGCTTATTCCTGACAAGGGAAGAGTTTTGTCGTCGATCTCTGCTTACTGGTTCGACTTCACAAAGGACATTATTCCGAACCACGTTATCACTACTGATGTTTCCAAGTATCCTATGGGATTCGATAAGTATAAGGAAGAACTCGAAGGCAGATCAATGCTCGTTAAGAAGGCTGAGATGCTTCCTGCAGAGTGCATCGTAAGAGGTTATCTTGAGGGTTCTGCTCTTAAGGAATACAACAAGACAGGTACTGTCGGCGGCATCAAGATGCCTGAGGGAATGGTTCAGGGCGACAAGCTTCCCGAGCCTTTGTTCACACCTTCGACCAAGGCTGATGAAGGTCACGATATCAACATCACTTATGAGCAGCTCGTTGATCTCATCGGCGAAGCAGATGCTTCAGCTCTCAGAGATGCTTCCATTGCTCTTTATAAGAAAGTATCCGAATATGCTCTTTCTAAGGGTCTTATCCTTGCTGATACAAAGTTCGAATTCGGTAAGATCGACGGCGTTCTTACTGTTTGCGACGAGATGTTCACACCTGACTCTTCCAGATTCTGGGATGCATCAGAGTACGAGCCCGGACATGCTCAGAAGAGCTTCGATAAGCAGTTCCTCAGAGAGTGGCTTGAGACACTCGACTGGGATAAGACATATCCCGCTCCGACTCTTCCCGAAGAGATCATCAGCAAGACAGCTGACAAGTATCGTGAGTGCTATTCCCGCATAACAGGAAAGGAAATCTGATCCTTTGATAGCGATTATAGATTACGGAATGGGCAATCTCGGTTCCGTCGAGAAAGCCCTCAAGCATATAGGAAGTTCTTGCGTTATTACCTCCGATGCATCTGTCATTGACAGTGCATCCGGGGTTATTCTTCCGGGCGTCGGAAGCTTTGCACCCGCCATGGATGAACTTAATAACAGAGGACTCATTCAGCCCATTAAGGATTGTGTTGCTTCCGGAAAGCCTTTCCTCGGAATATGTCTCGGCATGCAGCTCATGCTCGAAGGCTCCGAAGAGAACGGCACTGAGAGGGGCAATGCTGACGGCATCGTGGAAGGACTCGGATTGATCCCCGGTTTTGTAAGGCGTTTCCCCGAGAACGGACTCAAGGTGCCTCAGATGGGATGGAACAAGCTCACTGACGTAACCGGAAGACTTCTTAATGAAGGCGACTACGTATACTTCGTTCATTCTTATTATTGTGATGTTGCCGACGCTTCCGATGTCGCAGCAAAAACAGAATACGGTATCAAGTATTGTTCTTCCTTTGAACGCGAAAATGTTTTCGGAATGCAATTCCATCCCGAGAAGAGCGGCGAAGCGGGACTCAATATTCTTTCAAAATTTGCTTCGGAGACTAAGGCATGATAATTTTACCGGCAATTGATCTGATAGGCGGCAAGTGTGTCAGACTCAGACAGGGCAAGTACGACGACGTTACCATCTATAATGATTCACCTTTGGATCAGGCGTTCATGTTCAAGGAAGCAGGAGCTACATGGATCCACGTAGTCGATCTGGATGCGGCAAAGAGCGGATGCCCTGAGAATCACGAGATAATCAAAGAGATCTCGGTCAAGACAGGTCTCAAGGTAGACACGGGCGGCGGTATCCGCAACATGGATACACTCGCAAAATGGATCGAAGAGTACGGTGTGTCGAGAGCGGTTCTCGGCACGGCTGCTGTCAAAGATCCCGAGTTCACAAGACGTGCGATCGAGAGATTCGGCGAGAAGGTTGCCATCGGCATCGACGCCCACAACGGCTTCGTATCGGTAGACGGATGGACTGAGGATTCAGAACTCAAGGCTGTTGATTTTGCGCTGAAGTGCAAAGAGATCGGTGCCAAGACGGTCGTTTTTACCGATATCGCAAGAGACGGCATGCTGACGGGACCTGCTGTGGCACAGACCAAAGAGATGGTCGAGGCTACGGGTCTTGATGTCATCGCTTCAGGCGGGATCGGTTCCAATGAGGATGTAGACCTGATCAAGACGTCAGGTTGTGCAGGAGTTATCATCGGCAAAGCAATCTACGAAGGAAAGGTGGATCTGACCAAATGCTTACAAAGCGTATAATCCCCTGCCTGGACGTTAAGGACGGCAGAGTCGTCAAGGGCGTAAACTTTGTATCTTTGAGAGATGCGGGTGACCCGGTCGAATGTGCCAAGACATATAACCTTTCCGGTGCTGATGAACTTGTATTTCTTGATATTACGGCAACTCTCGAGTCGAGAGATACGACGGTCGATATGGCAAGACGAGTTGCTAATGAGGTATTCATTCCTTTTACCGTCGGAGGCGGAATAAGGACCTGTGAGGATATAAGAGCACTTCTTAATGCCGGAGCAGATAAGGTATCACTTAATTCCGCAGCCGTTAAGAATCCCGACTTCATCAAGGAAGCGTCCGATATGTTCGGATCTCAGTGCATCGTTTGTGCCATTGACGTTAAGTCCAGAGAAGAAGGTTTTGCGTCAGGTTATGAAGTCGTCATCGCAGGCGGTACGAAGCCTACCGGACTTGATGCTCTCGAGTGGGCAAAGAAGGCGGTAGCTCTCGGAGCAGGCGAGATCCTTCTTACCTCCATGGATAAGGACGGAACAAAATCCGGTTATGATAATAAGATCACATCTCTTATCTCGGAGAATGTCGGAGTTCCGGTAATCGCTTCAGGCGGAGCCGGTTCTCTTAAGGATTTTGCGGATGCCATTAATGAAGGAAAAGCTGATGCGGTCCTTGCAGCAAGCCTTTTCCACTTCGGTGAGATCAAGATCAAGGATCTCAAAGAATATCTCGAGGGCGAGAACATCCCAGTACGAAAGATCCCGAAGTCCCTTGACATGTGGGCACATATGAAGAAGAATTCCGACGGCCTGGTTCCTGCGATCACACAGGATTATCAGAATGATGAAGTTCTCATGATGGCTTACATGAATTACGAAGCATTCAGGCTTACTTGTGAGACGGGCATCATGCACTACTATTCAAGATCCCGTAAAACGCAGTGGATGAAGGGTGAGACTTCGGGGCATATACAAAAAGTAATATCTGCAAGCATTGATTGCGACAGAGATACACTATTATATAAGATCGATCAGACAAGCGCCGCGTGCCACACCGGCAACAGATCCTGCTTCTACACTTCGCTCGATGAGTGGGATCCGGATCAAGACACCAAGGAGGAATGACAGATGGACATCAGAACAGAACTTTACAGCGTAATTCAGGATCGCAAGGAACATCCCGTAGAAGGTTCTTACACAAATTTCCTTTTTGACAAGGGAACGGATAAGATTTCCAAGAAGCTCGGAGAAGAGGCAGTTGAGGTAGTTATTGCCGCTTCCCAGAGAGATCGAAAAGCAATAATCCAGGAGATTGCCGACCTTGAATATCATCTTCTGGTTCTCATGGTCGATCGCGGAATTACTCCCGATGACATCGAGAATGAACTCAAATCGCGCAGAAGTTAAGATTTCCGTTGACTTTTATTAGGTCGGTGTGATACAATCTTCGCGCTAGACCGTTCAGGTCTTGTTTTTAGTTGCGCGGAAATTTGCGCGTGAGGACCGCGAAGTCCTTGCAACACAACGTTTGGAGGTATTTGTACCATGGCAAAGGCCGGAGCTCGTGACAAGCTGACTCTCGCATGCACAGAGTGCAAGCAGAGAAACTATCAGACATACAAGAATAAGAAGAACAATACTGAGAGATTAGAGCTCAAGAAGTATTGCCCCTTCTGCCGTAAGCATACAATTCACAGAGAATCCAAGTAATTCCTAAAGGGGAAGTAACATGGCTGATAACAAGGGTAATTTTATCAAGCGCCTTGGCAAAAAGATCTCCGATGTTTTTGCAGAGCTTAAGCGCGTTACGTGGCCTACGGGCGAGAAGCTCGCTAAGACTGCAGCCGTAGTTCTGCTCGTAATCGTTTTCTTCGCTGTTTACCTCACATTGATCGGTAACGGCGGACGTTGGATCCTCAATAAGGTCGGTTTCTACGATATTGTTGAGACTACAGCCACAACTGCAACGACAGTTGCTGAAGAGACAACAGTTGCTACAGAGGCAACTGAGGCTGCTGAGACTTCTGGAGAGACTGAGACCTCTGCTGAAGGCTAAGCTTGATTGTAGGAGTATATAAATGCCGGATAATAATGAAGCCAAGTGGTATATAATTCATACCTTCGGCGGATATGAGAAGAAAGTTAAGACTTCCATAGAGAATTATGCGAAGGCCCAGGGTATGGAGAACATCATCCAGGAGGTCTTCCTGCCCATTGACGTAGTCGTTGAGACTAAGAATGGCAAGCGTAAGGAAGTTGAGAAGCTGAGATTCCCCAACTATATCTTCTTGAAGCTCGTTTACGGCAACAATGATAAGGTTGATAAGGATCTCTGGTACAAGATCCGTAACACAAACGGTGTTACCGGATTTGTAGCACCTGACCCCAACAAGCCGATTCCGATGACGGATGACGACTTGGTAAAGATGGGACTCATCGTTCCTACAACTGTTGAGGTTGATTACCGCATCGGTGACCTCATCATGATCACAGACGGACCCTTCAAGGACAGCAAGGCTGTCGTTAAGGACATTAATGAAGAGAAGCAGCAGGTTACTGTTACGGTATCCATGTTCGGTCGTGAGACACCTGTTACACTCGACTTCATAAAGGTAAGAAAAGCTTAATTAAGTTTATTGAAGACCTGTTAAGGTCTCTGATAATAAAAATCTATTTGGGAGGTGGCTAGAAATGGCTAAGAAAGTCACAGGATATGTAAAGCTTCAGATTCCTGCAGGCAAAGCAACACCCGCGCCGCCGGTCGGACCAGCTCTTGGACAGCACGGTATCAATATCGCAGGCTTCGTCAAAGAGTTTAACGAGAGAACAGCAAAGGACGCAGGTCTCATCATTCCTGTAATCATTACAGTTTATGCTGACCGTTCGTTCACGTTCATCACGAAGACTCCGCCGGTACCGGTACTTCTTAAGAAGACTGCTAAGATCGAGAAGGCTTCGGGTAGACCTAATACACAGAAGGTTGCAACAATCACAATGGACGATTGCAGAAAGATCGCTGAGATCAAGATGCCTGACGTAAACGCTGCTGATGTTGAAGCATGCGCAAGAATGGTTGCAGGCACAGCTCGTTCAATGGGAATCGTTGTTAAAGACTGAGAAAGGAGAATAGAGCATGAATAAAGGCAAAAGATATACTGAGCTCTCTAAGCTCGTAGATAAGTCTACACTCTATGATCCTTCAGAAGCAGCTAAGCTTGTCTGCGAGACAGGTAAGGCTAAGTTCGATGAGACAGTAGAGATTCACGTTAGACTCGGTGTTGACTCCAGACACGCTGACCAGCAGGTTAGAGGTGCTGTAGTTCTTCCCCACGGTACAGGCCGTACAAACAGAGTTTTGGTACTTGCTAAGGGTCCTAAGGCTGATGAGGCTAAGGCAGCAGGTGCTGATTATGTCGGTGATGACGACATGATTGATAAGATCCAGAAAGAGAACTGGTTCGACTTCGACGTTATCGTTGCTACACCTGACATGATGGGTAAGCTCGGTAGATTAGGTAAGGTTTTGGGTCCTAAGGGCTTGATGCCTAACCCTAAGGCAGGTACAGTTACAATGGACGTTACTAAGGCAGTTAACGAAGTTAAGGCCGGTAAGATCGAGTACAGACTCGATAAGTCCAATATCATTCACTGCCCCGTCGGCAAGGTTTCTTTCGGTGCTGAGAAGATCGAAGAGAACGTTAAGACTTTGATGGATGCTATCATCAAGGCTAAGCCGGCAGCAGCTAAGGGTCAGTACATTAAGAGCTGCTCTGTAGCTTCTACAATGGGCCCCGGAATCAAGATCAACGCAACTAAGTTCGGCTGATTTTGATCGACTAACAATTAAATACCCATCCTGCCAAAGACAGCGGGCGAGATCGTTGCGATATGATCTCTCAAATGTCCGAGTGATTCGGGCGGCCGGCCGAGGAAGGAACATTCGATTCACATGAATTGATTTATTCCCCTTGATTTGTCCGCGCAGGCTCAGATCAAGGGGTTTTTAATAGCAAATAAAATAAGGAGGAAAAACCAACATGTCCAGTGAAAAGATTCTGGCAGTCAAGCAGCAGCGTGTTGACGATCTCACTTCTGCATTGAAGGATGCTACTACTTATGTATTTGTATCTACTCGCGGACTTACAGTTGCTCAGGATACAGAGATGCGTTCAGAGCTCCGTAAGGCAGGCGTTAAGTTTGAGGTTATCAAGAACACAACATTAGTTCGTGTTTTCGAGAAGCTTGGCTATGAAGGATTGGAAGAAGTGTTCAAGGGACCTACAGCAGTAGGTTATTCCGATGATCTTATCGCTCCTGCAAAGATTCTTGCAAAGTACAGCGAAGATTTCGAACCCATGGAGATCAAGGGCGGCATTATTGACGGTAAGGTATCTTCCGTTGATGAAGTTATCGCTTTGGCAAAGGTTCCGGATCCGGAGACACTCCAGACACAGGTTGCTTACTCTTTGCTCTTTCCTTTTACGAAGCTCGCTATGCTCGTAAAGGCTGTCGCAGAGAAGAAGCAGGAAGAAGGCGGAGAAGCTCCCGTTGCAGCACCTGTAGCAGAAGAAGCACCCGCAGCAGTTGAAGAGGCTGCAGCACCCGCGGAAACACCCGCAGAATAATTAGCTGAATTTTATAAGGAGGAAACTTAAAATGGCTAGTGAGAAAGTTACAAGCATTCTTGAAGAAATTAAGGGTCTCTCAGTAATCGAGTTGTTCGATCTTGAGAAGGCTATCGAAGACGAATTTGGCGTATCTGCAGCAGCAGTAGTTGCTACAGGTGCAGGCGCTGGCGCTGGTGCAGCAGCTGCTGCAGAGCAGACTGAGTTCACAGTTATGCTCAAGAGCTTCGGCGATTCTAAGATGGGCGTTATTAAGGCTGTTAAGGACGTTCTTGGCATGGGCCTTAAGGAAGCTAAGGAGCTCGTTGAGAAGGCACCTGTTGCTCTCAAGGAGAATGTTTCTAAGGACGAGGCTGATGACCTCATGAAGAAGCTCGCAGATTGCGGCGGTGAGCTCGAACTCAAGTAATTCTTAATTAACTTAGAATTAGTAACTACGGGCTGTCTCAAGAGAATATTCAATTGAGACAGCCCTTTTTATAATCTCAGGAGGATAGCTGGATATAATGAGATTATATAATGACAAGAATCTACAGCTTCTGTATGAGGAAGAGTTTCAGAAGATCCCTTATATTTTCAGATTCGGCAGGAAGAGAGCGAAGATATGTGTAATAGCTCTTGGTGTACTGATCGTTATCACCTTGCTGTTTGCATTTTTGACATATCACTCCCGAACATTGGTAGTCACGTTTGAGGGAACTAATTTTGATATATACGACTACGTATATGACCCTTTTTTTAGCAATGTTTTGAAGATAGCCTGCGGAGTTACGTTTTTGCTGGCCGCGTGGATTGGAATTGCTTCATTGTTTGAGAAGAAGGCTTTTAAAAAGGCTTCGAATTTTGCACAGATGATCGCGATAAACGAGAAGCATAAGCAGGAGATGGAGCGACAGAACAGAAACATCGGTATGTAAGTTGTTTCTGGTATTCTGATTATGAAAAATTACGAATAAGGGGATAGAGAAATGAACATTGAAAACGACAACGTATTGAATTTCCTCTATGAAGAGGAGTTCTCAAAGATTCCGCTTCCGTTCAGATTCGGCAGAAAACGAGCAAAGATCGTTATCGGCGTTCTAATTGCATCGTTTATAGCAATGATGATCTCGCTTGCGTTAATGTTTGACACGAGAGAATGGGTACCGATGGGCAGATACGGTTACAATATGCTCAATCCGGTATATATAGTAATGGTGATATTGTTTGGTGCTCTGACATGCCTCATTGCCGGCTGGCTTGGTCTGTCACTCTATATGGAGAAGAGAGCATTCAGGAAGGCATCTCTTTTAGCTAACAGAATATATCTCAGTGAACGGCATGAAGCTGAGATAAAGTGGCAGAATTGGAAGGAGTCTAATAGATACGAATAATTGTTATTTGCTCGCTCGGGGCTTCCGCGCTGCGCTTGTGCAGAATCGCTCGCAAATAACAAT
>JAKSRD010000029.1 GCA_024403795.1 Saccharofermentans sp.
TGGTCAAATGTATCTGGAATCCCGGATTCTGCTTGTCTCAGATACAAAATGTATCTGAAACTTCAAAAATCATTCATCTCAGATACATTTGCAAAAATCGAAATCCTCACATCCTCTTGGGAAGAACTCCTGCATTTGCTTGTTCCTGAAAGATTACTGCGGAAGGAAAGTCTCTTCGCTCTGAAGCTGCTTCTTGGTCTTAGGACCTTCCGAGACAAATGACACGATAATGCATATGATCGGCAGACATGTCAGGAGGCTGATCATTACAATGTAATTAGTCTTGGATGATGTGCAGTCAAAAAGCTCATTATGGATCGTATATTCCATTCCGTTTATTCCAAAGTCATCAAGTGCTTCACGATAATATCCGGCTGCTTCACTTTCCTGTGTTTTCTTAACGGTGCCGACAAATGTTCTGGGTTCTGACATGATGTAATCAGTCTTATCGTCAAGGTAGTAATAAGTTGCATCCGTAAGGGAATCCAGATACTCCTTGTCAGCCTTCTTGGATACGCTGATGGGCATGAACGAACCGTCGTTCATCCAGACCACATAGTAGTACTGGTGTCCTGTCGGAATGAAACCGTATGTATCCGTTCCTTCGCAGTACTCGCCGAGACAGCCTGCGACCTCGTAAGAGACCCACTGATCGCTGTAAGCATCCGTATCACGGCATGCGATATCGTAAGTCGTAACAACCCCGCCGAACACCAGGTCTCTCATAAAGAATACGACCAGACCGATTATGGCAAGAAAAACCAAAGCGAGAACGAACAACTTCTTATTTTTCATACTGATACCCCCTGTGTAAGCACATCAGATATCGTATCATACTCCGTCTTATATCGCGATACTGCCTCCGGATCATCAGATGTTCCCGATCCGGATATCTCGAAAACGATCTCCTTCGGATATCCCCGCTCCGCCAAGGCTGCAACGGCGGGCAGATATTTTCGATTTGTTGAAATTGATAATCAGTTTCATATTGACACTGTGCAGGGCGCCTCATATAATACGGTTCCGTAATAGACACGCGCGAGAGGCAAAATGGAACAGCTGACCTGCAAAAATCTTAAACTCGGCTACGAGAACATCACCCTCACCGAAGACCTGAGCTTCGGCGTGGAGAAGGGCGATTATCTCTGCATTGTCGGCGAGAACGGCGCGGGCAAATCCACTCTCATGCGCACGATCTTAAGACTTCAGAAGCCCCTTGCCGGCACGATCGAATACGGTGACGGCCTGACCGCTTCCAAGATCGGTTATCTCCCGCAGCAGACGATCATTCAGAAGGATTTCCCTGCTTCGGTCTATGAAGTCGTACTTTCCGGATGCCAGAACAGTCTGGGGCATCGCCTTTTCTATTCAAAGGAAGCTCATAAGACAGCTAAGCACAATATGGAGCGCTTAGGCATCAGCGACCTCGCAAAGCGTTGCTACAGAGAGCTTTCGGGCGGACAGCAGCAGCGTGTGCTGCTCGCAAGAGCCTTGTGTGCCACGGAGCGCATGCTCCTTCTCGACGAGCCTGTATCGGGACTTGATCCGATGGTGACGCTCGAGATGTATGAGCTGATCAAAAAACTCAACAATGAGGGCATTACGGTAATAATGATCTCTCACGACATTCAGGCTTCGGTCAAGTATGCCAAGCACATCCTGCACATCGGCAACGAATTCTTTTTCGGTACGGCCAAAGACTATAAGAAGTCCGCTGCCGGCAGCAAATATCTGGAGGGCGATGCCGTATGATCGACACCCTTCTTTTTTACTTAAGTCAGCCCTT
The DNA here is from genome assembly GCA_024403795.1 of Saccharofermentans sp. Lineage (GTDB taxonomy): Bacteria > Bacillota > Clostridia > Saccharofermentanales > Saccharofermentanaceae > Saccharofermentans. The sequence goes on from JAKSRD010000029.1 coordinate 1,787, forward strand.
TGTCAGATACGCTCTTGTTGTCGGCGTGCTTATCGCACTCTGCTCGTCCCTTTTGGGCGTAATCCTCGTTCTCAAGAGATTCTCCTTCATAGGTGACGGTCTGTCACACGTTGCTTTCGGCGCCATGGCAATTGCCGCAGTCGTCGGACTTACCAATCAGATGGCACTCACGCTTCCTGTAACGATCGCCTGTGCGATCCTCATCTTATGGTCAGGTCAGAATGCCAAGATCAAGGGTGACGCATCCATCGCCATGTTGTCAGTCGGTGCGCTCGCCATCGGTTATCTCCTCATGAGCAAATTCCCGACCTCATCCAATGTTGCCGGCGACGTCTGCTCTTCACTGTTCGGTTCGACAAAGATCCTCACGCTCAGCAAGTCGGAAGTGATCCTCAGCATCGTATTGTCGATCGTTGTCGTCATTCTGTTCACTGCTTTCTACAACAAGTTCTTCGCGGTAACATTCGATGAGAACTTCGCAAAAGCCGTCGGCACCAAGGCCAATCTGATCAACTTCCTTATCGCATCGATAATCGCGGTCATCGTGGTCCTTGCCATGAACCTTGTCGGTTCACTCCTCGTCTCCGCACTGGTCATCTTCCCTGCACTCTCGGCAATGCGCATATTCAAGAGCTTCCGTTCGGTTACGATCTGCTCGGCGATCCTCTCGGTCTTCTGCGCTTTCTTCGGTATCATTCTCTCGATCCTTTTGGAGACACCCGTCGGTTCGACCATCGTCGTCACTGACATCGTTGCTTTTGCAGTCTGCACCGTTGCCGGTAAGATCAAAGGCTGATCACATTAAGGCGCCATATATTTGGACATCGTCAAAATCGATGTCCCTTACGGGTTGACGGCATCAACCGGCAACTCGGGACTTCTCGATAAACAAGGAGATCGCATAGACAAGATAACCGAAGACCAGGAGCACAAGAACGACAGTAGCGATCACTCTGCCGAGAATGATCTTGGATGTGACCTTACCCGCGACGTTATGTGCGTTCAGATTGCGGAATTGCACCAGTTCTACCCACGACAAGACATAGCATATGACCAGACACGGGAAGCCCAGATAGCCGGTCAACCTGATGAATCCGTCTATCACTCTCCATGCCTCTGTCGAGATCAAGACTCTTGCTCTGTAGATATAATTCAAGCATGCCGGTGAGATCAGATAGCTGCGTATTCCGCCTATCATCAGTATCGGAGAAGCGATCAGCTTTCCCTTGGCAATGATCTTCCCGGATGTATCTTTTTCTACAACGGGTAATTCAGAACGATCAACTGTATTTTCCATATTATCCTCACCTGTCAATTATCTTCTTGTTGTGAGAATAATACCACGCCTAGAAACGATAAACAAGATATTTTTATCGTTTTTCAATATTTATGTATTGCATTACGAGATATTGCAATCGGACGGATCTACGCCTTTCCTTCCTTGAACATCTTCATCATCTCATTTGTCAGGCTGTAATCGTCCGGCTGGAGTTCGATGTCCTCACGGCTGCGCCACTCGGCGACCTTGAGCTCTGCCGCATCCATGGTGATCTTGTCATCGCCTGCGACATCACAATAGTATCCGACGAGGATATCGTCGACGATTCCCCACGGCTGTGACTTATAGTATCTGATATTGGTAACCTTGAGTCCGGTTTCCTCCATGACCTCGCGTGCGACAGTCTCTTCGAATGTCTCACCGATCTCGGTGAATCCCGCAACCAGCGCATAGTTTGCAAAGCCCGTTCTGTATTTGGTAACAAGAAGTTTATCGCCGTTCGTGACTCCGACTATTACCGCCGGATTAATGCGCGGATAGATCACATTGCCGCAGGAGCATCGTATCGCACGCTCCCTGTCATCAAGATGCGTCTTCGCCCCGCACCTTCCGCAGAATCTGTTGTTCCGGTACCAGTTCGCCAGCTGAAGCGCCGTATACGCAAGGAAAACCCTGGATTTCTTGGCTTTACCGGACTTTCTGAAAGTCCTGATCTCCACAAATTCATATTCCTTCGGCACTGCGAACCCGTCTTCTCCGGTCACATCCAGAAGGAAATATTCATTCTCCTTCTCGAACTCAAAAAGATACACCAGCCTCTCTCTGAGGCCTCCGTCATTCCGTTCTTCCAGCTCACCTGCGCGCGGGAAAAGATCACCTTTTACAAGCACTTCGTTATCTCTCATTACGATAACGAGACTGCTCTCTGAAGGCTTTCTGTCAGGAAAATAGTGATTATTCAGTTTGTGCGGAAGAATATCCTGGATCATTGATCAAGACTTCTCAAAGATCGATCACTTCAGGAGCACTCGTAAATGAACTGAAAACAGCCGTGGCGTCCTTGAAGAAAAGGACCTGTGTATTGTCATCATCGGCATTATACATGCCCTTGAGCTCAGGATGCTTGTCGAGCATGGCAGACTTTACCTCGCGGCGGTCGTCGTTCTCGAGAAGTCCGGAGACGCGGAGCCAGGTCCCGGAAGCACCGTCAAAAGCACAGATCTCAGCCTTCGGATTTGAAGCAAGCTGCTTGGATACGGACTTAACTTTGCCTGTCTGGATATAGAGCTTTCCTTCATAAAGGAGCACTGTCCCGAACGGTCTGACTCTCGGCTGATCGCCCTCAACAGTTGCCAGATAGTAAGTTCTTGTCTTCTCCAAAAATTCGCAAACCTTCTCGATGCCTTCCATATTCCTTGCTCCTTTCAGTTTCTCTTCGGCTTATAGTATTTGCCGAGTGAATCGCCTTTGATAATAAAGATATCGTGTTCGTCGTCCGCTCTCACGCCGAGATAATCGCCGATCTGACCGGAATAGTATTTATCATCGGACCAGGCAGTGAACAGCTTGACCGGCTGCTCGATAGGCATCGCATAGATAAACTCACTGACGATGGATCTGACGGATTTGGCGTACGGAAGAACAAGCTTGACCTCGCCGGTGACCATGTTCTTGATCCTCGGCTCGTACTCAAAGTCTCTGGTGAACATGAAGTTCGTGAGCTGATATGTATTAAGAAGCTTGTTCTCTTTTATCGGGAAGATCTCTCCCTCGACATCAATAATGAGATAAGAGTCATTTGCGACTACGGTATCGATATCGCCCTCAACGGTTCTTATGTTGATCGAAGAGCCTACCGGGAAAATGTCCGAGAGCTTAACGCAGCCCATCGACTGAGGAATCTTCTCATAGGGAAGCATTTTCGAGGTGTTAAGCTTGAACTTCTTCGCGTAGATCACGAGATATCTGTCGTAATACATCGCGAGGCGCTCCGCGATCGTCTCCTTGGGCGACTTGGTCAGATAATCGGGCGAGATGGTACCGCCCGCCTTGAGCATATGGCCGCCTCCGCCGCCGCCCAGATCCTCTGCGATATAAGCCGCAAGCTCATCAGCATGGATCTCCTTGGAGCAGCTCCTGACCGAATATTTGACTTCATAGTGATTCGCAAAGAAAGCCACGCAGACATCAACATTCTCCGTCTCCAGCGCGAAATCACTGATAATTCCCAAAATACACGGATCGCAAGGCTCAGCCTCGATCAGAAGATACTTGTTGCTCTCATGATATTCGTAATTGATCATGGCGCGTCCCGTTATCTTCAGCTCCTCGAGCGAGATGTTCGAATTGATCATCTCGTTGATGATGCCCTTGTTGATCACAAGCGAATCGAGCATATCCCTGTCGAGCGGGTGAGAGACTTCCGAGAGTCTGTTGGTATCCGAGAAAAGTCCGTAATAAAGGGCCGTCGCAAGAAGCTTATTGTCGTTAGGATTCAATCCCTCTTCCTTGAGAAGATCCCAACAGATCGTTGAACAGCTTCCGACATCATTCCTTATACAAGTGTAATTGGGATCGTAATCCTCATTAACCTTCTGATGATGATCGATAACGGCTATCTGCTTTGCCTTCGAAGCCGTAACATTCTTTTGTCCGTACTGGCAGTCAACGGTAATGATGAGATCCGGTTCCTCGGCGACAAAAGGCTGATACTCGACAGGCACCTTCAACTTCTTCAGCATCATCTGAAGATTGCTCTTCTGGATCTCGTTTCTGCCTCTGTATATGAATCTGGCCTTCTTATGATTCTGTTCAAAGAACCACATGATCGCATAGCCTGAAGCAAGCGCGTCAGCGTCAGGATTATCGTGACACTGAATAACTATATTCTTAAACTTCAAAAGGTCGCTTAATCTCATGTGCTCCGCCTGTAAATCATAATTACTGAGTTTATTATTATACACTCCCGCCGGCATCTTTTCTTCTGCCTGGCGGGAACTGTAACCGAATCGTTATGCAAACGGCGGAAAATGCGGCTTTTCTCATATTAGTTGTGGAGACAATGGCGTTTTTCTTAATCGGCCGGCTTTCGCCCCGGAAAGTATCGGTTGGAGTCCTCCGGGACTTTTTTTGTAGTAAAAAACGTTTTTTGTCCCGGGAAAGTACCAAACGGAGTCCTCCGGGACTTTTTGCATAGATCGGCCGCTCGCCCCCACAAATATTCCTGCAAACAAAAACTCTCTTGTTCCAAGCATTCCACACGTCAAAGTGTGAGATTCCCAAAAACAAGAGAGCCTGTTCTCTATGGCGCTCCAAACAGGAATTGAACCCGTATCTGCGGTACCGGAAACCGCCATTCTATCCATTAGACTATTGGAGCAACTATTCGTAACTCAGGTATTATACCTTATTGGGTTCAGCCTTGTCAGTCTTGTTGTCGTTCAAGATCCTGAGAAGTCCGATTATCTCCGTGACCGTCTTATCCTGCTGCACCGATGAGGGCTTGAAAAGCATGTACGGCAGAGAACCCGTCGCATTGATGGTTACGCGCGCACCGTAGAAGTGATCGCGCATCAGGGCACCTAAAGCCTGCATGTCGAGCTGAAGATTCTGATCAAGGTATAGACGAACGCCGGCATTCTTTATCGAAGCTTTGGTAAAGCCAAGAGTGCCTGCCATTGAACGCAGGAGTGAGATCCCGGAGAGAATGTAGACTTCGGCCGGTGCATCGCCGTAACGGTCAGTAACTTCATCAATGAAGTCACCGTAGGATTCGAAGTCTGAGATATCGCCGATACGGCGGTAGCAAGTCATTCTGGCAGCTTCATTCTGAATGTAGGAAGCAGGAATATATGCATCGTAATCGACTTCGACACTGAAGCTCTTCTCGCCCAATTCAGAACGCAGATCATCTCCGGAAGACGCAGACGTAATGAGACCGGCATCAAGGACTTCGTCACGGCCGCTCTTAAGCAGACGGACTTCTTCGTCCAGGAGCCTGCAGTAAAGCTCATATCCGATGACGTCCATCTGACCGTGCTGTTCGGCACCTAAAAGGCTGCCGGCACCTCTTACTTCAAGGTCACGCATGGCGATCCTTACGCCGGAACCGAGTTCGGTGAACTCACGCAAAGCATTGAGCCTCTTAGTCGCATCTTCATTAAGTACGGCATCACCGTTATAAGTGATGTATGCATATGCCTGACGGTCGGAACGGCCGACACGGCCCTTTATCTGGTAGAGCTGTGAGAGACCGAAGCGGTCGGCATTCTCAACGATGAGCGTATTAACATTCGGCATGTCGACACCGTTCTCGATGATGGTCGTGCAGACGAGGATGTCGTACTTCTTCTCCATGAAGTCGTTGACGATGTTCTCAAGACCGTTCTCGGGCATCTGTCCGTGGGCATAGCCGACACGGATGCCGGGCATGCTTTTCGCGAGGTTATCGGCAACTTTATCAATGTCGGAGGTCTTGTTGTAGAGATAGAAGATCTGTCCTCCGCGGGAGATCTCACGCATGCAGGCCTGGATGATTATCTGCTCGTCGTAGCCCAGGACATAGGTCTGGACGGCACGCCTGTTGAAGGGTGCTTCTTCAAGGACCGAGATATCGCGGATACCCGACAGAGACATGTGAAGGGTACGCGGGATGGGCGTCGCAGAGAGGCAGAGAACATCGACATCGGTCTTGAGCGACTTGATCTTCTCCTTGTGGTTAACGCCGAAACGCTGCTCCTCATCAACGACGAGAAGTCCCAATGACGGCGGTTTTACATCATCTGACAACACTCTGTGGGTGCCGATGATGACATCTATCTTGCCGTTCTTGATATCAGCTATGTTCTGCCTCATCTGAGTCGGAGAGACAAATCTCGAGAGCATGCAGACATTGACCGGGAAATCTTTTACTCTTCGCATGAAGTTCTCGTAATGCTGCTGGGCAAGGAGCGTCGTAGGTGCAAGAAGGATCGCCTGTCTGCCGTTCATTACAGCCTTGAAGATGGCTCTGAAAGCGACCTCCGTCTTACCGAATCCGACATCTCCGCAGAGAAGTCTGTCCATCGATTTCTCCGACTCCATGTCAGCCTTTATCTCGCGGATCGCACGAAGTTGATCATCGGTCTCGACATAAGGGAACTTGTCTTCAAAAGCCTTCTGCTGCTCCTCGTCGGGTGCACATGCAAAGCCTTTGTTAACGCTTCTTGCCGCGTATATCTTAAGGAGGTCGTAAGCGACCTTCTTGATCGCATCCCTGGCACGTGATACGGTCTTCTTCCACTCGTCGCCGCCAAGCCTTGAGAGCTTCGGATCCTTCTCACCCGGGCCGACGTATTTCTGAAGTGAATCCAGATTCTCCGGAAGGATATAAAGTGTCTCGCCCTTTGCATAAGTGAGCTTTAAGTAATCCTTGCGGATGTCGCCGACCTTCATGTTGATGAGGCCTTCATAACGGCCGACACCGTGTTTATCGTGTACTACATAATCTCCGGGCGAGATCTCGCCGAAGAAGTTAATACGGTTAGCATTCTTTTTCTTCTCGGGGCGTTTAACTTCGGCACCGTAAAGCTCCTGCTCGCCGAGCACGGTCATGCCGAGAAGCGGATATGTGAATCCCGCCGGCAGGGCCGCATCGATTATCTCGGTGACGCACTCGTTATCGGCAAGGCGCTCCTTAAGCTGTTCGTAGCGTCTTCCGTGGTGAGCTACCAGATAGATCTTCCTGCTTGAAGCATCCGCGCCTGCATGGCCGGTCGCACTGCCCTTGATGAGAGCCGCCAGTTCGTCCGCATGGCCCGAATAATTGTCTGCCGGGAAGCCTGATACCGTATGAGTCACTCCGCCGGGCATTCCGTTGCCGGAAGCCTGGAACATGGACAATGTAACAATGTTATTCAGGTCATCCAGAAGCTTCATGAGCTTCGTAACGTTGACCATTGCCGACGGTGCGCATGTCGGAGCGACACCGATCTCGAACGAGTCTCTGCAACGCTGTGCATACTCGCCCGCATAGGCATTTATGCGTGCATCGATATCGACCATCTCGTCAACGAAGAAAACAACATCATCACCGTTAACGTAATCAAGCGCCGTCTCAAATTCATTAAAGATTATTCCGAGCCATCTGCTGATACCGGACGGTTCCAGACCGTTCCTGATCTTCTCGGCATCTGCCGTGGCGGTCCTTGAGAGAAGCTCTGCGGCACGGCGGACTTCACGCGTCGCCGTGTTCATTTTCGCGAGGTCATCGTGAACACGGTTAAGGATCAACTCTGCGATCCCGTCCCTCTTGTCCTCAGGGAAAGCATACACGCTTGCCGGCACTGCCCAGGTCTCGTCGAGCTGACCGGTCGACCTCTGAGTCTCCCTGTCGAATGTCTTTATCTGATCTATCTCCGTATCGAAAAAACTTACTCGCACAGGCTCGGTAAACGAAGGTGAATAGATGTCCACAATGTCGCCTCTTACGGAGAATTCGCCCTTCTCCATAACCTGCGGGACATTCTCATAGCCGTTCGCGACAAGCTGCTCGACAAGCTCATCACGGTCAGCCTCTTCACCGACCTTGAGCTTGATGATCCTCTTCTCAAATACCTTTGCAGGTTCAAGCTTGTTGAGCAAAGCTCCCGCCGTCAGAACGGCAGCCTCGTATCTGCCCGTGGCAAGCTCTGATAAAGCAGTAGTCCTTGTCAGCTCCAGATCTCTTGATGCCGCATCGGCACTTACGAGTGAGAGCTCCGAAGGCATCAGGAGTGTAACGGGACCGTCGGAAAATGCGGCACAATAAGCAGCCGTGCTTCTCGCTCTGGCACTGTCAGGCTCAATGAATACGGCCTTGCGTCCGTTAAGACGCGCGAGCGCCATCGCAACATAGACCTTCTGCTCAGCGCAAAGGCCCGTGATGTTAAGATGTTTTCCTGTGTGCAGACAATCCGCGAAAACCGCCGCAAGCTCTTTGTCGGATTCGATCCTTCCAAGGAGCTCAAGAATTCCTTTATCCATTGGAGATGATCTCCTCAATAGCCGTGCAGGCTTTTACAAAAGCATCGTTTATCATGGGACGTTCATCTGCCGGAACGTCGGAAAGAACATAATTTACCAGTTCCCAATGCTCGGGAACGGGACCCGTCCCGATCCTTACACGGGGGAATTCCTCAGTACCCATAAGCTTGATAATGGATCTCATTCCGTTGTGCGTGCCGGCACTGCCCTTCGGTCTTACTCTGATCGTACCCTTGGCGATATCGATATCGTCATAGACGGTGATGATATTCTTCGGAGGCACCTTGAAGAATCTGCTGACCTCAACAAGACACTCGCCCGAATTATTCATGTAAGTCGTGGGCTTAATGATCAACACGTCCTGACCGGCGATCTTGCCCTTGCCCCAGAGACCCTTGTACTTCTCTTTACCGAGAAAAATTCCATGCTTCTCTGCGAGCATATCCACGGCGAGATAGCCCATATTATGCCATGTATAAAGATACTCTTTGCCCGGATTACCGAGTCCGGCTACTATCCACATATGTCCTGTATCTGTCCTTCCGTAAGCATCGGGCGCCCGTTATTACGGACGTCCGCGCAAAAATCCTTATTATGAATCTTCATCGGTGTCATTTTGAACCGATGTCTTGATCAGACCTCCGAACGTCTGTCGTCGAGTCTGATATAGTTCTCGCCTCTCATGCGGCTCTTGTTCGCAACCCAGTTATCCTTATTGATCTGCTTGGATCTTCCGATACCGAGTGAGAGCGCAGGAACGTCAGTTGTGATCGTCGAGCCTGCGGCAACATAGCAATCCTTGCCGAGAACAACAGAGGATACGATATTGGAGTTGCCTCCGATGAATACGTTATCTTCGATCGTGCAACCGATCTTGTCCTGACCGTCGAAGTTGCAGGTAACGGTTCCGCATCCGAAGTTAACGTTACGTCCGACCATGGAGTCACCGATATAAGTAAGGTGACGTGCTCTCGTATATTCGCCGATGTCGGAGCCCTTGACCTCAACATATGCACCGAGCGTGACGTGATCGTCGATCTTGCACTCAGGTCTGATATGCGTATAAGGTCCGATACGGCAGTCCTTGCCGATGGAGCTTGAAGCTACGATCGAATTATCTACGACCGTGCCGTCACCGATATCAGAGCAATCGATCCTCGTGTTCTCACCGATGATGCAGTCACAGCCGATATTGGTGTTGCCGATGAGTGTCGTACCCGGAAGGATGACCGTATCCTGGCCGATCTCAACTGCATAATGGATCCATGTGGCATTGGGATCAACGATCTCGACACCGTTCCTCATGTGACGCTCAAGGATCCTTCTGTTCATGATGGATCTTACCTGAGCGAGCTGGATCCTGTCGTTGACTCCCCTTGTATCATCGAAGTCACAGACAACGGCACCTACCGTATATCCGTCGCCGATAAGGATTCCGATCGTATCCGTGAGATAGTACTCCTTCTGGGCATTATTAGCACCGATCCTTCCCAATGCGGAGATGAGGAGCGGCGTTCTGAAGACGTACATTGAAGAATTGATCTCCTTGACCTTGAGTTCTTCTTCCGTACAGTCTCTGTGCTCTACGATCTTTGTAACGTTGCCGTCCTCGCCTCTGATAACTCTGCCGTATCCTGTCGGATCGTCAGCCTCAGCAGTGATGAGGATCGCCGCGCAATTGGAGGATGCCGAATCAAAAGCATCGAGTGCCTTCTTGATCGTGTCTGCAGATACCATCGGGCAGTCACCCGGAAGTACGATCGTCAGACCGTCTCTGCCTTCAAGGAAAGGTGCGGCCTGCATGACTGCGTGACCTGTTCCTCTCTGTTCTTCCTGAAGCACGTAAGCGACATTCTCACCCAATACGCTTCTTATCTCCAACTGCTGTTCACCAACTATATATACCTGATCCTGGCAGCCTGCTTCCTGAAGAGCATCAGCTACCCATTGGATGATCGGTTTGCCCGACACCTGGAACACGACCTTGGAGTGCTTTGACTTCATTCGCGTGCTTCTTCCTGCCGCCATAACAACCGCACTGATTTCCATATAAAAACCTCTGAAAAAATCTTCGGGATGATCCCTCGTAATATCTCGTATTATAGCAAAACATCATTTACTAATAAATGAAAAGCCCCTCACTTTATGGGACAAAGTGCAGGGGCCGTAATGATCTTTCTTGAGTGCGTCTCATATAAACAAGACGCCGTGTGATCAAGCTTTCAGGCTATCAGAGACCTTCAACGGAAGCGATCGCTTCACGGATATTTGCCTCAGATTTCTTGAGGAACTCGTACTCTTCAGGGGAGAGCTGCATATCGACGATCTTATCTACGCCGTTAGCGCCGATAAGTGCGGGAACGTCCAAAGTAACGCCGCTGATGCCGTATTCGCCGTTAAGTCTTGTAGCAACTGTTCTGATGGTGTGCTCATCTTCCGTGATGCTTCTGAGAAGTGTTGCAGCACTTACTGCGATACCGTTGAAAGTAGCGCCCTTGAGCTTGATGATCTCTGCACCGGCAGACTTTGTCTTCTGTGCGATCTCATCCTTGATGTCCTGGCCGAAAGGAACGCCGACTGCTGCAGCGTACTCATCGATGGACATACCTGCAACGTGTGTATGGCTCCAGCAAGGGAACTGTGTCTCTCCGTGCTCGCCGAGGATATAACCGTGAACGTTGCGAACGTCAACGCCGAGCTGTCTTGAGATAAGGACTCTGAATCGTGCAGAGTCGAGGTTTGTACCGGAACCGATAACCAGATTGGAAGGAAGTCCGGACCACTCTGCAACCTTATAAGTAACAAGGTCGCAAGGATTGGAGATTACAAGGATAACACCGCCGTTGTAGTACTCCATGATGCTGTCTGTGATAATGTGAGCGAGCTTGACGTTCTTCTTGGCAAGGTCAAGTCTTGTCTCGCCTTCTTTTCTCGGGATTCCTGCTGTGATGATGATGCAGTCTGCATCCTTAACATCAGAGTAATCACCTGAGTGAATATACATATCGCCGATGAACGGAAGTCCGTGGCTGATATCAAGAGCCTCACCCAAAGCCTTCTCCTTATTGACGTCAATAAGAACGAGCTCTGAGCAGAGCTGCTGCATTGCAATTGTGAAAGCGGTAGTTGATCCTACTGCACCTGCGCCGATAATAGCGACTTTTCTGCCTTCTTGTTTGTACATAGCTTAACGCCCCCTTTAATAGCAATACGAATGATAACAAGAAATTTTCCACAAATAAAGTTGCATTTCGTTAGGATTTTTAACTAAAAATCGCACTGACTTGTGCAATTAAGCGAGTAATTTGACAGTTTGACTGTCAAAATATCGCGAAAAAGGGGCTGTCTCAATGGGACAGCTCCTTTTTTATTCGCTGAAGTTCTGGCTTGTTGACGTTCCCTTGATCATTGAATCAGGTTGTCCTTCGCGGTTGTTGAAGCGGAGTAGTTGCGTACACTTGCGCTTCCTTGAATATGAGTGTTTCTGAGGGATGTCCGATAAAAAACGCAAAAATCAAATAGTATCGGTACAACGTTGTCTAATCTCTTGCTCTTGGAATCGGAAAATACCGATAGAAAATGAAAAAATCGTTTTTTATCGGTGCGTTCTTGCTTGGTCGATAAGCGTTTGTGTGGAGAATACCGATATATATTGGAAATTTTGATTTCTATCGGTACAGCTTCGCTTTCCATTATCTCAGTCATACCGATAGAAAATGCAAATCCTTAATTTAATCGGTATTTTCTGTTTAGTTTTGCTATTTGAGTTTTTGTTTGTACCGATATATTACGCAAAAATCTGTTTTTATCGGTACTTAATTATCAGGGCTGCCTCATTGTGAAGATCCACTTTGAGACAGCCCTTTAATCACGATTATTGTTATTTTACTGTTCTTACACCTGTCCGGGATACGATATGCCGCCGTCCTTGAACGAGGTGTTAATGTCTGCCAATAAGTCATCCAGACTTCCGAATATGTTCGGAACCTGTGAGCAGAACACCTTCACCAGCTCTTCCTGCGATAACGGCTCAAATCCCGTAATGCCCTCAAAGTATCCCTTGGTGCCTTCGACCGTGAAGTCCTCAGTCGTATAAGGATCCTCGCCGTTGTATTCGAAAACAAATCTTGCGGAATCAACGATCTTTTCAGGAGAAGAAAGATAGTCATTAACTTCAGATCTGTCACATTTGATCCAGATCTGGTACTCAATGAGATTGTCATCTACGCCTTTGCCGAGCGAGACGGTTCCGTAACCGTATGTGTAGACGAGGGTAACCTGATCAGCGCCCTCTATGACAAACTCCAGGTTAAATCTAATGTCATTCGCATAAGACACATATAACAACTCAGGATATCCGTAAGTAATTGCAAATGAAGTATAATCTTCGGGATCCAACAACTTCGATGATATTGTTCCGTTATATGTCGGACGGCCCGGAGCTATGGATCTTTTCTGCGCCGCTGCCGGCAGATATTTTTCCCAGGAGATACCGCAGTCTGTACATACTCCGTCCTCGAACTCATGGTCTTCAAACTCATAACGGTTCTCAAAACTCATCGGTGTCTCGGGATCGGTATCCTTATACTTGCTGCCGAAGTAAATACCGCTGTCGGCAAAAGTAACGGATTCACCCTCAAATGCCTTCTCGCACATATATATAAATCTTGAATACATAATATTCATATCTTCTTGTGCCGGCACCGAACTGATATCACCGAAGCAAAACTCTCCGTCATCAACAAAATCCTCTGTCACCGCACTTATGAGATCTTCCAATCCGTTCGGTTCGAATTCCTGAAAAGCCCTGTAAAGACGAACCATCTCGTCGCCATAGAACAACTCGTAGGTCGTCTGCATAATGCAAGCTGTCTCTATGATGGTGTAATTGACAGTGATATATCCCCGATACTCCAGCTCGTTAGTGGCTGTATAGGTAATGCTCACATTATCCGTATCCGTCTTGTATACATAACAACTGAGTTCACCCGGCACTGCATCGTCATAATAAACGTAGTGTCCGTTCTCGGGATCCTTCTCCATGCACAGATCGTAGAACTCCGGAAACCACTCCGGATCGTAAGCAGCTTCCGGCTTAGTCTCTCCCGTCGTACTTTCCGAAGTAATCGCTTCTGTCGTCTCTTCTGTTTCTTCTGTCTCTGATTCGCTTTCTTCTGCTTGCTTCTTAAAAGCATTGCATGCTGATACGGACAACAACATTGTTCCCGTCAAAAGGAACGCGACCGCCTTCTTCATATTCAATTCTCTCCCTTGAATACCAGCAGGCATAATAACGCCATGCTCATTCCCAAACACCAATGGAATAAGCATATCATTTACTGAATCGGTACTCAATGATCATTGAACATTCCCCGCAAAGTCTCATTTACCGGCATATGAGATACAGGATGGAGGATCACCCTTGCATCTGTGTCATCAGGATTGGGGGCTGTAATGTTTTCGAGCTCACATAAAAATACTTCTATTTGTCTGCTTTAAAGTACTTTACGTCCTCTCCTGCAGAACGGTCATAAGCTTCAATGTAAGATCCGTCTTCAGCCAATTCACATTCGAAGCGATACTCCAAAGGACCGTCCTGACACAGAACATCGACTGATGATTCGTATATCCCGACATTAAAAACTCTATACGGGTACTCCTCATCGGCAGTCTTCAGGAAACGCTCGCCGGTCTCATCCTCATAGAGCTCGATAACGTTACCGTTGTCTGATTCATAACGTCCTTTGATCAGTTCCCAATTCGCGTTATATCTCTCCTCTGCTTCTTTGCCCCGGCGATCAAATTCCGCCAGTTCCTCCGCAGTATAGTAATCTTCCTCATCGCCGGCGACCAGATCCCAACCAAGATCATCAGCCCAGATATAAGCTAATACGGCATACTGATCGGTATCAAGATACCTGATATCATACTTGTAAATATCATCCTCTATGCAGATCGCCGTTACTTCCTTCAAGTTGTCGCCCGTGATCTCAATACGGTTACTGAATGTCTTGCATTCATACGTGTCGTCATCGACATCCGAAGTGATCCATACGTCAAGATCATCACTCATTTTCGAAGCGAGATAGATCGTCAGCTTGCCCTCTTCATAGACCGATTTGGTCAGGACAAGATCATCAGCGATCTCCGGATCATCATATTTGTACACAGTCCGGTTGCCCGGCAAAGTGCAGCCTCCGAGAAGCGTTCCGGCACTCAGCACAGCCAAACATATTGATAAAGGCTTGATGATTCTCATTTATTCCCCCCGTCAGATATCTCGAAAAGTCTTTCTCTTAATTCTCGATAAAGATCAGTTCTCCGTCAACCGGCTTGACCGTTCCGAGCACAACGTCTTCGCTGTCATCAAAAGGCGTGCGCGACACCGTAAGTCCATTATCATCACAACTTACCACATGATAACTGTACGGCGGGCCGGACAATTCATCCTCACCGCTGCATACGTTGTATACCTGATGGTTCACGGGATCATAGAACAACAGCATGTCTCTCGGCATTCCGCTCCCCCAATTAAAATTCGCATACAGGTCTTCATATCCGTCACCCGTGACATCATATCGGCCGTCTATCGCACTGTAGTGATATTTCTCTTCCTCCATGTATTCCAGGAATTCTTTCTCTGCAGCCTCATAATCGATGGTTATATTGGAAGAACCGACCTCCGTTTCCGTGGTCTCATTTTCGATGGCCTTCTTCGCGCATGCCGACATTCCGCATGCCATTGCCAATGCTGAAGTGACAGCGATTGCTTTATACAGTTTTGTCTTATTCTCTTCTTTCATAATTATCTCCCTCTTGATAATTTGCCGCTTATTAATACAACTCGCTGCACTCATCCAAGAGTACGTCATTGAGTATGTAATCCACCAAATCCGGTCCGTGCTTAGCTACATAATCCACGACCTTGTATTTATCGAAAGCCGTCTCGGTAGGTACAGTCGTCTCTTGCGTTTCTCCCCAATAGCCGTCATCCCAGCCACTGGAGAAACTGATATTGGAATAGATAATGACATTGCGTTCTAAACTATAGAATGAGACGGAGATCACATCACAATAACCGGGATCTCTTGTCACGAACCAATGAATACCCTCATCTTCTAAGCATGAGTATCTTTTGCATTCGTCATAATATCTTTCATATGCCGCCTCAGCCTCGCGTGCCGTGTCGAAAACATAATAAGAGATATATTTCTCCGCCTCGTCAGGCTTATAAAATGTGCCGACAACCATGATACATTCTGAGTCCTCTTTGCTATAGAAATATTCGTGCTTACTGACTCTCCATCTGTCATTTACCAGTACAGGATCCCCACCAATCCTCACATCGCACTCTGAAACATACTTAAAGCTTTTGCCCTTGAATAAGTCTAAGCCCGAACCGCCTGAGTTGCCGCCAAATATGCTGCTGCATGAAGTCATCAACCCCGCGGTCAAAGCAAAAACGGCAGTCAACGATATGGCTTTAAGCCCATTTGTTCTCATGTTTGTACTCATATATCCCCCCGTTATAGATACGTACTGTTATATATTAGATACAGACTGGTTCGGCAATTTGTTGCAAGACAAATGATAATTATTCAATAGGGGCAAACAGCTGATATAAAAGAAGTTCGGATAGCACACGTCTCATACATACAGAACTGTATCAACCGCAATTTCGAGTCTGTTGCTTATCATGACAACGCTTTTTTCGGTTTCCTGCGGCTCAAATAAGTCAGATAATTGATCCTAATAATCTGACCGCTTGTAGCAGCGGAATCCTTAATAGAAGTTCGGACCCTGTTACAGCGAAATCCAGAATTCGTCCTAAATCGTCAACACTGGGCCCTGGGACTTTCCCGGGACAAAACAAC
>JAKSRD010000003.1 GCA_024403795.1 Saccharofermentans sp.
CGTTCTGTTGCGAATTCTCGAAAAGTGCAACAGAAGGGGCTGCTATACCCGCATTCTGTTGCATCGATAATGCTCTGTTGCAAGTGGCGACGGTAAGTTGGGATAATGCTCTGTTGCAAGTGCCGACGGTAAGTTGGGATAATGCTCTGTTGCAAGTGCCGATGGTAAGTTGCAACAGAAGGACTCAATTTTGGGGGCGTTCTGTTGCGAATTCTCGAAAAGTGCAACAGAAGGGGCCGCTATCCCCGCATTCTGTTGCATCGATAATGTTCTGTTGCAAGTGTACCTTAGACAAGCAGAATCTTGAATTCCGGATACATTAATCAGTATATTCAAGGTATCTTTTGATCTGCCCCAAAAACATGTTTTTCGAGCTGCAGATTGATATTAAGCGAGTTGACAATTATAATGTGATAGTTTCATAGCGAACTATTATAAGGGAGGTTCCATGGAGACTAACGAGATAGTAATACCCGGATCGCAATTAAAGAAGCTATTCGCCAAGAAGTATGAGCCGATCATCGAGAAGTATGATCTGCGTCCCGTCGAGATAGACATACTTGTTTTCCTGTATAAGCAGAAGAATGCCGATACTGCGAAGGACATAATTCAGCGCAAGCATTTGTCGAAGGCGCATGTATCCAAGTCTGTGGATAACTTGAGAGAACGGGGCTTCATCAAGATCACCGAGGACGAAGAAGACAGAAGGATCCTTCATATCTGTCTTACGGAGGAATCAGATGATGTGGTAGAGATGGCTCTTAGTGCTCTCAAAGAATGCCGGGATATCATGCAAAGTGGTGTCAGCAGGGAGGATATCGAGACTACCAAACGCGTGCTGCACATAATGGCAGAAAACATAAGTAAGGAGTTGGAATAGATTCGTGGATGAAGATCTGCCGGCCGGATCTGCGAAGCTGGTAAAGTCAGTCGGAAAGAGGTTTTGAACATGATAAGGATAATGAAGTATTTACGGGCAAAAGAGTGGGGCATGATATTCCTGTCGATCCTGTGTATAGTCGCACAGGTTCAGCTTGATCTGAAACTGCCTGAATATATGTCTGAGATAACCAAGCTCGTTCAGACGGAAGGCAGTGCGATAGAAGATGTCTGGAGTGCAGGCGGAAAGATGATGATCTGTGCTTTTGCATCTCTCATACTGGCTGTTATTCTGGGTTTTCTCTCCGCTCAGATAGCATCGAGATTCTCATACAGATTGAGAGAAGGCGTATACAAAAAGGTCTTATCCTTTACGGATGAAGAGATGAACCGTTTCTCAACCGCGAGCCTCATAACACGTTCAACCAATGATATTACACAGGTTCAGATGTTTGTGGTAATGGGCTTGGCGCTGCTGATCAAAGCGCCGATCACGGCTTTTATCGCCTTAAGGAAGATCAGCACCAAGAACTGGCAATGGACGGCGCTTACGGGCGGAGCCATATTTTTTATCTGCATCCTCCTTGCATTCGTGATGATATATGCGATCCCGAGATTCAAGAAGATGCAGGTGCTTACGGATAACCTGAACAGAGTAACCAGAGAGAACCTCACGGGATTACTCGTTGTCAGAGCATATAATGCGGAGAACTTCCAGGAAAATAAGTTCAGTGATGCCAACGAGGAACTCACACGTACACAACTTCAGGCACAGATCGCAATGACGGTAATGAGCCCCGGACTTAATCTTGCCATGAACGGTCTTACACTCGGTATCTACTGGATAGGCGCCGTGCTGATCGGAAACATCACGATCACAGATCAAGCAAGCTTGCTCGAGAGAGTCAACATATTCTCTGATATGGTCGTGTTCATTAACTATGCCATGCAGGTGGTAATGGCATTCCTCATGCTGGTGGTCATATTTATCATGCTGCCGCGTGTGTCGGTATCCGCCAATCGTTTGAACGAAGTGCTCCGTACCGATGTGCGTATGAAGGACGGCTCGAAAACCGAAGGGAAGCCGGACATGAGGGGTGAGATCGAATTCCAAAATGTCTCATTCCGCTATAAGGATTCTGCAGAAGACGTAATCCACAACATCAGTTTCAAAGCTCATCAGGGCGAGACTGTCGCACTGATCGGTGCCACGGGATCCGGTAAGAGTACGATAATCAATCTGATCCCCAGACTCTATGACACGACCGAAGGAACGGTGCTTTTTGACGGCGTCGATGTAAGGGAATATTCCACAAAAGCGCTTCGTGAGAAGATCGGTTTTGTTCCGCAGAAGGCGTTCCTGTTCTCCGGAACGGTTGCCGACAATATCGGTTACGGTGACGAGAACATCTCCGAAGACGGACTGAAGAAGGCAGCTTCCATTGCGCAGGCTTCAGAGTTTGTTGAGACAAATGAAGTCGGCTATGAAGGTCATGTCTCACAGAACGGAAGCAACTTCTCGGGCGGTCAGAAGCAGAGACTCTCGATCGCGAGGGCGATCGCCAAGGATGCTGAGGTATTTGTTTTCGATGACTCCTTCTCAGCATTGGATTACAGAACGGATAAGACTCTCAGAAGCGCACTTAAGAAAGAACTTAACGGCGTCACGAACATCATCGTTGCGCAGCGTATCGGAACGATCATGGATGCCGACAGGATCCTTGTAATAGAAGACGGAGAGATCGTCGGAAACGGTACACACAAAGAACTTATGCAGTCTTGTAACACTTATAAGGAGATTGCTTATTCGCAGCTTTCAAAGGAGGAACTTGGTGCATGAGTGAACGCAAAGAGACATTAAGAACGGGACCGAGAAGAGGACCCGGAAGAGTTGCGGAGAAGCCGAAGGATTTTAAGTCTGCAATGTTGAAGCTGATCGGTTATTGCAAGCCGTATATATTGGTTATCTGCATTGCTCTGGTATGTGATATGGCAGGCGTCATATTCCGCCTGATGGGACCGGACCAGCTTCGTAAGATCACCAATATCCTGACAGAAGGTCTTACGGGAACTATCGATATGCCGGGGATCATGTCTGTAATAAAGCTCCTTGCTGTTTTGTTTGCAGTAGGTGCTTTCCTCAGTTTTGTTACCGGACTCATCATGACCGTGATAACGCAAAAGGTCAACAAAGGCCTCAGAGAATCAATATCCGTAAAGATAAACCGTTTGCCGGTATCGTATTTTCACAGCACGAGTACGGGTGATGTGTTGTCGCGTGTTACCAACGATGTCGATACGATCGGTCAGACACTCCATCAGAGCATATCCTCGCTTATCAGCGCAGTCACGATGTTCATCGGCTCCATCGTTTTGATGTTCTGTACGAACTGGATCATGGCTATCGTAGCGGTTGCAAGTTCTGTTATCGGCTTCTTCTTCATGAGCCTCATTATGGGCAGGACTCAGAAATTCTTCACCGCAAGACAGAAATGGCTCGGCGAGATGAACGGTCATGTTGAAGAGATCTACACCGGACAGAGAGTCGTTAAGCTCTTTAATGCCGAAGACAAAGAGAAAAAGAAGTTCGATTACATTAATGACAAAATGCGTGAGAATAACTGGAAGTCGCAGTTCCTCTCAGGATTGATGCAGCCGCTTATGGGCTTTGTCGGTAACTTCGGATATGTGGCTGTCTGCGTAACGGGAGCTCTCCTTACCATGAACGGTAAGACGGATTTCGGTGTCATTGTCGCATTCATGGTCTACATCCGTCAGTTCACGTCGCCGCTCTCGCAGCTTGCCCAGGCTGCTACGACACTTCAGACAACGGCGGCAGCTTCGGAGAGAGTTTTCGAGTTCCTGGAAGCTGAAGAGATGAGTGATGAGTCCGCTAAATCCCGCAAGCTCGGAGAGGTTAAGGGAGACGTCGAGTTCGAGCATGTCCGCTTCGGTTATACTGCCGACAAGGAGATCATCCATGACTTCAGCGAGCATATCCTGCCCGGTCAGAAGGTCGCCATCGTAGGACCTACGGGAGCTGGAAAAACGACTATGGTAAATCTCCTCATGCGTTTCTATGAGATCAACAGCGGAGCCATCCGCATAGACGGCATCGACACATCAGAGATGACCCGTGAAGAGATACATGATCTGTTCGGAATGGTACTTCAGGACACATGGCTCTTTGAAGGTTCGGTACGCGAAAATCTTGCTTACGGCAAAGAAGAGATCACGGATGAACAGTTGATGAATGCCTGCAAGGCGGTAGGACTGGGTCACTTCATCAATTCGCTGCCTAATGGACTGGATACGGTGCTTGATGAATCCGTCAGTCTGTCCGTCGGTCAGAAGCAGCTCATGACCATTGCCAGAGCCATGATCGAGGATGCGCCGATGCTCATACTCGATGAAGCGACTTCATCGGTAGATACGAGAACGGAACTGCAGATACAGAAGGCTATGGAGGCTCTTACGGTCGGAAGGACTTCTTTTGTGATCGCACATCGTCTTTCTACGATCAAGAACTCTGACAAGATCCTCGTAATGCGCGACGGCGATATCGTTGAATCCGGTACGCACGAAGAACTCTTAAGCCTGAACGGTTTCTATGCCCAGCTCTATAACAGCCAGTTTGAGGTGGCGTGATCCTTGAGGCAGCACGATCCTTGAGGAAGCACGATCCTTGAGGCAACACGATCCTTGACTCGGATATCAGTCCGGCAGGAAGAGCATACAAATCAGTGATAAAATGAAGTTCATATCCGCTATCCGGATGTGGACTTTATTTTTGGAGAAGGGTTAATGTTTGACAGATACAGAGAGAGTAAGCTTTCCAAGCTGATGATGAATATATTCGTGATAACCGCTACGGTTACCATGGTTGTGTCTGTACTGGGATTTACCGTCTCGCAGACGGTCTTGGATCCCGGACATATAAAGAAAGTCATCCTTACGGACGAGAGCGTTGAACTGACATCGCAGGCGCTCAACGGCATGGTGCTCTCATCGTTGGAATTGAGCGGCACCGATTATGATGAGAATTTCTTTGATGACGAATTCGTTGAGTTCTTCATGGAGGACATGCTCGACACTATCCTGTTCGGCAGAAGCGATATCGATACGGCTTATTACGATGACTATATCAATAACGATCTGTTCCCGAGGATCCATGAGATCACCGGTGTGGACATAACCGAACAGGATAAGTTGGGCATACTTGAGAAGATCTCGGGTACACTTCAGAATGAGACACTTAACAAAGTCGGAAACTTCGCGCTCAGAAGGATCGCAAACGGCTTCAAGAAGATCCGCGGCATTGTCATGGGCATCTCGATCGGCGCATTCTGTACATGCTGTCAGCTATATATGTTCACGTTCTTCGCATTCAGGAACAGGTTCATTGCGATAAAGGATTTCTTCTTATCCTGTGTCATCTGCTTCTCGTCCAATCTTGTTTTCTTCCTGATCAATCAGGTGATACTTAACGGAGTGATCGGGAAGCTGTCGGGCGCCATAGATGCGGATATCATCAAAAGTTTTGAACCCGGCATCAGAGCCACTTTCAGGGGCGCGATCATAATCCTGGGAGCGCTGACACTGTTCTCCGTCATAAGCTTTATCATCTCCGTTAAGCTCATGCGTAAGAGAGTTTTCGTTGTTGCCAGACTTACCAAAGAAGAGAAAAAGCAGCGAAAGGCCGAGCGTAAAGAGAGACGCCGCGCGCGTAAGCAGAGAAAACGCGACCGTAAGATCGCCAAGCGCGAGAAGAAGAGAATGAAGGCAGAAAGAAAGCAGCAGAAACGCGAGGCAAAGAAGAAATGAGAAAACAACATCAGATCTCCGAGAAAGCCTATCAGGCTTCAGGCTTCATCGGAAAGTATCAGGATCTTGTGGCAGACGTGGTCATACCGTGGCAGGAGAAGATCCTTTGGGACGAGGCGCCCGATACTGAGAAGAGCCACGCTATCGCCAATTACATAAACGCAGGCAAGGTCTTGCGCGGTGAAGATGCGGGAGACGGCTTCTATGGAATGGTTTTCCAGGACAGCGATGTTGCCAAGTGGATCGAAGCTGCTTCCTTCTCCTTGATGAATAAATACGATCCGGAGCTTGATAAGGAGCTCGAAAAAGTCATCGGCTACATCTCTGCAGCCCAGGACAAAGACGGTTATCTTAACACCTATTTCACGATCAAAGATAAGGATAAACGCTGGACCAATCTTCATGAAGCACATGAACTTTATGTCGCAGGTCACCTCATTGAAGCGGCTTGCGCCAACTATGAAGCGACCGGAAAGCGGGTCCTGCTTGATTGCATGATCCGTAACATGGAGCATATCTACGACCACTTCATCACCAATGGCAATCCCGGTGTATCGGGACATCCCGAGATCGAGCTTGCTCTCATGAAGCTTTATAAGATCACCGGGAATCAACATGCACTTGAATTGTGCAGCCATTTCCTGAACGTTCGCGGAACGGATACTGAGTACTTTATCCGTGAAGCAGATAACCGAGACTGGAGCGTATGGGGTTCAAATCCGAGAGATGAAGGCGATCTCGAATACCGTCAGGCAGATAAGCCCCTCCGTCAGCTCGAGAAAGCTACGGGTCACGCAGTAAGAGCCGTCTATCTTTATTCCGGAATGGCCGACTATGCCATCGAGACGGAGGATGAGGAGCTTATGTCTTCCTGCAAGCGTCTGTGGAACAATATCACTCAGTGCAAGATGTATGTCACGGGCGGCATCGGTTCCACCGTACTCGGAGAAGCATTCACGGTTGATTATGATCTTCCTTCGGATACGGCTTATGCCGAGACATGCGCCTCCGTCGGATTGATGTTCTTCGCTTCGCGCATGCTCGAATATGATGTCTCCGGCGAATACGCTGATGTAATGGAACGTGCATTCTATAACACCGTTCTTGCAGGAATGGCTTTGGACGGCAAGACTTTCTTCTACGTAAATCCCTTGGAGGTCGATCCCGGAATATCGGGTAAAGCTCCTACCCATAAACACGATCTTCCCGTACGACCCAAATGGTATCAGTGCGCCTGCTGCCCGCCGAACGTTGCAAGACTCATAGAATCCTTCGGTAAGTATGCATACGGGGAGAATGAAGATACGGCATTCTGCCATATGTTCGCAGCCGGTAAAGTAACTTTCGGAAACGGTCTTTCTCTTGAGTGTGAGACTGACTATCCGCACGACATGCATATTGCATATTCGGTTACGGGAACAGGAAAAATCGCGATACGCATTCCTTCCTGGAGCCGAAATACTGAAGTTGCCGTCGACGGTAAGATCATCACACCGGAGATGATCAAAGGCTATATGTATCTGAATGTTAACGGACCTGTCCGTATCGAATTGCATCTGGATGATGCGCCGGCCTTCATCTATCCCTCTTCTCGCATTCCTAAGCTATCCGGAATGACTGCATTGAGAAGAGGTCCTCTTGTCTATTGCTTTGAAGGAGTCGATAACGGAAGTGTGAAGGCCTTGAGAATAGACAGGGATTCATCTCCCGAAGTTGCTTCTTTCTCGGAGGAACTGCAGGCCAATGTGCTAAAGGTAAAAGCGTTGCGCGAGGAAGACAGCGCTGAGCTTTATTCTGAAGTTCCTCCTGCCGCAGCTCCTTGTGAGGCGACGGCAGTTCCGTATTATACCTGGGGCAACCGCGGCGAGACCGAGATGCGCGTCTGGATGCAGTGAATCTGCGGGGGCGTGGCGGCGGCGGAGTCGGCGTGTTTTCGAGCTGCTGTAACATCGGTGCACGGTGGTGGTTCTATACAACAGGAATGTGTCGACATCATGCAAAACATAATGCAGCAGCATGAGGGATTGCATGAGATTAGCCCTCGAAAGTGCTCGAAAGTCATGCAGAACATCACGCGATTTCATATTCTTATCCCAAATCTCTCAGATCAGCAAAATGGGATAACTTTTAGCGGATTATTTATCCCAAACTTCTCAAATTCGTAATTTGGGATAAGATTTCACAGCATTTTTATCCCAAACTCGCAAAAATACAACTTTTGGGATAAAAAACGAGCTCATTTCTTATCCCATTTTCGAGAAATTATCAATTTGGGATAAATCAACCTCATATTCTTATCCCAAACTCACAAAAAAACGCCGTTTGGGATAAATCGGTTCGATATCCTTATCCCAAACCTGCAAAAAATCACCGTTTGGGATAAATGAGCTTTGACCGAAAATCACGCAGAATCTCACGCAGTATAGCGTGATGTTTTGCATGAGATTTGGCGGCGAAATGCCCGAAAATCAGGTAAAACATACGGCAGTACCCTGAGGTTTTACCTGACTTTTGACGGAAATGGCGTGAATATCAGGTAAAACATGCGGCGTGTACCTGAGGTTTTACCTGACTTTTGGCCTAAAACACACAAATCTCAGGTAAAACATACGGCATGTACCCTGAGATTTTACCTGACTTCAAAATCAAAACCGGCACACTTATTAAGAATATTTAAGCTTATGTTATAATTTCAGTTGAGACAGCAGATTCAGTGGAGGACGTTATATGGGCATTACTGACAGGATTATGAACATGTCTCTCAAGATAAAGATCATTATCTCAGCAGTTGCGGTTGCAGTAATAGCCGCAGTCGTTGTAGCTGTCTTTATGACGAAGGGCGGTTATCTGGCAACCACCATGCGTCTTCTGAGAGTCGAAGGAACTGTAAATATCGAAGATGCGAACGGCGGGTCAAAGCCTGTGATCGATAATATCAGATTCCAATCCGGCGATGCCCTGAATACGGGTGCTGACGGAATTGCTTCCGTCGGGCTTGATGATACAAAGATAATTACTCTCCAGAATAACAGCAGAGCTGAATTCTCCAAAAACAGAAAGCAGCTGGAACTCAAACTTACACAGGGTTCCTTGTTCTTCGAGGTTACTCAACACCTCAAGGATGATGAGACTTTTGAGATCAAGACATCCACTATGACTGCCGGTATCAGAGGTACATCCGGATATGTATTTTGTGATGAAGCAGGCTTCTGGTCGCTGGCTCTTACTGACGGTGTGGTTTCAATTACGGCCACCAATCCTAAGACAGGAGAGACGAAGACCGCAGAGGTTCACGGCGGTCAGTTATTGAAGGTATATACTTTCGACAGAGAGGTTGACAGTGTTGATTTTACGCTTGAGAATTATCAACCGAATGAGCTTCCTTCAGACGTTCTTGCCGGGCTGAAGAATAATGATGCGCTTGTTGACAAGATCTGTGCTGATACCGGTTGGGATAAGGATAGATTCAAGGCCCTTATCGACAAGGCAGCAGAAGGAATGATGCCTAAGTCAACTCCGACACCGAGTTCAACACCTGCTGATACTCCTACGACGACGCCTAAGACTACGTCAACGCCGAAGCCGACTATTACGGGAATACCTACATTGACGGTTACACCTACACCTGAACCGACAGAGGCTGCTGAGGCTACGACGAACACAGAGGATACAGAGGATACAGAGGAAGATGAGCCTGCTTCAACGACTGCAGCACCGACGTCCACACCTGTACCGACATCGGTGCCTGCGACCCCTACGCCGGAACCGACTACAACTGAGGAGGAGCCGACAGAAGTTGAACCGGATATACCTGAAGGACATGATGAACCTGAAGAACCGGATACACCTGAAGGACATGATGAACCTGAAGAACCGGATACACCGGAAGGACATGATGAGCCTGAAGAACCTGATATACCGGAAGGTTACGATAATAACGACTTTGATAAGGGTTAATTATATGGTAGATGCGGTGCGGGATTCCTCTGTGACGGTGAGGAATACTATGTCAGATAGGACTGACACTGCAACCGGAAGCTTACAACAATAGCACATACAATTTGTAGCATTATGAATGACCGGACTCGAAAATTGATCACCGCATGCGTGTGGGCCACCTCGATTACAGTGCTGTGTGCACTGGGACTTTTCAGGCGTCCGGAGTTATGGCTCCAGGACGAATTGTTCCAGCAGGAGGAGTCTGTTGCAGGTGACGTAGTAATTATCGGAATTGATGAGAATGATATCCGCGAATTCGGTGCTTACAATTCATGGGACAGAAGCATCATGGCGAGAGCTCTTGAGGCGTTGGCTTCAGATCCTGACAATCTTCCTGCAGTGGTCGCCGTTGATGCCATGTATTCCGGTAATACCGATGCTGAGAATGATGCGAGACTTGCAGAAGCCGCAGCAAAGCTTCCGAATATCGTTATGGCTACTGAAGCTACTTTCGGTCAGAAGACTACTTTCGGAAGTGCATCGGTCATAATCGATGATTTCGCGGTCCTTAATTACGAAGAACCATATGATGAACTGAAGGACGTTACGACTCAGGGACACATTAATGTGATGTATGACAGTGACGGTGTTGTACGTCATGCAATCCTCTTCGTTGATCCTGAGAACGGACGAACATATTCCATGCAGTATGAAGCTGCAAGATTATATGCAGAGACCAAGGGTATGAATATAAAAATGCCTCCGACGAATTCTCGCGGACAGTTTTATGTCTCTTATTCCGGCGGCCCGGGTGATTTCTATGACGGAATCAATCTGTCAGCTCTGATCAACGGAAGTGTTGATTCGAGTTATTTTGCAGGCAAGCTTGTTCTTATCGGACCTTATACGACCGGACTTCAGGATTCCTACAATACACCGATCGATAAAGGGCAGATGATGTACGGCGTCGAATACCAGGCAAATGTCATTCAGTGCATCTTAGACGGTGACTACAAGGAAGATGCGCCGGATTATATCCAGATCGGGATCTTATGGATCGTTTGTCTTGCGTTTTATCTTTTCTCCGGCAATCGAAAACTCAGATTCTCCATACCGCTTCTGCTTGCAGGAGAAGGTTTATCAATAGGTCTTTCACTCCTTCTTTATTCCGGCGGTCTTATCACACATGCATTGTGGATCCCGCTTGCACTTCTTGTTTTGTTTGTGGCAAGTGTTGCCGAGAACTATATCCGCGCGGCGATCGCAAGACAGAATGTTACCAAGACATTTGAGAGATATGTTGCTCCGAATGTTGTCGGGGAGATCCTTAAGGAAGGCACTGACAGCCTGAAGCTCGGAGGAAAAACAGTCGACATAGCCGTTCTGTTCGTGGATATCAGAGGTTTTACAACGATGTCCGAGAGACTTTCTCCTGAAGAAGTAGTACACATCCTGAATCAATATCTCTCAATGACTAGTGCTTGCATCGAGAATCACGGAGGTACACTTGATAAGTTTATCGGTGATGCGACCATGGCTTTCTGGGGTGCGCCGATCGCCGATGAAGATTCTGTCTATCACGCTTGTCAGACTGCATTGGATATTGTTGCAGGTGCAGAGGCTCTGTCTGCCAAGTTAAAGGAAGAAATCAATGAGGAGATACATGTCGGTATAGGCGTCAATTACGGACCGGCAGTTGTCGGCAACATGGGTTCCGAGAGAAGAATGGATTACACAGCTATCGGTGATACCGTAAATACATCAGCAAGACTTGAAGCAAATGCTCCTGCAAGTACTGTATATATCAGTCGTGCGGTAGCTGACAAACTTGGTGACAGAATGAGATATGAGCCGTTGGATAAGCCCATTAAGCTTAAGGGTAAAGCTGACGGATTTGAGATATTAAGACTTATCGGAACGGAGGAGCGGATATGCTAAAGTTTCTCGGAAGAGGCTCTGCATTCACGGATGAGCATAACAGTGCCTGCTTTGTGTCGAATGATGAATTAGTCATTATGGATTGTTCCATGACGACATTTAAGACTCTTAATGAGCTTAATATGACTCTCTATGAGCGTGTATATGTGTTGGTTACCCATACTCACGGCGATCACGTGAGCGGTATCGGCATGCTGATCGATCTGCTGCACTTTTCAGTTAAGACTCCGATCACGATCGTTGCACCATCTTCGGAAGTTGAAGCAGATCTGTTCTATCTTCTCTCGAGGATAGAAGGCTGCAGAAGTGACTGGTACGATCTTGTCTCGGCAGATGAACTGGATAAGGAATGGATGATCTGTCCGATACTTACCACGCATACCGAAGAATTGGCAGGGAAGTGTTTTGGTTACTGTCTTGAGATCAACGGCAACAGAGTCGTATTTACCGGTGACACCAATACGCTCTTGCCGTTTGAGAAATACTTGGG
Source organism: Saccharofermentans sp. (assembly GCA_024403795.1). Lineage (GTDB taxonomy): Bacteria > Bacillota > Clostridia > Saccharofermentanales > Saccharofermentanaceae > Saccharofermentans. The sequence goes on from JAKSRD010000003.1 coordinate 12,071, forward strand.
ACGCGGAGCTTATCTTTATACGGAGATGTCGGCTTATAAGTCTCCGGTACATCTTTATTGCGTAGACATGAAAGACAAGATCAAGACGTTGTGTGATTCAGGTGTTCATGTGTATCTCATGCATCTTGATGATGAGAAACGCATAGCTCAGACCATGGAAGGAACGGGTGCGGAATTGGCACCGCTTATGCAAGGAGGACTTATGATGGAAGATACAGAGAAGATGCTTAACGGTATTTACGACATCACTGACAGCTTATACAAGAACATGTGCATGAACAGTACCTCAGATCACAATCTTTTATTTTCTTATCTGACCGATCTCGGAAAGACTATTGTTGATGCAGACAGAGCAAGCTTCTGGAAATGGGATAAGCGTAAGGGACAGATATGGACAATGTCTGCGACCGGTGTCGACAAGATCATCATTCCGGACGACAAAGGACTTGTAAGCAAAGCATTGAGAACAAAGAAGACTGTGGTTACGAACGATCCGTATAATGATCCCGATTTCAATAAGGAAGTAGATATCAAGACAGGATATACAACAAAGTCAGTTCTTACTCTTCCCGTAGCTGACATTAACGGTGATTTTATCGGTGCACTTCAACTTATTAACAAAAACGATCCGGCAGGTTTTGATGAAGTCGAAGATCCCAAGAAACTCTCTCTTGCTGCACTTGTCTGCGGTATAGCGCTTGAGTCTGAGATGTTCCTGGAAGACTCTCATCATGATAAGCTCACGGGTCTCAAGAACAGAATGGGATTCTACTATGACTTCAGTAAGAGATATAAAGATTATCTTGTTCCCGGCAGTGATAAGAGGATGTCTCTGTTCATCTGTGACATCGATAAATTCAAGCGTGTCAATGATACCTATGGTCACAATGCCGGCGATGATGTTCTCGCATTTACCGCACATCTGGTCGAGTCCTGCTGCGGCGAGAATGATATGGTCTACAGATGGGGCGGTGAAGAGTTTGTCATGGTAATGCGCGGTGCTGAACTTGATGAAGCGGTTCGAAAAGCGGAAGAGATCAGAGTCAAACTCGAAGGCTCAGATATCGATGCAGACGGAACCACGATCAGATGTACGCTCAGCTTCGGTTGTGCACTTTTCGATCCGTCAAAGACGATAGAGGAAAATGTCAGCTCAGCTGATGAGAAACTCTATACTGCCAAAGAGACCGGAAGAAACAAAGTTTGCTTCTGATCTCGTTGAATTCTACAAAGCAATAATGTAAAATTATACCTGCTGAAACCTGCGTTCGCGCAGGTTTTTTATTGAAGGAATAAGGATGGTTTTTAGGGGAGGAATCTATGGCAATCTGGGATAACATGAATCCGATGGCGGATAGTGAAGATGAGTTGTTTGCGGACTTCGATGCGAAGGCTGCGGAAGAACGGAGAATTGCAGAAGAAGAGAAAGAGAAGGCGAAGAGGGATGCGTTCGGAACTTTCGGAGTAAAGCCGCAGGCAGCTGCGAATCCGTTCTTCGCTTCATATCGTTCTAATTACAGTAATGAATCAGCAGTCGGCTTCAAGGCTGAGGATTCCGGTGATTCTTCGGAAGAAGGTCAGGAATCCGGACTGAATCACATACTTATTTCGGGAGATGAACCCGTTTTGGACAAGAACGTTGATACGGAGCAAAAGCTCGGTATGTCGCCGATGTTCGGTCTGCAGCAGAAAGTCGCTGCAGATACGAAGCCCGATCTGATCAGTGATCATGGTGCAAGTCAAGCAGACGCTTCGGGAATTGATACCGGGAGTGCTCAGAGTGCGTCTCTCGGAAGTATTGGTATGAGTACTCTTTTTCAGGGAAGGGCAAATGATCCTCTGCTCATGAAGCTTAAGAGATATGTCGAGATGTTTGCCGAGTGTGAGACGTTGGCTACCATGATCAAGCCTGAGAATTCAATTCCGCAAGTAGACGGAATACCTGCCAGGAAAAGATCTTTTATCCGCTATTTTTGGCCTTTTTTGGCCGGAGCTATCGGTGGCGGTTTTTTTGTTTACTATGTGGGTGTCTTTTTGGTCGTGTTATCCAGACTTAATACTATCGCGGAGCAAGGTACGGATGTGGTTATAGGTGATACTCTGTTATCCTACGTAATCGCAATTCTCGTTGCAGTGATTATTGCGATCTTTGGTGTAAAGATCGCGAAGGCTAAGCAGAGTAAATATAACAGTGAAGTCGAGTATCAGAACACACAGGAAGAAGTGCTCCATCAAAAAGCAGTCAACAATCAGAAGATGATCAGCCAATATCAGCAGAACATTCAGAAGATGAATGAATATGAGCAGCTTCTGCCTCCGCAGTATCGCAATATAGATGCTATTACTGCCCTTGTAGAGATTTTCGAGAGCGGCAAAGCTGCCTCGCTCGATGAGGCCTGCGCGTTGCTCGCGTAACGTGATATATGCAGGGACTGATCAGAAGCATCAAGAGTAACGCGATCCTGTACATCTCAGGACTGCTGGCGGTTATTTCCTGTTTTTTTGTTCATCCCGATAAAGCGTATTTCGGATACATTAACTTCAGGGTTCTTGCCATACTGTTCTGTCTGATGCTGATAGTTGCGGCCTTAGGTCACATCGGAACATTTGACATACTTACGAATAAGCTTCTTACGAGAGTGAGATCATACAGAGGCATCAGTCTTCTTTTATCACTCCTGGCATTCTTCCTCAGCATGTTCCTTACAAACGATGTATCACTCGTGACTCTGGTTCCGTTCGCGATAATGGTCCTCGCTCCGTTCGGAGAGAACCGTAAGCTGATGTTTACGCTCATCATAATGACTGTCGCAGCCAATCTCGGCAGCATGCTTACACCTATCGGCAACCCTCAGAATCTTTATCTTTACGATCACTACAAGGTGCCGATAGCTGATTTTCTGATGCTCATGCTTCCTTATTCTGCACTGGCACTTGCATCGGTTGTCATCTTAACTTTCGTTCTTGTCAGAGGAAGTGCTGAATTACCTCATTCGGGACGCGGTGAGCAGACGAGACTCTCTGCGGTTAGGCTGATCATTTATTTTGTGTTATTTGTGTTGAACATCTTAACCGTAGTCGGTTTTGTTCACTATCTGATCTCACTTGCCGTTACCGTGACGGTGATGCTCATCATGGATCGTAAAGCCTTCCGCAAGGCAGACTACAATCTTCTTCTTACGTTCATTTTCTTCTTTGTCCTCATAGGCAATATCGGACGTATCGATGTCATCACAAATGCTCTCTCGGGACTAGTTACGAAGTATCCCGTTCCTGCAGCAGTATTGTCTTCGCAGATCATCAGTAACGTGCCCGCAGCCATGCTTCTGTCGGCTTTTACGGATGACGGAAAGTCCCTCATCATCGGCACGAATCTCGGCGGTCTCGGCACACTCATAGCAAGTATGGCGAGCCTTATCACGTACAGATTCCATGCCGCATTTGCAAAAGAGCAGGCAGACAGAGCCGAAGGAAAGAAAGAGAACTATCTTTTGCATTTCACGGTAATTAATGTGATCGTGTTGGTGATCCTTTTCGCGTTGTATCTGATACTGAGCAGAGGATAAGGGCTTAGCTGAATTGTTCCGGCAGAAGAGGACATAGTAATGAAGAAGATCAATTCCATTCATTTCGGCGGCATCATGATCGCTGCATCTCTCGTTACCGGCATTGTCATTCCTGCCGTTATCTGGTTTCTGAAGGGGAAATGGTTTTGGCCGATCAGTGTTGCCGGTGCTCTGATCCTCCTTGTGTTTGCAGTCTTGTTTGCAATCGAGATGCATCAGGATAACGGAAAGATCCCGCACTATGTTAAGCATCTGAAAGAGACCGTACCTTACGATCCGGAGAAGCAGTATCCGGTCATCAGGAATTCGATCTGCACCGGCGAGAAGATCGCCGGATTCCGCGATAAGCAAGGGAACGGCTTCACCGAAGTCATGGTGATACATAACGACGAAGAGAAGCGCCTGTTCATGAATATCTATGATCTCACTACGGTAAAGGATGAGTACTGATACATAGAATGACACCTTGGTACCGATAATCTTTTTGCTCCCCGTTTTTTAGTAAAGAACAAAAAAGAACTGCTCCCGAAGAAGCAGTTCCCAATAGTTACTTTGTTATGCAGAATTACTCTGTGATGTATTCGTTGTAAGCCGTCTTAATGATATCCCAGTCGAGATCGAATCTAGACATGTGCTTAACGAAAGCAGCTTCTGCAGCATCCTTATCGTGGCGGGCTATGGCGTCTGCAATTGCCTTGTGATCTGATACAAGCTTATTGTCCTTGATCGTCTTGAGTGAGAGTGATCTTACTCTATCGAAGTGAAGGCTCATGAGGCCGACCATGTAATAGCACTGCATCTTGTTACATGCTTCATAGATGTCCTTGTGGAACTCGTTATCGAGATCCAGGAACTTCGGAGGATCGTTCTCGAGATAGAACTGCTGAAGCTTGATGTTGGCATAAAGCTTTTGGATATCCTCTTCGGTTGCAACATCGCATGCTTCTCTGATGAGTGATGTCTCAACGGCGACACGAAGGAATCTGGATTCCTTAATGAGCTCGTAGTCGATGAGTGAGACGCTGCATCCCTTCTGAGGAAGGATGTTGACGATCTTAGACTTCGACAATTCGAGGAAAGCCTCGTGAACGGGTGTTCTGGAGATTCCGAGCTGTGTTGCTATCTCCTGCTCGCCGATAAGGCTGCCGGGCTTGATCTCCATATTGATGATGTTATCTTTTACTATTCGAAAAGCATATTCGCGGTTAGGCTCAAACGTGTTCTTTGGTGTAATGATCATTATAGATTCCCCTTGAAAAATACGATTTCCATAAAAAAAGTTAACATAAAAGAATGTTTGTGTCTAGCACTTGCATACTAATCGGCAATTGCCGCGTGAAGTGTCTTTCTTACGTTTCCTTCCGCCTTGATCATGCTGTCGAGATATCTCTCGATCGCAGGGGTTAATCCTGTCTTGTTCAAGTCGATCCCGAATACTGTCTCGTTGGAAAGGATCTTGGTAAGCTTGCCTGCAACGCTCTCTTTCATGCCGAAGCAGATGCCTTCGGCTTTAAGTTCATTGCGGAAGAAATCAGCCATGGGATCTGAGCTGATCTCAAATGCTTTTCCGCTGTCATCGATCCCGAGAAGATAACGGAGCCATCCGGCAATTACGAGCGGAATGAGCTTTAACTCGGGAAGCTTCTCGGGTGCATCATTCATATAAGAATTGATGGTGATGCCGAATCTGATGGGAAGCTTTTGGCTTGTATCCGTAGCGATCCTTTGAGGTGTGTCGGGAAGGAAAGGATTGGGGAAACGCTCCTCAAGCACTTCCTTAAGGAACTTCTCGGGATTAAGGATAACCGGGTCGCATACAACGGGCAGACACTCGTTGTAACCCATTTTTGTTACAAGTGTTTTCAAGTCTTCGTCGTTCATCTCTTCTGAGATCTTCGTAAATCCGAGAAGGCATCCGAAGAGTGCGAGTGCCGTGTGAAGAGGATTGAGGCATGCCGTAACCTTCATGCGCTCAGCCTTGTCGACTGTCTCTCTGTCGGTAAGGATCACGCCGCCTTTGGCGAGGTCGGGTCTTCCGTTAGGGAAGAGGTCTTCTACGACCAGATACTCCGGAACTTCTGCGTTGACGAAAGGTGCGACAAATACACCGTTTGTCGTCTTTACGCTATTAAGATTATCGATGCCCAGATTGATAAGTTTGTTTAGAATCTCATCGGAAGGTCGCGGTGTGATCTTATCGATCATGCTCCAAGGGTAAGCTATTTTGTTCGGATCATTTATGTAATCTCGAAAATCAGCATCCGCAAATCCCTTATCTATCCAGGCATCGACTATCTCCGTAACTGATGATTTGAGTTTATCGCCGTTGTGACTGCAGTTGTCCATGCTGACCAATGCCAGCGGATATTTACCGGCTCTAAATCTCTCGAGTAAAAGTGAAGCTATGAATCCCATGCAAGTAACAGGATGTGAAGGACCGTTCTCCATGTCCTTGGCAGCGGCATCATATAACTTGCCGTCAGCATCTCTTAAGGCATAACCCTTCTCTGTGATGGTAAAAGATATCATCTGAAGCGAAGGATTCCTTGCTATCTCATTAAGTCTGTCGATCTTCTCCGGCATGCTGTAATCAGCTGCGATCGCCTCCGTGATATTACCGATGATCTCATAACCGGTGTTACCGTCAGGTCGCAGGTCGCAGATGATGGAGAGGTTATCGAACGGCTTATATACACGCTCGAAGTTCTCATAATCCATTGTGCCGCAAGCTATGATTCCGGTATCGGTGAGCCCTTGATTCAGAAGTCTCTGATTGATCCTTGCGATAAATGCTCTGAAGATGTTACCTCCGCCTACATGAAGCCAGGTAGGGTTTGCCGTTGTTGCGGCAATGCAGGAGTCGATATCATACTGCGGAAGGACAACATTGATGCAGTCCCAGAACTCAGTGTTCTTAAGATTAGCCTTTGAAAGATCCATGGTGATATATTCCTTTCTTTCAGTCGGATCGATCTCTATTCAGACAAAACCGATAACCTTATAAGTGTTTATAAGATTATCGGTTTTGCGCAAGGGAGGAGTCCTAAATGAAACAATTTAATCAGCAAAGCTTTGTAACGGCTTCCCACAAGCCGTTGATATATGTTGCACCCAAAGCTCGGTCGTAAAGACCGTAACCGGGTCTTCCTGTCTCGCCCCAGATCATTCGACCGTGATCCGGACGGATGTAACCGTCGAAGCCGCTCTCATAAAGAGCCTTAACGATTGCAAGCATGTCGAGATCTCCGCAAGAAGAGAGGTGAGCGGATTCGTGGAAATCCGTATCAGACTCATGCTTAACATTCCTCAAGTGAACGAAATGCACCTTGCCCTTCGCAGTGAATGTCTTGGCAATGTCTACTACATCGTTATGTACGCCCGCACCGAGACTTCCGGTGCAAAGCGTAAGTCCGTTACGTGATGATGTATTCAGATTCAGATATGTATCGATGGACTCTTTGCTGTTAACGACCTTGGGAAGGTTGAACAAAGGCATCGGAGGATCATCAGGGTGTACTGCAAAATTGATATCCAGTTCTTCTGCTGCAGGGATGATAGCATCGAGGAAATACTTGATGTTCCTGAAGTATTCTTCTGAAGAGACATTCTGATAGAACTGAATGTCCTCAGCCATCTTGCCGAATCTCTCGGGTTCCCAGCCGGGAAGTGAGAAATTATTTGCTCCGTCGATCATGGAAGCAGTTATCTTCTCGAGGGTGAGCTTAACTGCTTCGTCGTGGCTGTATGCCATTGCATTGGAACCGTCGGAAAGGACCTGAGCGAGATTACTTCTGTACCAGTCCATAACGGGCATGAAGTTATAGCAGATGCACTTAACGCCGGCCTTGGAAAGATTCTTCATGGATTCGATATAGTTATCGATATACATGTCACGGGAAGGGAGTCCCTTCTTGATATCTTCGTGAATATTGAGGCTCTCGATGACTTCCATCTCGAGACCGTAAGAATTGACTTCGTCCTTGACGAGATTGATCTCGTCCATAGTCCAGACATCACCTACAGGGATTCTTGTCAGATGAGTGGCGACGCCTCTGACTCCGGGAATCTGTCTGATGTTCTCGAGTGTTACGCTGTCATCACCATAAGGAAACCATCTTAATACCAACTTCATATGAAAACGCCCTTTGTCAAATACTAAAAGAGACTTGGATATACTAATCAATTCTCATTCTGCCTACTAGTATACTAGTGGACTTTGACCGTGTCAATAGATTATGACAAGTGAAATTGATGTTTTTCTTCTTTTCGAGAAGTGCTCGAAAAGCACATTTTAAGGCGTTTCCCTGATTGTCTGACACAACGGGGAAACAGGATAGATAATATATTTATATTAAGTATATCAATCTTCTGCTGATTCTTCGGAACAATCTTCATCGATAATGTCAGATTCTTCGTCATTTTTGTGCGACTTGGGCTTCATGAGTCTGAAGACAAGCGGAACGAAGCAGATAAATCCGAACATCTTAAATACTTCACCCAGTGATACCAGATATATCGTAGCGAGTTCATAGTGTTCCTCGGTTACAACCGTGAGATTCGTACATGTCTTTGTTATTGCATAGATCAGGAGACCGCCGGCAACGAGGCATGTGGATATGACCGTCGTCTTAACGGGAACAGCGACATACTTCTCGGGATTGAGCTTCTTGGCACTCAAGAAGATGCCGGCGAAGACCAATGCAGCTGCGATCACACCTGAGATGATCTGTATGAGATTAAGATATTCAGCCATTTTCTTCGTCTTCTCCTTCTGAACTTTCCTGCTCTTCGTCGTCTTCGTCGTCTTCGGATCCTTCTTCGCGATCGGAATCTTCATCATCATCTTCTTCGCTATCGTCTTCGGAAGCTTCGCCTGATGTCTCGTCACTGTTGTTGCGGGCGCTCTCGACACTTATCGCAGAGCTGAATGCTTTCTCGGTGATCATCTGACAAAGCCTTGCAGCACCGACCGGTGTAAGAAGTGCAGCAGGCGGGAAACAGACGCTTACGGCAAGGGTGATCAATATGATGAGCCAGATGAGAATGATCTGCGGGAGATTCATCAGGCAAAGCGTGAAGCTGTTCTTCAGAGTTGCTTTTATCCCGTTGCTGAATCTTGCGAGAAGCGCATATACAAAAGGAAGAGAGAAGATAACCAGTACAAGCGGTATCAGAGATACGAATCTGTACCAGCCCGGAAGCCTGATCTCTCCGAAGCCGAAGAAAGCAAAATAGATATTGAAGCCTGCGACGGCACTGTATAAAAGGTATCCGATGTTGATGATCGTTCCGTCCTTAAGATTATCCTTAAGTGAATGCATGAAGTCTTTTGATACATTATCGATCTTTTTGGTGTACTTACGATATACGGTGTAATAGAGCGCCGTAACGGAAGGACCGATGGTAACGATCGGAAGGCAGAAGAGCAGGAAAAGCACGGAGATAATTACCGCATCTCCAATTGCTTTACAGGTTTTATACAGCCAACCGTTAGTGATGTGATCGAAAGAATTCTTCATGTGATTTTATTTCCTCTGATGTCAGTATAGAATGGAAGGAGATAAAAATCAAACATTTGCCAACTAGAATACTAGACAAAAATTATTGATATATATACAATACCAAATTAAAGGCAGGTGAATACCATGGCATCAACAAAATTGCTCGGAATCTATTCTGACGGAATGGTTCTTCAGAGAAATGCGGAGATAATCGTTGAAGGCATTGAGAGTGATAGATCAGAAGTTCAGGTAAGATTGGGCGGAGCAACCGTAACGGCAAAAGTCGCGGACGGTAAGTTCAAAGCGATCTTCCCTCCGATGGAGGCAGCAGTTGATATTGAACTCGTTGTTGAAGGCAGCGGAAAAGTTACGGTCAAAGATGTCTGCATAGGCGATGTCTATATGCTTACCGGTCAATCGAATATGGAGCTTCCCGTAGCGAGAACTTTTGATCTCAACAGGGAAGAGATCGAAGCTGAAGATTATCCTTATATCAGGCAATACCGTTTAACTCCTGATCTCGAGATCCCGATAAGAGGAGAAGATCCCGTTAATGCTTTACCTGAGTTTAATTGGGTTAAAGCATCGGGTACCGGTAAGAATGAGATAAGCGCAGTCGGCTTTTATGCAGCGAAGAGGATCTACGCTGAGAAGAATGTGCCGATAGGACTTGTCTTAAGTGCTCAGGGCGGTTCAAATATTGAGTCCTGGATGTGTGAAGAAGATCTCTATGAGACCGGCACGAGCGAAGATTCCATTGCTCCCTTCAGAGGTGCGGGTGCGCTTAAGGCTTATGTTGCTGAGGGTAATCAGAAGACATGCACCTGGCGTGAGAATACCGTTGATAAGGATTTTGACTTGGAAGCCGCGATGGCATCTGCCCAAACTGTTGAACTTCCGGGAATCGTAATGACGGATTTCTCGGGAAGCGTATGGTTCCGTAAAGAGTTCTATGTCGATAAAGTGACAGAGGGTAAGTGCCTGCTGAGACTGGGTGATCTTATCGATGCGGATGTTACATATGTAAACGGTGTCGAGGTCGGACGTACCGAGTATCAGTATCCGCCCCGTAAGTATTCATTCGATGCTTCAATTCTTAAGCCGGGTAAGAATACAGTTACGACCAGATTGATCATCGAGAATAATGCCGGCGGCTTTGTCCCCGGACATCCATACAGACTTGAGACTTCTGCCGGAGACATCGATATGTCGGGTGAGTGGAAGATGGCTGTTGAGAAGAAGACCGAGAGGTTCATGCCTAACATGATGGCTCAGAATATTCCTTCAGCGCTTTACTATGCAAGTCTTCTGACAATGAGGAATTACAAGGTGTCGCAGATATGGTGGTATCAGGGTGAATCCAATGCCGAAGATCCCGCCGGATACGATAAGAAGATGATCCTTACATTCAGAAAGATGAGAGAGTTGTTCGGTGATCTGCCGTTGATCCTCATCCGGATAGCTGATTACATCAATCCGCTTACATTCGCAACTGAAGTTCCGGAAGGTTGGAGAGGAATACAGAGACTGATCGATGAAGCACCTGAACATATTGCTGATGTTAAGGTGGTAAGAGCACCGGCGCCTGATCCGATCTACGAACTTCATCCGCAGAATAAGAGCGCGATCGGAGCAGACGTAGCCAAAGCTTCAATGGAATTCTGACGATTGAATCTCAGTAAAAATGCCCAGAGGGATATCTCCGCAGCATCGGAGGTATCCCTTATTTCTATTTTAGAGCGCGAAAAGCGTTATGGGCAATTTGCTGCAAAATTGTGGCACGGTGCATACACAATACACAAACAGACCACTGAATCATTGAACAGATGTATTGACATTTCACAAATGAGGTGATAATCTCATGTTGTTCGAACTTCCATGCAAGTATACAAGAACGCTGAAAGGCTAACAATTTAGCCGTTTAGTAGGCAAGAATTTGAGGGGCAATCAAATGGGCAAAAAGGAACAATTCATCGATAACACTTCTGAGTGGAGTCCGAGAGAGATCTCGCGTCGCGATAGACTCGCTAAAGACATCAGAGTTAATTGGCAGTTATATGCCATGTTTGTAATTCCGGTTGTTTATTACGTCATCTTCAGATACATACCGATGTTCGGTAATATTCTGGCTTTCCGTAAGTACAATCCGGGCGGAAGTATCTTTGGTTCAGGTCCGCTTACGCTGAAATATTTCAAGCAGTTCATTACGGCTAAGCCGTTCTGGCAGGCATTCTCGAATACACTTATCCTTAACGGTCTGTATCTGTTGTTCAGATTCCCGTTAACACTTATTTTCGCTTTGCTCATAAACGAGATCAGAAATCTCCATTGGAAGAAGTTCGTTCAGACGGTTTCTTATCTCCCGCACTTTATCTCAATGGTTATCGTATGCGGCATGATCAAGGAAGTCCTCTCAACAAAGGGCCCCGTCAATGAAGTAATCTCAATGCTCGGCGGTGAGAAGATAAGTTTCATCTCCATGGCTGAGTGGTTCAGAACGATCTTCGTAGCATCAGGAATCTGGCAGAGCCTCGGTTGGGGAACAATACTTTATCTTGCGGCAATGTCCGGCATCAATCCTTCACTTTACGAAGCTGCTACAGTTGACGGTGCTTCACATTTCCAGCAGGTTATTCACGTTACGATCCCTTGCATCCTTCCTACGATCGCAACACTTTTGATCCTCGATATCGGCGGACTTGTAGGTTCAGGCGGAGCATTCGAGAAGGTATATCTCCTTTACAGCCCTATGACATACGAGACGAGCGACATTGTATCAACATACGTATTCCGTATGGGTGTCGAGTCCGGAAGCGTTAACTTTGCGTCAGCGGTTGGTTTGTTCGAAGGTCTCATCAATTTGATCCTTCTAACGGCAGCTAACTTTGTCTCACGTAAAGTCGCGAAAACAAGTCTTTGGTAAGGAGGGTGGATCAAGATGGCTACTAACGATACATCAACACCTCAGATTCATATTCATAATCCCAAGAATAAGATCAAGGAATCCACAGGATACAGAGTATTTACGGTTTTCAACGCGATCCTGATGCTCCTGATATCGATCGCAACATTGTATCCTTTCCTGTATCTTGTATCTCAGTCTTTCTCTTCTGAGCAGGCTATCATCGCAGGACATACAGGTCTTATTCCCGAAGGATTCAACATCGACACTTATATCTATGTAATTACCAGATATGACTGTGAGTTCCTTAAGTACTATCTCAATACGATCATTTACACGGTAGTCGGTACGGTTCTTTCTTTGTTGTTCTCTGCAATCCTGGCTTATCCGTTATCCAAGCCGAACCTTAAGATCAACAAGGTAATGTCACCATTCATCATCTTCACGATGTATTTCGGCGGCGGACTTATCGCAAATTACGTTTTGGTATTGAGACTCGGTCTTAAGAATTCAATGTGGGGATTCATTCTCCCGATGCTCATCAGCACATATTACGTAATCCTCATGAGATCTTTCTTCATGACGATCCCTAAGGATCTTGAAGAAGCAGGTGAGATCGACGGTCTCAACAAGTTCGGTGTTTTCTGGTATATCGCAAGACCTCTTTCTACACCGATCATCGCGACAATGACATTGTTCTACGCAGTTATGTATTGGAATAACTGGTTCAATGCAAAGCTCTATTTGCAGGATAAGGCAAAGTGGCCTGTAGCTTACTTCCTACAGACGATCATCAGAGGCGGCGGCGCATCAGACCCGGATGCTCAGCAGATGTCAGCAAACATCAAATCATGTGCGATGGTGCTTACGGTCCTTCCGATCATCTGCATCTATCCGTTCATTCAGAAGTATTACGTTCAGGGCATGATGCTCGGCGGCGTAAAGGAGTAATCAATTTGTGCTTAAGGGGATAACCCGTGGCAATAGAAAAACAAAAACAAGAAAGGAAACAGTTATGAAGACAACAATTAAAAAAGCATCATGCGTTGGTCTTGCTGTCACAATGCTTTCAAGCTTAGCTGCTTGCGAGACAACTCAAACTGAAGCTACTGAGGCTACCACTATCCCCAGCCAGATTGAGACTACCGCTGCTACTGAAGAAGATCTTCCTTACGAATACGGTTTGGATAAGACTTTCCATGCAGATCAGCCGGTAACCTACACAATGTTCTTTAGTGATGCATCATGGTATCCGATGGTCGATACTTGGAAGACAGAGGGTATTTTCAAGAAGATCGAGGAACTCACAAACGTAACACTCGACATCAAGTCATACGATAGTAATGACTACATGGATCAGGTTACACTCGACATCAATGCAGGTAACTCAGCATACATCATTCCTAAGATCTATGATGATTCTGCATTCGTTGACGGTGGTGCCATCGTTCCGATCTCTGACTATGTTCAGTACATGCCTTACTACACAGATTTCTACAACACGTATGATCTGTCAGGCGACATCAAGACGATCACAAGAGCTAACGGTAAGTACTACAAGCTCCCCGGCATGAAGGAATCCAATCTCATCAACTATTCTTTCGTAATCAGAAAGGATATCTGGGATGCAGCAGGCGTTGACGTTGAAGCAATCCAGAAGGATTGGACATGGGCTGATCTTCTTGAAGCTTTGAAGAAGGTTAAGGCTTACATGGTTTCTCAGGGTATGTGTGCAGAGGGTGATTACATCTGGTCTGACCTCTGGTGCGGTAACGAATCCGGCCAGGGCAGCGGCGGAAACCTCCTCGGCGTTATGGCTTCTACATATGATGTAAATGCCGGCTGGAATATCGGCAACGGTATGAGATACAACACAGAGCAGGATAAGTTCATCTTCTCACCTACGACAGATAACTATAAGGAATTCCTCAAGACAGCTAACAGCTTTATCGCAGCAGGAATCCTTGATCCTGAGACATTCACACAGGATGACGCTACAGCTACAGCTCAGTACTACAACGGAAAGACAGCCATCATGTCTATCAACCAGGGTCAGTGGGCTAACTACGAAGAGAACATGACAGCACAGCTCGGTGCCGGCAACTATGAGAACTACGTAATCACAATGCCTATCGGTTCTACAAGAAATTCCACAGTTGATCCTGCAAGACTTGAGTGCGGCGTTATGATCTCACAGAAGGCTCTCGATGAGCTCGGCGAAGAAGGCTTCATTCAGTTGATCAGATTCGTTGACTGGCTCTTCTATTCTCACGAAGCATACGATCTCACAAAGTGGGGCGTTGAGGGTGAGCACTATGTTGTTAATTCAGACGGTACAAAGTCCCTCAAGGATGGTTTCTGCTGCAGCGGTCTCGGCTATGGTAACGATGCTGAGAACTCCATGACAGACATCAGACTCCAGTGGGGTTACGCAGGTGGTAACTTCTGGTACGGCGGTACAGTTGCAGAGATGTCTGACAACCTCATTCCTCCGGTAGCTGATTACGTTAACCGTGACTACACAGACAGAGATGTACCTCCGCTCGCTCCCGGTATTGCTCCTACAGCAGATCAGAACGAAGAGATCAACCTCATCGCTACACCTCTCATCAGTAACGTTAATGCTTGGACATTGAAGTTCGTTACAGGTCAGGCTGATATCGATGCACAGTGGGATGAATATGTTCAGTCCTGCAACGACCTCAACGTACAGGGTCTCGTAGATATCTACGCTGAGCTTTATAAATAATAGGATACATCCCTATAATTAATAGCGAAAAGGGCATTCCGATGTAAATCGGAATGCCTTTTTTACGGATACGTGAAGACAGATTTTGGCGGGCTCGTATCAGGCCGGATCTCACGCTAAACATCACGCTACTGCGTGATGTTTAGCGTGATTTTCGGGCAAGTCCTATTTATCCCAAACTGTGATTCTTTGCAGGTTTGGGATAAGAATATGAGGCTGATTTATCCCAAACGGCGTTATTTTGCGAGTTTGGGATAAGAATATGAGGCTGATTTATCCCAAATTGATAATTTCTCGAAAATGGGATAAGAAATGAGCTCGTTTTTTATCCCAAAAGTTGTATTTTTGCGAGTTTGGGATAAAAATGCTGTGAAATCTTATCCCAAATTGCGAATTTGAGAAGTTTGGGATAAATAATCCGCTAAAATTTATCCCATTTTGCTGATCTGTGAGATTTGGGATAAGAATATGAAATCGCGTGGGTTCTGCGTTATTTTCGTGCACTTTAGGCCAAATCTCACGCTAAGTATCACGCTACCGCGTGAGGTTCTGCGTGATGTTCGAGCGTTTTAAGCCGGATCTCATACTGATTGTTCTTCAGAGCGGTCTTTTCAGCGGTTTGCGGATCTTCAACACAGGACGTATAACGATGAGTATCACAAAAGTCATTTTGCTTTCAATCAATTTCCAAGAAGCGGGAGAGTCCGCATATTGCATAGAAAACAGATCGTTGTTGCCAGAATCCGCTTATTAGCTTAATTAAAGCAAGAATAGATAATGCCATTAGGCACAACGAGAGTGCTTATGGATTATAGATGACATGCAAACATCTCGGAAGAAACATAAAATGTCGCGTGTTAATTATTACTGTGAATGACATGCAAACGGAAAGCTGTAAACGCTAAACTGAAAAGTCGGTTGTTTGGATGACATTGACGCCGATGTGTCATCTTCAATCTTCAAGATAGAGTTTGGGGATGACGCTTAATAGCGTGAAGAAAGACCGCAAATCTTGACTGATCACGTTTTGGTGAGCATGTCACGTGAGTTTTTGTAACAGACTCTCTCGATGATATCCTTGATAATTCGCTCATCCTTTGGGAATCTGCCGCGCTCGATGGCAGTGCCGAGATAGTTGCAGAAGATCCTTCTGAAGTATTCGTGTCTGGTGTAAGACAGGAAGCATCTTGAATCGGTAAGCATTCCGACGAAGCAGGGAAGAGGACTCTGAGCAGAGAGTGAGATAAGTTGTTCTTCCATACCGGCAAGATTGTCGTTGAACCACCAAGCCGCACCGTGCTGGATCTTTCCGGGAACACTTCCGTCGTTAAAGCATCCGCAAAGCGTGTCGATTACGGTGTTGTCAGAAGGATTCAGTGAATAGATGATCATGCGGGGAAGCATTCCTTCGGAATTAAGCTTATCCATGAAGCCTGCAAGTGGAGTTACAAAGTCAGACTGACCGGTGATCGTATCGCATCCGCAGTTGATCCCGATACTGTTCAACATTACTGAATTAACATTGCGCTTGCAGCCGAAGTGGATCTGCATGGTCCAGCCTCTTCTTGCATATTCGCGTGCGAAGAAGAGCATGAGCTCAGTCTTATATACGGATATCTCTTCAGAAGTTAATGCTGCTTCGGAAGATAACCTCTTACTTAGTACTTCATCTGAAGATATCTTGCAGTTTGTATTGAAAACAATGTATTCCATTCCGTGATCGGACAGAAGGCATCCGTGCTTATCAAAGTGATCGATCCTTGAGAGAAGGGCTGACTTAAGATCATCCATCGTTCTGACGGTGATCCCTGATGCTGATTCGAGCTTGGACAGATACGTCGCGTAACTCTCCTTCTCTATATCTACTATGTTGTCCGGACGGAAGGCGGGAAGCACATCACACTCAAAGCCGGATCCCTTTATCTGTTCGTGATATATAAGTGAATCAACCGGGTCATCAGTTGTACAGATCTTCTCGACATTGGACATCTTCATGATCCTTTTGGCTGTGAGTGAACCGGAGTTCAAGATCTCATTAGTCTTGTTCCATACTATCTCTGCATTATGAGTTGTAAGCGGCTCATAAATATCAAAGTATCTTGCAAGCTCGAGGGTGGTCCAGTGATAGAGCGGATTGCCGAAAGCAGATTCGACGGCCTTGGCCCACATCATAAACTTCTCCTTGTCGGAAGCATCACCGGTGATGTATTTCTCTTCGATGCCCGAAGCTCTCATGAGACGCCACTTGTAGTGATCGCCTTTGAGCCAAAGGTCCGTAATGTTTGCGAAGCTGATGTCTTCAGCTATCTCTTTGGAATCGATGTGACAGTGATAGTCAACGATCGGAAGATCTTTGGCATAATCATTATAAAGATTGAGGGCTGTATTGTTCTCGAGAAGAAAGTTATCACTTACCAAATTTTTCATAGTGCACCTCGAAAAGGAATGTTCCTATAAAATAACTTATTTTTGCTGTAATCGCAAACAAAAATATGCTAGAATACTACCTAACGAATGCGAGGTATTTATATGGATTTTACAGAGAAAGTCATAAAGACCGGAATAGTGCCGGTAGTTGTATTGAATGATGTTAAGGATGCACTTCCGTTGGCCGATGCACTTCTTAAGGGCGGGATCGATCTTATGGAGATCACATTCAGGACGGAGTGTGCCGCAGAGTGCATATCCGTCATCAGCAAAGAGGTTCCCGACATGATCGTCGGTGCAGGCACCGTGATCAATGTGGAACAGGCTGAAAGAGCCGTTGAGAACGGCGCGAAGTTTATTGTCTCACCGGGCCTTGACGAGGATGTTGTCAGATGGGCGATCGATCATGAGATCCCCGTGATCCCCGGAACGGTTACTCCTTCCGAGATAATGAGAGCGATCGCTCTGGGCTTGAAAGTAGTAAAATTCTTCCCGGCAGATGTATACGGCGGCAACAAAGCTATTAAAGCTTTGTCAGCTCCGTTCGGACAGATCAAGTTCCTTCCCACGGGTGGCGTATCCGAAGCTAACCTTAAGGAGTTCATTGAGAACAAGGCTGTTTGTGCCGTAGGCGGAAGCTGGATATGCAAGAAAGATGACATTGCCAACGGCGAATGGGATAAGATCACGAGCATATCGAAGAATGCCATTGCGATCATCAAGGAGGCTAGAGGATGAGCAAGTATCTTACTTTCGGAGAATTGATGTTAAGACTGAAGAGTCCTGACAGGGAGCGCTTTTTGCAGTCGCCTTCTTTGGAGGCTACATTCGGAGGCGGCGAGGCAAATGTCGCTGTGTCTTTGGCTAACTACGGTCTTGATGCGGAATTCTTGTCGGTCATCCCATCAAATGCGATCGGAGATGCGGCTGTCGGCGAGCTGAGAAGGTTCAATGTAGGTACGGAGAAGATCATCAGAACGGAAGGCAGAATGGGTATTTACTATCTGGAGACAGGTGCAAACCAGCGCCCCAGTAAAGTTATCTACGACAGAGCATATTCTGCATTCTCACTTTTCGAGCCACAGGGGTACGATTGGGACAAGATCTACAGTGATGTTGAATGGCTTCATATATCAGGCATTACACCCGCCGTATCGGCAGAGACAAAGGATGCTTCGATAATGGCAGTCAAGGAGGCGAAGGTGCGCGGGATCACGATCTCGCTTGATCTCAATTACCGTAAGAACCTTTGGAAATACGGCGTAGACGCACAGGAAGTCATGAAGGTGCTTACTTCATATGCGGATATAGTCATTGCAAATGAAGAGGATTGCCAGAAGTCATTGGGACTTAAGTGCGAGAGCAATGTTACCGGCGGGTCGCTTGATCGTGATGACTACAAGAAGCTCAGTGACAGCCTTCTTGCAGAGTATCCGAACGTACAGAAAGTTGCGATCACTTTGAGAGAGAGCAAGAGCGCTGACATTAATTTCTGGGCAGCAGCACTTAACAACGGTTCCGAATTCATTGTCAGCCGTAAGTACGAGATGTATGACATAGTTGACCGTGTCGGAGGCGGAGATTCCTTCGCAGGAGGTCTTATCTACGGTCTTAACGAACTCGACAGCGATAAGGAAGCACTTGAGTTCGCAGTTGCGGCAAGTTGCCTTAAGCATACGATCGAGGGCGATTTCAACAGGGTAACGCTCGATGAAGTAAAGAAACTGGCAGAGGGTGACGGCTCGGGCAGAGTTCAGAGATAAGTTTTTGCCTCAAAATATCGGTACACAGATTCGTTTTGGCTTGCTACAATAAACAGTAAGGAGCAAGGCAATATGATCAAAGGTTTGAAGAAAATTGCCCTTCGGGCTTTAACCATACTGTTGGTGACCGTTTTCTCTGCGGGAGTTTTTTGTAGCTATTCCGAACCGACTGAAGTATTTGCCGATGAAGAGCTCTATAGTTCTCTATATGATGTATTTAAAGACAGAAGCGGTGATCCGGAGAATTTTATGTCTCCTGAGAGATTCGTCTGGAGATTGCTCTATTACTGCGAGATCCTGAACGAAGTTGATTATACATACGGTTCACAGGAGCATAATCTTGCATGTGACGGTTTTGTCAGTCTGGCATTGAGACTGACTTTCTGCACGGCTCATGAGTTTGCTCGAAGACCGCACGGCGAGTACGAATGCAAATTCTATTGGAGTGAAGAACATACCGTGGCTGCAAGTCCGGTCGATAAGTATGAGATCTTCCGACCCGGCGGAACCACAGTTACCTGGATCTATAACAATTATGTTAATACTTTGGTTGACCCCATTGTTACCAGAGATTATGTTGCTGATTATGAGAATGGTGAATGGGTAGATTATCTGGCGATCCGCAATGTTCAGCCCGGAGATATCCTGATCTGGGATAATGACAACGATTCGACTTATTGGACACACATCGGGATATATGCAGGTAACATCGACGGCGTTGCGATGATGTGGCATGCGTCTGCGATAAGAGGTGAGGTATGTCTCCAGAGCCTGGAAGAGATAACGAGCGTTTTGTGCTGTCAGAATCACGTCTCCATTCTTCCTTCCACGAACAGACCTGCCAGAGTTAATCTCTCGGTCAGCACGAGTCTCATGGATGAGGATTCCCAATATACCGTCTACGGAGACTATCTCGAGAAGACCGAATGCAAGGGAACGCTCTCGGCAGAGCAGATATCACTCGACAGACTGGCAATCTATCCGAACGATGCGAAGGACGGATACGAGCGAGTTTTCTTTATCGTAAAAGAACCCGTCTCTGACGGCGAAGAGGGAGAAGAGGGCGAAGCGGATAATGAGAGCAAAAAGAGTAAACAGGAAGTCTTTAAGTTGATAGTTAAGATCGAAAGCGGAACTGAAGATTCAGGCACTTTGACATATTCGATTTACGGAAATGAGGATGACAAATTGTACGGACGCGACACGATAGAGAACTTTGACTGTTACAAAGACATGCGTTTTGCTAATATCTCAAAATTCATTTGACATCAGCAGATTATGGGACAGATTATTACCAATTTGTAATTTTGCGTAAAATCCTTTTTATATTATAATGACTCACGTATGCTGGATTATTATAGCCGACTGTGCGGCTATGTTGATTAGTGGTATGGAAGGAGTTCATTATGGATTTTCTTGCTAAAAGAGACGATGCGATTACTGAACTGGAAATCAGACATACAGTTACCGTAAGGGAGCTTGCCAGTGAGTGTTTGGTCCTTCTAGAGAACGACGGCACTCTGCCGATCGTTAATCCCTGCAGAGTCGCTTTATACGGCAACGGAGCAAGGCACACCGTAAAAGGCGGCGGCGGTTCCGGCGAAGTTAATACCAGATACAACGTTTCTATCTGTGACGGTCTTGCTGAGGCAGGATTCGAGATAGCTTCTTCAGGCTGGCTCGACAGATACGATGAGAGCTATTATTCTGCACTTGATGCATATATGAGCAAGGTTGAGAACATAGCAGCCGAACGTGGTGTTCCTCAGACCAGTATTTATTTTGAGATTGCTTTTGAAGCTCCGACAATGCCTCTTATCACTGATGAGGATCTTGCCGAGGCGGCATGCGATACGGCAATCTTCGTAATCTCACGTGATTCTACGGAGGGCAGAGACAGAACACCCACGAAGGGTGATTACTATCTTACCGATGAAGAATCCTCAAATATTGACTTCCTTATTGCTCACTTTAAGAAGGTCATCGTCCTTCTTAATGTCGGCGGTGTCATTGATATGTCAGAGCTTAAATCACGTGCCGGCATCAATTCCATCCTTTTTGTAGGTCAGGTCGGTAACCTTACGGGCGATATCGTTGCTGATGTTATTACGGGCAAGGTTAACCCTTCCGGTAAGCTTGTAGACACTTGGGCTGCATCATATGAAGATTATCCCTGTGCCGATGAGTATCCGGTAGTAAGCGGAAAGACAGATGACGTGTACTACAGAGAAGGAATATATGTAGGTTACAGATATTTCGATTCCTTTGGCATTCAGCCTTTGTATCCGTTTGGTTATGGTAAGTCATACACGACATTTACGATGGAGACTTTTGACTGTATTCAGGACGGCACTGACGTAAAGATTGCCGTAAGAGTTACAAATACGGGAACCGAATATGCCGGTAAAGAAGTAGTTCAGGTTTATTTCTCGGCGCCGGAAGGTGAGATCGACAGACCGTATCAGGAACTGGCAGCTTTTGCTAAGTCAGGTCTTATCGCTCCCGGTGAGAGTGAGACGGTTATAGTTGCGATCCCTATCGAGAGTTTTACTTGTTTTGACAGCGAGTATACTGCCAAGGTCATTCCTGAAGGCGATTATCTGATCAGAGTAGGATCACATTCACGTGACACTAAGATCGGAATGGTTGTAAATGTTCCCGAGACTGTTATCAAAGAGAAGTACAGCAGGATCCTTGAAGATGATTTTGAACATCGCTTTGAGGATATGAAGAATCCCGGAATCGGAAAGCGAGACCGCGAAGCTGTTGATGCGGCTCAGCTTGCTGAGTGCACTTTGGGACTCACACTCAACCTTTCGCGTGTAAGAAGAGGGATCATCAGATACAGAGGACTTAACGAGACTCATGTTGACAGCAGACGTGATGAGACCCTTACTTTGGGTAATGTCATCGGACGTAATGCCGGTGTTGCTGAGTTTGTGGCGCAGTTAACACTTCACGAGCTTGCTGATCTTCTTGTCGGAGACTATATGAAGGAGGGATATGAGGATGTTATCTTCTCATCTTCCATCAGAGTCCCCGGTGCTGCTGCAGAGACTTCATGGCGTTTGGAGAGAACAAGAAGATTTCCTGTTCTTATCATGGCTGACGGCCCTGCAGGATTGAGACTCCAGCCTCATTTCAAGACAACTGCCCAGGGCGATCTCTTGAGAGGCGGCGAGACTTTCGGACTTATCGAGAATCCGTTCCCTGACGATACACCTGAAGATGCAGTTGATTACTACCAGTACTGTACCATGATCCCTGTTGCCACATCGCTTGCTTCAAGTTGGAATCTCGGCATCATCGAGTCAATGGGAAGACTTGTCGGCGAAGAGATGGAGGAATTCGGAGTTAATCTCTGGCTTGCTCCCGGAATGAATATTCACAGGAATCCTCTTTGCGGAAGAAACTTTGAGTATTTCTCAGAGGATCCTCTTATCACGGGTCTGTTTGCAGCTGCAGACATCAAGGGCGTGCAGTCGGTTGACGGCAAGGGCGTAACGATCAAGCACTTTGCATGCAATAACCACGAAGACAATAGAATGTTCTCGAATTCTCATGTATCCGTCAGGGCGTTGCGTGAGATATATCTCAAGGGATTTGAGATTGCCGTTAAGGTCGCTCAGCCGTTCTGCGTAATGGCTTCTTACAATCTTCTTAACGGAATACATACAGCTAATAATTTTGAACTGATACAGAACGTACTCAGAGATGAGTGGGACTTTGAAGGCGCTGTCATGACCGATTGGTTCTCTTCATTCGAAGATGTGGAATTCCTCGGCTATAACGAAGCTGATCTCAAGTATCCGCCGGCATTCTCGAGATTGTGCGTATATGCGGGTTGTGACATGCAGATGCCCGGTTGCGCCAAGAATGCGGAGGACATCGTTACCGCCGTTAATAACGGTAAGCTTTCGCTGAGTGATGTTCAGGCAGCTGCCATGAATATCGTGCGTCTTGCCATCAGGTGCATATAACTTAGGAGAGTAATGAACGAAGTATTTGATTCGCAACAAATGAATGTTGAATACAGGAAGGACGATGGTATCGTCCTTGTTGTATTGAAGGGTAAAGTTTTAAGAGATGAATTCAGAACACCGATGATGCATGCTGCAGATATGGTTCTCAGGCATTCGTGTAAGGCGTTGGCTGTGGATATCTGCGAAGATCTTGATCTTGATGAGATAGATGTTAATTGGTGTAAGAAGGTCTATCTTCCCAACTTGAAGGAGAGCGGCGTTGAGACGCTTATCTTCATTGACGGTAATAATCAGGCATCTGTCAGGAAGTACAAGGAATTCTTAGACGACAAGTTTAAGACCGTGATCTGCAAGGATTACGAAGAGGCTAAGCTTGCAGTTAAGCCTTCGGATGAGGCACCGGAAACTGCCGAGGAAGACGGATTTGCTTCCATGACGCGTGATGAAGCTCTGAAATACATGGGCCTTGAGAAAGATGCCGATGTCAAGGAGATCGAAGACCGTTTTTGGCAGATGTCAAAGAAATACAGAGGCAAGGATGATCCGGAATCCAAGAAGATGGAAGACGAGATCTCTGCGATCTATGATATTGCTTCGGGAAGACGTGACCGCAGATTGGAAGAAGAGAAGCGCGAGGCTTCGGAATCCAAGGTATTCGGTTATTCCAAGACCTGGTGGAAGAACTTTTTCCATTACAATTGGAAGAATATTATTCTCGGAATAGTGCTTGCCGTCTCGGTCACTCTGGTGGCTATCGGAATCGTGAAGGGCTCGGGTACCGATTGTTCGGTAGTCGTTTACGGAAATATGTTTTTCGATAACACCACGATGCGCGAAGCGTTAATGGCAAACGGGTTAAAGAAACCGTACGTCGGTTTTGCGGATCTGGTCGTTCCGAATAATGAAGGATTCGCGCAGGTTGAGTACGGAACGGAGACTCTGAATGCTTTGTTCTATACTAATCCTGACGTAATGATATCTGACAGTAGGTCGTATCCGTATTTCTTCATGACATACAAGGATCTGACACCGCTTTATGACCGCATAATGGCCGGCCTCTCAGAAGAAGCCAAGGCCGGAGTTAAGCCTGTATATATGTCTGAAAGAGATTCAGTTATCTGTCAGAATGAGCAGCTCATGAAGACGGGTTTGGGTGATGAAGAATTGGCCGATCCGTCCATGTATCCCAACGATCCGATTATGATCGGCATCGAGGTTACCGATCCTGCACTGGCAGCCAAGCTCGGTGCTGATCCTAAGTGGAAATCTCACGAGACGACTTTTGTTTACGGTTGGTGTACGAACAGTAAAGATGAGGAACAGACCATACTCATCATAACAACACTGATCAACGCAGCTTACGAGCTCTGATCAAGCCATTCCCGTTGCTTTAAGGAGAAGGTTGAGCTCGTCTTCGGTGAGCTCTCTGAATGAACCGCAATTACCGGTTCCTTCCGTGACTTTTACGCCTGCAAGTTCGATCCTTCTGAGTTCCAGCACTTCTTTGTTGAAGTGCGCGAAAATCCTTCTTACCTCATGAGTCTTTCCCTCGCGGAGCGTCAGATACGCGTGCTCTTGATCGATCGTCTTCAGTTCTGCAGGCGAGATCTCTTCGGCATAACCTTTGTCCCTTATGGTAAAACCGGAAGCAACGACAGCTGTCTCATCATCAGTCCAGGCAAGACCTCTGTAGGTTGCCAGATAGATCTTCGGGACCTGATATTTGGGTGACTGAAGACGGTGCGACAACTCGCCGTCGTTGGTAACGATAAGGAGACCTGACGTATGGTAGTCGAGTCTTCCTACGGGCGAGAGCTTCTTGGTCTTGAGTTCGTCCGGGATGTAATCCGCAATGCATGGAAGTCGTTTGTCTTCCATGGCGGTAAGTACGCCGTCGGGTTTGTCGAACAAGAAATAGAGATTGTTTTTGCAGTTGATGTCCTGACCGTCCAAAGTGATGGAATCAGTCTCGGATACGTGGAAAGAACTGTCCGTGATGACAGTGCCGTTAACGCTGACACTGCCGTGGGAGATCTTATCGCGAAGCTGGGATCTTGTTCCCAAGCCGCTGTTTGCAAGTAATCTGTCAAGTCTCATGACATAATTATATCCAATAAAGGTATAATTGAAGTGTTTTTCGAGAGGTGAAAATGGAAATAATCAATATTGAACAGGGTCATCCCAATGTGCAGCAGGCGATGGCAAAGCTCCAGAACGGTATTTACCGGGCGAGAGCAACGGGGAAACCTTTTGCAAAGATCGTACACGGCTACGGTTCTTCCGGAACGGGAGGCGCCATTAAGCAGGCGGTGGGAGTTGAGCTGCGCAAGTACATATCACGCGGCATGATCAAGTCGTATTGTGCCGGCGAGGATTTCGGACCGTTCTCCTCTGAAGGGCGCGACATGAGCGCGAAGCATCCCGAAGTGACCCGTGACAGGGACTGGGGATTACAAAATGACGGTATTACGGTCATCATGTTTAAGTGAGAGTGTATTATGGCAGATGAGTTAGAGAAGAAGTGGTCGGTGTTTGAAGCAAAGTGCAGGAACTGCAGGAATTGCGGACTCAGAGACGGTGCCACAAATGTTGTTATATACAGAGGCAGCAGAAATGCGCCTCTCATGATCATCGGTGAGGCACCGGGTGAGAACGAGGACATCCAGGGTCTTCCTTTTGTCGGAAGATCAGGCCAGCTCCTGCAGAATCTTCTCGGCAGTTACGGCTTTACTAATAACGATTACCATATCTGCAATATTGCCAAATGCCGTCCTCCGCAAAACAGACGTCCTACGCCTGAGGAGATCCATGCATGCAAGCCTTTGCTCGCTGAACAGTTTATGCTCGTTAAGCCGAAGGTCATACTTCTCTGCGGTTCGACAGCATACGAAGGGTTCTTCGGCACGAAGCCCGTCATGCGTGATGTAAGAGGACAGTTCATTGAGAAGAACGGATATTATATCCTGACGACATACCATCCGGCCTATGCTTTGCGTAATCCGGCCAATAAGGTCCCGATATACGAGGACATGGGTAAAGTCAGGCAGAAACTGACCGAGATCGGTGCCATGCCGCCGCTTGAATCAATAGAAGAATAATTCGTGATTATCTATTGATTTTGGGAAATCACTTTGTTATAATTCGTTGCGTTGTAAGAAATTGCCGAATTGTGTAACGGTAGCACACCGGTCTCTGACACCGTTTGTCAAGGTTCGAATCCTTGTTCGGCAGCCAACGAATAAGCCGCAGATGCCAATGGATATGGCGTTTGCGGTTTTTCTTTTTGTCACTTTTTCTATTTTCCACGCAATGACGTAATTGGTTGACTTAACTGCTTTTACGGCTTGTAAATAAACCGCTGGTTCAATTAAGTAAGCCCGGCGAAAATGTTTTGGAGAGCGTTTGCATATGGCAAGAAGAAAAAAGCTCCACAGAGCGAATATCTCAGCGGTGCGGGTGAGAAATGAGGCAGTTGAACAGTGCAGGGTTGAAATATATATATGAAATGTGGTATTTTTCATTCTCGGAGTAGCAATTTACTTCTTTCGTTCGTATATACAGGTACAAACGAATTTTGACGGAGATGTAAACATGGAAGATATGTTGAGACAGTTGTTCGATTATCAGCACTTTGAGCAGAATTCCAAGCTTGGTGCGGTGATATCAGAATCAAAAGCACGCTACGAAAGTGCGCTTTCCGACGATGAGCTTGATTGCGTAAGCGCCGCAGGCGATATTACCTGGTTGAAGGAAGAGTCAGTCGATACTACTGCGTATTACGGTATTGAGAATCCGAATAGCGAGAAGTAATTGATTCATTTGATCTAAGCGTAAACTGTTCCGTAAGAGATCCATACGGGACAGTTTTTGTTTGGGCAGATATTAGAGGTCGGTGATCTTGTTTGTCCTGTGGAGTAGACGGAAGTTGATGCTTAGTAATGACCGAGCTGTAAAAAAGAGGTTGCCCCTGCAGGGACAACCTCTTGATTGTAAATGTGATATATCAGTCTTAAGACTCTTTCTTTTCCTTGAGCTTTTCCTCAGCCTCTTTTACCTTTCTGAGTGCGTCGATGGCGTTATTGTTCTTTGTCTTGTCAATAGGCAGGCAAAGATTGCAGTTCGGACATGTGATGCTGTCTTTTGTGATAATGTCCTGAATGGTAACCGGGATGTGAGCACCGCAATTAGGGCACTTGATTCCGTTTGCGCTTCCTGTATCAGGTTCCCGGCCGCCGTTTGCGAATTCAAGATTAATATCGTTGAGTTCGATCTTCTGGGTATCGTTGTTGTTTTCCATGATCATTGCCTCCTTGTTGTTGCGTGACGGCTGTTTTGCCGCCGTTTTGTTTGTGTTTGCTTATTTATACGATGAATGATCGTGAAGTGCTACTGATTTTCGAGAAATCATTAATTTATTATTGCATCGGCAGTAGCACTATTCCCGGCTGATTCGTATAAACAGACAAACACACATCACAGAAAAGGAGAAACATCATGGAAAACGATATCAACAAAGGTTTCAAAGAGTTCACCGAAGAAGAGCTTCAGAAGATCAACGGCGGCATCAGTAACGAAGAACTCGTAAAGCAGTATCTTCAGCCGGACGGCACATATAAGTATGTCTGTCCTGTATGCGGTGATGTAATCGTTGCAAAGACTGCGGATGAGATGGTCGAAAAGCTGATGCAGGATATGGATAAACACTTAGGCGGCGGTTTTAATCCGAATATTCCTGTTCCTAATCCTTATAAGGGCTGAACTTGATCCCGCAATAATTCATTATTCAACTGAACAAACGGCGGTGCTGTAAAAGGCACCGCTATTCTTTTATTTATTCTCTGATGTTATAATCGCACTGTTGTAGAAACAATCCATTTTTGGAGGCATTTTATGAAGCGAAAAGTAATAAGCGTGATCTTGGCTTCTGCCATGATCATGGGGGTAGCATCCTGCGATAAGTTGCCGATGGCTTCGGAGACTTCATCCACCGATGAACCCGTAGAGACTACTGAAGCTCCGGTTGAGACCACGTTAGATCCGAATTCCATCATGGGATTCAACATGATCAACAACGGCGACTTTACTTCGGGCGATTTTACCTGGATAACTTACTTTGAGACCGGCGACGGTGTTCTCTCTGTAAACGACAAGGGTGAGATGCAGTTCGATGTCAAAGTGATCGGAACAAAGGACTATGCAAATCAGATTTCTTATGACGGTTTTGCACTTTACAAGAATTGTAAGTACGAGATGCAGTTCGATTGCTATTCTACGATAGAGCGCGATCTCGAATACAGGATCCAGCTCAACGGCGGTGACTATCACGCATATAACATAGACGTGATCCATGTTACTCCGGAGGTTCAGCATTTTGATTTTGTTTTCATGATGGAAGAGGACAGCGATCCCGCACCGCGTCTTTGCTTCAACATGGGACTTTTCGACGGCCTTAAGGATGCAGGTCCGCACTCCGTCATGTTCGATAACGTCGATCTAAGATGCATCGATGATTCCGGCTATGATCCCAATTCGACAGGTGTAAGTTCTGACGCACGTAACATCAATCTTAATCAGATCGGTTATCTTACAAACGCCTCGAAAACAGCTGTCCTGAGCGGCGACGCCATTGCTGCCAAGGCACACGTTGTTGATGTTGCTTCAGGCGAGACAGTATACGAAGGCGATGTAGGTGCCGCATCCGTTAATGCAAGCACAGGCAGGGAAGAAGCAATCTTCGACTTCTCGAGCGTAACTGCAGCCGGAACCTACAAGGTAGTCGTCGGCGAACACGAGTCATTCGAATTCGCGATCGGTGATGATGTATACGATGAAGCTTTCAAGGCTTCTCTCCGTATGTTCTACATGCAGAGATGCGGCTGTGAATTGACGGAAGATCTCGCCGGCGAATATGCACATGCCGTTTGTCACACCGGTGAGGCAAAGATCTATGGAACTGACACGACGATCGATGTATCCGGCGGCTGGCACGATGCAGGTGACTACGGAAGATACGTCGTATCCGGAGCAAAGGCTGCTGCAGACCTCATGCTCGCATACAGCCTCTATCCTTCTGCATTTGATGACGCACTTGATATTCCCGAGTCAGGCAACGGTGTTCCCGATGTCCTAGATGAAGTAAGATTCGAACTCGACTGGCTGTTCAAGATGCAGGCGGCTGACGGCGGTGTTTATCACAAAGTAACATGTGCAAATTTCCCCAGCACTGTAATGCCTGAGGAAGAGACGGAAGAACTCATCGTTTGCCCTGTATCCACAACGGCAACGGGTGATTTCGCGGCAGTAATGGCAATGGCTTCTTACGTCTATGCTGATGTTGATTCCGAGTTTGCCGCAAAGTGCCTTGACGCTGCAGTTAAGGCTGCTGAGTACCTTGATGCACATGCTGATCTCGAGGGCGCCGTAAATCCTTCCGATATCGTAACAGGCGAATACCCTGATACTAACGATGCTGACGAGAGAGTCTGGGCTTATGCCGAGCTCTTCAAGGCAACAGGCGATTCAAAGTACGACGAAGCATTCTGCAACCTTATCAGCGCAGGCGTTCCTTGCGCAACCGATCTCGGCTGGCAGGGCGTAGGTGCGTACGCAGGATATGCTTACCTTTCTGCAGAGAAGGCAAAGGGTAAGTTCTATGACGCAGTAGTCGTAGGCTTCATGGGCGGAATCCCCAAGATCGAAGCTGCTGCAGCAGGCGATGCTTACGGTTCATCACTTACCGAGTATCCTTGGGGCAGTAACATGACTGTTGCTAACAACGGTATGTACATCCTCCTTTATAACGACATCAAGGGCGGAACGGAAGATGTTTCCGTTGCTACGACACAGCTCAATTATCTGCTTGGTACAAACGGTACAGGTTACTGTTTCCTCTCAGGCTTCGGTTCATTGTCTCCTGAGAATCCTCACCACAGACCTTCACAGGCTCAGGGTGAAGCTGTACCCGGCATGCTCGCAGGAGGTCCTAACCAGAATATTGAAGATCCGTATGCACAGAATGTCTTTACAGATATCGCTCCCAATGCCCCTGCGCTCTGCTATGCGGATAACGATCAGGCATACTCACTGAACGAGGTAGCCATCTATTGGAATTCACCGGTTGTATTCCTTTTCGCTTACGTTGAGAGCTTAGGCTGATCGGAAAACTTCGATTAAGATCAAATGGACCTGTCCGGACTTACGGTTCGGGCAGGTCTTTTTTGTGTGTATGAGAGTGTGTGTGATCTTTGGGCATTGAAGCGGTGGATAACTATGGTTGTATCCGGTTGTGTCGCGCTTATCAACCCGCCTTACTCGTTCCACTTATAAAGTGAAGCGTAAATGCCGTTTGTGTTCATGAGCTCGTCGTGAGTGCCGCTTTCTTCAATGCCGTTCTCCGTTAGGACGAGGATCTTCTCGGCATTGCGGATGGTGGAAAGGCGGTGAGCGATGACGAGAGTAGTCCTGTTCTTGGCGAGACGCTCGAGTGATTCCTTTACGATGTTCTCACTCTCATTGTCGAGCGCGCTTGTGGCTTCGTCGAAGATGAGGATCGGAGGGTTCTTGAGGAAGACTCGTGCGATCGAGATGCGCTGCTTTTGACCGCCGGAAAGCTTAACGCCTCTTTGTCCGATGTCGGTCTCGTAGCCTTGTGGAAGTGACATGATGAAGTCGTGCGCATTGGCGTTCTTTGCAGCTTCGATGATCTCTTCCTTTGTAGCGCCGGGTTTACCGTAGCTGATGTTGTCGTAGATGGTTCCTGCGAACATGTAGACATCCTGCTGAACGATGCCGATATTGTCGCGAAGACTCTTCAGCGTAACATCGCGAATGTCCTTGCCGTCGATCTTGATCGAGCCGTTTGTAACATCATAGAATCTCGGGATGAGACTGCAGAGAGTGGTCTTTCCGCCGCCGGATGAACCTACCAGAGCGATGTAGGCACCGGCAGGTACATTGAGATCGATATGGCGCAATACTCTGTGTGCTCCGTCCTTGTATTTGAAGGAGACATCGCTGAATTCTATGTCGCCTTTTACATCGGTGAGTGATACGGCATCCTCTTTGTCCTTTATGTCGGGTTCGATGCTGATCATCTCGACAAAGCGCTCGAAGCCTGTGTAGCCGTTCTGGAACTGCTCGGTAAAGTCGATGAGTACGCGAACCGGTTCCGTGAAGATGTTGATGTAGAGCAGGAATGCCGTGAAGTCAGGGAACTCGACAATGCCTTTGGTAAGGAGTATTCCGCCTGCGACGATAACGATGATGTTTATGAGAAGTGTGAAGGCGGTCATTCCGGAATGGAAGATTCCCATGTTAAGGTAGCTGGCTTTTTTGGCTGTGAGGAAGCCGTCATTGCCGATCTTGAATTTGTCATTCTCGATGTCTTCGTTTGCAAATGATTTGACGACACGTATGCCGGAGAGATTGTCTTCGATCTGCGTGTTGATCTCGGCGATCTTAACTCTGTTCTGTTTGAACGCATTGCGCATCTTCTTGTTGAGGAAGAACGCGAAAACAAACATGATCGGCAGCATGATGAACGCGGCCAACGTGAGATAGCCGCTGATGCCTGCAAGTATGAAGAAGGCTCCGAATATCTTGATGAGCGAGATGACGATATTCTCAGGTCCGTGGTGAAGGAGTTCGGTGATCTCAAAAAGATCGCTCGTGATGCGGCTCATGAGCTGTCCGACCTTCTGGTCATCGTAGAAAGAGAAGGAGAGTTTCTGGTAGTGCGCGAAAAGTTCCGCTCTCATGTCGTATTCCATCTTGGCACCCATGACATGCCCGAAATACGATATGTAGTAATTCGCGAAGAATTGTATGACTACAAGGACGAGAAGGATGCTTCCGATGATGATGATCTCACGCATTCCTTCCTCGGGACTGAGCTCCGGAATGTCGGTAGTTACGGTCCTTACCGCAAGAGGTATTACCAATGCGATCGCCGATGACACGATCGCGAAAAACATATCCAGACAGAATGTTCCCAGGTAGGGCTTGTAGTAGCTGACCATGCGCTTGAGATTGCTTCCCATATTAGGTTCCGATCCTTCCGATGAAATAATTCTAGAAATGATACCACTTATGTACCGCTAATTGTGGGTGTGTTTTTTTCTTAAAAAGAATTTTATATAATATACAAAATGTTATGGTAATTATTTGAAAGGGATCCCTGCTGATGAGAAAGATATTGGTCTCAAATGATGACGGTATAACGGCTGACGGCATTGCAAGGCTTGCGTCGGTTGCAAAGAGATTTGGCGAAGTCTGGGTCGTGTCACCTGACAGACAGTACAGTGCAATGTCTCATGCGGCTATGTTTTGGGATCCTCTTACGGTTACGGAGTGTGATTTCCCGATCGAAGGAGTTCATGCTTTCTCGGCGTCCGGAACACCTTCCGATTGTGTCTACCTCGGGATCAATGCCATCGTTCCCGGCGGACCGGATGTTGTTTTCTGCGGAATAAACCAGGGGATCAATGTCGGCAAGGATGTTCAATATTCAGGCACGATAGGTGCTGCCATGGAAGCGGCATCCCGCAGTATCCTGACGATCGCGGTATCCGAGGATGATTGCAGGAATCACGGAATAACCGACAGATATCTTGAGCAGCTTATCGGAGAACTCATAGATGAGCCGTTGAAGAAGAATGAGATCTGGAACATAAATTTCCCTTCAGGCAGTTCTGAAGAGGGCAAAGGCGTTCTCTATGATCGCACATTGTCTTCGGATGATGTCTATGCCGGCGGTTGCAGAGTTATCTCGCAGGATGGCAACACAACTGTTTACAAGTGCGGCAGCGAACGCGGCTGCAATGAGCCGGAGGGTACAGACTATGGTGCCATAGTATCCGGTTATGTGTCGGTCGGAAAAGTCAGAAATTACAGTTGCTGATCACGAAGGAGGTGGGTTTCTATGGAAAAAGATTTTACGCAGGTCGATAAGAAGAGGCTGATCCTTTTCGCTCTGGTGGCATACGGAATCACATTCCTTATGATGATTCCGATGTATATCGGCAAGGGGATGGGACTGGATCTTAACCAGGTCGTAACGGCCCAGATGTTATCTCCTGCCGCCGCTGTCGCTTTGGGCTATCTGATCTTCCTTAAGGATGAGAAGCTCGTTCCGAAGCTCTTTATGAGAGTGCTTGTAATTAATTATCTGATAATGCTTGCAACTGCACTCTTGAGTATCTTTGCCGTTCCATTCAGAGTATCAACTGTATATGGTGGCCAGACTGCCGGAAACATATATATGCGTATCCTGCAGTTCTCGACTTATTTTTGTTCCTTGCTGATATGGATATCTTATTTTGTGTCACGCAGGAAGAAACGTAAATTCGCGGGACTTAGCAGAAGAAAAGAACTTAAGGGGATCATCCTGGTGCTGATCTTTGCGGTCCTCGACATATTGTGTGCGGCAGGTCCGGTCTATATTAAGGGACTTTTCGGCGGGTTGCTGACTTCATACCGCAATCAGATCGGAAGAGCTTTTGAATTCTTGGATCTCAAGCGCACGGTCTTACTGTTGCCTGTAAGTTATCTTGTATCGGTTGCATTGTTCATCGGAGAGGAATACGGATGGAGATTCTACCTTCAGCCGCTGCTCCAGAAGAGATTCGGAAAGAGGCTCGGAATAATCCTTCTCGGTCTTGCATGGAGTCTTTGGCATATCCCCGTTGATATCTTAACCGTATCAGGTCCTTCAATTCCACAGCTGATCGTTCTCCGTGTCATCTCATGTGTTTTCGGAGGGATAATACTCGGATGGGCTTACATGAAGACCGGGAATATCTGGGTGACTGTATGCATGCATTTCCTGAATAATACGATCAGACCTATCGTTGATTGGATCATCTCTTTTATTCCCAATTCCGCGCCGAAAGACTCGTGGCTTTCAGTTGCTCTTGCTTTTGTGGTAGAATTCTTGTTCTTCGGGTTGTTTATCTTTACAAAGGAATTTAGAGAACCCGGCAAAGCGAGAAAGAGGTAACAGATGCGCAAGTTTACGGTAAGTCAATCCCAGGAAGGACTTCATGTAGTCAAAGCTTCTCAGGAGGCCTTTCCGCAGCTTAAGTCAGCGGATCTTTTCCATGCGCTTAAAAGGCGCGATATCAGGATCGACGGCAAGAAGGTTAATAAAGACATCGCGGTGAAGGCAGGAAACGAAGTCGAGATTTGGCTTCCGGATGAGCTTTTCGATTCGTCACGCAAGGCAGCGCCCGCCGGATCTCAGGAGAAGATGTTTGAGATCGTGGCTGAGACAAAGGGACTTCTTATTGTCAATAAATCGCAGGGGATCGCCGTTCATTCGGGCAAGAGTGATATCGAAGATACGCTCATTGATCTTGTAAGGCAGACGACAAAGTACAGAGATGCCGAGCTGTGCCACAGGATCGATATGAATACAGGCGGACTTGTTCTTATTGCAAAGAATAAAGCTGCATTGGCAGACTGTGTTGAGTTGTTCAAGAACGGACTCGTCACGAAGAGGTACCGTGCACTTGTTCTCGGAGAACCCGTTGTCGGTGATCCTGCGGTAGGAGAAGACGGAACGATCTACAAGGAAGTCAAAGGCTATCTTGAGAAGACCAAGGCGGGCAAAGTCTATATCCACGACGAGAAACAGCCCGGTGATCTGGATATCGCTACCAAGTACAGGATACTTAAGACTTTCGCAAATGCGGGACCTGACGGTGAGAGTGTATCGGATCTTGAACTG
Source organism: Saccharofermentans sp. (assembly GCA_024403795.1). GTDB lineage: Bacteria > Bacillota > Clostridia > Saccharofermentanales > Saccharofermentanaceae > Saccharofermentans. The sequence continues at coordinate 46,687 of JAKSRD010000003.1, forward strand.
GAGCTCGTTACCGGAAGGACGCACCAGATCAGAGCGCAGTTTGCGCATTTGGGACATCCGGTTATCGGCGACGGTAATTACGGTAGGAACAAGGTCAATATGTTTTTCGAGACTCCTGACGGCAAGAAGGTCAAGTACCAGCAGTTGTTCTCGTGCCGGATAATCTTCGGCCGGGTTCCTAAGGATAACATGCACGTTGACGTGTCGGGCAAAACCTATAAAATATTACCTGATTATAATGTCCGTCTTTCCTGAGACGGAACTTATTGTGGAAGAAGGTTGTACATGACCGATAACAGACCCATCGGAGTTTTTGATTCAGGTATCGGAGGCCTCACGGTGCTTCGTGAGATCTGGAACGCGGTACCGGAAGAGAGCACGGTTTATTTCGGCGACAATTCCAGAACTCCCTACGGTACAAAATCCAGGAGCACGGTCATCCGTTATTCTCTTCAGAACATGAAGTTCCTTGAGAGCAAGGATGTCAAGATGATCGTCATTGCATGCAATACGGCAAGTGCATACGCTTATGAGGAACTTAAGACAAGATCCAAAGTGCCCGTAGTGGAAGTGGTAACGCCGGGTGCAGATGAAGCATGCCGTGCCACAAAGAACGGCAGGATCGGCATCATCGCCACAAAGGGAACGGTATCGACCGGAGTCTACAAGAAAGCTGTTGAAGACAAAGCTGAAGAACGCGGCATGAAGAATATTGAGATCTTCCAGCAGGCATGTCCCTTGTTCGTCTCGCTTGCCGAAGAAGGCTGGTGGGATAACGAGATCGCGAAGCTCACGGCCGAAGAGTATCTGAAGTCGCTCAAGGAAGCAGGCGTTGATACGCTCGTCATGGCATGCACGCACTATCCTTTGCTCTCAAAGGTGATCGGAGAAGTAATGGGTGACGGTGTCACGCTCGTAAATACGGGTGTTGCAACGGCAAAAGTAGTAAGAGATATTCTTAATAAAGAAAGCATAGCTTCTGAAGAGAGCTCTTCGAAGCCGTTAAGAGAATTCTACACGAGTGATGAGCCTGAGCTCTTTGAGCAGGTCGCAATGCCGTTTCTCGGCGAGGGACTGCCTTCAGGCACGAAGCATTTCTCGACTGACAGATATGAGGTGACGATCTGATGGAAAATCCGATTGAAGAGCAGTGCCTGTTTGAGATCAGGTCCGGTATGTACGGTGAGCCGCTTACCACAAAGGGCTCGAAAACAGATGACGGTGTCAGGCTCGTCTACGAATGGACCGAGAAGCATAACGAGAATGAGAAAGAGACTCACTTTATTATGACGCTCATAAAAGAAGAGTCCAAAGCAATCGTAGTGCGTAACGGTGATGTTACGTCGAGAATGGTCTTCGAGGCCGGGAAAAAGACGACAAGCACCATGAATACGGCTTTCGGACCTATTGAAGTTGTCATTGATACGGATTATATTAACTTCCCGGGAGGCCTTGTTGACGGGGCAGAGATCAGTTACACACTGGATCCTGACAGCGGAGATCCGATAAGGAACATCTTTTCCATAAAAAGGCTATTGCAAAATCAAAAACTATAATGTATTATCTTTAAGCATTGTTGAAGAAAGGTATTGGAGGTGAAGATAAGTGGCACATCCGAAGCGTAAATGGTCGAAGGCAAGGACAGCTCGTCACAGAAGCGCATGGAAACTTAACATGCCGGGTCTCGTTGAATGTCCCCAGTGTCATGCTAAGATGCTTCGCCGCACGGTCTGTAAGAACTGCGGTTACCTGGATGGAAAACAGGTTATCAAGGTCGACGAAGAGATCTGATATATATAGAAGTATTTAGTTAACGAGGCGGTGTTTGGAATAAAGGCATCGCCTCTTTTTATGCAAAGGAAGGATCAAAGGCATGAGCAAACCGGTCGTGGCAATAGTGGGAAGACCTAATGTAGGTAAGTCCTCGCTGTTCAACACTATCTACGGAGAACGTATCTCTATCGTTCATGACACCCCGGGTGTCACGAGAGATCGTATTTATGCCGAGACTTCCTGGTGCGGAAGAGATTTTATAATGATCGATACGGGCGGAATCGAGCCCGACACGGGGGATGACATTATCCTGCAGCAGATGCGTATCCAGGCGGAGATCGCGATCGAGACAGCGGATGTCATTCTTTTTATGTGTGATCTCAAGGCGGGACTTACCGCAGCAGATGAGGAGATTGCCGTAATGCTCCGTAAAGCAGGCCGTCCCGTAGTCCTCTGCGTTAATAAATCCGATTATGTCGGTGATCCGCCGCCGGAATTCTATGAATTCTATAATCTCGGTCTTGAGGATGTCTGCGCGATCTCGGCTGCTCATAAACTCGGTCTGGGCGAGATGCTCGACCTGATCGTCGCAAAATTTCCTCCGGTTGAAGAGAATGCCGAAGAAGACGAGAGCATCAGAGTTGCCATTATCGGCAGACCTAATGCCGGCAAATCTTCTTTGTCCAACAGACTTACAGGTGCCGAGCGAAGCATAGTATCCGACATTGCCGGTACTACGCGTGATACGATCGACTCCGAGATCGAGAATCAATATGGTTCCTTTACGATCGTAGATACTGCCGGCATGCGTAAGAAGGGCAAGATCGAAGACGTCATTGAGCGTTATTCGATGGTAAGAGCCCTTGCGGCAGTAGACAGAAGTGATGTCTGCGTCATCCTTATCGATGCCGAAGCAGGTGTTACCGAACAGGATACGAGGATCGCAGGTCTTGCGCACGATTCCGGCAAGGCTTCGGTAATAGTTATCAACAAGTGGGATCTCATCGATAAAGATACCGGAACACTTGAGGAGATGACCAAGATAGTCAAGCAGCGTCTGCCTTTTATGGACTATGCTCCGGTGCTGTTCATCTCAGCAAAGACGGGTCAGCGTGTTGATAAGCTTTTCGCGCTGATAAAGACCGTATACGACAATTCCAAGAAGCGCCTTACTACAAGCGTTCTTAACCGCATGATCTCCGAAGCGGTTACTCAGGTGCCCACTCCTCAGGACAAGGGAAGACATCTCCGTATTTACTATGGAACACAGGTCTCGGTACAGCCGCCGACGTTCGCGCTCTTTGTTAACGATAAGGAATTGTCGCATTTCTCATATGAGAGATATCTCGAGAATCAGTTAAGACGTAACTTCGGATTCGAAGGCGTTCCGCTGCGTCTCCTTTTGCGTAATAAGAACGGCGAAGAAGACTGATATTTTGTGGAATTTCACAGTGACAACAACAGCCGATTAAGTAGTTAAATATTACTCGGTTTAATTTAGCATTATTAGGTTTATAGGCATTGCATTCAACCTGTTATATTGGAGAAAGATATTATGGCAGTCACATCTATTGAGAACTTAAGAAACATTGCAATTATCGCTCACGTAGACCACGGTAAGACAACGATCGTCGATTCCATGCTTAAGCAGGCAGGCGTATATCGTGAGAACGAGACTGTCGTAGAGCAGGTAATGGACAGTAATGACCTTGAGAGAGAGAGAGGTATCACGATCCTCGCTAAGAATACGGCCATCGATTACAAGGGCATCCGCATCAACGTTGTTGATACTCCCGGCCACGCTGACTTCGGCGGTGAGGTTGAGCGTGTACTCAAGATGGTTGACTCGGTCCTTCTCGTTGTAGATTCATACGACGGACCGATGCCCCAGACAAGATTCGTTCTTCACAAGGCTCTTGAATTAGGTCTTAAGCCCATCGTCTGCATCAACAAGATCGACCGTCCCGACGGAAGACCTCTTGAAGTCGTAGACATGGTACTTGACCTCTTTATCGAGCTCGGTGCCGATGATGAACAGCTTGAATTCCCTATCGTATATACATCAGGTAAGACAGGTGTTGCTACCCTTGACCTCAATGAGTTCATTGAAGGAAAGGAACTTGATTTCACACCGCTTCTCGACACAGTCGTAGAGCATACTCCTTGCCCGGTAGGCGATCCTGAAGGTCCCATGCAGCTTCTCGTATCCAATATCGATTCAGATCCTTACATCGGAAGGATCGGTGTAGGAAGAGTCGAGAGAGGTACGGTAAAGCAGGGCGAGCCTGTTACACTTGTTACTTACGGCTCAGACGGAAAGAGAAATGCCAGAGTCGTTAAGCTCATGAGATTCCACAATCTCGGCCGTGAGGAAGTAGCTTCCGCATCCATCGGTGAGATTGTTTGTGTTGCAGGTATTGCCGACATCAATATCGGAGATACTCTTTGTGATATCAATACTCCTGAAGCTTTGCCCTTCGTTAAGATCGACGAACCGACGATTGCAATGACTTTCTGCGTTAACGACAGCCCGTTTGCAGGTCAGGAGGGTAAGTTCGTTACTTCCCGTCACTTGAGAGAAAGACTCTTCAAGGAGATCGAGACAAACGTCTCTATGAGAGTAGAAGAGACAGATACTACCGAAGCATTCATCGTAAAGGGCAGAGGTGAGCTCCATCTTTCAGTCCTCATCGAGACAATGCGCCGTGAAGGTTATGAGTTCCAGGTAAGTAAGCCGAAGGTCATCATGAAGGAGATCGACGGCGTGCTTTCAGAGCCTGTTGAGACACTTGTCATTGACGTTCCTGAGGACTTCGTAGGTCCTGTCATGGAGAAGATCGGCAAGCGTAAGGGTGAGCTCATTAACATGCTCCCGCCTACAAAGGGTTATACACGTCTTGAGTTCACGATCCCTTCAAGAGGACTCCTCGGATATCGTACGGAGTTTTTGACCGACACTAAGGGCAATGGTATAATGAACAGCATTATCTCGGGATTTATACCCTTCGCAGGTGAGATCGAGACCAGAGGTCAGGGCGTTCTTGTCGCCTTTGAGACAGGTACTGCGGTAACTTACGGATTGTATAATGCCCAGGATAGAGGAGCACTCTTCATCGGATCAGGCACACCGGTATACGAGGGCATGATCGTAGGTATTAACCCTAAGCCCGACGACATCACCGTTAATGTCTGCAAGAAGAAGCATGTAACCAACATGCGTTCTGCAGGAGCCGACGACGCAATGCGTCTTACACCGCCTCTTGTTTACTCGCTTGAGCAGTGCTTGGAATTTGTCGAAGATGATGAGCTTTGCGAGGTTACTCCTCAGAGCATCAGACTTCGTAAGAAGATACTTAATAATGATTTGCGCGCCAAGACTTTGGCAAAACAGAGGAATAACGCGTAAAGATAAATCTAACTCGGGGGTGTATTTTACTGATGTTGTCTAACAAAGTCAGAGTCGCTCTCAGAATAATGTTAGTTCTGACATTATTATTCGGATTTGCAATAGCCGGCGTTTACGTCGGCTATAACTATGTCATCTCGCAGGATAAGAGATTCAGTGCTCTTAAGTCTGACATAGATGCAGGCAAGTATTCCGAGATAAAGGCCGATACACAAGGTGCCGTGACCGTAGTCATAAAGAGCGGAGATTCCACATCGGATATAGCAGATCAATTGTTTGAGAAGGGACTTATCACAAATAAGTTTCTGTTCTCCATTATCAGTAAGCTCAACGGTTTTGACGGTGCATATGTTGCCGGAACGCATTATCTGTTGAAGGGCTTCTCATATGATGAACTTATGTATTTCCTTACTCTGGAGCCTGCGACTGTCAAGATAACGATTCCTGAAGGTACTACTTACTATGAGATCAAGAAGATCCTTCATGAAGCAGGTCTTACATTCGATGACGATGAGATGGATAAGTGTATGAATTCTCCGAATCTGTTTGTCGATTATGAATTCGTATCCAAGATCGAGATCAAAGAGGGAAGAGACTTTATCCTCTCAGGTTATCTCTATCCTGATACATATTACTTCGACATTAATGCAAGTCCGGAGACCATCATCAGAAGATTCCTTAACAATACGCAGAGTAAGCTCTATGACGAATACTATGTAAGAGCAGAAAGACTCGGCATGACGATGGATGAGGTCATCACTCTGGCATCCGTTATCCAGATGGAGACAGGTAAGCCTGCTGATATGAGTCTGGTATCTGCCGTATTCCATAACCGTCTTAACAGTGACGACGAGGCAGACCGTTTCCTCGGTTCTTCCGCGACGATCAATTATCTCGTTCAGATCAACGGAGGAAAGTCTTCTATCCTTCATACGGATGAGCAGCTCTCGATTGACAGCCCTTATAACACATATTCTCATCCCGGCTTACCTCCGGGACCCATATGTATGCCGGGCCTTGATGCCATCTCTGCCGCTCTGTATCCTGAGCCGAATTGTAATTATTGGTATTTCTGTGCTACCGGTGTTGACGGCGGTACGGCCTTTGCTTCAACACTCTCACAGCATGAAGAGAATGTCGAGAAGTACAGAGAGAACTGGATTGCCGCAGATAATGCCGCTAATGAAGAGACAACGGCTACTTCTGAGACATCAGAGTCTTCAACGGATCTGGTATTGGTTCCGACCAATTGATGTTATTAACGGCGGAATATTTTCGAGATATTTGTAAGGAAGTTTTATGGGTTACGAGCGTTCACGATATGAGATCCTGAGTCCGGCAGGCAATCCGGAGAAGCTCCGTGCGGCAGTTGAGTACGGTGCCGATGCCGTTTATCTTTCCGGAACAAGCTACGGTCTTCGTGCGTTCAGTGATAACTTCAATGAAGAGGAGATGAAGGCGAGCATTGCCTTCGCTCATGAGCACGGCGTTAAGTGCTATGTAACATTGAATGTCATGCCCACTGAAGAGGATCTCGCCGGTCTCGAGCATGCGATCAGATTCGTGGGCAATGAGAGCGGTGCCGATGCGGTACTTGTCTCGGATCCCGGTGTGTTCACAATGGTGCGCACGCTTTGTCCGAACCTTGACATACACATCTCGACTCAGGCAAGCGTTACTAACAGCGCAGCTTGTAATTTTTGGGCTGCGCAGGGAGCGAAGCGAATCGTTCTTGCACGCGAGGTCTCTCTTGATCAGATCAGGAAGATAAGGGCAGCCATTCCTTCTGATGTCGAATTAGAGTGCTTCATTCATGGTGCGATGTGCGTCTCGTATTCAGGAAGATGTCTTTTATCCAATTACTTCACGGGCAGAAGATCCAACGGCGGTGCCTGCGCACAGCCTTGCAGATGGGGATATACGGTAGTCGAGGAGAAGCGTCCCGACATTCCGCTTCCGGTTGAAGAGGATCAGAGAGGAACTTATATATTCGGCAGCCGTGACATCTGCATGATAGATCACATTCCCGAGCTCGTTGAAGCGGGCATCAATTCCTTCAAGATCGAGGGAAGGATCAAGGGCGCATACTATGCGGCTGCGGTTACAAAGGTCTACAGGGAAGCAGTCGATCAGTTCTGTGCCGATCCTGAGAATTACAAGGTCGATCCTCATTGGAAAGAGATCCTCGATAAGGTTGTCCACAGAGATTACGATACCGGTTTCTTCTTCGATTCGCCCTGTGACGATGCGAAGATCGACATGGAGAAATCCTACAACAAACCTGCTTTTATCGTCGGAGTCACCTCCGGCACTGATCCTGATTCCGGTCTCATAAAAGTTACTCAGAAGAATAAGCTCTACAAGGGTGACACATTGAATGTGCTCATGCCTGACGGCTATATGGCTCCCGTTGTCGTAACTGAGCTTTACGATTCCAAGATGAAGCCGATAGAAGATTGTCCTCATCCGGAGATGGAGTTCTACATGAAGGCGGAATCTTCCGTTGACGGAAGTCCTGTCGAGCTTCCTTCGCTGTGCTTTATCTCACGTGACGGTGACAAGGATTTTGGAATCCCGGCACCTAAGTGAAGAGGTTGTGTCGCCAATGCCGATTTTTGAGGTCGGGCGACACAGTATTCCGGATACTTTTACATTGTCTCTACCGGAAGGAACGTTCAGGTGCTTTTTGTAGTAGAATCCGTTTTTTCTCCTGAGAAATCCCAAAACGCGGCACTCCGGGACTTTTTTTGCTGTAAAAAATGTATTTTGTCCCTGAAAAGTCCCGCAATGCTTCAATCACTTCCACATTGTAGTTGTAATCACTTCTGAATAGTTGAGTGACCGATTAGTGACTGTTTGAGCTGAAATTCGACAACAAATACTCACTTTTGGCTGAAAATGACTATTTGTTGCACTTTTGAGAGGAATTTTGTCAACATTTAGTCACCTGACAATCTCGGTTCGGGTTCTCCGCGACTTTCGGCGTGGATTGTTTCCGGGCTCTCCTCATTCGGTCCGGGTTCTCCGCGACCATCAGTAAAGATCGGCCTCCGTTTGTCTCCAAGAAAACGTGAAGAACATCTTTTGTCTCCCCAATGAATCTGAGCTCCAACGGCTCTATTCTCGGTAACTTGCAGGATCCGGCAGAAAGCAAGATTTGCAGATTGCGTCAGCATTGTGAAATTTATGGCATCCATGTCAGAAAACGTTCACTTATTTGTAATATAATCTGACATTTGTTGTGTTATACTCAAGCCATAAGAGAAAGGAACTTACAGTTCACAGGAGGTGAGACCAATGGGTAGTGAAGCAGAGCAGGTCAGACGATTGGTCTTTCTTGCACCCACTCTTCTTAAGTAAGTTGTAAACTTAGCTTTGGGTTAATCTCAAGAATCGAACCAAGAAACCGATCGTCGCTTGCATTACAACTGAATATTTTGTAACAGTTAACATCTGAACTGTCTCACACGTGAATAGGAGCACTGCGAGACAGTTCTTTTTTTGTAGTTTCCCTTATCGGCTTTCTTATTTGTTATAATACGTGCATGGAAAAATACAAAGAACGCTTCAACAAATATGAGAAGAACAGATGGTCCGGACTTACGATATCGCTTTGTGTCGTGGTCCTGTTTTATGTATTGCTGACAAATATCGGCAACGTAAAGATCTTTTTAAGTTCTTTCCTTACGATAACCTCCACGGTAATAATCGGTGCTTTGATCGCCTATGCGGTAAATCCGTTGGCGGTATTTATCTATGAGCATCTCAAGAGGCTGGTCAAGAAGAAAGAGAATGCCGTATGGCTTTTCTCTGCAATGGTCTCGCTTATTTTTGTCCTCGGAGTCTTTGTTGCACTCGGTATCCTGATATTTCCTATGCTCATTGAGAACATTACGAATTTTGCGTCAAGACTGTCGGGTTACATAGACAGTCTCAAGGCATTGGTAATGTCGAGGGAGTTCGATGAAGATATCAAGCTCAGCATAGTTAACTTTATTGATGAGCAAAGTGATCTTTCTACGGTTATCAACAACTTTATCCTTAAAAACGGCATAACTCCTTCGGGAGTTTTGGAATTTTCCGCCAATGTCGGATCCGGAGCGTTTAATTTCATCATCGGCGTGATACTCGCTTTCTATTTCCTGATAGAGAAGAAGAAGCTTGTTGAGCTTCTCGGCGAATTCTTTGTGCTGGTGATCCCTACGAGATACTACGATGATTGCCGCAATGTCTGGAATAAACTGAACAGTATTTTCTCCAGATTCATCGTATGCGAGATCGTTGATTCACTTATCGTCGGTATAGCCAATGCGATCTTCATGCTGATAATGGGAATGCCGTATCCGATCTTCTGTTCGGTTATCGTGGGACTTACAAATCTGGCGCCGACATTCGGACCTTTTGTCGGTGCATTTATCGGAGGCGTCATCCTTATTCTTGCAAAGCCTGAGGCAGTTATCCCGTTTCTGATTTTCACTCTTGCTCTCCAGCTGGTTGACGGTTATTTGATCAAGCCGAGGCTCTTCGGAACGGCACTCAAGGTTCCGTCATTCCTGGTGCTTGTTTTCCTTGTTGTCGGCGGAAAGATCTGGGGTGTTCCGGGCGTGCTTTTGGCAATTCCGCTTGCTGCCATCATCTCTTATATATACAGAGAGATCGCAGTGCCGTGGCTTACTGCCAGAAAGAAGGTAAAGGATGCTGCAGCAGCACTTGAAGACGCAGAGGCCGAAGCCGCCGGCGAGACAAACGGATCCGCAGCAGTAAAGAACGCGAAAAATGCATCTGCAGCCGACAAGGCTTCCGAAGCAGATGTCAAAACTAAGAGACATAAGAACGGCAAAGCGTGAACCGGATGAATAGAGCTGATGCAATTGAGGAGAATTCAAAGGTCAGGATCAGCACGTTGATCCTGGTACTGTATCTGATATTCCTTCCGATAAGCACGGCGATGTCGGGTTTTCTCATAAGCTCGTCGATCCAGTCGGTCGTAGCGGTAGTTTTCATTGCCGTATCGGTTCTTGAAGTTCTCATCTCGCGTAAGCTTACATTCGATAAGAGGTTAACTCCGGTATATCTCTTCTTTATGTTCATGCTGCTTACTTCACTTTGGAATAAGTATTTTGAACTTGACTGGTATCTGCTTCAGTTTGCTGTTACTTTCCTGATAATAGTCTGCGTAAGCATCCGAAGTTATTCAGATGCGGAACTGAAGTTCATCGAGATAGCTTTCTATTGCAGCATATTGTCGGCAATATTCAGTTCGCTCTTCTTCAGCTATATGAACGGCGGAAGAATGTATATTAGGATCTTCAGCAGAATGGATCCGAATGATTTTGCTTGCGGTCTTGCCATTGCTTTCGCTTTGTGTCTTTCCACATTGAAGAAGTCGAAGCGTGCGATCCTTAACGGCATATGCCTCGTTGCGATACTTGTCATCGTGTACTTTACGGGTTCCAGAGGCGGACTCCTTACGATGCTTGCCATAATCTTTGTCTGGGTATTAAGCATCAAGGGCAGACTTAAGTATCAGCTCCTGGTATTGATGTTTGCTGCCGTAGCGTTATTGCTGTTCTGTGCCGAGTACGGAATAGGTCCGTCACTTATCAGAAGATTCAGCATCACTTCATTGATTGCAAGCGGCGGTACCGGAAGACTCGATATCTGGAAGGCCGCGTTCAATTGCTTTAAGTCACAGGATCCGTTCCATATCCTGTTCGGCAACGGTTACGGATCTTTCTTCCAGACGGTCAGATATGTTGCCATAGGTAACAATTATCAGTACGCATCTCATAACATGTACGTAAACACCTTGATCGAGGGCGGTATATTCGGACTCGGTCTCATGATGTCATGTTTTATCACGTTATATGTCTATGCCATCAAGCACAAGAATCTGTTCGGCGTGCTTGCGATAACGGGATTTATCGTCAGCGGTGTGTCCCTGGATACACAGGCATACAGAACTTTTGCGATAGCAGTTGCCGTCGCGATAATCTGGCGCAAGTCTGACTATGCTATACTAAATCGGGACAAGGATCCCTCATCTAAGGAGCTTCTCGGAAATGAAATCACCCAACGTCGTTAACATTGACCTTTATGTGTTTTTCCGCTCTTTGCTGGAGCAGTGGAAATGTGTTGCAGCGGTAGCAGTTATTACGGCTATCCTTATTCCGGTCGCGCTTTCTCTGAAAGATAACCGCGATGCCAAGAGCGAAGCAGATAACCTCGTCGGACTTGCTTCCCTGAGCGATGAGGAGAAGCTGGACAGATTGTCAGAATCTCAGAGAGAAAAGGTCGTATATGCGCTTAACCAGGCGCGTCTCATTGAAGCTCAGGAAAACTACGATGCTAATTCGCTCGTGGCGGCAATGGATGAAGGTAATCTTCCGGTACTTCATTACAGTTGGGTAGTAAGCGGCACGTCAGATACGGTCGCCGTAAGTGCGGCATACCGTTTGCTCCTCGAAGCTCCTGAGACTTCAGATGTCGTAAGAACAGCACTAGCTCCTTCATGTCAGGACATTGAAGATGTTTATGTTGATGAACTGATCAACGTTGAATCGAATGATGCAGTTGACATGTATGTCATTCTTCCCGAAGGAACGGATGTTGAAGCTTTGAAGACCGGAATCGATGAAAGGATCAAGGATATTCAGAAGAGCCTTGAAGCTGAGTTCGGAAAACATGAAGTTCATCTTATCAGTTCGGAGGAAGCTTTTGTCACAGATGCCGACAGGATCGCCGAGAGGATCCTTACGGACGACAATCTGAAGACACTTAAGAATAATTATGATTCATTGAGACAGGCGATGTCTGATGAACAGCTGACGATCCTTGATATCATGCTTACGGGTTCGAGCGACGTTCAGCCCTACGTTGATCCCGGGATCAGTTTCTCTGCTGGCAGGGCTGCCATCGGATTCGGCGTAGGCCTGATCTTGTACATATTCTGCTACTTCGTCTTTTTCGTGTTCTCATCGAAAATGCGCAGCTCGGCTGTATTGTCCGAGACATACGGAATCAGAGAACTCGGCACGACAAGCAAGTACACGTTCAAGGGCCTTGTATTCTTTGCTCATTGCATGCTCATCTATAAAGCGTTCCGTAAGGATACCGTCGACGGCAAGTCTCTTGATGCCATAGCCGATGCGATAAACACTTCCGTAAAGCATAACGACTGCAGCAAGGTTTTGTTTGTCAGAGCGGGCATTTCAAAGAACTATTACGATCTTGCCGATAAGCTCGTCTCCAAGATCAAGAAGTCCGGCGCTCAGGTTAAGTGCATCGATATACTTCCGAAGGACAGCGACATCGCTGATCATGATTCAGTCGTAGTATGCGCAGGATACGCTCAGACTAAGTATTCTGACATCTCAGCCATTGCTTCTGTTTGCGATCATTATGGCAAAAAGATCATCGGCGGAGTTTGGTTTGACTGAATTTTACGGTTGACTTTTTGGGGATACAGGTTTATTTTTGTGTCATAACATCAAACCGTTGAAGCGGAGATAAAGATAGTTACAGGCCCTACAGAGAGCTTCCGATGCTGAGAGTGAAGCGGGAACCGGATTATCAAATGGACCGCGGAGGGTGCATTAAATGTGCAACGTAAGACTCGCGTAAGAAGTCCGGGATATGTTGGTATCTTTTGAGTGTGCGTCTCACAAACGCAAAGCCAGGGTGGCACCGCGGATTAGTTTTTAATTCGTCCCCGGCAGGAAGATAAGTTCCTGTCGGGGATTTTTTATTTCCGGCGGAAAGACAACATGAAGAATGAATTGCATGGAGGTAACTATGGCAGATTCAAAAGGAAGATTCGGAATCCACGGCGGACAGTATATCCCCGAGACTCTGATGAATGCGGTCAACGAGCTGGAAGTAGCATATAACCGCTACAAGGATGATCCTGAGTTCAACAGGGAACTTAAGGATCTTTTGGACAATTATGCAGGACGTCCGTCCATTCTCTACTATGCGGAGAAGATGACCAAGGATCTTGGCGGCGCTAAGATCTATCTCAAGAGAGAGGACCTCAATCACACAGGTTCACACAAGATCAACAACGTACTCGGTCAGGCACTTCTTGCGAAGAAAATGGGCAAGACAAGACTTATCGCTGAGACGGGTGCAGGTCAGCACGGTGTTGCTACTGCAACTGCGGCAGCGCTCCTGGGTATGGAGTGCGTTATCTTCATGGGCAAGGTAGACACCGAGCGTCAGGCTCTGAATGTTTACAGAATGAAGCTCCTCGGTGCTGATGTTGTCTCTGTAACAACAGGTACGGCCACACTCAAGGATGCCGTTAATGCCTGCATGGGCGAATGGACAACAAGACTTGATGATACTCATTACTGCTTAGGATCCGTAATGGGTCCTCATCCTTTCCCGACAATAGTAAGAGATTTCCAGGCTGTCATCTCACGTGAGTCACGTGCACAGATCCTGGAAGCAGAAGGAAGACTTCCTGATTATGTTCTCGCATGCTGCGGCGGCGGTTCGAATGCGATCGGTTCTTTCTATCACTACATTAATGATGAGGGCGTAGGCCTTATCGGTTGTGAGGCTGCAGGCAGAGGCATCGACACCTTTGAGACGGCAGCTACGATCAATACCGGCAAGCTCGGAATCTTCCACGGCATGAAGTCTTATTTCTGCCAGGATGAATACGGTCAGATCGCACCTGTATATTCGATCTCTGCAGGACTTGATTATCCGGGTATCGGACCTGAGCACGCAATGCTTCACGATTCAGGCAGAGCTCAGTATGTTGCGGTAACCGATGACGAGGCTGTTGATGCATTCGAATATCTGTCACGCATGGAGGGCATCATTCCCGCGATCGAGTCAGCTCACGCAGTAGCATATGCAAAGAAGCTTGCTCCGACACTGGATAAGGATAAGATCATGATCGTTACGATCTCCGGCCGTGGCGATAAGGACTGTGCAGCTATCGCACGTTACAGAGGGGAGGAAATCTATGAGTAATATATATAAAGCATTCGAGAACGGTAAGGCGTTCATACCTTTTATCCTTTGCGGAGATCCCGACATTGAGACAACCGCAGGATGCATCGTTGAGATGGAGAAGGCAGGCGCTTCAATGATTGAGCTCGAGATCCCTTTCTCAGACGCGACCGCTGAAGGTCCGGTGATCATGGAGTGCAGTATCAGAGCGCTCGAAAAGGGTATCACTACCGACAAGATTTTCGAGATGGTAAAGAGTCTTAGAGAAGAAAAGAACGTTAAGATCCCGTTCGTCTTCATGACATATGCCAACGTCGTATTCTCATACGGCATCGAGAGATTCTGCAAGAGAGCTTCCGAGCTCGGCGTAGAAGGTCTTATCCTGGCTGATGTCCCTTACGAGGAGAAGGATGAGTTCGACGGCATCTGCAAGGAAAACGGCATCGATCTGATCTCCATGATCACGCCTACTTCCTGCGAGAGAACACCCATGATCGTATCTTCCGCTTCAGGCATGATCTACATCGGAACGAGCTTTGACAGTAACGGCGTTGAGGACGCGATCAAGACTGAGATCCCCAAGCTTTGTGCTTCCGTAAGAGAAGTTGCCGACATTCCCTGCGTAACCGGCTTCGGAATCTCGACTCCCGAGCAGGCAGCAGAAGCAGCCAAGAGCGCTGACGGTATCCTGTGCGGCACCGGTATCATCGAGCTTATCGCCAAGTACAAAGAGGACGCGCCTGCCCATATCGGCGATTATGTGAAGTCCATGGTAAGTGCGATTAAGTGAACATTCTTTAAATCTTTTAAATTTATTAATTATAAGGGTTCTTTTCGGTTGAAAAGGACCCTTTGCTTTTATATAATTACTCCTTGGAAACTTGTATTAATTCCAGCAAGAAAATTCCTTGAAAGGAAAGGAGAAATAGACATGATTTATTCTACAGAGATCAAGAACATGTGCTCTGTTCATCAGGGCGCTAAGCACGGTGCCGCACCGATCCCTGAGGAAGCAAAGTGGGTCAGTGCTAAGGAGATCAAGGACATCTCCGGTTACACACACGGTATCGGCTGGTGCGCTCCTCAGCAGGGTTGCTGCAAGCTGTCTCTTAACGTTAAGGACGGTATTATCCAGGAGGCACTCGTTGAGACACTCGGCTGCTCAGGTATGACACATTCCGCAGCTATGGCTTCTGAGATCCTTCCGGGTCTCACGATCCTCGAAGCTCTCAACACAGACCTCGTTTGCGATGCTATCAACACAGCAATGAGAGAGCTCTTCCTCCAGATCGTTTACGGAAGAACACAGAGTGCTTTCTCTGAAGAGGGACTTCAGATCGGCGCAGGCCTTGAGGACCTTGGTAAGGGAACACGTTCAATGATCGGTACAACATACGGTACACTCGCTAAGGGTCCCCGTTACCTCGAGCTCACAGACGGTTATATCACAGACCTCGCTATCGACGAGAACGACGAGATCATCGGATACAAGTACGTTAACTTCGGTAAGATGATGGACTTCATCAAGAAGGGTGACGAGCCTGCAGAAGCTCTTAAGAAGGCTTCCGGTAAGTACGGACGTTGCGATGATGCTGTTAAGTTCATCGACCCGCGTAAGGAATAAGGAGGAATGACAAATGGCAGATTTATTTGAATCATACGAGAGAAGAATCCCCCAGATCAACGCTAAGCTTGCTGAGTATGGAATCGCTTCCATCGAAGAGGCTGAGAAGATCACAAAGGATGCAGGTCTTGATGTTTATCACCTCATCGAAGGCATTCAGCCTATCTGCTTCGAGAATGCTAAGTGGGCTTACACAGTAGGTGCTGCTATCGCAATCAAGAAGAACTGCCGCAAGGCTTCAGAAGCTGCTGCAGCTATCGGTGAAGGTCTCCAGGCTTTCTGCATTCCCGGTTCAGTTGCTGACAGACGTAAGGTTGGTCTTGGTCACGGTAACCTCGGTAAGATGCTCCTCGAAGAGGATACAGAGTGCTTCGCATTCCTCGCAGGCCACGAGTCTTTCGCTGCTGCTGAGGGTGCCATCGGTATCGCTGAGAAGGCTAACAAGGTTAGAAACAAGCCTTTGAGAGTTATCCTTAACGGTCTCGGTAAGGACGCTGCAAAGATCATCTCCAGAATCAACGGCTTCACATACGTTGAGACTCAGTACGACTACTTCACAGGCGAGCTCAAGGAGCTCTCCAGAACATGCTACTCCAAGGATCCCGCATCCCCGAGAGCAAAGGTTAACTGCTATGGTGCAGACGATGTTCAGGAAGGTGTTGCTATCATGTGGAAGGAGAACGTTGACGTCTCCATCACAGGTAACTCAACCAACCCTACAAGATTCCAGCACCCTGTTGCAGGTACATACAAGAAGGAGCGTATCGAGGCTGGTAAGAAGTACTTCTCAGTTGCTTCCGGCGGTGGTACAGGCAGAACACTTCACCCTGATAACATGGCTGCAGGTCCGGCTTCTTACGGTATGACAGATACTATGGGCCGTATGCACTCTGACGCTCAGTTCGCAGGTTCTTCTTCAGTTCCTGCACACGTTGAGATGATGGGTCTCATCGGTGCCGGTAACAACCCGATGGTTGGTATGACTGTTTCTACAGCAGTATCCGTTGAGGAAGCTGCTAAGGCAGGTAAGTTCTGATAGAACTGACTTAAGTCGATAATTTTTTAAGTTGCCTCACAAGTGATTGATTCACTGTGAGGCAACTTTTTTTCTGCGGAGAAAGGGCCGGAAGTGGGGAGAGCGGTGTGTGTGGAATATCAGGTAAAACATGCGGCATGTACCTGATGTTTTACCTGACTTTTGGCTGGAAAGGCCCGAACATCATGCAAAACATGCTGCACCTGCATTATGTTTGGCATGAATTTAGCTCCCCAACGCCGAAAAATGATGCAAAACCTGCTGCACCTGCATTATGTTTAGCATGAATTTAGCTCCCCAACGCCGAAAAATAATGCAGAACCTGCTGCACCTGCATGATGTTTTGCATGAGGTTTGCACGACCGTCTCCCTTAAGCATCTGCCAAATATACCATCAAGTACCGCCGAGAAGCTTTTTTCGAAGCCTCTGCCCAATACACCATCATGAACCGCCCTGAGCTTTCTCCGCGAGCCTCGACCAAATACTTCCTCAAGAACCGCCGGCAGGTACCACAAACGCCGATCGATCTGTCGGCATTGCCGCGAATTCGGGCATGTAAAAACCCTCACTTGGCTTTACTTTGGGGGTGAGGGTCTTTCGAGAGGGTTATTTATTAAAAGGTGGTGTGTTGGTTGAATTAATTTGCTTCAGATGCTTTCTTGCTTGCTCTGTGCTTCTTAAGAGAGAAGAGGATGACGCTGACGATTGCCAGGATGGTTACTGCTTCAAATATTGTCCATGTATCCATAAATGATATTTCCTTTCTTAATAAGAGAATGTAACTTACTTATTTGATTTCTTTTTCTTGATTGCGATGAAAAAGATTACTGCGAGTGCGATAATGCCTGCGATCAAAAATGTTGTCCAAGAATCCATGATATTTCTCCTTTTCTCTAAAGACGTTTGAACTGCTTGCCAAGACTTTTCGGATTACTTGTTTGCCTTCTTCTTTCTTGATGCAATGAAAATGCTGACGATTGCTAATACCATGCTTCCAAAGAAAATTACTGCTGTTACCATAAAACTTTACGCTCCTTTTTTTTTTAGTTTTGTTTTGTTTGTTTGTTCGTTTGTTTGTTCGGGTTGTTAACCTTTATGGCTTAAGTCTACAGGTTGAACCTTAACCGTAAAATCTCCGTTCCTTAACAGAACATTAACTAAACATTGATGTTTGCTGATTAATGGCTGATTTGGACGGAATGTCAAAATGTCAACTTACAGGCTGATGATTTATCGTTTTTGTACTTTGTGGCATGCTTTTCGCGGTGCTATGATAGGTTATTGTTTTTTTTAGGAGGGCATCTTATGGAGGCTGAATTTGTTCCTTTGATGTATAACACCTTTTGGGCGCTGATACCGCCGATCGTGGCGATCTTGTTGGCGCTTCTTACAAAAGAGGTATACAGTTCTTTGTTTGCGGGAATCGTGGTCGGAGGCATTCTTTACACTTGGGGAAGTGTCGGAGGACCTTACGATGTCGCTTTCCATCCGGTAAAGGCACTTGAACATGTGTTCCAGGACGGAATTATCGCATCGCTTTCAGATTCTTATAATGTCGGTATTCTTGTATTCCTTGTTTTCCTCGGGATATTGGTAGCGATGATGAACAAGGCCGGCGGTTCTGCCGCGTTCGGTAAGTGGGCCAGTGAGCATGTTCATTCAAGAGTAGGTTCACAGCTTGCCACGATCGGCCTTGGTGTGTTGATCTTCATTGATGACTATTTTAACTGTCTTACCGTAGGTTCAGTCATGAGACCTGTTACTGACAGACAGAAGATCTCACGTGCAAAGCTTGCATATCTCATTGATGCTACGGCAGCTCCTGTCTGCATTATCGCGCCGGTATCTTCCTGGGCAGCTGCAGTATCCGGTTTTGCACCGGAAGGAACTAACGGTCTTTTGCTGTTCGTTAAGGCCATACCTTATAATTACTATGCACTTCTTACGCTCCTTATGATGGTGCTTATGGCTGTATTTAAGCTTGAGTACGGTCCGATGGCACGTCATGAACTCAATGCCAAGAACGGTGATATCTTTACGGTTGACGCCCCTGATACAAAGTCGGAGGATTCCGTTGAGACAAAGGGTAAGGTAATAGATCTTGTTCTTCCTGTAGCAGTTCTCATCATTACTTGCGTCATAGGAATGATCTACACCGGCGGTTTCTTCTCTGATGAATCGGGTGCCGGATTCTTCTCAAAGTTCGTAAACGCTTTTGCCAACAGTGATGCTTCCGTCGGTCTTGCATACGGCTCATTCGGCGGAATCGTATTCACGATAGTTCTGTATCTTATCAGAAGAGTTCTTAATTTTAAGGATTGTATGTCATGTGTAGAGGAAGGCTTCAAGGCGATGGTTGCTCCGATCGCGATCCTTACACTTGCTTGGTCTTTGAAAGCTATGACGGATTCTTTGGGCGCTGCTGAATATGTTGCAGGTATCGTTGATGCTTCCAAGGGTTCTTTCATCAACATCCTTCCCGCGGTAATCTTCCTTATCGCTTGCGGATTGTCTTTTGCTACAGGTACTTCATGGGGTACATTCGGCATCCTCATTCCGATCACGCTCAAGGCTTTCCCGCTCGACGGTTCAAGCCCGCTTGCGATCATCTGTGTATCAGCTTGTATGGCAGGTGCTGTTTGCGGAGACCACTGCTCACCGATCTCTGACACAACGATCATGAGCTCTGCAGGTGCTCAGTGCAATCACATCGCACATGTATCGACACAGCTCCCTTATGCGATCACTTGCGCATGCGTTTCTTTCGTAACATATCTGATTGCAGGTGTTATGACATTCTGGATGCCTAATTACGCCGTTAATTCAACAGTATCACTTATTGCCGGAGTAGTTTTGATGATCGCAACGGTTCTGGTACTCAGGAAGGTTTTCCCGACGCCGGATTCGTCTTCTTTGCAAGGAAAGTCTCAGAAAGCTGGGAAATGATTATCGCACTGAACATTATAATGCAGCCGGCTATCTCTCTCGGCAGCATTCCCTCGTGAAGGAGCAAAGCGGCGGATATGACCGCGAAGACCGATTCGAGACACATCAGTAATGAAGCGATGACGGGACTCGTATATTTTTGTCCCACGATCTGGAGAGTATAAGCAATGCCGCAGCTCATTATTCCTGAATAAAGTAAGGAAGGGGCTGCGGTTTTTATATTTGCAAGATCAGGCTTCTCGAAAATAAACATCGCTGCGATCGAGATGATAGCGGCAACAAAAAACTGCATGAACGACATCTGGATACCGTTGATGTCTTCACCGAGATATTTGTCTATGAGCATTATCTGCACGGCATAGAAGACGGCACAGACGAGAGCCAGTATGTCACCGAAGTTGATCGCCGTAATGTCTCCCGGATCGATGCAGAGGAAGAACAGTCCGGCAAGTCCCATCATGATGGATACCCAGGTAAGGATCGCGATCTTTTTCTTCATGAAGATAACTGAGAATAAAGGTACGAAGAACATATAGAAAGCCGTGATGAAGGCGATCTTTCCCGATGTGGAATAATAGAAAGCGAATTGCTGGAAATTCTGCGCAAGTGAGAAGACAACGCCGAGTATGAGACCGGCACGAAGTGTCTTACGGCTGAAGTCAAAGCCCTTGTTGATCAACAGTGTAAAGGGAAGCAGGAACAGCATGCCGAGCGTCGTGCGGATGCCGGTGAAAGTGAACGCATCGATGCTCTCCATTCCGATCGATTGAGCAACGAAAGAAGATCCCCAGATGATCGCGGTGATCAGAAGGATGATTATTCCTAACGGTCTTGTCTTGCGCATAGAGGATCCTTTCAGAACTTATAAAGAGCAAAAGAAATATATATTAACCGGGAGTTATTTTCAAGGTGTATCAAGTTATTCTTATCGTGCATCTGTGCGTGGTATACTGACTTTTGTAAAAATATTGAATTGAGCAGATCGGATCATCATGAATATCACGACCGGGAAGTACACAGTTGAAGGCATGAGCTGCGCTTCATGTCAGGCACACATAGAAAAAGCAGTGTCTGAGGTGGAGGGCGTTGTGTCATGCGAGGTGTCGCTCTTGACGAATTCCATGACGGTGTACGGAAACGCTGATCCTAAGGCGGTCGTCAAGGCGGTGGAAGAAGCCGGTTACCGCGCGTCGGAGGATGTAAAAGAGGCGGATGACGAGGGTGATGTTTTCGAGAGTCTGGAAGAAAAGATCAGAGTCAGAGAGACACCGGTTTTGGTCAGAAGGCTCATCAGTTCAAGTGTGTTTGTGCTGCTCCTCATGTATCTGTCGATGGGCGTTGCGATGTGGGGATGGCCCGTGCCGGGCATGCTTGAAGGCAACCCCGTTGCTGTCGGAATTATTGAGATGGTGCTCTCCGGAACAGTGCTCGTGATCAACAGAAAGTTCTTTGTCAGCGGATTCAGAGCGGCGGTGCATCTGCACACCAACATGGATACGTTGGTGGCGATGGGATCCGGTATCTCGTATGTTTACAGTGTCGTGATGCTTGTGCTCATGAGCATCGAAAACGGCGGGAAGCACGGTCACCTGTACTTCGAATCTGCCGCCATGATCCTGACGCTGATTACCGTCGGTAAGCTTCTGGAATCGATATCTAAAGGGCGCACGACAAATGCGATCAGGGGACTCATGGATCTTCAGCCCAAGACGGCGGTCATCGTTAAGGACGGTGCAGAGGTGACGGTGCCGGTGAAGGACGTGAAGGCGGGTGATGTTTTCGTGGTCAGAGCAGGCGGTGCCATTCCCGTTGACGGCGTAATAGTTGAAGGCGAATGTGCCGTTGATGAGTCGGCACTTACGGGTGAATCCGTGCCTGCCGACAAAGCGACAGGTGACAAGGTGTCCGCTGCAACGATCAACCGCACGGGATATATAAGGTGCCGCGCGGAAAGGGTAGGAGAGGATACGACACTTGCTCAGATCGTAAAAATGGTAAGTGACGCATCAAGCTCAAAGGCTCCGATCGCAAGTACTGCTGATAAAGTGTCGGGCATATTCGTTCCGGCGATACTTATTCTGGCAGCAGTTGTATTCGTGATATGGATGCTGACGGGATCTCCGGCAGGCGATGCACTTACAAGAGCAATATCAGTTCTTGTGGTAAGCTGCCCGTGCGCGTTGGGGCTTGCCACACCGGTCGCCATCATGGTCGGCAACGGAGTGGCGGCAAAGAACGGGATACTGTTCAAGACAGCAGCATCGCTGGAGCTTACAGGCAGAGCAGATATCGTTGTTCTTGATAAGACAGGAACCATAACGAACGGTGTTCCCGTCGTGACGGATATCATCCCGGCAGAAGGGCTGACAGAAGAGGCACTGCTGAAGATCGCTTTCGCGTTGGAAGCGGGAAGTGAGCATCCGTTCGGAACCGCAGTCGCAAAGTATTGCGGATCAAGAGGCATCCTTCAGGAAAGAGCAGAAGCCTTAACTGTATTTCCGGGTAACGGCCTGCAGGGAAGATCTGACGGTAGGATCATCAGAGGCGGTAACAGGCGATTTATTCTGGGCGATTGCAAGATTTCTGATGATATGTTAAGAAAGTCGGAGGCTCTTTCAGATCAAGGGAAAACACCGCTGTTCTTTGCATCTGACGGCATGCTTGCAGGCATTATCGCCGTGGCCGATACGCTTCGCGAGACTTCCGCTGAAGCGGTTTCCGTGCTTAAGGATATGGGCCTTTACACGGTAATGCTTACCGGAGATAACAGTAATACCGCAGCAAGTATCGGCGATAAAGCGGGCGTCGACGTGACGATCGCTGATGTCCTTCCGGGAGATAAGGAACGGGTCGTTAAGAAACTTCAGGAGTACGGTAAAGTGATAATGGTCGGCGACGGCATCAATGATGCTCCTGCCCTTACCTGTGCCGATATCGGAATGGCGATCGGCAACGGCACGGACATAGCGATCGACGCAGCTGACTGTATACTCATGAAGTCCGATCTGAAAGACATTGCGGCTTCGATAAGGATATCAAGAAGAACGCTTGCGGTTATCCGTGAGAATCTTTTCTGGGCATTTATCTATAATGCGGTGCTCATCCCGATCGCGGCAGGGGTTCTCGCATCTTTGGACGTAACAATGTCTCCGATGCTCTGCGCCGCGGCCATGAGCCTGTCGAGCTTTACGGTTTGCATGAATGCGTTAAGGCTCAATCTGATGAGAGTGTATTATAATGGCAGCAGCAATATCGGGAATAAAGTCAGAAGCGATATCGCTTCTCATAAGGAAGATATCTCGAGAACAATAACCGTTACCAAGGAGAATATAACAATGAAGAAGACAGTCTCAGTTGAAGGCATGATGTGCGGACATTGCGAGGCGACCGTTAAGAAGGCTTTGGAAGCTCTGGAAGGAGTCATCACTGCGGATGTCTCTCACGAACGCGGAACGGCCGTTATAGAGCTTGAGAAGGAGGTCTCTGATGAGGTGATAACACGCGCCGTAGAAGAGAAGGACTTCAAGGTTACGGCCATTAACTGAGGAGATTATCTTTACTGAGCGTTCCGTATCAATAGAAGAAGAAATTGAGACAGAACACAAATGAAGTGATCATTCCCAATGCCGCAGTGAATACCGTGAACAGTTCCTGTGCGATAATGTTCTTTTTGTTCATCATGAGGCAGATCGGGAAAGTTCCGTAGTAATAGCGGTAGAAGCTGACCGTCGGAGAATCTAAGTACGGATCTCTGATGGTTGTGTTGACAGCATAAAGCGTAAGTGCGACAAAGATAATGAGTACCAGCTCTTCCGTGTCGACCTTGCGCTTTTTTATGAACGAACAGATTACCGTGACGATATATATTACGAACAGCGCAAGCAGGAACAGAGATAATACCTCGTTTGTGATCTGGAGCGGCTTATAGGCATCTGAACGATAAGGATAAGCATCGGTAAAGATCATCTTTAAGCCGGTCCATATCGTCTTGAAAATGTTGGACTTGATCTTGTTCCAATCCGTGAACTGGCAATCGACAAACTGCTTCCAGTTCCCGAAAGCTGTCTGCAGATAGACAGGGTAGATAAGAGCAAGGACAGTTGCCGGTACGTATGCAATGATGATGGATCTGAACTTGATCTCTTTCTTTGCGAATTGAATGCACATTCCGATGAATATCGCGAAAAAAAGCATTGAACCGGACGACCTGGTCAATACGGACAG
Organism: Saccharofermentans sp.; assembly: GCA_024403795.1. GTDB lineage: Bacteria > Bacillota > Clostridia > Saccharofermentanales > Saccharofermentanaceae > Saccharofermentans. The sequence continues at coordinate 70,661 of JAKSRD010000003.1, forward strand.
GCCGAGCGCGATACCCATTAACAGAGGGTATTTTCGATTCTTCATAAGATAGAATGCGAATACCGTGAAGAAGAAAAATAAGCTCTCCGTATAAAGAAGCATCGAGAAGAATCCCATCGGACCGAGTGCGAAAACGGCAAGCACCCAGGTGTTGCTCCCAAGCTTTTTGAGTATGAAGAGAGACGCCAGAAATGCAAGGTTATTGATCAGCAACGCACCGTATAATGTCGTGAAACGGATGACCATCGGGAACAGCGGGAAAAATGCCGTTGACTGTATGCTTGAGTAGCCGTTTCTTGCGATGTTGAGGTAGAATTCCGCATCAAAACTTTGTAAGGTAGTCGCTAACGGAAATCCGGAAAGAAGCATAATTACCAGATAAACGATCCTGGAGATAATAAACAGACTGATAATATCTGTATATTTAGCTTTTTTGATGGCTTTGAGTCTGCTGTTTGTCATTTCCTTGTGTGCTCCTTTGAATTTAGTGAGTATAACATATTAAAAAAAGTTATGTTGTTTTGGTTCGACAATGTATAATTGTCGTGAAAGAGGTGAACCGATGATACATATTCTTGTTGTAGAGGATGAGAAACCGATCTCTAACCTTATCAGAATGAGCCTGACAAAGGCCGGCTATTCATGTATGTGTGCTTTCGACGGTGAGGAAGCATTGAATATGATCAACAACAATACATTCGACTTGATCCTTCTCGATGTTATGATCCCGAAGATTGACGGATTTACATTGATGCCCTATATACGTCCGCTGAAGATCCCGGTAATCTTCCTTACTGCCAAGAACATGGTCGAGGACAGAGTAAAAGGACTTGAATTAGGTGCGGAAGACTATCTTCCGAAGCCTTTTGAGATCATTGAGCTGCTTGCCAGAGTTAATGTGGTTCTTCGCCGCTATAACAAGACGGATACGGAGCTCAAGATCGCGGGACTTACGATAGATACCAAGGCCATGATCGTTTATAAGGATGGCTACCAGATTCCTCTGACACCGAAGGAGTATGAGTTACTGCTTCTTTTCGCGAGGAATCCCGGAATTGCTATGTACAGAGAGACTATCTATGAGAGAGTCTGGAACGAGCCTTTCCCATACGGAAGTAAGACCGTTGATCTTCACGTTCAGCGACTTCGTAAAAAACTCGGCTGGGAGGAAGTCATCCATGCCGTACCTAAGGTCGGATACAGGCTGGAGGCTTAATAATGCGATTCAGGCTAAAGATGCTCCTGGTTATGGTATGGCTTCTTACCTTAAGCTACGGCGTGGGAGGAGTTTTTCTCATAGATCGGAATTTCAAAAGCAGTCTGGAGCAGTATCAAAACAGTGCGGTTGAATCATATGAGACGATTCTTCAGTCTATCGAGCTCGTTAACTTTGTTGATATCCAGCATGATTTTTCCAATATCAGCAATTCGCTTGATAAGATGACATCGATTAAAAGCATGGACGGCATCAGTCTCTACAGGAGTGGAAAACTTCTGTATTTGAAGGGCGAGACGAAGGAAGATTTTGATACTGAAGCTGAATTCGAATCCTTTATGTTCACACGTGATTCGCGCCGCCTTTATCAGATCAACGGCATCATCAAGACGGATTCACAAGCTCTGGAATTATATGTCCTCTATGACATGACTCCCGTCTACGAAGCAAGAGATGAGCAGGTATCTGTATATCATCAGATATTTATCGTTTTGATCCTTGTCGGAGGTTTTGCCGCGTGGATCACATCTTATATCATGACCAAACCTTTGTATAAGGTCTCGAAGTCGGCAAGAGCATTAGCTTCAGGCGATCTGGAGTCTCGAGTCAGACTGAAGACTCAGGATGAGATCGGCCAGCTCGGTTCGGACTTCGACGAAATGGCAGACAGATTATCAGACAACATCAACGAGCTTAAAGCGTCCATGGAACAGCAGGAGATGTTCATGGGCAGTTTTGCACATGAATTGAAGACACCTATGACTTCAATTATCGGATATGCAGATCTGTTGAGAAGTGATGCACTTGACGGCGAGGAGACAAGAGAAGCGGCGAATTATATCTTCTCGGAGGGAAAGAGACTGGAATCTCTCTCGTTTAAGCTCCTGGATCTTCTTATGATGAAGAAGCAGGACGTGAAGTTTGTTCTTACTGACATGAAGAAACTTATCGAGAGACTTGTTACCCATCTTCAGCCCGTATATCGCGAAAAAGGGATCGAACTTCAGTGCCGTCTTGAACCTGACGCGTGCATGGTGGAGCCGGATCTTTTCAGTTCGGTAATAACTAATCTTTTGGACAATGCACGTAAAGCCATGGATAAGGGTGGAAAGATCATTATTCTCGGTGACCGTGTCGGTCAGGCATATCGTATCAGAGTAGTCGATAACGGACGAGGCATGCCGGCTGAGGCTCTGAAGCATATTACGGAGGCTTTCTACCGTGTCGATAAATCGCGTTCGAGAGCACAGGGCGGTGTAGGTCTGGGATTGAATCTTTGTAAGGAGATAATCGAACTCCATGACGGTGAGATCTCCTTTGCTTCAAAGGAAGGACAGGGAACCTGTGTAACTGTTCTTATTAAGGAGGTCTCGGCGTGAGAAAGGGAAGTACATTGGTCTGCATCATGTTGCTTCTGGTTGCTGCCGTGATCGGATGGTTTTTGCCGCTGGCACAATTCCGAGTGTCTGACAGATTGAACGAAGGTAAGCAAGATGAACTCGAGATCAACAAGATCAATCTGTCTTACAGAGAAGAGCTGACGATGAGCCAGAAGCTCACTGTTGTACAGGATACTTATAATTATCAAAATGCAATATCCCTTGACAGTGGTATCTATATTCAGGAAGAAGAACTTAATGCGATAGTAAATGAATTTATCTTTGATTTCTGTGGCAGAACATTTGCCATAGAGGATTTTATCAGTGTTACTCCGTTTTTGTTCAGCCTTGAAAACGACAAAGGTACGGCAGTTATTTGGTCTGTGGATGTGACTTCGGAAGACGGTTGGGATTTTAAATTTTTTATTGATGATCAGACCGGAGCAATTCTGAAGTGTTCGATTGTTTCATATAGTGACTATACATGGGATGAACTATTCAATGCAAATGTGACAGTTTATGACGATGTTTGCAACCGCTTTTGTACGGCTCTTTTGAATCATTATGAGAAGCGACTTAATGCAAGGTTAGTTAATAATAATGCGGTCAATACCGGAAATGACGACATCCTTGAATATTCTTATATCTTCAGAGACGAGAAGAATTATACTTTCCAGATAAATCTGATCTGCGATACAGATATTGTGCATCTTGAAACATATCGATAACGTAATTGATGCCGTTTGGATGCCGCTCTTGTGCTTTTTTGATTACTCCCTTTGTGATAATTCCTTCAGGAGTTAAGCAAAAGGAGATAAAGGAAGATGTCGTTATTAGCTGTCAGAACAAAAGAAATAGCCGCAGATATGGGAAACGGACTTATAGTGATTGCGGGCGTTTTGCTCGCAATCACCATACTATTCCTGATGGTTCAATGGAAAACGGTCAATAACAATGCCTGTCAAACCGTATATTCGGACAAACCGGTCATCGAGTCTACTTTAGAAGAGACGGGAACCGTATCCGTTGTAGTACCATGATCTGCCGCGATATGTCGTAATCCATATGATCTATCGGGCAAGGATCAGTTTTTCTATGAATACTTTCTGATGCAATCTCTGTACCATTGATGGTCTTCATTACGAGTTTTGCACTGTCGAGAAGATAATCACTGCATTCCGCAGACCAACCGGTCAACCGGTTCGAGGTAACCCTGGGACTTATCTCTTCTAAGAGCTTTTTTTTTACTTTCTCTACCGCTCTTTAGAACTAATTTCTTTACTCTCTCCAACACCCTGAGGTTATCTGACCGTTTGCTTCAAAGCACAAAATACTAAGCCGTGCGTCGACCAAACAAAAGGAACAATATTGCTTGATCCTTCACGGGATCCGAGACACAAATCGGTCCATGACACCGCTGAGCTTGGGTGAACTTTACTGCGTTGAACGGTTTTGCCGCAAAGGCAAGTGATGTAGCGATTATCTTCTTTTTTCGCTTGTGTATATCGCTGCAGCTGTGAGTTTTGGAGTGAACTGTGGGGGCGAAGTGCGGAGTGAATTGCGGAGTAAACTGTGGAGTGAACTGTGAGTTGTGAGTGAGCTGCGGGGGTGCCGGACTCTATTATCGCCTATGAATACCAAGTAAAACATGCGGTATGTACCCTGATGCTTTATATGCTCCGGAGATTTGAGTAGATGCCCAAACATCATGCAAAACATAATGCAGTAGCATGATGTTTTGCATGAAAATTGGCCCGAAATGCCCGAAAATCATGCAAACCATGCTGCAGTAGCATGGTGTTTTGCATGAGATTAGGCCTAATTAGCCCGAAAATGATGCAGAACATGCTGCAGTAGCATGAGGTTTTACCTGACTTTCGCTCCCCAAAAATGCCGGAATATCATGCAGCATTTATTTTTCGCTCGCCTTAATCTTTAGCGTTGGCTGCGGCGATCTGCTGAGCCTGTACGGCTGTGATGCAGATGACACCGGCAAGCTCGTCGACGCTGCAGCCGCGTGAGAGATCATTAACCGGAGCGGCGAGTCCTTGAAGGAAGCTGTATGCTTCGGCTTTTCCGATCCTTTGGATCAATTTGTAACCGATGTTGCCGGCCTCGAGGTTAGGGAAGATGAGGACATTGGCCTTGCCTGCAACAGGCGAGCCGGGTGCCTTGGAAGCACCGATCTCAGGAACGATTGCCGCATCAAGCTGCAATTCGCCATCGAGGTTAACGTCGGGATACTTTTCTTTGGCGATCCTGACGGCTTCAACGACTTTATCGACAAAAGGATGATTTGCCGAACCCTTTGTGGAGTGGCAGAGGAAAGCAACGTTCGGTCTCTTGCCGATAAGTGCCTCAAATGAAGCAGCTGATTCCGCACCGATCTCAGCGAGTTCTTCAGGATTAGGGTCCTGCATGAGCGCGCAGTCGGCGCAGAGGATTATTCCGTTCTCTCCGTATTCGCAGTCAGGTATCTCGAAAACAAATGCGATCGAAGCGACCTTTCTTCCGGGTGCTGTTTTGATGATCTGAAGAGCAGGTCTTAACATGTCGGCTGACGTGTGGCAGGCGCCTGATACAAGACCGTCAGCATCACCGGACTTAACCATCATGATACCGAAGGTGAGCTTATCGTTAAGAACAAGATCTTTTGCCGTCTCAAATGTCATGCCTTTTTTTGCACGGATCTCGGCGAGAAGGGACGCGTATTTGTCGATCTCGGTTGAAGCTTTATTGTCGATGATCTGAGCACCTGTGAGGTCGACTCCGAGTCTTGAAGCAGATGCATTTACCTCTTCAGGAGTGCCGATGATTATCGGACTTGCGGTATTCTCGTTGAGGACCTTTGCGGCGGCCAGAATGGTTCTGTCATCTTCTGATTCGGGGAGGACGATCGTTTTAAGATCACTTCTTGCTCTGTCCTTGATTGTCTCAATAAAGCTCATATGATTCTCCTTTTTTACTCGAATTCAAATCCTGCGAAAACAGGAACGCCGGTGTATCTCTTTGCTTCTTCTTCGCCTCTGAGCACGCGGAGCGCACCTGCTCTCATCGCCTCATGCTCAAGTTCTCCCGGATATGATGCGACGGGCGCAATCCAAGAACAGGCATCATTTATATAGTCGTAGACATCCTGGAATCTCATCAGACCGCCGGTGAGAACGATGGCGTCAACATTGCCGTGAAGTACGCATGCCATTGATCCGATGGCCTTGGTGACCTGATAGATCATTGCCTGCCATACGATGGCGGCTTTGGGGTCACCCTTTTCGACCAGTTCGTGGATCGTATCAGTATTTGATGTGCCGAACCAGGAGGAAAGACCGCCGGTAACGGAACAAAGATTTCTTACTTCTTCGATGGGTCTGTTGAATAGGAATTTGGAGACGTCAGTGATCGCCATTGAACCCATTCTTGTAGGTGTGAACGGTCCGTCTCCACCGCTTCCGTCGTTGGTGTCGATCATGCGTCCTTTCTGATGAGCGGTGACCGTGATACCGCCGTCGATGTGGCAGACGATCATGTTAAGATCCTGATATCTTTTGCCCATGGATTCGGCGTGAGTCCTTGCTGTTGCTTTTAAGTTAAGAGCGTGTGTGGCAGACGTTCTGTATATGCCTTTGACGCCGGTTATCCTGGCAACATCCTGAAGTTCGTCGACAACGATGGGGTCGACCATCAGCAGTCTTCCGCCGTATATGTCGTGGAGTTTCTTAGCCATCTGAATTCCGAGCATTGAGGAATGATAAACGCCGCCTTTTGCTTCGCGAATATCTTGGATCAATCTGTCATCGACTTCGTATGTTCCGCTCGGAAGTGTGCAGCAGGCGCCGCCTCTTCCGACAATGGCGTCAACGCCTGTCAGATCGATATTGTTCTCGTTGAGCCACTTCATTACGTATTCCATACGGTAATCTAGTTGGTCGTTGATGGTAGGGAAGGTTCTGAGAACCGTGGAATCGTGGAAGACATTACCTTCAAGAATGCTCTTCTTGTTCTCGAAGAACTCAACCTTTGTAGAAGTGCTGCCCGGATTAACGACAAAGATCCGGTAAACTTGTGAATCAGACATCTTATTCCTCTTATTATTTATTTGTTGCTAGGACAGTATACACGCATTTGAACGGCAGTGTGTAGTTTTGGGAATAAAAAAGGCTGACCCGTTTGAGTCAGCCTTGAATAAATATCAAATCAAAAGACTAAGATTACTTCTTGCACTTCTTAGAAGGCTTTGTGTTAACCTTATCCTTGAGTGCCTTACCAGCCTTGAACTTAGGAGCTGTGCAAGCCTTGATCTTTGTAGCAGCACCTGTCTGAGGATTGCGGCCTGTTCTAGCAGCTCTCTCAGATGTCTCGAATGTACCGAAACCAACAAGCTGAACCTTACCCTTGTTCTGAAGCTCATCAGAAACTACTTCAATGAAAGCCTTAACTGCAGCGTCTGCATCCTTCTTGGAGATGTTAGCCTTAACAGCAATTGCATCAACTAATTCTGTTCTGTTCATTATAAAATCCTCCCTGAAAAATTGGGTTTGTATCGTGTCGTTGAGCTGTTCCCCTCCGACAATGTCGATATTATAAAGTTCTTTGACATTAAAAACAAGGCTTTTTTTGCCGTTTTTTTGCAAAAAAGCCCTATTTTTAGGGATTTGGAGGCGGTTCGGTCAGCGTTGACAAGTGAGGAATGTTCTGATTTAATATGAATATATGAGCAAGTGTTCATATATTGCTCGGAAGGAGGAAATTTATGACTCATAATCACGAGGATGCTTTGAGCCATGTTAAGGCGGAGATGCCTACGGATGAACAGCTGCAGGACTTGGGAGATCTTTTCAAAGTCTTCGGTGATACTACGAGGATCAAGATCATGTATGCGCTTTATGAAGAAGAACTTTGTGTATGCGCCATATCCGAACTTCTGGACATGACTCAGTCGGCGATATCTCATCAGCTTAAGACTCTGAAGGATGCCAATCTGGTTGCTTCCAGACGGGAAGGTAAGACCATCTATTATCGCTTGTCGGATGAACACGTCATCTCGATAATCGCTAAGGGTTACGAACATATAACTGAATGACCAAGGAGTGTATTTACCATGAAGAAAACATTTGAATTAGAAGATCTTGACTGTGCTAATTGTGCAATGAAGATGCAGGATGCGATCCTGAAGATCCCCGGCGTTAAGAACTGTGACGTAAGCTTCATCAAGCAGAAGATGACTTTGGAAGCAGACGATGCAGAATTCGACAAGATCGTTAAGCTTGCCGTTAAGGCAATTGCAAAAGTCGAGCCTGACTGCACGGTATTACTGTAAGCTGCGGGGCCCTCTATGAAGAACAGACTGACACGTAAACAGAAGAAAATGCTGATCAGGATAATAATCGCGGCTGCATTGCTTGCGGTTATTGCGGTCACACTGTTCTTCGTAGATGTCCCTTGGTGGGCAGAACTGTTCCTTTATGTAATTCCGTATGCAGTTGCCGGTTATGATGTCCTCAGAACGGCTTTTATCAACCTTATTCACGGACAGATCTTTGACGAGAAATTTCTGATGATGGTTGCGACCGTCGGCGCATTCGGAACCGGTGAATATCCTGAAGCTTCGTTTGTCATGCTCTTCTATCAGATAGGAGAATTATTCCAGAGCATTGCAGTCGGAAGATCTCGAAAATCCATCGCGAAGCTTATGGACATAAGGCCTGACAGTGCAACGGTCATAAGAGACGGACAGGAATGTGAAGTATCTCCGGATGAAGTTGAAGTCGGAGATACGATTATCGTAAAACCCGGTGAGAAGATACCTCTTGACGGTGTTATCGTTGAAGGGCAGACTGCCGTTGATCAGGCAGCACTTACGGGTGAATCCGTTCCCGTCGATAAAGCACTCAGTGACAGTGTTATTTCCGGCACATTAAATCTGTCGGGTGTCATAAAGGTCAGGACCACTTCGACCTTCGGACAGAGCACGGTCTCCAAGATATTGGAACTTGTTGAGAATGCTTCCGATAAGAAGGCAAAGGTCGAGAACTTCATTACAAAATTCGCGCGGTATTACACGCCTTCCGTTGTTATTGCGGCAGTGCTTCTGGCGGTGGTACCTCCTTTGTTCCTCGGTATCGGTGACTGGCAGATTTGGAAAGCATGGCTTACGAGAGCATGCGTATTTCTGGTCGTATCCTGTCCTTGTGCACTGGTTGTATCTGTTCCGCTCTCATTCTTCGGCGGTATCGGCGGTGCCGCAAAAGACGGCATCCTTATCAAGGGGGCCGGTTTTATGGAGGTGGTCTCCAAGATCGACACCGTTGTGTTTGATAAGACGGGAACCCTGACAAAAGGAGTTTTCGAGGTCGATGACGTTCATCCGAATCTTATCAGCCGCGCCGAACTTCTTGACATAGCTGCCTGCTGTGAGAGCTTCTCTAGCCATCCTGTTGCACAGTCGATATTGCGAGCACATGAAGGTCATATCGACAAGTCCGTAATAGGCGAAGCGGAAGAGATCGCAGGCAAAGGCGTTAAGGCGACTGTTGACGGTAAGGTCTACTATTGCGGTAACGGAAAACTGATGGAGATGTGCGGTGCCGATTGGCACGAATGTCATCTCACGGGGACTATCATTCATGTAGCAAGAGAGGTTGACGGGAGTTCGGAGTATCTCGGTCATATCGTCATCAATGATCAGGTAAAAGAAGATTCCGCTGAGGCGATCAACGAACTTAAAGGTCTTGGAGTTAAGCGCCTCGTGATGCTTACCGGTGATAAGAAGAATGTGGCCGAAGGCGTGGCGGAACGACTGGGAATTACAGATTGTTATTCGGAACTCCTTCCTGCGGATAAGGTAGCTAAGGTCGAAGAATTGATAGCATCTGAGACCGGTAAGCTGGCATTTGTCGGAGACGGCATAAATGATGCGCCTGTATTGATGCGTGCCGATTGCGGTATAGCAATGGGTGCAATGGGATCTGATGCTGCGATCGAATCGGCGGATATAGTATTGATGGATGATAAGCCTTCAAAGATAGCGGATGCCGTAAAGCTCTCACGCAAGACGATGAGGATAGTCTGGGAGAATATTATTTTCGCGCTGGGCGTAAAAGCAATAATCCTGGTGCTTGGCGCACTCGGAATTGCCAATATGTGGTTCGCGGTCTTCGGAGATGTCGGTGTCTTGATCATTGCCGTTCTCAATGCCATGAGATGCATGCGCAGGCTCAACCGCTGAGGCTTCTTGATTTGGGGTGGGCTGAGTGTTAGCATTTTCGAAGACTTGAGAGAAGGACGGATCCAATGGCGTTTCTATATGAGACACATCTGCATACATGCGAGGCAAGCAAATGCGGAGTGGCACACGGCGAAGACTATATCGCTTTCATGATGAACAGGGGTTACAGCGGAATGATCGTTACCGATCATTTTATCAGAGGCAACACGCGTGTTCCTGATGACCTTCCCTGGAAAGAACGCATGGAGATCTACGCTTCGGGATATGAACGTGCATTGAAGGCTTCAGAAGGCTTTGATTTCAATGTCATGTTCGGCGTGGAATTTTACTTTGGCAAGGATGAATATCTTCTCTATGGAATCGATAAAGAGTGGCTCATCAATAACGAGTGCATCCTGGACATGACGAGACATGAGCTTCACGAGGCCGTCAGAAATGCCGGCGGCATCATGATACAGGCTCATCCATTCAGAGAAAGAGACTATCTGTTTGATATCAAGCTGGCGCCTTCGGCATGCGACGGCGTTGAGGTCTATAATGCGGCAAACGGAGCGAACATGAATGCTCTCGGGTACGAATATACCGTAGAGCTCGATCTGCCGATGTCTGCCGGTTCCGACATCCATGCTCTGCATAATGCAGACATGGGCGGAATGCTGTTCGAGAATAAGATCGATTCGATCGAAGAATTTGTCAGAGCAATGCGAAGCAGAAAAGGAATTCCGGTAAGTGTAAGTCCTGAAGGCGTGATAACGCCTGTTTGTGATATGAAGGAACAGACTGTATCTGTCGGGCTTCCCACATTACCGGTCATCTATCCTGAAGGCAAATGAGTTTTGACCTGTTTTTCCCAAAGCTCGAAAACAGACACACAAAATCCATAATGACTTAACTATTTTTGATAAAATGAGTTAAAATCACTTTATCTGGATTTATGGGTTTGCGATGCTTTGTTGCATCCTTTTTAGAGGCGAAATGAACGAATATACATATATAGACATCAGGGAGAAACCCGACATAAAGAATGAAGCTGCCGAATGGTTCCACGGCAAATGGGGTGTGCCTGCCGAGGCATATCTTGAGTGTATGGATAACTATCTCAGCGGAAATACCGAGTACGGCTGGTTCCTTTGTCTTGACGGGGAGAAGATAATCGGCGGACTTGGAGTGATCGATAATGATTTCCACGATCGCAAGGATCTTACTCCGAATGTTTGCGCTGTATATACCGATGAGGAATACCGCGGACAGGGCATAGCCGGGAACCTTCTGAATCTGGTAGTTGAAGACATGAGAGTAAAGGGATTCATCCCGATCTATCTGGTAACCGATCATGTCGGTTTTTACGAGAGATACGGCTGGGAATTCGTGTGCATGGTTCAAGGAGACGGAGAGCCTGATATGACAAGGCTCTATGTTCACAGATAACTCGGGAACGATAGGTGTTCTCCAACGGACTTGCGTGAACATGTCGGTCAATGAGTGCTTGTTCACGGACGGAGTGTTTCGGGTCTTTTTTTACATAAATTGGACGATTTTCTCCCTGAAAAGTAACGGTTGGGGTCTTCCACTATGCAAAACTGTCCCATTAATCGCTTTCAAAATTTTTCGCTGAATCGTACAATTTATTAAAAAGTTTTAAGAGGTTTGTCTATGATCAGCTATAAGACGTACAGTGCCGTAAGACCTGTGTCGCGAGATATCATCACGGATATAGAGAAGGATTCCGACGGCCGGGAAGTCGTTTTTGTCGCCCCGGAATTTGCGAAGGCACAGATCGAACATGAGGTCCTGGCATATCTGAAGAACAGCCGTGACACCGAAGCGTCTGTCAGGAACGGCGATAATGTTCTGACTTTATCATCTTCGCTGGTTACTGGTGATGTATTAAGCTTCAGAAAACTTGCAGGTACCGTTCTTGACGATCTCGGCGTTAATTATGTTGCCGAAGGCGGAGAGATCATGCTCCGTAATGCCATCTACAACATTCTTGTAAATCACAGAGAGGAACTGGCGGTATTTGGTACTCTCTCATCCAGGATCGATTACATCAATATGATGATCGCTCTCCTCGGTGACTTCTCGAGATACGGTGTGGGGATCGATGACATTGACAGTGCCATAGACTCGTTGGAGAATTCTTCCGCGGCACCTTCATTGATAAGTAAACTCAAGGATCTCCGTCTCATAATGAATGAACTGGAGGAGATGAACAGTAAGTACGGTCTTAATCTTCTTCGTGAACCCATAGCTCTTGCCTGCGATCGGCTTTCTGCATTCGCTGCGAATAAGAATAGGAAGAGACGTAACAGTGCCATTAATTCTTTATTGAACTCAAAGATTGTATTTATAGGCTTCGGAGCTACTCGTATGCTTACTCCGAAGGAGATAAAGTTGGTATCTCTCCTCTCGGAACTCGGCAGTAAGATAGAATTCTATGTCCTTTCCGGAGACGGCAGTTCGGAATTTTCTTCAATCTACAAGAATGGCGAAGATTTTGCTGATATGCTCGAGGGTATCGGTGCTCAAGGCTCAAGACTTACCATGAGTTCCGGAGAAGGTGAGTTGGCTGCGATAGTGGAGGCTTTTGCTTCAGATGCGAAGCCTGACGGACTTGACGGTAATGGTAAGGTAAGACTTGCGGAATTAGCAAGCATTGATGACAGAGTCGGGTACATTTTCAATGAGGTTATCGATTTGACCAGAAATCATGGTTACAGATACCGCGACATCAGAATTGTCTGTTGCAATGAAGATATCATTCCCAGGATGAGAAGTACGGCAGAGATGTATGGATTGGATGTGTTTATCGACCGTAAGATCGCATTAGGCGGTACGGTTGTTCCTTACATGATGCAGATCATTTTGGAGCTGCCGCGTGCGAATTACAGTCTTGAACTCATCATGAAGGCCATGCGTTCCGGTATGTTGAGGATACCGCCTTATATTGCCGACAGTTTTGAGAACTATTGCTATGCAAAGAACATTACTGATGTGGTGCGTCTCTTTGATGCGAATGCTTATATCGAACGTGATGATGGCGATCACAAAAAGAGACGATTCTGGATCATCAAGAATACAGTGCCGGGATATAAAGAAGGTTTTACCGACAGCGGTGAGTTCTTCTATGAATATGTAGTCAAGAATAAGCTCTTGCCGTTGAGAGAGGCTTGTGAATCCATATTCGGTGAGAATACGCTTTCCGGTAAGGCTTTGGCGAGTCTCAAGTATTTTGACGAGATGAGAGGATATATTGAGCCTCTGCGAGACGAATTGCTCGACAGAGGTGATGAAGCCGCTGCGGTTGCTCTTGTCAGAGGCTACGATGAGCTCATAGGTCTTTTGATGTGTCAGGCTCATGAGATGAATGACTGCGAGATAAGTCAGAAGGATTTTCTGTCGATGATCAGAACCGATATGAGGAACCGTACTGAAGGAACGATCCCGCTGAAGGTTGATTCTATTGAGATAACAACACCTGAACATGCATATGTAACGCCTTGTAAGGTGCTCTTTATCGTTGGTGCCCAAAAAGATAACTTCCCATATGTGAGAATGAGAGAAGGTCTTCTGAGCGGTATCGAACTCAAGCGACTGTCAGATTCAACGGAGGATATCAATCTGCCCGACAAAGCCGAGAGCAAGATGCGTGAGGAGTTTGTTACAGCCTGTCTGGATCTTGGGTCAGCTTCGGATATTCTGTATATGATCCATGAGTACGGCAAGCCGAAGAGCCGTGTGTTCGAGTATCTCGAGAAGGTAACGGAGGATCGATTCCATATCGTTAATACATTCAGGAATCCCATAGCCGGAGAGGCAGTGAAGTTCAGACATGATTTTGAGAATGCGAATATCCCGGTTGATGTAATGAACAGACTTCTTACGCGACGTGATCCTGACGGGAATGAAGTCAGGGAGATCCATGCCAGTGTCTCTTCAATAGAGAATTTCAGGGAGTGTGCATTCCAGTACATGCTTCAAAGACAACTCAGAATCCAAGAGCGAGAAGATAACACTGCAATACAGTTCAATTCGTTCGGAACACTTATACACGGTATGTTTGAGCATGCTTATAAGAAGCTGAGAGATGACAGCGGAAGAGATCCTGCCGGATTTAAAGAACTGGCAGAAGAACTTCTTTCCGACGAGACAAAATATAAGGAATTCACTGATGAATGCCTTAGATCTTCCGTCTCTGCAAGATCGGCATTCGGTACTGTTGATGAGGAAGGCAATCCGAAGGATAAGAACTTTGAGATGAATACTTGTTCCAAGCTCAAGAGGATGTTCGATAAAGTGTTTGTTGATCTGCTCAAGGATTCCGTTGATACAGGGTTTGTTCCTGAAGGTATCGAGGAGAAGATCGGTGAAGGCGGCCTGCCCCTTAATATTCCCTACGACGGCATCGACCTTAAGTTCAGCGGATTTATCGACAGGTTTGATGTCATGAAGGATGAACGGAATACGGTCCATATCAGAACCATAGACTATAAGAGTGGTAACAAGAAGGTTGAATCAGCGAAGCTGTTGAAGGGCGTTCAGATACAGTTGCCTGCATATTCGGGTGCGATTCTCGATAAGAATGCGAACGAAGGAAAGACTGCCGTTATTGACGGTTACGGATATGTTCAGACCGGACTTAACACCAAGCCGGGTGATGATCCTTTGACATTTAAGCCGCAATTATCGGGGTATTCTGCTGAAGCTACAAAGATAGCGGTGGATTACTCTAAGTACATCATCAAAGAGAGTGTTGATCAGATAGTCAGCGGCAAGGCTGATGCAGTGTTGGCAGATAAAGGCAGTGCACATTGCGGTTATTGTCCTTTCAGAGGGTACTGCGGGAATAATCCTTCCGAACTTGAATGCAGACCGGATACGGCTATGGATCATAACCGTATCGATGACGAGATCACACGGTCTATAGAAGCTGACAAGAATATTAAAACATCCGATAAGAAAGCACTTTTGGCGATGAGAGCGATCTTGGAAGGCGCAGACGTTACTCGTGCCGGAAATGAGGGATAAGATATGAGATTCTCGGAAGAACAATCAAGAATAATCGAAGCTGAAAGAGGAAATAACCTCATATCGGCATCTGCGGGTTCAGGCAAGACCACGGTGCTTACGGCCAGGATCGGTAAAGAGATAGTTGAGAACAAACTTCGTGTCGATCAAATGCTCGTTGTTACCTTTACGGAAGATGCGGCATCGCATATGGCTGAGAAGATAGAAGAGAAGTTGAGAGAATTGAAGAAGATTGCTGTCTCTTCAGATGATAAAAGTACGGCGGAAAGCATTTCTTCCCAGATAGATATCTTACCCAATGCGTACATTCAGACAATGCACGGTTTTTGTTCCCGTGTTATTAAAGAGAAGGGATACTTGCTTGAAGATGGTCCGATGGCTGATTTTACGGATCCTTCTTGCAGGATCATCAGCGGCAGTGAGCAGGAAGTGCTTCTTAAGTCAGCTGTTCAGTATGCATTGAACAGTTTGTATGAGAAATGCAGATCTGATGATGATCCGTTCATCAGGTTTACAAGGCGATTCGGAGACGGAAGAACAGATGAACAGTTGGAGAAGATAGTTATCAGCACATATCTGACATTGAGAAGCTTACCTGATTATCTCGAACTGTGTGATGCATTTGTTCGTGAGCGCGAAGAAAGAGATGCAAAGGGACATGTAATGTTCTTTGAAGAAGATAACGATATCCCGCTCAGGATCATGGAATATCTTACTAAGATCAAAAATATGCTTGAATCAGATGAGTTCAGATCGGTGCTTGATGCTCACGGAAAGTATCAGATCGTCAAGGAGTATTCAAATGAAGAATTCATCGGCAAGATTACAAGCTTGATCAGTCAGATACAGAAGGATTATGAGAGCCACAAGGGCATAGATTTTTTCGAGTGCCTTGATCCGCTGTTCGAATTGAGAAATGTTGAGTTCAAAACAATATTCAGGAATGCTGATTTTAAGGGCGATGACAGGGCATTTCTTGCTATGGTCTCTTTTGCAAGATTTATCATGGAAAAGAAATGGACTGAACCCAAATACAATAATCCGTATGATCTTCCCAAAGAGTACAAGACCCTTCTCGGTTACTCCAAAGAACAGATACTTGCCGATCAGAGAGCCGGCACTGAAGCTGCAGCTTCTTTTGTGGAGCTCATTAAAGCGACTGACAAAGCATATGCTGAGATTAAGTCCTCTATGCACGGAATGGATTATTCTGACCTCGAACATACTGCTTATGAGATATTGAAGACAGAAGAAGCAGCATCATTTTACAGAGAGAGATTCACCGAGATCTTTGTTGATGAATACCAGGATAATACATCCCTTCAGGATCGCATCATCAGTTGTTTTGAGAGACCGGAGGGCAATGTTTTCCGTGTCGGCGATATAAAGCAGAGTATTTACAAGTTCCGTTTTGCAGATCCGTCGATCTTTGGAAAGAGAATGGCAGATTATGAGTCAGGCAAAGAGAACGGAACGGTTCATTATCTGAAAGAGAATCACAGAAGCACATGCGAGATACTTGCCTTTTCCAATTATGTGTTCGAGCAGACAATGAGTGCTAAAGCTTCTGAGATCGAATACGACAAAAGTCAGCACCTGTCGGGGGCGGAAGAGTCCCGACACGGTCCCGTGCCGAGGATAATCGTTGCTGATAAATCAGGGGACAAAAGCGATGGTGAGGACAAGACAAGCCAGGAGACAAGAGCCTTGCTGGCTGCTGTCGAGAGTGAAGTCAGACGCTATTTGGAAGAGTGTACGAGATTAGACGGGACACCGACCGAATTGAAAGATATCTGTGTATTAACGTCTTCCAACAAGCAGGCTGAGACGGTCGCCAGATATCTTAACGGTTGTAAGCTGAAAGACGGAAGAAGCATTGAAGCATCGGGAAGATTCACTACTGATGTGTTCGAAGATATGGATATTCACAGGATCATTAATTTCCTGATCTGTATCGGAAATGAATACCGTGATGAATATCTTGCCGGAGTGATGCTCTCAAACTATAAGTTTTCCAATTTTACCATTGAAGAACTTGCACAGATCCAGGCATTTATCCATGAACTTGACGGGTTGAATATTGAGAAAGAACCGTTGATGCTGAGACTCAGGATGTTTGCGGAAAAGAGTGATTCCGAGCTTGCTTCCCGCGTGAGAAGCTTTATCGATGTCTTCGACAAGATAAGAATGAATTCTTTGGTCTCGGATATAGATGAGATCATAGAACTGATATACAGAGAGACAAATATCAGAGCGACGATTGAAGACAGGACGGGTGACAGCACAAAATTCGATGTCTTCAAGGACTGGCTTTCTGAGAATTTTAAGCGAAGAGGTTCAGATATTTCCGGAATAGCTCTCGAACTCGAACAGATCAAGATCAAGATCAAGAAGTCCGAGATAGAAGTTAAGGACGCGAATAAGAACAAGATCTCGACCATGACGGTTCACAAGAGTAAAGGTCTTGAATTCCCGTTCGTTATCCTGATCGCGACAGGCGGAAGCCAGGAACAGACAGATTCGGTGGAGAGCATTATGTTCCACAAGAAGCTCGGCTTTATTACCGAGAATTACGATCCGGAAAATCTAACACGGAAGCGTTCTTTTGAGCAGCAGATCTATGAGATGAAGATGAATCTGGAGACAAATGCCGAGAAGATCAGATTGCTCTATGTTGCTCTTACCAGAGCCGAGGAACAGCTTACGGTAGTTACAACCTGTGATGTCAGTGATACCGATAAGGCAAGCCCGATGAGACGTGCATTTGAACAGGCCATTGATTTTGAAGAAACGGCGTTTGATGAGAGACACTGGCTCATCGGAGATATGAAGTTACCGTATTGTCTTATGAGTGCGCTTGCAAGAAGTGCTGACGGAAAACGGCTGAGAGAGATTGCTGATTGCGGAGAACTCCGCCCGAACAATGTTATTCCGTTCCATGACATTAACGGCAATGTCATAACCGGCGGTTTTGAGGTTGTGGATCTGACGGCTGAGAGGGTTAACGAACTGTATAAGAATTCAGCATATCACGATGCTGAAGATGAAGGTGATGACGTAACGGCAGAGCCTGACAACGATTCTGCCGAGTTCGATCCGGAAGGCAAACTTATACTTCCGGTCTACGAACATTATGACAGCGTGAATGTGCCTTTTAAGGTTACTGTTACCGGCATAAGCGGAGAAGGGAAGCCTTCTGATACTACACATGTCGATATGCAGATCAGCAGCATAGAGGATTTTGAAGGAGCAGGAGTATCTATCCTTACGGCGGCTGCCAAGGGTACGATACTTCACAGGATCATGAGGTTCATTGATCTTGAGAGCGTAAGGGACGGCTCGGTCGGATTTGATGATGAGATCAAGGCTCTCATTGAAGAAGGTTATCTGAACATCTGCAGTCCGGCAGCTGCTTTGGAGGTAGCAGAAGACTTCAGGGAAGGTATTGTGGCTTTCTGTAAGAACTCAAGGTGTGAAGATATAATCAGCAGTTTTGCTGACGGAACGGCACGTTCCGAGAAGCCTATCGTATTCTCGGTATATATCGACGGAACGGAAGGTGATTCCGCACTTGTTCAGGGTATGATCGACCTTATCTATAAGACTGAGGAAGGCTATGCGATCCTTGACTACAAGACTGACCGTCTTGTAGGATCAACGCCTGAAGAACGTGCCAAGGAAGCACTTGAGAGACACTCATTCCAGCTTAACAGCTATGCAGCTGCATGTGAGAAGGACGGTATTGCCGTTGCTCGCAAGCTTCTGTATCTTGTGCGTTACGGTGAATTCGTTGAAGTGAAGGATTAATGTGCCGACTTCTTCTTGCCGCTGTCTCTTTCTCTGATGGCGCGGAAAAAGTCCAGCATCATCTTGGAACACTCTTTCTCGAGGATACCGCCTTCAAAGTCGACCTTGTGATTGTGCCCGTGTGATACATCGAAAATATCATTGCATGACACGACGGCTCCGCTCTTAGGTTCATATGCTCCGAAGTAGACTTTGCGGATCCGCGATTGGATAATGGCACCGGAGCACATGGTGCAGGGTTCCAGCGTCACGTACATATCGAAGTCTTGAAGTCGCCAATCGCCAAGCTTCCTGCATGCTTTGTCTATGGCGATGACTTCTGCGTGGGCAAGCGCATTGCCTCTTGTAAGACGGAGATTGTGTGATCTGGTGTATATCTTGCCGTCCTTGACCAGAACGCATCCGATAGGACACTCACCGAGCGCAATGGCTTTCTCGGCTTCTTTGATCGCTTCCAGCATGAATCTCTCATTATCGTTGGAAGGCTTGAGGTCCGGATATAGTTTGGATCTTCTTCTCGGCACGGATATACCTCACGATTGAATCTTTAGGACAGATAATACAGACGGGAAGATACAGGTGTCAAGCAAGCGTGATGTAATGCTTGACGTGCTTGCATTAGCATATTATAATAAACGCTTGCTATAAGCAGAACTATGCCTACGCTAAGGGAATGCCGTTTTTACGGCTGGTTAGAACTCGTTATCCCTGCATTTTTACGGCGAATCTATGCTTAATGCAGATAATCTAAGACAAAGGACGTTTATTTGATGGCAACTAAACAAGGCATGTGCAAGAACTGCGGTTCTCTGGTTATGTTCGATGACAGAGAGGAACTTTGCGAGTGCGTTTTCTGTAATTGCGTATTCCCTGCAGCTGAAGCTGCTGAGATTCTTGAGAATCCTGACGGACATGAGTTCAAGAATGAGACTTTTGAGAAGCAGGAGGGTGGCAAGCACTATTATTCAACGCCCATTATGCCTGATATCGTAGAGAAAGCCGTTCAGAGAGATAAGACTTCCAAGTCTGTTCATAAGGATGAGCTGAAGCTTAAGCCCAATGAGTTCGAGATTTCTCCTAACGATGTAAAGGCACCTAAGAAGCTGGTGATCGGATTGGCAGCAGGTTGTGTAGCGGCAGTCCTTATTATTCTCGCTATCTCTCTTCCGCTCTTTTTCAAGCGTAAGAACCTTACTGAGTCGATCGAGACGGATATCGGCAAGATTTTCAGCACCGAGATGTCAGGTGAAGCTGATTCGTACAGACAGGTTAATGTTTACGGTCTTTCCGCACAGTTCGTAAAGCTCGGACTTTCCGAGACTATCACGGACGATGATGCTAAGGCTCTCTACACAAATTACGAAGCACTTCGTTCCGAGAAGCGCGGAGAGAATTCCGGTGATGTCGAGATGTATATCTATACTCCGGATACGATCTTCTTCATCTCGAAGGACGGCATGACTAAGGATACACAGGAAGCAGTTGTGATTGCCCCGCCGACTGAGAAGTCCAAGTAAGTCTCAAGTTGTTATCGGGTACAAAGGAATAAGACAAATTACATTCGATCTATGAGGAGATTAATCATATGAGTGATTATGATAAGGCATTAGCTCATGCTAAGAAATTCGCAGAGAAGAACGAGAATCAGATGACAGAGGTCGACTTCGATTCTCTTACCGATTCATTTAAGATTGAACCCGATGAGATGATCAATCTCAGGGCTGAACTTGAGAACAGCGGCGTTAAGATCGACGATATCGATCTTGATGTTGATGACGATAACGATCCCGAATCTGACGGAGAAGACGCCAGCGTCGTTGATGACTCGGTCAAGATGTACCTTAAGGAGATCGGTAAGATCGAACTCCTTGATGCTTCACAGGAGAAGGATATAGCGCAGAGAATGGCAAAGGGTGACGAGGAAGCTAAGGAGCTTCTCATCAATTCCAACCTGAGACTCGTTGTATCCATCGCCAAGAAGTACATGAACCGCGGCCTTTCACTCTTGGACCTTATCCAGGAAGGTAATATCGGTTTGATCAAGGCCGTAGATAAGTTCGATTACACTAAGGGATTTAAGTTCTCGACATATGCCACATGGTGGATCCGTCAGGCTATCACCAGAGCGATCGCAGATCAGGCAAGAACCATCAGAATTCCTGTTCACATGGTTGAGACGATCAATAAACTTACAAGAGTTCAGCGTCAGCTCGTTCAGGATCTCGGAAGAGAACCTACTACGGAAGAGCTTGCAAAAGAGATGAACATGGAAGTTGCTAAGATCAGAGAGATCCAGAAGATCTCTCAGGATCCTATCTCTATCGATAAGCCTGTCGGCGAAGAAGAGGACAGCCACCTTGTTGACTTCATCTCCAACGATGAGCTTGCTGCACCTGAGGAAGAGGTAGCAAGGATCCTTCTCAAGGAGGATCTCATTCAGGCTCTCAACGGTCTGACAGACAGAGAGAGAAGAGTTATCGAGTTGAGATTTGGTCTTAAGGACGGCGTTCCGATGACATTGGAGCAGGTCGGTAAGAAGCTCGGCGTTACTCGTGAGCGTATCAGACAGATCGAGGCTAAGGCTATCAGAAAGCTCAACAGATCACCTAAGTCGAAGAAGCTAGAAGGATATTCAGATTAATCCGTCAGTTGCTTTGAAGGCTTTCCGTTAGGAATCAGAAGTAGTGGCAGATCGTAAACGTTATTCATTTTACAGAGGACTATTTACAGGGGACGTTTTGAATTTTTCCAAACGTTCCCCTTTTGTCAAGGAGATAATGTTTGAGAGGATCTATCCGACAAAGATAATCCTTCCGATGAAGATGCACTATGGCGTTCCGGCAATTCCCGCCGTAAAGGTCGGTGATTATGTAAAGATCGGTCAATGTGTCGGCATTCCTGCGAAGGGGACCTTCTCGGTTCCGGTTCACAGCGGAATATCAGGTAAGGTAACCGACATATCGGATATCAGGCTTCCGAACGGAATCCTGACTCCTGCGATAACAATAGTAAATGACCAGAAGCGTACGAAGCTTGATTCCGTAAAACCGAGATCAGGTCTGTCGCTTACTGCAAAAGAAGCGATCTCGCTCATAAGGAATGCGGGGATCTGCGGAATGGGCGGTGAAGGTATCCCGACGGCTGCGAAGCTTCAGAGAGCCAGAACGGAATCGGTTAAGGATTTCCTGGTTAACTGCCTTCAGAGCGAGCCTTATTCCACTTCAGATCTTGTAGCGATAACGGAGTATCCGGATTATGTCGTACTGGGTTCCTGTGCCTGTGCACGAGCCGTAGGCGCTTCCAGATGCATATTCCTGATATCTGAGAACAGAAAGGAACAGAGACACGAGCTTGAGAATTCCTTGGCGAAGATCAGGAATGATTTCAAGGATCTGGAGTTTGAGATCAAGCTGTTCCGCGAACGTTTCCCTCAAGGATATTACAGACTTGTTGCCAGAGCTCTTTATAAGAAGAATCTGGCAGCGGGAGAGACTCTCGAGAGATCTTGCAAAGCTGTACTGTTCAATTGCTCGACGATGCTTGCCTGCTGGGAGACCTTATCGGATAACATCCCCATGATGAGCAGGATCGTCTCTGTTACAGGCGATGCTTCCGGCGGACACAATATGCTAGTTCCCATCGGAACACCGATATCCGAGCTTCTCCTGAATGCACAGGATATCAAGAACGGCAGCGACAGGATCGTCTGGGGTAATTGCCTTACCGGCATCGAGGTCAAGGATCCCGAGAATACGCCGGTGGTAAAGACCACATCAGTAATATCCGTCGTAAGACGTATTGAAGTGCCGAAGACGCCGTGCATACATTGCGGACTTTGTTCAGAATGTTGCCCGATGAATCTGTCGCCGAATACGATTTTCGAGATGCTTAATCAGGGACTGAGACAGAAGGCGGCTGAAGAAGGTGCCAGAGAGTGCATTGCCTGCGGTTCATGTTCTTACGTCTGCCCGTCGGGTATCGACCTGACACCGGCCATTGCAAGCTTTGCGGGCGAGGGCAGGATCATTGAATCCAACTCATTGCTTGACAACAGCGTAGCGATGGGAAGACCTTATGAAGACTTTGACATGTCTTCTGTCGGAGAAGCTTCACTTCTTGAAGATTACTCTGACAACAGTGAAGACGGAAGGAAGAGTGCTTCGGATTCGATTACTCTGCCGTTTGAGAAGGATAAAGAAGTATGAGTAACAGTTCGGGTAAATTAGCGCCATATATTCATACGGAGAAAAGCGCTCCGTATATCTATATGACATATCTTGCGGCATTAGTCCCGTGCTGTGTATGCAGCATATTCTATTACGGACTCAGAGCTGCTCTGTTGATCCTGTTCTGCATGGTTACCTTTGTCCTGGCGGACAGATTCTGCGGAAGATTGTCCGGAAGACGCGTTACGGGAGATTATTTTGACATCAGTTCTCTCGTCTCGGGCATGCTCATCGCATTGATGCTCCCGCCTGATACAACGCTACTGACGGCACTTGCTGCCGTAGTGTTCGCATCGCTGATCACGAAACAGGTTTTCGGCGGAGCGGGAAGCAATATCCTCAATTCGGCTTGTGCCGGAAGACTTTTTGTCGAGCTTGCGTGGCCTACAAATCTTCAGGGGTTCTCTTACCGTGAAGCCAATTCAAGATTAGCTTTGAAGAGCCTGATCTTCCAACAGGAACCGTTTAAACTGCCGGATATATCGCAATTCTCACTTGCGGAACTGGTAGCCGGCAACTATCCCGGCATGATCGGTACCACATGCCTGATCTGCATCGTTGCCGGCGGTATCTTCCTGATCCTCAAGGGTTCCATGAGACTTTATTCTCCGGTCTCATATGTGCTTACGATCGTGACTCTTTATCCTGTCGCCACGCTTATCGCTGATAAGACGTTTACTTATGACGGCATGATCGTCTATCTGCTCTCGTCGGGAGCGATGTTTGTCGCAGTTTTCCTGCTCGGCGATCTTACTACGATGCCGTCGAGATTTGCATCCGGAGTCTTTGCCGGAGTCGTATGCGGCTTGCTCACGCTGATAACCAAGACATTCTTAAGCCCGGTTGTCTCCTTGCTTGCCCCGGTTCTCGCGGTTAACTTCCTCTCGTTCGTTTTGGATTTTTTCTCGAAAACCCTTTCCAGACGCAAGATCCGTTCCAGGGAGGTGGATGTATCATGATGACCCGTTCACAGCTGAAGAAGTTTATTACCGAAGTTGTTCTTCTGTTTATTTTGGGCGCGGCAATTGTCATTGCCGGATATTTTATCTCTCAGAATAATGCAGAGAAGCGTGTGCAGAGCGAGTACCACACCAGGTTTGATTCTGTATTGGATTCTTATTCTTATAAGAAAGTTAAGAGCAAAGCTCTGGAGGATTTCCCGGAGATAGACGGCGTGTATATCGGTTATAGTGCGACCGGAATAGCTGAAGGTTATGTCATTGACCTGACCGTTAAGTCATTAAGCGAACAGGATCTCAGCATGCTTGTAGCTCTTGATTATGAGAGCACCAGAGTCGTTGGACTGACACTTAATCCCGGTAACGGCGAGAACGACTACACCATCAGTGATTCCGAGATGGAACTTATCAGAGAGACCGTTATCGGAAGACAGATCCCCATAGCTTTTGAGACTGAAGACAGTTCTGAAGATGATGACGCTTCGGATAAAGTTGCGATAACCGGACTTCATGACGGAGTTTACTATGCACAGCGCCTGTTCGATGACAGAAACAAGTATATAGACTATGTTGAGATGGAAGTCAGTAATGGCGTGATCACTAAGGTCAAGTGGGATGCATTCAGTACGGATAAGACAAATCAGGACAGAAGTGAAGCTTCTCTCAGAGGTGCATATGAGATCTCCGGTCTTGATTGGGCTACCCAGTCGTACAATCTCTGCCATGCTCTTCTCGAGTGTCAGAATCCGGATAACCTTGCGATGAAATCCAACGGGACGACTGACATCGTTGATGGTGTTACATGCGATATCAGACCATTTGTTGAGCTTGCCAAGGAGTGTATAAACAACGCTAAGGCCGGATACGACAAGGACGATTATATGAACGGCATTAACGCCATGCTTACCAGTCTTTACGACAAGAATTCGGAGGATCTTGGTTATACGAACAGTGACGGACATATCGTATTCTCATTTGAAAAAACGCCTGAGATATACACGATCTACAACGATGACGAAGTGGCTGTCGGAGTTCTGGAAGTAAGACAGATAGAAGCTAAGATCAGAGGAGCATCCGATCCTTCTCTTTCGCTTCCGGATGCTCAGGATAACGGGGATGCGAGTGGTAATGATATCAGTTCCGGAGAATACGATTACTCCGAAGACGGACTGACTTCCGGCGGCGATGCCGATGAACAGATATTCACTGACAGCTTGGATGACCTGCCTATGTCGGAGATGGCTTCATTTATTGAGCCTGCTCCAGACTGCTATGAACAGACTAGAACCGTAGTCAAGGCATGTAATACCTGCTACAAATTCCTCAAGGAATATATGAACTGGAAGGTATGATGCATGGGCCTGTTTACTGAGAAATACAATTCACCTTTTGATAACGAGCAATCACGCAAGAAGATCGATAACAAGATCACGGCATCACATATCAGACCTGCCAGTCATCTTTCAACAAGAGCATCGCTTTTCCTGGGATATTCGCTTATATCTCTGTGTCTTGAGTATATTTTCATCGGAAATGCCATCTGGTGGCCGGCGGTATGTGCTTTTGTATGTATTCTCATATGGTCGGTTACTTTGAGATTCTTCATGCCGCGTAACCTATCGGTCATCTCATTCGCATTTGTAATGTCACTGTTTGTCGCTGTATGTGAGTTGTCTTACAGGATTGGGCTGTGTGCTTCATATTCTGCAGCAGGCTTCATTCCGATGGCTATAGGTGTAATGTCTCTTGCAAGATTCAAGGACGACGATAACGATGAATTCTCCAGACCGGCATTCGGCCGTGAAGTAATGCTTCCTTTTGCCATATCGCTTGCATGTGCGTTGTTCGGAACATTAGTCTCATACATATTCGAGAAGAGGTATCTGTTCATATCACTTCTGGCGGGAATAATGTTCCTGATATTGATGTGCTGGGCTCTCTCAAAGCTCGGAGGTAAACAGCTTCGTGCCACATCTAAGAAGCTTACTGAGTTCTGGGATATACCATCCGCCGATATTGTCGAGCTTAAGAGATTCCTCGGTGCCAGAGGCGCGTTTGCTGCGGTATGCCTTATGTGTGAGGCTGCACTCTATGTGCTGAAGATCTTTACGGATGCGGGAATATTCAGAGTAGCGGCTCTCCCGCTCAGTGAGACAATAGCATTGATCCTCGGTGCAATTGTTGTCTATTCTTCCAAGCATAATTTCAGAAGATCCGAATTCGGTCTCAGATACTTTATCAGTGAGGTGTCAATAGCGGCAGCATTCTTTGCATTGATGTTCCTTAAAAATCCCGGCATGCCCAAGATCCTTCATCTTATAATCGCACTTCTGTTTGTTTGCGGCACAGATATCGTTATGACGGGTCTTCTGTCGGTTATCAGAAGACGGCTGATATTCGTATCGAAGTCCAGATATATAGACGGTCTGCCGTTTTACCTGATATTGATATCTCTTGTAGTAATGCTTGCAGAGACCTGTCTTTATTGTATTCCGGGTTTGTGATATAATCTCGGACGGTTTTCAAAAAATGATTGTGTAGCTCAGCTGGATAGAGCGACCGCCTCCTAAGCGGTAGGCCAGCGGTTCAAATCCGCTCACGATCACCAATGACTACAAGGGGTTTGGGGCATTTCCAAACCCCTGATTTTTTTGCTTAAGATGGCTTAAGATTGGTGAAAGCCTTGATTTTACGGTGTAAACGCTAAACTCAAAATGTAGGAAAACGCCAAACTCAAAATGTCGGTTTTCTACTCTTCTCTAGTACAATTTTAAGAATTGTATGAGAGGAGAATCCAATGAGAAAGGATATTGAGAAGCGATTTACATGGCTAAAATAAAATGCGATAAAATTAACTTCGCAGCTATTGCTCGGCAGTACAACTGCGACTATAGAAATGGAATAGTTGCAAAACGCTGGAAACGCCCGTAAATATACGGGCGTTTCAGTTTTTTAGGCCAACAAAAAGCCAACATTATTTCGGCACTTAGCGTTTTTAGCGAATAGTCAGATCTGTATTTGCAGGTTCTTTTTGTGGTCTGAAAAGTTATCAAGAATGCTTTACTCTGATGATATAATTATCTTGTCTGAAGGAGAGATTCCTTTATATAGAAATAACATCAGGTAGCAACGCTTTGGTTGAATGATGCACCATTTTAAAGTATCATTCAGGTTAATAAGGCATTTAGGGAGCAAAGGAAAAGCGTAATTAACGACATATACATAACGTTTATGGAGGATCGATAAATGGCAAGAGTATTTTTCGGGAAAATGAATATTCCGGCTCAGACTGAAGAAAAGGTATATAGGACAGCTGACAGAGGATTCCTGGGAGATATCCAGATTGGAGACTATGCCTTTATTAAGCTAGAAAAGGAAACACAGCCAGCTACGGTAAAGCGGTTGTGGAAGCTTAATGATATACAGGAGATAGACGGCGAATTTGTGGCATCCTTTGATGAAATTAGTCAGTTCGATCCTATTCAGTTGCTGCAGTTTGAAGCACTCGATTTATTTGTACTCGATATGAATCTCCTTAATAAATGCAATAAGCAGACTAAGGGATTGAGTTTCTATAATATTTCATTGACTGATGAGGCACTTTTCGATTCTTTGGCATCTTCACCTGATCAGCTTGTTAAATACCTTGCAGATTCCAATCATTATAGGAAAATGGTTAGGGTTGAGAGTAAAGAGCTGCTGGCATCAGATACCATAGATATTCAGTTCTACAAAGAAGGAGAATCTTGGCTTCTAGCAGACGCCAAATGCATAGGTGATGATCTCAAAGATAATTATGACGCCAGCCAGTTTGATTTGTTTGATAAATATGGAAAGAAAGGAACAAATACAGCAAAGGATAAGATGTATAGTTTCCTTGCCGGCACTGATGTGAATGTTCCTATGATGGGACTTTGGGATCTCTTCTGCGGAACAGTAAAAGAAAATACTGAAACTAAAAAGCAGAAGAAGACTTCCAATAAGAGAGATGATTTCATAGAATATTGCAAAGCGAACGGAGTTGTTAGAGCCGCATCTGTTTATGAATCAGGGATTCGCTCTATGGAGTCCGAGATGTCCGAGAATATAGACGCTGAATTTGACAAAGATAAATGTAAGGCTTTGTTGAGCAGGGTTGATGCCTATGTCAAAACCGTGGATGAATCTCGGATAGGAAACCGCCGTAACTGGATTCATTATGTCAATAAATATGTTGAGTATAAAAACTCTTTGGATGGTGCTTCGTCTTCATCCTCTGGTGCGAGTGAAGATGCACCTACAACATATACATCATATGATTATTCACTGGCAAAGCATAGCGGCATAAATAAAGTGTTCTATGGAACGCCTGGGTGCGGTAAATCTTATTACGTAGAAACAGTTGTACTTGCACAGGAAGAAATAGACGAAAACTCTGTTTTCCGAACCACCTTCTTCCAGGATTATTCAAATACAGATTTTGTCGGTCAGATTCTGCCAAAAGTGGATGCGGATGGGAATGTAACTTATGAATTCAATCCTGGACCGTTTACACTTGCGCTCAAGTGTGCTATCGATAACCCAGATGAGAAGGTGGCACTGATCATTGAAGAATTGAACAGAGGCAATGCTCCAAGCATTTTTGGAGATATATTCCAGCTGCTTGACCGTCAGGATGGAACCAGCAGGTATTCGATTATAAATGTTAATGTGCAGACCTATCTAAAAAAAGAGTCACTCTATGATTTGGGATACATAAAGATCCCGGCGAATATGTATATTTACGCCACAATGAATACCAGTGATCAGAACGTCTTTACACTTGATACTGCGTTTAAGCGCAGATGGAAGTTTGAAAAGTTAACCAATGAGTTTCTTGGCAAAGATACGATTGGCGGAAAGCTTGTCCCAGGATTGCAAGATGTGACATGGAGGATGTTTGTGGAAACGGTAAATAAATATATTATCAGCCATGCAACATCGTTATCTGCGGAGGATAAGCAACTCGGTAAATATTTTGTGGATGATGATCTGCTTATGGACAGTGTGGATGATTACTCTGAAGATAAGCTGAAGGAATTTGCATATAAGGTATTCGAGTACTTATGGGCAGATGTGGCTAAATTCAATAGGACAGATTGGTTTATAGGTGAAGTGAAATCACTGGACATCCTGATATATAAATTCATGAACCACGAAAACGTATTTGTGCCTGGGCTTGCATCGGAGTTTCCGGTTTATGATCCTACAGAGGATGAAGAATGAGAATAGATAACCTTGTTCCCCACATTGCTACCGGTGAGGCAGATAATTCGTTTGTGGGGTTGAAAATAATAGGAAATCAGATCCATTTTTACTTCCCTGAAAGTTATCATTTCAATGCAGATGATTTTGAGAGGGACGATTTTCTTGATCTGCTTAAAACAATATCGATAGCCAAAAGCTCGTCTGCTGATACTGCAGAGACTTACAACTCTCATAAAGAGGAGACTGAATTGGCGTTGTTGTCCTATATCTGGATATTGGAAGATTATCTAAAAAACGGATATTATATCAATTCAGAGATAATCCTCAGGGCAAATCAAAGAGGAAAAGTAAATTGGAAGAGAACGTTTCAGCAGCAACCTATAATATCGGGCAGGAATATTGTATATCCCAATTTGATGACTGAGGTAAAGAGTCCTCAGGATACTATCCTAATTGAGGCACACCGATACTGTGTGAAGAAAAGTGCCTCACTGATTGGATGGATATACGGCGTGACACCTGAAGCGATTGAGGCAGCAACCAATGCTGATAAGATGGTGCCAAGATATCTGGCGGCGATAAAATCTGAACTTGATTGTACATTCGATGATGAGAAGCATTCCAGACTTGAGCATATGGAAAATGTTTTAATCGGTCTGGATGAAATTTCTGAAGATAGTAACATTGTCTATGGCGTTGACACCTACTACTATGTATTCGAACGAATGATTGACAGCATCTTTGGAACTGAAAAGGTTGAGGAGTATTATCCGACTTTTACCTGGCATCTGAAATATTCAACGAAGGCGGATGGATTGGCAGGTCCTACTATCAGACCGGATACCATAATGAGAACAGATGCGGATGATATTTACATTATAGATTCTAAGTTTTACAGATATGGCTCTCTTGATTTGTCTCAGACCAAAGGGTTGCCAGAGGCATCATCGATTGTAAAACAGATTACGTATGGATCTTATGTGCAATCAGAGTATCCGGATAATAGGATTTATAATGTGTTTATCCTTCCATACGATGCCCAATCAGCAAATGCCAAAATGATTGAAGAAGCCGATAAGAATTTGGTATATATCGGAGAAGTTTCATCTGGCTGGGAGAGTGACAAAACATATGGGCATATTTATACGTTCCTTGTTGATTTACGGTATGTGGTAAAAACGTGGAACAAGCTGGTTCATGAGGAAGACAGGGATAAACTTGTAAATCTTGTAAATGACAATATGGGAATATAGCCCAATTCTCTGTCATGTTATCAAAGTTAAGGTGTAACGATATTGGATTTGTTTTTCAATATAATGAACTAAACCTCGGAGAAAAATCCGAGGCTTTTATAATGAAAAATCATATCGGAAGATCATCGATACACATGTAATAGACACCGATCCGCTTGATCTGTGCTTCAACATCGTGCTTGAAACGAGTAATCCGATAAGGAGGGTGCTGTAGTCTTCTAAGAAGAATAGCCAGCGTTCCGTCCCATACGATAGTCATATTACTTCCCATACAACTCAGTTATCTCTTTGATTGTGGCTTCGCTATAGTACTTGAGATCGTCCTCAAACTGTTTTTCAAATTCTTTCCTTGCCTATGCTGAATAAGAATCTTTCTTCTGGTTATAGTTGATCCATTTATCGACCATCTCAGTAACCATATTAAATCCGCCGGCTGTGATGAAGTAAGTAAGCTTCAGAACCGATCCTGTGTACTGGATAGATGAGTAACACTTGTAGTTCTGTTTCCTAAAGTAATAAAACTCATATAGGAACTTGGCAAAGGCTTCAGATACATTACCCGGCTTTGTGAGCTGCTCAGCATCAAAAACAAAACCGTAAGACTTGATGGGGTTTAATATATCGTTCAATTCCTCATATGGGCAGGAAACGTGTTCTTTTACCTAGCCAAAAATATGACAAGAGCGCAGATTATTATGGAAAATCCGATTATATAATAGTTAGGGATTTTATTCCGTATTTGAATGATTGGTCTATTGAGAAAGTGAAAGACCGAAGCGTTGATTTACAGAATAAATTGATAGACGAGATTATAAATATAAGCAAGAACGAATGCTCCAGTTGAATTGTTAACAACATAAAATAGTGTTAAATATCGTAGACGTGTCTGAATATGATTCTTTCGCCGCTTGAGCACCACCATTTCGCGTTTGAGCACCGCCGTTTCGC
>JAKSRD010000030.1 GCA_024403795.1 Saccharofermentans sp.
CTCATTATTCTTGCTGATTTGGGATAAGAAACGGAAGGAATATTATCCCAAACTCGCTATTCTCGATGATTTGGGATAAGAAACGGAAGGAATATTATCCCAAACTCACAATTTTTGATGGTTTGGGATAAGAAACGGAAGGAATGTTATCCCAAACTCACAATTTTTGTTGGTTTGGGATAAGTATGTTGCTGTAGAGAACGCCATCTGCGGAACGGCAAATAATGAGCGACTTCATCTCAAGAAGACCTTTTCCCTGTGAAGGCAATTTTGCTTCAAGCAATGGAATAACTATTGACAAGTGGACAGGTAACATGTTACATATATAAATGTGTAACATGTTACCTTTTGCGCAGGGGGATAAACTATGAGCAATGATTTTGATACTGAGATGGTTAAGTTCGGAGATATGCCGCCGCAGGCATTCATGCTGGGACTTCTGAGCGCGTTTGATAACAGATTTCAGGCGTGTGCCGACAGATTCTTTCAGGAGATTACATGGAAACAGTTTTTTGCGATCATATGCATCAATATCTGTAAGGAAGCTCCGACGATAAACGAACTGTCAGAGGTGATGGGAAGTTCTCACCAAAATGTGAAGCAGATCCTTCTGAAGCTTGAGAGCAAAGACTTTGTGTCTATGGTTCCGGATGAGAAGGACAAGAGAAAGCAGCGGATCGTTCTGACGAAGAAGTGCATGAGATTCTGCGAGAGAAATGATGAGCAGAGTAAGACGATCATCTGGAAGATATTTGACGGGATCGATGAAGAGCAATTGGGAGCTGCAATTAAGACGATCATGCAGATGGAGAGGAACATCAACGAACTATGAGAACTTTGGTAATTTACTCATCGCAGACAGGCTTTACCGAGAGATATGCCGAATGGATAGCGGCAAGACTTAATGCTGACGTCTTGACCATTAAAGAAGCGAAGAAAAAGAAGCAGGAATTCTTCGATCAGTATGACGCTTACATATATGGCGGTTGGATAATGGCAGGTACTGTTGTTGATTCCAAATGGTTCCTGCAAAAAGTTTCCGATTGGAAGAACAAGAAGCTGGCAATCTATTGTGTCGGAGGAAGTCCTGCGGAAAATCCGGATGTGGAAGATTGCCTCAGAAGATTGCTTACTGAAGAACAAAGCAATTACATCAAGGTATTCTATTGCCAGGGCGGAATTGATTATTCAAAGATGAAGGCTTCGTCAAGATTCGTAATGAAGACTCTGGCATCATCGCTCTCCAAAAAGAAAGATGCTACTCAGAAAGACAGAGACATGGCCGAGATGATCAGCCACTCATACGACAGCTCCGATGAGAAGTACATTGAGCCGATAGTTCAATATATGGAAGCTTGTGAATGAAGCGGGCAAAAAGAAAAACATAAAATAAGTAGCTTATCCCGAACCTGATTCGTATAAAGCAATAAGAACAACCGGAGAGGAGAAACGCCTTATGAAGACTAAAGAAGAATTGAATGCTCTTAAGAACGACGTGGAAGCACTGAATAAGAAGCTGTCTGAGCTGACAGATGATGAACTGAAGGAAGTCGCCGGAGGCGCTGAGGGTTATATCACGATAGACGGTCCCAAATTTATCTCACCGCTTTTGAGATAGTGACAGTATCCGGATATTTGAGCAACACCGGTATAGATAACTAAGACCTTTCTTCGATTCCCGGAGGAAGGTCTTTTTGCGTATGCCGGTATAGAAACAGAGCTTTATTTTCTGGCAAGTTCAAGATCCAAGGTGTCACTTATCGTGATCGATCCGCCGTGCTTGTCGATCGCATTCTCGATCTTTGCAAAAAACTCTGTCCGTGTGTTCTCCTCAATGGCAATGTGATCGGAATATGTACCTAAGAGCTGCGTGTATTCCTTCGCCGTAAAGATCCTCTCACGATGGAACAGGTGGTATCGGATATCTCGAAAACCATACTTCAAAGGAATCGCGGAGATCTCTTTTGCCTTCTCTTCGGTAAACCATGTTCTCGTGCCGGATCTGCTGCCGTCTGTTCTTGGGTAGCACACATCGTAGAGATCCTGAATCTCAGCACCCAAATCAGGATCGTTCGTGCAGATCTTCGGGCGGTTGGCAAAACGTGCAAAAGCACCGCCTTCCTTAAGGATGGAGAAGACTTTGGGGTAACCGAGTTCCTCAGGCACCCAATGGAATGCAGTTGCAGAGAAAACCAGGTCGAAGGAATTGTTTTCGAGATGTGCAGACTCGAATTTATCTGTCACGATATGGAAGTTCTCATAGGTTTTGAACTTCTCTTTCAGGATCCCTGTCAGATTGGTTCCGCATTCGACAGCCGTAAGGTCACAGCCGGTCTCAAGTATCGGTCCGGTAGCTTGCCCCGTTCCGCTTCCGACTTCAAGGACGCGGGAATTACTGCCGATCTTGACATAGTTAAATATATTCTCGTAGATCTCATCGACGTAACCCGGGCGCATCTTATCGTAGACAGATGCCACAGTATCAAAGGTGTAACTTAAGTTATCACTCATATCCGTTCTCTCCGCTGATAGATGTTCTGCGTTACTATTCGTGTGCATCTTTTGAGTTCTTTGTTGAATTGGTAGGATAATGCTTGTTTACTGCTTTGAAGTCTTTTGGGATTATGTTTTCATACAAGGTGACTATTTTGGAGTCTTGCATTGCACTGATCTCCTGAACTGATCTGCCTAAAAAGTTCGAGATCTGCGGGATAGTGACGTCAGGTTTGAAGTGACGTCGATTCTTCTTGCCATATCGAATAGAATTGTACTCTTTCCAGAAGATCAGAACAACGATCTCGACCAGTACTATTAATGTTGTTATGCCAAGGAGACGAACACTCTCACGAAGCATAGACTCGTTATATATCCAAAATTCAAATGGAGATCTGCCGATCGCAAGAGAAATAAGCCCATAGATAAGATAACCCAAGTAGACAAGAATGAAGGCCCAGCAAAGAATGGTAATAAGGATCTCGATGATCTTCTTCCACCACTTTTGCTTTCTTACAATGATGTTTTCTTTATTCTTCGATGAATCAGTTGCGGGAATCTCATCACTCTCGATGGCGCGATGTGATCTGTCAGAAATGTCCGTTTCGGAAGTGTTCATCTGAATACCGCCATTAATATTGGTTGCAGTATTGATGCCTCTGTCCGGACTTTTCCATGTGGCAAGTTTCTTTCCGTGGCTTGCAATTGTTGAAGGAAGTGCCACGAGAGCAACAATT
The DNA here is from genome assembly GCA_024403795.1 of Saccharofermentans sp. GTDB lineage: Bacteria > Bacillota > Clostridia > Saccharofermentanales > Saccharofermentanaceae > Saccharofermentans. The sequence continues at coordinate 3,231 of JAKSRD010000030.1, forward strand.
CCGCTGATAAACCAATAGAAAACAGGATACCATGCAGCAGAAACAGCGTGTTTGAAGATGTCCTTGTCGTATCTTTTCTCGAGTAGTAAAGCAACAACGAACTGAATCATACAGATGACAGACAGGAACTGTGATCTCCATATGTACGGCATATAACTGCCAATGCCGTAACTGAGTTTAATAATCTCAACGATAGTCAGAAGAAGCCAAAGCAAGATCCATAATAATGACATTACTTGTTCAAAGAAGATCGGGTACATTCGTCTTCTTCGCCAACTTTTAAATATTCCGGCATGCCGGAACATAACTTCCTGACCTCCTTGGGCCCATCTCTTGCGCTGAATGAATAATCCTTTGATCGTTTCCGGAACAAGCATCCAGCAAAGCGCATTAGGCTCGTAGCGGATATCCCAGAAGTTTTTCTCGAGTTTCCATGTAACGCCGATGTCTTCAGTAATCAGATCGCGATCCCAAAGTCCGCAATCAAGGAGAGCCTGTTTGCGGAAAGCAACGACGACACCTGATACGGTCATTACTTTACCCCAGATACGCTGAGTCCTTTTTATGAGTGAAATAATACTTGCGTATTCACAGAGCTGGATCTTGGCAAGCAATGAACTTCTGTTCCTGACACGCGGATTGCCTGTAACAGCACCAACACGTTCACCGTTATTTGGAGTTGTAAAATGTGGAATCATATATCGAAGGCAATTCTTATCAAGATATGAATCACCATCGACACATACAAGGAACTCTCCTTTAGCGGTCATGAATCCAAGGTAAAGGGCATTTGCTTTGCCGGAATTCTCTTTAAGATCGACAAGTCTTACGCGCTCGAACTTTTGGGTAAGTCCTGTTGCAATCTTTGAAGTCTCATCCTTACTGCCGTCATTAATAATAAGAACCTCATATTCGGGATAATCAAGCTCGTTTAGTCTTGTGATGATCTCTTCTAAGTTATCCGCTTCATTAAAAGCCGGAACAAGGACTGATACGAACGGAGTCTCATTCAAAGGCAGCGGTTCTTTGCGCTCGATCCTTATGTAATAAATGATTCCGCCGACAACCCAAAGCATACCCATGATTATCGGATACCAGAATACTATGAGCTCAACGGCTGTCATGTGGTTAAGTATAAAGTCAAAGATTATGTTCATAATTGTTTGTTATCGAGTAATCAAAAGGAATATGCGGCTGCGTTTTAGTGTTCTTACAGAAAAAACTTCAATTTAACGTGCATATTATAATTTGGAGGGTTAATTGGTGCTAATCGTCTTTAGAACTAAAAAACACACCTTGTTGACTTCTGATTAGTAAGAAATGCACTAAGAATAGCCGAAGAATCGAGTTGGCGATTAAAAGGATTTGATCACATAAAGAAACTGTGTTTTTGTTCTCCATCCATTTACGGATAGCATTGTAAATGCTTAATCTCTGAGTGTTATAATCTTCTGCAAATACACAGATTGCGTATAGAGGATTTAAGACGGTAATCATGGGGAAGAGTATATCTGAGATGACTGAGAGAATAGTACAGGCTGTTAACCGTATCGATTTAAGCAAATATAAAGACAGTATGTCACCGCTTATTGAACGCGATATGAATGAATTAATGAAGACGATAAAGTAATCAAATCAGGGAGTGTGTTTATGGAATCATTTTATAAGAGTGTACTCGAGCAGGATGAAGCAGCCGTTGTATTGTGTGATCTGAATCACACGATCGTCTATATGAATCCGGCTGCTGCAAGCAGATATGCCGGCAGCGGCGGATACGATCTTCTCGGCAAGAGTCTATTGGATTGCCATAATGCCGGATCAAATGAGATGATCCGTAAGATCGTTGATTGGTTCAAGGAAAGCACGGACCACAACAAGGTTTACACGTTCTACAATGAGAAAGAGAACAAAGATGTATACATGATAGCTCTTCGTGATGATGATAAGAATCTGATCGGATACTACGAGAGGCATATGTACAGAAACCGCGAGACCGGAATGCTGTATGATCTCTGATCCGATGATATAAAGGTCATAAATCCGGAGAGTACCTGTTCTGAAATAATACATTTTTCACGCAACACTGTAGTGATTCACAGATCTTGCTTGTATATAATTGCAAACAAATACAGCAGGAGAAAACAGTATGGCAGATACAAGAAGAGAACTCGAAGACACATTGAACGGGAACCGTGATGAGTGCTTGAAGAAGCTTGAAGGATTGTCCGATAAAGACTTGGAAGAGATCGGCGGCGGCAACTTTGCCCAGTGGATCTTGTGCGACAAGGACTATCGAAGCGGCAGTACACCTAAATATTCGGTGGGCCAGAAAGTCCATATTCGAGTAACGGGAAGAAACCGCTATGATGGTGTAATCGAAGTTGTCGGCGGTAAGACCGGTGGTATCAATAACACTGAGTTTGTCTACTCGGTCAGAGTATACGGCGACCAGTTCCAAAGGCAGTTCCACCCGGAAGGTTGGGTTGAAAACGGAATCTACGAGAGCAATATCCGCCCCTTATGATGAGCCTGTCTCGGTGAGAGATTATTTTAAGCTTTGTAATATTGAACGTCCAAGGGTCATCCTCTCCGTTTTGGAGATGGTGACCCTTCTGTTATGTAGTGGGATAATAATGGACAAAGAGACGGAAAAAGAGGATATATCGTGGCGAATGTGATAACGGTCATCAGAATATTATGTGCGCTGGGACTGATTTTTTGTCCGACCTTATCGTCTGTATTGCAGTTATTAAGTGCATCAACATTGTCGCAGGATTCATTACAAGCAAGCGATTCGTCTCGGAACATACGGTTATGAATAAGATCTGCGGGATCCTTATGTTTGCAATCCCTTTCTGCGTTGACAGGTTCCCTTGGCAACCTGTCGCTGTTCTTATAGTGGTGACTTGCACATTCGCAACTGTTGCTGCCATACAGGAAGGTTATTATATTCGTACAGGAGAAGAGGTAAGTTAACAGAAAGCTGCTCGAAAACGGTTACTTGAGAGCAGTATCAGTTATGTGTTTTATATCGTATAAAAAGAAAACAGATAAGAAAGGAGACAGTTGCCATGAAAACCAAGGAAGAACTTAATGCCCTCAAGAATGAGGTGGCAGCAATGGGTAATAAACTTTCCGAGCTCTCAGAAGATGAATTGAAGAATGTTTTCGGCGGAAGTGAGGACAACTTCCGACTTGAAGAGACGGACGATCAAAACGATACCGGGCATGGACTTGAAGACCGCGAGCATATTTTCGAACCCGGCAGCAGATTTTGGCTGAAATGGTTAGATAGATAAGGGCATGTGCTCTTTTGGTGCTTGTTTTGGGAAATTGAGTGCATCATTAACGCGCCACACGTTTTCGAGCCGTTTGGCAAAGCATGCGATCTGTGGACAAGCACCGGATCTGTCTCCGTCTATCCCAAGAGAAAGTGAAGAATCACAAAGAAGAGTGTATTCTGTGCTTAGAAGTGAATATAAACAAAGCGGCTCATAGCAAAAACGTACTTACAGAGGTTAAGCATTGAGAAGATCGACCGGATTTTGAAAATACTGGAGAGGCATTGATTTATTGACGGCAGATGTCTATTATGAGTCGGTATTGTTCAGATCCTATACCGGTGCTGAGAAGAAGTTCCACATTGACCGGTCATCCGGCGATACATATGTTATGGAGTTTGTTCCCGGAGTAACCGAAGCGGAACAACGTACGGATGAGAGTTTTAACATAAAGGATTATCTCTCCGAAGATTAAGCGAAGATTGCTTCCCGGGAAGCAGCGGATGCCGGCTGACCGAAGTAACAGTGCGTGAGAGATAAGCAGGAAGGATGCAAGTATGCAGTTTACACCGGACATACCGGGCCGTTTTTATCGGACAGATGAGCGCGTACCCGGCGCGAGCAAATTGTGGGATCAGATCGTGGAGAACGGAATGAGCTCCATGGTCGAATATAACAAAAATGTTGTGTCAAAATCTGTCGGCGGTACGATAGCTACTGTTTTGCTGGCCATTAATCTGGTGGGAGTTTTTGTGGGTATCTTCCTTAAGAACGGAACGTTGACGGGTATTTTGATAGCTTCTTTCCTGATGTTAATGTGCCTGTCAATATTGATCGTCAGAGATCCCTCCAAGAATAAGAGCGAACTTAAAAGGATCAGATTTGTTGTTGCTGTTTTTCTGGGGATCATTGTAATCGGGACTGCTCTGTTTGTTCTTGGCATGACCGGAGCATTACAACTTCAGCCGGTTACATATTGCCGGGTTGCAGCAGTAGTATGTCTCGCCGCGGCTGCAGTTGTCGGCGTATGGATCGGAATCAGTACATACAGGACTAATTCCATGTATTCATATTCCGGAACCGCTACGGTTGTCGGCTATGAAGACAGACTCTATTTTGCACGCCGCAAACTGTATCGTGATGTTCTGACTACTCCGATCTATGAGATCTGTCATGGCGGGAATAAGTATCTTGTATACGGCGATCGTGAGTATCTTGCCGGCGGCAGCAGTTATGCAATGCCTCACATAGGTTCCTCCCAGACTGTTTTCTATGATCCGTTCGATCCCTGTGATTGTATCTTCGCTGAGCAGAACAAAGTGCCGAATGTTATCAAAGGTGTTGTTGCGTTCTTTGTTATTGCAGCCCTTTGCGCATTCTTTGCAAGCATGGCTTTGGCTTGAACGGCGATCGTTTACGACTCCGGAAGATATTGTTTTTGGTTGATGAACGTGAATACTCAAAGCTTCGGTCAGACGGTGATTCCGGGGGAACAGGTGATTGCAAGTGCTCGAAAACAGGACATATCCGGTTGATAATAGTATAATCAAATAAAAATGAGTAATGGGAGAGCTGTTTTGAATAAGAGCGGCAATTTGCAGAAAACCATATATCAAATAGCCTTCTGGAGTTTGTTCTACAGTCTCTTTCTCAGACGTTTTTGGTTATCCACGATGATACCGTGTACGGAAACATCGCTGATCATATCTGCGCTTGTGTGTTGCGTGTGTGCATTACCTTTGGCCGTTTGCATTTTATATGACATCTATAAAAGCTGCAAACGGGAAGGCCTCTCGCGTTCAGGTATTATCTGTGGCGCGGCTCTGTTAGTTCTTATTATCCTTGCCGGCTTTGGGGCGATCTCTTACGAACTTCTGTTCTTGGCTTTACTGGTCATAGGAGCCCGTTCTTTCGGAACAGAGGATATACTTAACAGATATGTCATCTCATGTGCTGTTTGTCTTGTTATCCCTATGATCTTAAGTATAACGGGTCTCATCACTAATCTGATCTATAGTGTTGAGGGTATGAGTCGCGTGGCATTCGGCTATATATATCCAACCGATTTTTGTGCACATATATTCTTTTTTGCGATGAGTTGTCTTTTCCTCAAGGGAAATAAGATAGGCATTAAGGAAGTACTGTGCTTAGGCCTGTTCGGCGTATTTGCTCTGTGCATTTGCAGAGCACGTAATACGGCACTTTGTTTATTCTTTGCCATGCTGCTTATGTGCATATATGTTTGCATCAGGAAATATCGTGAGAAGCTGCTTGATAGCAAGCCGGTTAAAAGCTTAGGCGTTATTGCTGCACTTGTTGCGCCGATCCTTGCTGTGTTTATGACACTGTCGAGCTTTTTTTATGACTATAAGGATTCTGACAGTATTCTATATAAGTTGGATTCTTTGTTAAGCAGAAGATTGCTGCTTGGCCGTCTGGCTTTTCTCCTGTATTCCATTAAACCCTTCGGTCAGGAAATTGATGCTAACGGCAACGGAGGAAACGTTGATGATTATCTAATCCCGGATTTTGCTTATCCTGATCTGGTTAATATAGCCCTCGTCGGAGCTGTTGTCTTATTTGCAGCACTGCTGGCATTGTTGCTTATCAAAAAAAGTAAGATACCGCTTATGATCGGCATTTCTTCAGCAGCGATCGTTTTGTGCTTTGTTCTGCAAAGAATGCTTTCCACAAATATTGTTGTCGATGAATCGTTAATGACCTTTGATGAAAGAATTTTCAACGGAATGTATTTTTTCCTGGATTGCTCATATTTGAGTATTCTTTTCGAGTCCGGATGGGTAATGCTTCTCCTTGTGCTTACTGTATATGTGGCAGTGTCATTCAGACAGCTTTCCGGGAAAGAATGGGTCAGACTTCTTGTGCTGGCATTAGTTGCTCTTCAGTGTATGTTTGAGCATCATTTGTTGGATCTTGCATATTGTCCGTTTTTTCTTTGCCTGCTCGCAAAGAATGAAGAATGCTCGGCAGTTGGCGGTGTAGTGCAAGATGAACATTAAGTTAGTGGTTGCTACACATAAGTCATATCGGATGCCTGAAGATCCGTGTTATTTTCCGCTTCATGTCGGGGCGAAGGGCAAGCCGGACATCGGATACACAAAGGATGATTCCGGTGAGAATATCAGTGATAAGAACAAAAACTATTGTGAATTGACAGGCCTGTACTGGGCCTGGAAGAACTTGGATGCCGATTATCTGGGTCTGGTTCACTATAGACGCCATTTTATCGATAAAGGCTGCAGGGGCTCCAAACAGGATAGAGTTATCGGATCTGAAGCACTAGAGATGCTGCTTAAAGATACTGATGTTTTGCTTCCTGTTCCGCGCAACTACTTCATAGAAACGAACTACAGCCAGTATGCTCATGCGCATCATGCCGTCGATCTGGATACGACAAGAGCAATCCTCCAAGAGAAGTATCCTGATTATGTGGACACATACGATGCCTACATGAAGAAGACCACCGGTCACAGGTTCAACATGTTCATTATGAAGAAAGAACTTTTTGATGCATACTGTAAGTGGCTGTTCGATATTCTGTTTGAACTTGAGAACAGGCTTGATGTATCAGGTTATAGTGATTATGATGCCAGAGTATTCGGATTCGTGAGTGAACGGCTTCTGGATGTATGGATTGGGACTAACGGGATCAAGTATAAGAATATTCCTTATGCATTTATGGAAAAGCAGAATTGGATGAGGAAGATAATGACATTTACTAAGCGTAAGCTTGGTGCCGGTAAGTCAAAGTAATATGAACGAAATATTGGCAATAGTTGTTACATATGATCGAAAGATATGCTTTGGAGAACAGGAATTTGTATTCTGATTACTGTAAATGCCGTCTTTCGTTGCACAGGATGTTGATAGTGTGGTAAATTTTAGAAATGTATGACTTTGATAAGTATGAAGAAAACTGAGTGAATATTGTTAACAGTATTGGTTATTTTGATAAAGATGCGGCATAGAACTTGCTGATATAATTTATAACGCGTAAGGGGGTCGAATTTATGATTATTGGCTATACAACAGGTGTATATGATTTGTTCCATATAGGTCATTTAAATCTACTAAAGAATGCCAAGGGTATGTGTGACAGACTGGTAGTTGGTGTTACAGTGGATGATCTGGTTCTCTATAAAGGAAAGAAATCTTTAATTCCTTTTGAAGATAGAATTGAAATTGTTCGTGCATGTAAGTATGTGGATGCTGCGGTTCCGCAATATGATATGGACAAGCTTTCTGCTTGTAAGAAGCTGGGCGCAAAAATGCTTTTCGTTGGTGATGATTGGTACGCTTCTGAGAAGTGGAAGGAATATGAAAAAGAATTTGAGAAAGCAGGAATCCAAATAGTATACTTCCCTTATACTCGAGGAATATCATCTACCAAGATTACTGATGTATTGAAGAATGATCGCGGCTGGACTAATGAATACGGAGTTAACAAGGAAGAGTAATTCATGGTAGACAAGAATTTTTGCATAAGTTCATTTTTAGCTTTTCGATATGTGATCGATGATGATCGCGATTTTTTTGACGGAGTGAAACACAGGATTTATGAATTGATACCGTCAGAAAAAAGGGTGTTGGTCGATGATGAATATGATGTTGATCGAGAACTGAAGCGACAGTTGGAAAGTATTAAGCATAAGAAGATAGGTCTTCTTCTTTCCGGTGGCATGGATTCTGCTTGTTTGGCTCCTTATCTGATTGGATGTGAAGCATATACATTTAGATTCCTTAACGGAGAGTATCAAAAGGAAGAATTGAACCGTGCTGAGACTTTTGCCCGCAAATATGATCTTAATCTGCACTATGTGGATATTGATTGGAGCACGGTAGAGACTAATTTGCCTCACGTAATTGCCAGTAAAGGAGCACCGGTTCATTCTATTGAACCTCAGGTATATCAAGCGGCTTGTCAGGCGAAAGCTGATGGCGTAGAAGTGATGGTGATAGGTGACGCCGCTGATTATGTGTTTGGCGGAATGGATGGTCTGCATTCTAAAGATTGGTCTTTTGAAGAGTTTGTAGAAAGATATGTGTATCTAGATCCTAGAGAAGTAGTTAAATCACCGGTAAATATCGATTTTGCTTTTGAAGAGTATAGAATCGGTAAGAATATTGATTTCATTGAGTTCATGCATAAGTATGCTGATATCGAGAGTTATGCTTCGTATGAGAATGCATTTGCTGCTGCTGATATGGAATATGTTGATCCGTATGAAGTGTTGAAGCTTTCTTCTTCGTTGGATTTGAATAGAATCAGAAACGGTGAGTCAAAATATGTCATAAGAAATCTTTTTAAAATGAAATATCCGAGCATTCCGGTGCCGGAGAAAAACCCAATGCCGAGGCCTGTTGATAAGTTTTTTGAGAACTGGAACGGACCTGTCAGATCCGAGTTCTTACCTAACATTGATTTGAGTAAGCTTACCGGTAATCAAAAATGGCAACTGTATTGTCTGGAATATTTCTTGAATCTTTATGATGGATCTATGTGATGGATCTATATGAGACCTACACTTATTTGCAATAAATGCACAGTTTTACCTTTTCAAGTTTGAACGTAAGATTAATATGTAAATCATTCGCTCAATAATCATTACTAGACGAAAGTAAGATTCTATGCTGAATAATGTTGTGTGCTACTATTGAGGTAAGGTATGAACAAGCTCTATAAGATATCTGAGAATAGTCCGCTTAAGCATTTGGATATCCTTTTGTTTGATTATCTGTTGCTGGCTGTTGCCTATACATTTGCTTATTATGTCAAATTCTGGGATATGGGTTTTATTACCACAGATAAGTGGCGCGCCTATTTTTCTATCCAATGTCTTGTTAATTTTGCTGTTGTTGTCATTACCGGAAGTTACAGAGGAATACTTCAGAGAACTGCCAGTGAAGAGCTGATCAAGACCGGTCAGCATGCGATATATAATTTCATGATCACGAGTATCATGTTCTATGTCCTCAAGCTTGGTGAAGCATATTCCCGAACGACCAGTATATTGCTTCCGGTATTCTTTTGTTCATTGTCTTTTATTATGCGATGCCTGTATAAGAAGGCGTTCAGAAATGACCGGAAAGCTCTGTTTGTTGAGGAAAACAGCATTTTTGTTATTGGCAAGAGTAAAGATATACCCAAATTGATCAGAAGCATTAATTCGGGTTTCTTCAAGGAATATTCCATTAAGGGACTTTGCGTAGTTGATGCCCCGTTGGGAGAAGTATTCTCTTCTGAGATCGATGTTGTTAAATCTTCTGGAAAGGTGGAGAAGGAACGACTCGAGTTCAAGAATGAGGTTGCTGTGGAAGATGTTCTGCGTTACGTGCTTAAACACAAGATAAATGAAGTGTTTATCGGTGTTGAACCATCTGTTCTTACATCCGAGACATATAAGGCATTTGTCGATAATGGTAAGGGCATTCATCTTGATATCGAGAGCATGATAGGTATTACTTCGGACAGCCAGCTGATTACTACTATCGGGACGAATTCTACTGTCAGTATCGGGTTCCATCAGTTCACGGGTAAGCAGCTTATATATCTTGTGATAAAGAGAATCATTGATGTGGTATCGAGTTTGCTGGTAATGATCCTGCTTGTACCGGTTGCACTTGTTATTAAGATTGCTTTTATGATCACCGGTGATTTCGGCTCGATTTTTTACGCACAGAACAGGATCGGTATGAACGGAAAGCCGTTCAGGCTCTTTAAGATCCGTACGATGGTCCGCAACTCGGCTGAGATGTTGGAAGAACTCCTTAAAGATGGGAAATACAGAGCTGAGTGGGAAGCGAATCAAAAGTTTGAAGATGATCCGAGGATCACTAAGGTCGGCAAATTCCTGCGTAAGACTTCTCTTGATGAGATGCCGCAGTTCATTAACGTCTTTAAAGGGGAGATGTCCCTTGTCGGACCAAGACCGCTTGTTGAAGGAGAGCTTGAGAGCCATGGAGGTCTCCAGCTGTACTATCAGCTCAGACCGGGAATTACCGGCTGGTGGGGATGCAACGGCAGATCCAACACAACCTATGCTGAGCGTCTTGAGCTTGAGTACTATTACATCCGTAATTGCTCGTTATATTTAGATACTCTTTGTATTTTCAAGACAATAGGCGCGATATTGACGACGGAAGGCGCTGAGTAAAAGTTTTCGATACCTCGCGAAAACGAAGGTTATCGAATCTTCTTTGTGCAATGAGGGCAATGATCTCCGCCGGTTCTTCCGAGCAGGCTACCGCAGAACGGGCATCTGACGCCGCCTTTGATGAAGCCGAAGAATATGAACAGACCGAGCCACAGAGCCGCAAATACATATAATATCCACATACGGCTTAAAGAGAGCGAGAAGTATGCCGCGATCGGATATCCTATCACTATTCCGGCAAAGAGCTCTACGAACGTGATGATCCTATACTTTTTCCAATTGCGGAGTGTATCGGCATCGGCGGCTTTCCGAAGATTATCTTCATCGCGGAGCTGTTCGCGATCTTCCTTAGATATCTCTTTGCCACAACCCGGGCAGAATGCTATAGGTGCATCAATTCGTTCATTACAATATTTACAACGCATATCTTATATAGTCCTCCTCGCTATGGTAAATATATCTGTCATTTGATGCTTTTGTCAAAGGGGATCAACATAACGAAATATGATGGCATCTTGATCTTCATATGTGGCAAGACAAAGTGCCGTGATATAGAAAGGCCGGCACTCTTTCTTCATGCCATAGAGTGTTGTGAATTCATAGGGCTCGCCCCTTCGAGGCATACCGTTCAGAACAAAGTTCGTAAGATCCGCAACCCAAACGATCTCGTCATCCAGGCTGTTGTCTTCCCGATCAACAAAGTTGAAATGCATGGAGCCGATGCCGACTGAGCCGTCATCAGATTTCGGATCAACGGGAAAATCCTCCGGATATAGAAGTTCTCCTTTTACGATCAAATATTGATATTCATCGTTGAGTCCGGCATATTCCCGGAATTCATCGACGCTCTGATCGAAAAAGTCTTCGAATTCTTTTATGGATCTGTTGGCGGCATTTCCGATGAGGACACCGTTGACTTTGCAATAACAGGGATATTCAATAAGCTCATTCTTCCGGTTGTGTGTCAGATCAGATACCATAAACCACTCGTCTAATCCTGCGGGAGCCTCGAAGGCGGCTTCAACAGTATCAACAGGTGGTTTGTGTGACAGAGAACAACCGCACAGATTGAACAACAGGATGCAGGAAAGGACGATTGCGATAACGGAATTATTGGACACAGCCTGTATTCGTCTCATGTTCAGTTCCTCCCACCGCATTCTTACTCTTCAAAATAGCAAATCGCAGATGTTTTTTCAAATGCCGTCACTGATGTTTTTTCTTATATCAGGGGCAATTACGTGCTTATTTTTATTGAAACGGCCATGTTGGATAATCTCGTCGTGAAAGTAAAATATGTGAATGATACAGGAGGAATAACAGACATGGCAGAGAACAAAGGCACAGATCTGAATCTTACAGTGGGTTCGCCTTTTAAGTTGATAATCGCTTTTGCAATTCCGATGATACTCGGGAACCTGCTTCAGCAGTTGTATAACTTTGTCGATACCATCATCGTCGGACGATATCTTGGTGTCAGTGCCCTCGCCGGTGTCGGTGCCACTTCAAGCATTAACTTCCTGATCCTTGGTTTCTGTATGGGTATGTGTGCCGGCTTTGCGATCCCGGTAGCGCAGATGTACGGTGCCGGTGAATATGAGAAACTTCGCAAGTATGTAGCTAATGCTTTATATCTTTCTCTGGTATTTTCTGCCGTTATCACGGTAGTGGTCTCGCTCCTTTGCAGAAAGATACTTGTCGTGATGGATACTCCCGATGAAGTCATCGAGTATTCTTACACCTATATCCTGACGATCTTTATCGGAATACCGGTAACGTTTTTATATAACATCCTCTCAGGAATAATCAGGGCCATCGGTGATTCGAAGACTCCGTTATTGTTCCTTATAGTCTCAACGATAATCAATCTGGGATTGGATATCCTTTTTATCTCACAGTACGGAATGGGCGTGTTCGGGGCGGCTCTTGCGACGGTCCTCTCGCAGCTTATATCCGGAATACTGTGTATGCTTCTTGTAGTTAAGAAGTTCACTATCCTTCATGTTAAAGGCAAAGAGTGGAAGCCGGACTTCAGACTTATGAGCAAGCTCTGCCTCATGGGTCTTCCGATGGGACTTCAGTACTCGATTACCGCGATCGGTTCCGTCATCCTTCAGGCGAGCGTTAACGATCTCGGACCGATCTCAATTGCGGCTACTACTGCTGCAAGTAAAGTTAACATGCTCTTTTTCTGCATCCTTGATGCACTCGGTGCTGCTATGGCCACATATTCCGGTCAGAATCTCGGCGCAGGAAGGATCGACCGTATCCGCAAGGGCGGCGGTGCTTCTGTCCTCATAGGCGGTGCATATTGCGTTGTTGCTTTTATCGCAGTCATCTTTGCCAGAAGACCGCTCATCAGCATGTTCCTGGACGAACCTGTTGAGGAGATGATAGATAAGGCCTCTATGCATGTCTTGATCTCAATAGCTTCGCTCATGCTCCTGGTGTTGGTGAACTGCCTCAGATTCATGATCCAGGGAGCCGGTTATTCGTTCCTTGCTATCCTTGCAGGTGTACTCGAGATGATCGCCCGCGGAGTCGCAGGTGTGTTCTTTATCCCCAAATGGGGATTTATCGGTGCTTGTGTCGCATCGCCGTTTGCTTGGTTCCTGGCAGATTGTTTCCTGGTTCCTGCTTTCTTCCTGGTTGTTCACAGACTTGATAAGAAAGTGCATGCCGTTAAGCCTGCAGTTGATCTGAAAGGATAGTTTATAAGTTAAGACTGTTAGTTATTCTGCCGGAAGTCATCGCGATAGAGACTTCCGGCGCTTTTATGGGTTCTTCACGTTCTCTTTTGGGGCAACGGAATCATTTTGGAAGCTTTGCGCAATGTTTTTTACGCAAATCGCGTGAATGATTTGGTTGCAACAGAACATTATCGATGCAACAGAATGCGGGCGTAGCAGCCCCTTCTGTTGCACTTTTCGAGAATTCGCAACAGAACGCCACCAAAATTGAGTCTTTCTGTTGCAACTTACCATCGGCACTAGCAACAGAACATTATCGATGCAACAGAATGCGGGCGTAGCAGCCCCTTCTGTTGC